>CANQSF010000011.1 GCA_947626345.1 uncultured Oscillospiraceae bacterium | reverse complement strand
GCAACGGCGGCTTCTGCTATGGATGCTTATGCTGAGACAGCAGCAGAGGGAATGTTTCGGGTCCTGTCAGGAAACGGCATATCTGGATGCGGATGAAAGTGGAAAAGCGGAGTGCGCTGATGTGCATAGACAACACGACGGCGGAGCCGGTGGCGATTCGGGACAATACGGTGCAGACCACGAAGGAGGACACGCTGGCCCACGGCTACGGGCTGAAAAACGTGACGGCCATGATCGAGCGGAGCGGTGGGATGTATTTCATCGAATACGATGCCGCAGATAAAAAGTTCCGTTTCACCGCCAGCCTGCCGATGAAAACGGAATAGGGCTTGGATGGCAAAATCATAGCCCCACAATCCTGGCAAGCAGGGCATGTATAGCACCACATGCAAAAAATGGGTCATTCCGGCCCCGTGTCGGAATGACCCATTTTTGCTTGCCGGGGCAGCATCCCCGGACCCCTTTGAACAGCTCCGTGCCGGAGCTGGCTGCGCGTTTCTGTGAAACGCTTTTTCCTAATGGCGCACTTCTATACATGGTCTGACGACCATGTATGTGCGCTCTGCGAGGCACAGCCCGGACAACTGAATGTCCGGCTGTTTTGCGTCACTGCTGCTCCGGGGCGGCCCCCTTGCGCTTGCTCCGCAAGCTATCCCCCGCTGGCTGTCTGATGTGAGAACTATTACAAGAGGCCGAGCGCGTAGGGAAGATGATTTCATGTTCCCGGCATGATACAAAAGCCGGTTTTCCCACAGCCAGCCACGCCCGTATATCACACCGCCAAGGCCACGCTCACAGAGGTGAAAATGCGCCGAACTGATACCGAGAACATACAAACAAAAGCGTCCCGCCGGGACGCGCAGCCGCACGATTTATTGTGCGTTCAAAGGGGCTTGGGGATGCTGCCCTAACAAGCAAAATGGACGATTCCGGCTATGCCGAGATCGTCCATTTTCCGCATGTGTGTACCACTATGCATTGCTTGCCAGTTATGCGCGGAGCAAAATGACTGGCAGGCAATTTTTGCATGGTGTGTAACACCATGCCCTGCTTGCCAGGATCGTAACGGCCCATTTTGATGACTGCCAGATTCTTCGGTTTTGATCCAACGGACACAGCTGCGGCCTTGTAAAATCGCTCGTATTCTGCTATCGACCCGTTCATTCCATCTAAGAGGTCCACCATGAGCGAAGAAGTGAGCAAAACTGAATCCGCCCTCTCGGAGAAAGACCAGAAGATCCTCTCCACGCTCACCCCCGGTGAGCGAATCATCCTGGAACGCCTGCTGGATCTGCACCCCTCGGACAAGGCCTTTGACCTTTTCGAGACGATGCGGAGCGAGAAGCCCCATGAGGAGATACCCACATACTACTTCTCTGATCCCGACCCGTATTTTGAGCGGGAGCCTCTTCCTGCGGACCATGACGATCACGAAAAGTGCCGTGACAAATCCGGCGCACTTCATGTCCAGAACCTCTCTGCAAACGAGCTGCCGGAGATCACGCTGACCAAAGAGATCGGCGAGACAGTCTACACGGTCACAGGAAGCTATGACGGGATCGAGCTTCTTGACAGGAAGCTGGAGCGCGTCATGGAGCAGAACATGGCCAACGCGGGGGCGGAGGAATGAACAAACGAGCCAATTCTGATAAGGCAGTTGCCCTAAGAAGGAGGTATCAAACATGTCACGGGCAACTGACAAGATCACTGCACTATATTGTCGCTTATCCCAGGAAGATTCTCTTGAAGGCGAGAGCAACTCCATCAGTAATCAGAAAGCCATACTGGAACGGTACGCAAAGGAACACCACTTCACCAACCTTGTCTTTTTTGTGGACGACGGTTATTCTGGTACGAGTTTTGAAAGACCCGGATTCCAGAAGATGCTGGAGGCGGTGGAGAGTGACCAGGTAGCCGTTGTCATCACGAAAGACCTGTCCCGGTTTGGGCGCAACTCCGCATTGACGGGGATGTATATCAACATCACCTTTGCCAAGCATGAGGTGCGGTACATCGCCATCAATGACAACTACGACACCATCGACCCCAACAGTGTGGACAATGACTTCGCCGGGATCAAAAACTGGTTCAACGAGTTTTACGCCCGCGATACCAGCCGGAAGATTCGGGCCGTGATGAAGGCCAAAGGTGAGCGGGGAGAACACCTGACCGCCAACCCGCCGTATGGCTACGTCAAGGACCCGGAGAATCCAAAGCAGTGGGTCATCGACGAGGAAGCCGCGCAAGTGGTACGGCATATCTTTGACCTCTGCATGGAAGGGCGCGGCCCGACACAGATCGGAAATCTTCTGGAGCAGGAACACATCCCCAATCCCACGACCTACCAGGGGAAACCGAGCGATTATCCGTACAGATGGGATACCACTACGGTGGTGCATATCCTGGAGCGGCGGGAATACACGGGCTGTACCGTCAACTTCAAGACCTACACCAACTCCATCTGGGATAAGAAGCAGCGGAAAACACCGGAAGATGACAGGACCGTATTCTATGACACCCAGCCTGCCATCATCACGGAGGAAGTGTTTGAGAAGGTCCAGCAGATACGCCAGCAGCGCCATCGCCAGACGAAAACCGGCAAGAGCAGCATCTTCTCCGGCCTCGTTTTCTGCGCGGACTGCGGCGCGAAGATGTACTACTGTACCAGCGTCAAGTTTGAGAAGCGGCAGGATTTCTTCGTTTGCGCCACCCACCGGCACCACAAGGACAAATGCGGCAGTCATTATATCCGGGCGGTGGTGTTGGAGGACATGGTGCTGCGGCACATGCAGATGGTCATATCCTATGTGGCAAACCATGAAGCGCACTTCCGGGCAGTCATGGGCGACAAGCTGAAGCTGGCATCCGACGAGGCCATCCGGGTGAATAAAAAGAAGCTGGCCAAGGCGGAGAAACGGCTGAGTGAGCTGGACCGTATTTTCATGCGACTGTATGAGGACCGGGTGAATGGTACGATCTCTGACGAGCGGTTCGCATCCATGAGCAAGTCCTATGAGGACGAACAGGCGAAGCTCAAACGGGAAGTGGAAACACTCGCCAAAGAGATGGACCAGCAGGAGCAAAAAGCCGACGATGTGGAACGCTTCATAGCCCAGGCGCATAAATATGTTGGTCTGGAGGAACTGACGCCGTATGCGCTGCATGAGATGGTGAAGGCCATCTACATAGAAGCCCCGGATAAGAGCAGCGGCAAGCGGCGGCAGAGTATTCACATTTCCTATGATTTTGTGGGATTTATCCCCATCCAAGAGCTGATGCAAGAGGAAATGGCGTGACAAACGCCACGCCATTCCCAAAATACGATATTGTACTGTCTTATGACGCCCCCTTTGACGAGGGGGCCGTCAACAAGGTATTTATCCGATCTTCACGGCCTTGCCTGTCTTCCAGGCTTCGGTGGTGGCGTAGCCGATGAGGGTGGACTTGGTGCCGTCGTAGACGCTCACGCCGGGCTGCCGGCCCTCCAGGGCGCATCTGACGAATTCCTCCATCTCCGCCAGATAGGCGTCCGCGAACCGCTCCGGGAACCCCTGCACGCACTCGGTGCACACGCCGTTGGCGTTGTACAGCCGGGCCAGGTTCTTCTCCGGCACGGCGGAGATGCGGATGGTGCCCTCGGTGCCCACGATCTCGGTCTCCACATGGTAGCCGTGGGGGGCGGTGCGGCCCACATGGGTGATGCCCATGGCGCCGTTTTCAAACTTATAGACCGCCACGCCGGTCTCGTCGTCGCCGGCCTCTTTAAACTCCGGGTGCTTGAAGGTGGCGCCCATGGCGTACACCTCCGTGGCCTCGCTGCCCAAAAACCACCGCATCAGGTCGATGTCGTGGATGGCCATGTCCAGAAAGATGCCGCCGGAGGTCTTGGCAAAGCGGATGGCCCCCTGGACGGCCGCCTCCGGGTCGATGCCCGTGGCCTTCACCAGGTAGGGGGTGCCGATCTCGCCGGCGTCTATCTTCTTCTTGGCGTAGGCGTAGGAGGCGTCGTACCGGCGCATGAAGCCCAGCATGAAGGTGCGGTCGGGGTGGCGCTCCACGGCTGCCTCCGCCTGCTTGCACTGGGCCACGTCCACTCCCAGGGGTTTCTCGGAGAAGACGTGTTTGCCCGCGTCCAGGGCTGCCTCGATCTGCCAGCAGTGCTCCGAGGAGGTGGTGACGATGACCACCGCGTCGATGTCCGCCTTGGCCAGCATCTCCTTATAGTCGGCGTACACGTCCGCGACGCCCAGCTCCGCCTTGGCGTACTCCAGCTCCGCGGGCACGATGGAGCAGGCGGCGGTCAGCTCGGCGTTGGATATTTTATAGGCGATGTTGGCAGCATGGACCTTGCCCAGCCGGCCCAGGCCCACGATGCCTATTTTCAGCTTTTTCATGGCGTTCTCCTTACTATCAGAAGGGCCCGGCGTGAGCGTTCACACCGAGCCCTCGGTCTTGTTCGCTGTGTTCGTGCCGGGAGAGGGTTCACTTGCCGGCGGCCAGACGGCGGCGCTTGGCCTCCATCTGGGCGCGGATCACGTCCATCAGCACGGCCATGATGATCACCAGGCCGAGAACGATGTTCTGGACGGAGGAGTCGATGGCCAGCAGGGTGAAGCCGTTGCGCAGCACGGCGATGATCAGGCAGCCCAGCATGGTGCCGAACATGGTGCCCTTGCCGCCGGTGAAGGAGGCGCCGCCGATGATGCAGGCCGCGATGGCGTCCGTATCATAGGGCTGGGTGGCATTGGCGCCGTTGCAGATGCCGGACCGGCCGATGGAGTAGATGCCGGCCAGAGCGGCCATCACGCCGGACATGGTATAGCAGAAGGTCAGGACGTTGGCAGTATTGATACCGGACAGACGGGTGGCCTCCATGTTGCCGCCGGCGCAGTAGATGGAGCGGCCCAGCGAGGTGCGGCTCAGGAAGATGTGCATGACCACGTATACCACCAGCACTACGATGAAGCCCACGGGGAAGCCGCCGCCCCAGCCGCCGATGGTCTGCTTGCCCAGAAACTGTACGGATTCGGGGAAGTTGTTTATCATTCTGCTGCCGGTGACCACCAGTGCCAGGCCCCAGAGCACGTTCTTCATGCCCAGGGTGGACACGAAAGGGTGAGGCAGGTGCAGGCGGGTGAGCAGGGTGCCGTTGATGAAGCCGATCACGCCGCCGGCGACGATGGCGATGAGCATCAGCAGGATGCCGTTGTTCACGCCCATCTCCTTCAGCGCGCCCATCAGGCAGGCGCAGAACACCGCGTTTGCGCCCACGGACAGGTCGATGCCCGCGGTGATCAGGCACAGCAGCATGCCCGTGGCCAGGAAGGCGTTGAAGGCCGTCTGCTTCAGGATGCTCATGATGTTGCTGGGATTGTAAAAGTTCTTGTTGGTGATGGCCAGGAAAGCGCACATGATGACCAACGCCAGGATGGTGCCCAGCTGCAGGCCGCCGCTCTTTTTCTTAGTTTTCGTCATCTAAACTCCCTCCCCAAGCTGCCTTCATGATGTCCTCCTGGTTGAAATACTTGCTGTCCCGGTCCACGGTGGCCATGACCCTGCCGCCGCGCATGACCACCACCCGGTCGCTCATGCCCAGGATCTCCGGCATTTCAGAGGATATCATGATGACGCATTTTCCAGCCTTGACCAGGCTGTTCATAACGTTGTAGACCTCGACCTTGGCGCCCACGTCGATGCCGCGGGTGGGCTCGTCGAAGATGTAGATGTCTGCCTCGGCATTGAGCCACTTGCCGATGACCACCTTCTGCTGGTTGCCGCCGGACAGCTGCCCGACGACCTCGTCGATGGAAGGGGTCTTTATCCGCAGAGAGTCGATCTTGTCCTGGCCGTTCTTCTCTATCCGCTTCTCATTGAGGAACAGCCCGTCGCTGTGCTTTTTGAAGCTGGACAGGATGAGGTTGGTGCGGATGCTCTCCGGCAGGACCAGGCCGGAGCCCTTCCGGTCCTCGGTCAGCAGGGCGATGCCCGCCGCGATGGCCTGCTTGGGGCTCTTGAGCTTCATCTGCTTGCCGTGGACGAAGATCTTGCCGCCGTCCAGGGGGTCGGCGCCGAAGATGGCACGCACCGCCTCCGTGCGGCCCGCGCCCACCAGGCCGCTCAGGCCCAGTATCTGCCCGCCATAGGCCTCGAAGCTCACGCCGTGGAGCACGCCGCCGATCTCCAGGTCCTCCACCTTCAGCATGCACTCGCCCTTTTCGCCGAACTCCTTGGGGAACTGGTTCTCCAGGGTCCGGCCCACCATGGCGGTGATCAGCGAGTCGTTGGTCCAGTCGCCGATGTCCCGGGTGTCTATGTACTCGCCGTCCCGGATCACCGTCACCCGGTCGCACAGCTCGAACAGCTCCTCCAGCTTGTGGGACACGAACAGGATGCCGATGCCCCGGCTCTTCAGCTCACGGCAGGTGCGCATCAGCTGCTCCACCTCCCGCTCGCCCAGGGAGGACGTGGGCTCGTCCATGATGATCATCTTGGCGTCGATCAGCACGGCCTTGGCGATCTCGATCATCTGCTGCACGCCCATGCCGAAGGTCCCCGCCGGCTTGCGCGGGTCGATATCCTGGCCCAGGCTGGCCATGACCTCCTTCGCCTTGACGTGCATGGCCTCATAGTCCAGCAGCACGCCCTTTTTCAGCCACTTGTTGATGAAGATGTTGTCCGTCACGCTCAAGAGCTTTTCGATGTTCAGCTCCTGGTACACGCAGGCGATGCCCGCGGCGGTGGACTGGTTGGGGTTGTGGAACACCATCTTCTCGCCGTTGACGTATATCTCGCCCTCGTCCGCCATGTGCACGCCGGTGAGGACCTTGATCAGCGTGGATTTGCCCGCGCCGTTCTCGCCGATCAGCCCGTGGATCTCACCGGGCTTCACGGCCAGGTGCATATGGCTCAGGGCCACCACGCCGGGAAAACGCTTGGTCACGTCTCTCAGTTCAACTATATATTCCGCTTCTGCCAACTTGTGTGTTCACCTCCTCTTCGTTCTCGCCGGGGAAGGGAGGACCTCCCGGGGCGGATGGACGGGCCCGGGGCCCGCCCGCCGGGCCGCCTGGGGCCCGGATAAGGCAGAGGGCCCCACCCCAGATGCTCCGGGATGGGGCCCGACCTTATGTCAGTCGCTTATAAGGATATGTTTGCCGGGGTATCACTCGAGGTAGCTCTGGAGCAGCTCCAGACGCTCCTGGGCGGTGTCGGGGTCGACGATGCTGGCGCCGGCGTCGATGAACTCCTCCAGGGTCTCGCCCTGCAGGGCGCGGACCACGGCGTCCACGGAGTTGTAGCCCATCTCATAGCCCTGCTGGCAGACGCTCATGGTCTCCTCGCCGGCCAGGATGGAGTTGCAGGCGGACTGGATGCCGTCGAAGCCCAGGAACACGGTGTTGGCATAGGCCTCGTTGCCGGCAGCGGCACGGGCGGCGGCCATGGCCATGTCGTCGTTGTTGGCGCAGATGACGGCGATGCCCTCGGGATGGTTCTGCATGATGGCTTCCATGCAGGTGGTGGCCTGGTCGGCCACGGCGTTGGCATACTGGACCTCGTCGGACAGGAACTCGCCGCCGGCGGCCTCGATGCCGGCCTTGTAGCCAGCCATACGGGCCTCATTGGTGGAGTCGCCCTGCACGCCGGCGATCTCGATGCACTTGATCTCGGTCCAGCCGCGCTCCTTGGCCAGGTTGGCGGCAGCCTCGCCGCCCAGCTTGCCGGCGGCCTCGTTGCCGGTGCCCACGAAGGACAGCACCTCAGGGGCGTCGATGTCGGTGTCCACAGCCACGATGGGCTTGGTCTGGCCGGCGATCATGTTGGCGACCATGTCCGCCTGCAGGGGGGCGATGACGTAGCCGTCGATGTCCGCGTTGGCCATATCGGTCTCGATCATGTTCTGCTGCTCGTCATAAGCGGTCTCGGAGGTAGCGCCCTTGACCTCGACGTGCACATTGGGGTGGTCCTTCATGTAGGCGTTGGCGCCGGCGACCACGTAGCCCCAGTACTCGGAGGCAGTGGTCTTCAGGATGACGGAGATGTTGTACTCCTCACCGCCCTCGGCAGCCGGTTCTTTGGACTCGGACCCACCGCCGCCGCCGCAGGCGGCCAGGGACAGGACCATCAGCAGGGCCAGCATCAGTGCAAGGATCTTTTTCATACTTTTCTTCTCCTTTACGGATAAATATCCGGGAAAACTGATCAGTTTTTTGCGAAAAAAATCACGCCGCTCCTTGCAGCGCCGCCGCGGATGGTCTGCTCCGCGGAACTCTGCTTTTTTCACCGAACCGTTATTCCCCGGTAAATCGTGATTATCCTATCACATTGCACAAGCAAAATCAATATCCTTCTGCATTTCTGTTGATTATTGCCCAAAACGTCCTGACCGTTTTGGGCAATCTATCCATTTCCTATCGGTGGGACCGGCCGCATTTTTGGCGGCACTCCCGCCCTTCCCTTTTCCCCTGATCGGCCGCAAAAAATATTTTCTGTCTATATGACAGAATTTTTGTATGTCCCTTTGGCTAAATCGTAAAAAATGCTCGGCGGCGCTGAAAAACCGTTGCTTTTTTCCTTGACACAGTGGTATTTTTATCGTGTATAAAAGTGTCCGTTCCGGCAGGCGTGATCGTCTGCCGGCGGAGCAGTGCCGTCCGTCCCCGGAGGACGCGCTCCATACCATATAAGGACCCATACGAGGAGGCAGCTATCATGTTCGACCCCAAGAAAGTATCCCTGGGCATCGCGCCCATCGGCTGGTGCAACGACGACATGCCGGAGCTGGGCGCGGAGAACACCTTTAAACAGACCGTCAGCGAGATGGCGCTGGCCGGCTTCACCGGCTGCGAGATCGGCAACAAGTACCCCAAGGACCCGGCGGAGCTGAAAGCGGCCCTGGACCTGCGGGGCATGCGCATCGCCAGCCGCTGGTACTCGTCCTTCATCCTGACCCGGCCCATGGAGGAGGAGATCGCCGACTTCACCGCCAACCTGGACTTCCTCGCGGCCGTCGGCGCTGACCGCATCAACGTCAGCGAGCAGAGTTATTCCATCCAGGGCAAGATGGACACCCCCATCCTCACAGGCGGGCACAAGCACGTGATGGACGACGGCGAGTGGGACCGGTTCTGCGCCGGGCTCAACACCCTGGGCAAGATCGCCGCCGACCGGGGCTTCAAGCTGTGCTTCCACCACCACATGGGCACCGTGGTGCAGACCAGCGCCGAGACCGACCGGATGATGGCAAACACCGACCCGAAGTACGCGTTCCTCTGCTACGACACCGGCCACTTCACCTTCGCCGGGGAGGACCCCCTGGCCATGCTGAAAAAGTACGTGGACCGGGTGGGCCACGTCCACCTGAAGGACATGCGCCTGGCCGTGGTGGAGCAGGTGAAGGCCAACGACTGGAGCTTCCTGCAGGCCGTCCGCAACGGCGCCTTCACCGTGCCCGGCGACGGGGACGTGGACTTCGACCCGGTGTTCCAGGTCCTGGCCGACGCCGGCTATCAGGGGTGGCTGCTGGTGGAGGCCGAGCAGGACCCGGCCAAGGCCGAGCCGCTGGAGTACGCCATCAAGGGCCGCAAGTATATAAAAGAACACACGGGACTTTGATAGAAGGAGAGCATCTGCCATGAGCTATTTTTCCAAGAACGATGCGCTGCAGCGGGGCTACAACGCCTACATCGACTCTGCCGTGGACGACATGGGCACCCAGATGGACATCGGCCTGCTGGTGATGGAGCCGGGGGACACCTACGTGATCCAGGAGCCGGAAAAGGAGACCGCCGTGCTGCTGTTCGCCGGCGAGGTGACCTATGACTGGGCCGGCCACGTGACCGAGGCCCACCGGCCCGACTGCTTCCACGACGAGGCCTTCTGCCTGCTGGCCCCCCGGAAGACGAAGATCGTCCTCACCGCCCACGAGCACAGCGAGCTGTACATCCAGAAGACGCTCAACGACCGGGACTATGAGCCGGTGATGTACACCCCGGAGACGGTGCAGGTCCAGCACGCCGGGGCCAACGGCGAGCTGATGGGCTGCATGCGCCGGGAGATCAAGACCTTCTTCGATTACGACAACGCCCCCTTCTCCAACATGGTGCTGGGGGAGGTGCTCAATTTCCCCGGCAAGTGGTCCTCCTATCCCCCCCACCACCATCCCCAGCCGGAGGTGTACTTCTACCGCTTCGACTACCCCGACGGCTTCGGGGCTGGCTTTGCCAACGGGGAGATCTTCAAGACCGGCCACAACGGCTGCGCCGTCATCAACCACGGCTTCCACTCCCAGGCCGCCGCGCCCGGCTACGCCATGTGCTACGCCTGGGGCATCCGGCACCTGGAGGGGGACCCCTGGCTGAAGACCCGTATCGACGATCCCGAGCACGCCTGGCTGTGGAAGCCGGACGCCAACGAGCATATCTTTCAGGACTGACGGCCTTTGCGTCCGCCCTGACATATTGATATAAGTAAGGAGGTACCCAAAGTGAAAACCGTTCGTTTGACCATGGCCCAGGCGCTGGTCCGCTTTTTGGAGAACCAGTATATCGACGTGGACGGCGTCCGGAGCCGCTTTGTCCGCGGCGTATTCATGATCCCCGGCCACGGCAATGTGGTGGGTCTGGGCCAGGCGCTGAGCCAGGAGGCCAAGCACCTGGAGATCTACCAGGGCAAGAACGAGCAGGGCATGGCCCAGGCGGCCGTGGCCTTCGCCAAGCAGATGAAACGCAAGCAGATCTTCGCCGTCACGTCCTCCATCGGCCCCGGCGCGGCCAACATGGTCACCGCCTGCGGCACCGCCACCGCCAACAACATCCCCGTGCTGGTGCTGCCCGGCGACACCTACGCCTGCCGCCAGCCCGATCCGGTGCTCCAGCAGGTGGAGCACACCTATAACCTCTCCGTCTCCACCAACGACGCCTTCAAGGCCGTGTGCCGCTACTGGGACCGGATCGTCCGGCCCGAGCAGCTGATGAGCGCCATGATCTCCGCCTTCCGGACGCTGACCGACCCGGCCAACACCGGCGCGGTGTGCATCGCCATGCCCCAGGACGTGGAGGGCGAGGCCTACGATTACCCCGCCAGCTTCTTCCAGAAGCGTGTGTGGCGGCTGGAGCGCCGTCCCGCCACCGAGGCGGCCCTGGACGAGGCGGCGGAGGCCATCAAAAAGGCCAAGCGCCCCCTGCTGGTGTGCGGCGGCGGCGTGCGCTACTCCGAGGCCCACGCCGAGTTCCGCGCCTTCGCCGAGGCCACCGGCATCCCCTTCGGTGAGACCCAGGCCGGCAAGAGCGCCATCGAGTGGACCCACCCCCTGAACCTGGGCGGCATCGGCGTCACCGGCGGCTCCGCCGCCAACGAGATCGCCAAGAAGGCGGATCTGGTCATCGGCGTGGGCACCCGCTACACCGACTTCACCACCAGCTCCAAGTGGCTTTTCAAGGACAGCTGCAGGTTCGTCAACATCAACGTCAGCGAGTTCCAGGCCCTGAAGATGGAGGCCATCCCCGTGGTGGCCGACGCCAAGGACGCCCTGCCTCGGCTGCTGAAAAAGCTGGACGGCTACAAGGCCCCCTACACCGACGAGGTCAGCAAGGCCCAGGCAAAGTGGTTCAAGGAGCTGGAGCGGCTGGACGGCATCCGGTTCGAGGACAAGGACTCCTGGAAGCCGCTGATCAACGACGCCAACGCCGGCTCCGCCCGGCGCTTCGCCCACGATCTGCACGCGGAGCTGACCCAGACCGCCGCCCTGGGATACATCAACGCCGTCATGGACGACGGGGACGTGGCCATCGGCGCGGCCGGCTCCCTGCCCGGCGACATGCAGCGCATGTGGCGTGCCGTGGGCCAGGACACCTACAACATGGAATACGGCTACTCCACCATGGGCTATGAGATCGCCGGCGCCCTGGGCGCCAAGCTGGCCGTGGGCCCCGAGCACGAGGTCTACGCCTTCTGCGGCGACGGCAGCTTCAATATGCTCCACGGGGAGCTGATCACCGCCGTGCAGGAGCACAAGAAGATCGTGGTGTGCCTGTTCGACAACGCCAGCTTCGGCTGCATCAACAACCTGCAGGTGGGCCACGGCAACGTCACCCTGGTCACCGAGCTGCGCAGCCGCAGCAAGGACGGCGGCCTGAACGGCCCGTTCATGGACATCGACTACGCCGGCGTGGCGGCAGCCTACGGCTGCGTGTCCTTCCGGGCCCGCACCATGGAGGAGCTGGTCCAGGCGGTGGACGCGGCCAAGAAGGTGAAGAACATCCCCGTCCTCATCGACATCAAGGTCCTGCCCAAGACCATGACCGACGGCTACGGCTCCTGGTGGCGCGTGGGCGACACCCAGGTCTCCCAGCGGCCGGAGAACGTGGCCGCTTACGAGGACCATCTGGCCCACGAGAAGGACGCCCGCAAGTATTGATATCTCTCAAATATAATTTGTAATAAAAGGAAGGCAACGACAATGGATAAAGTTCTGAAGATCGGCATCATCGGCTGCGGCGCCATCGGCAGGGACCACTGCCGCCGCATCATCGACACCGTCCCCGGCGCCACGGTGGTGGCGGTGAGCGACTACGTGCCCGCGGCGGCGGACGAGCTGGCCGCCAAGTACGGCCTGCGCTCCTACGCCAACGACTGCGACGGCATGATCAAGGACCCCGAGGTGGAGGCTGTCATGATCACCTCCATCGACCCCACCCACCACGACTACGTGATGAAGACCCTGGCCGAGGAGAAGTGGTGCTTCTGCGAAAAGCCCCTGAGCCAGAATGCCGCCGACTGCGAGGACATCATCAAGCGGGAGCTGGAGATCGGCAAGCGGATGGTCCAGGTAGGCTTCATGCGCCACTACGACCGGGGCTACGCGGAGATGAAGCGGATCATCGACTCCGGCGAGCTGGGCGCGCCCCTGCTGATCAAGGCCTGCCACCGCAACGTCTCTCAGGGCCCGGGCTTCAAGACCGAGAACGGCGTCACCAACGTGGCCATCCACGAGCTGGACATCTGCCGGTGGCTCTTAGGCGACGAGTATGAGGACGTGCAGTGCGTGAAGGTGCGCCAGAGCGCCAACTCCGACAAGGGCTACGACAACCCCCAGGTCATGCTCATGCGCACCAAGAAGGGCTGCTTCATCGACGTGGAGGTCCAGGTGGCCGACGGCTACGGCTACGACATCCAGTGCGAGGTGGTCTGCGAGAACGGCACCGTGAAGCTGCCCGATCCCTACGCGGTGGTGCGCCGGTCCCGTCCCGCCGGCTGGGACACCGTCCAGCCCGCCGAGTCCATGCCCATCATGACCGACTGGAAGGAGCGCTTCATCGAGGCCTACGACATCGAGATGTGCAAGTGGGTGGAATCCGTCCACGCCGGCAAGCTCACCGGCCCCTCCGCCTGGGACGGCTACGTAGCCTGCGTGGCGGGCGACGCCCTCAACGCCTCCCGTGGCACCTCCCAGTTCTACAAAGTCGAGACCATGGACAAGCCGGCGCTGTATATGTGAGATACGGCAGCAAGGAGGACATATCTTGAAAGATCTGAACGTAAAGGAACTGAACGTCCTGGCGGCCCAGATCCGGCTGGAGACCCTGAAGGTCATCCGCTCCCGGGGCTTCGGCCACGTGGGCGGCTCGGTGGACCTGGCAGAGCTGCTGGCAGTGCTGTACGGCGCGGCCATGCGCTTCGACCCCAAGGACCCCCGCTGGCCTGATCGGGACTGGCTGGTGCTCAGCAAGGGCCACGCCGGTCCGGCGGCCTACGCCACCTTCGGCCTGATGGGCTACTATCCCATCGAGGAGGCCTATACCCTCAACCATCCCCACACCCGCTTCCCCAGCCACACCGACCGGCTGCTGACCCCCGGCGTGGATCTGACCACCGGCTCTCTGGGCCAGGGGGCCTCCTCCGCCATGGGCGCGGCCCTGGGCAACAGGCTGGACGGCCGGGACAGCCGGGTCTACCTGGTGGTGGGCGACGGCGAGGCCGACGAGGGCCAGGTATGGGAGGCGTTCCACTTCGCCGCCGCCCATAAGCTGGACAACGTGGTGGTGTTCCTGGACATGAACGGCTATCAGCTGGACGGCACCACCGCCGAGATCCTGGACCACGGGGATCTGCCCGGAAAGGTGGCGGCCTTCGGCCTGTACACCCAGCAGGTGGACGGCCACGACGTGGCGGCCATCTACCACGCGCTGGAGGCGGCCCACGCCCACAAGGGCTCCCCCAGCTGCATCGTGCTGAAGACCTGCAAGGGCAAGGGCGCCACCTTCGCCGAGGCCAGCCACGCCCACAGCTCCTCCCCCAACGAGGAACAGTGGGCAGAGGCGATCCTGGCGGCGGAGCAGGCCCTGGAAGCGGCCAGGCAGGCTTAAAGGAGGGAGAAAAAATGAGCGTGACTTTGATCGGAAAGCATGAAAAGGACGCCCGCGCCAGCCGGGACGCCATCGTCACCGCCCTGGAGGAGATGATGGACGCCGATCCCTCCGTGTGCTATGTGGACTGCGACCTGATGGGCTGTCTGAACACCAAGGGCCTGTGGAAAAAGCACCCGGACCGGGCGCTGCAGGCCGGCATCGCCGAGGCTAACGCCGCCGGCGTGTGCGCGGGCCTGGCCGCCACGGGCAAGAAGGTCTTCCTCCACTCCTTCGGCACCTTCTCCTCCCGCCGGTGCTATGACCAGATCTATATGTCCGCGGCCTACGCGGGGCTGACGGTGCATGTGCTGGGCTCCGACGCGGGGGTCACCGCCGCCTTCAACGGCGGCACCCACATGCCCCTGGAGGACGCGGGGATGTATATGTCCATCCCCAACGCCACGGTGATCGACGCCTGCGACTACGACCAGCTGTACAGCGTGATGTACGGGCTGATCCACACCGAGGGCGTCACCTACACCCGCTTCGTCCGCAAGGACGTCACCCAGATCTACGCCCCCGGCTCCCAGTTCGAGATCGGCAAGGGCGTGGTGCTGCATGAGAGCGACAAGGACGTGTGCACCGTCGTCGCCTCCGGCATCCTGGTGGACGAGGCCCTGCAGGCCTACGAGGCCCTGCAGGCCCAGGGCGTCAGCATCCGGGTGATCGACATGTTCACCTGGAAGCCCCTGGATGAGGCGCTGCTGGTGAAGGCCGCGGCCGAGACCGGCGCCATCGTCACCGCCGAGAACCACAACACCTGCTGCGGTCTGGGCGCCGCGGTGGCCAGCTGCCTGGCGAAGAACCATCCCACTCCCTTGGAGTTCGTGGGGGTGCAGGACCGGTTCGGCCAGGTGGGCCCCCAGGATTTCCTCATGGATGAATACGGCCTGCGGGCCGCCGACATCCAGGCCGCCGTGAAGAAAGTCATCGCCCGGAAATAACGGGTAAAAATATCATTTCAAAGGAGTAGAACGAGCCATGGCAATGGACGCATTTTCCGCCGCTCTGATGGCGGACAAGAGAGAGATCATCTTTGCCCCTACGGTATATAAGTTCCAGACCTTTGCCCAGATGGCGGAGGAGTTCAAGCTGGGCGAGCGGGACGTGGTGCTCACCAACGAGTTCATCTACCACCCCTTCATGGAGGAGCTTGGCCTGAAGTGCCAGTACGTCTTCCAGGAGAAGTTCGGTGCCGGCGAGCCCAGCGAGGCCATGATCCAGACCATGTACGACGCCATCCCCTACGACAGCTATGACCGCATCATCGCCGTGGGCGGCGGCGCCATCATGGACCTATGCAAGCTTCTGGGCTGCAAGCGGCCCGACACGGTGCACAACCTCTATTTCAAGCGCTTCCCCGTCATCCACGAGAAGGACGTCATCGCCGTGCCCACCACCTGCGGCACCGGCTCGGAGTGCACCAACATCTCCGTGGCCATCGTCAAGGACGAGAAGGACGGGGTCCTCACCGGCGGCGAGACCAAGCTGGGCCTGGTCAGCGACGACATCATCCCCAACAAGGTCTGCCTCATCCCCGACCTGCTGCGGACCCTGCCCTACAAGCCCTTCGCCTGCAGCGCCATCGATGCGCTGGTGCACGCCACCGAGTCCTTCCTCAGCCCCCACCGGAAGACCATGACCAGCGAGCTGTTCTCCGTCAAGGCCATGGAGCTGATCCTCAACGGCTTCAAGCTGCTGGACGAGAAGGGCCAGGACGCCCGGTTCGAGTACATGGACCAGTTCGTCACCGCCAGCTTCTACGCCGGCATCGCCTTCCTGAAGGCCGGCTGCGGCCCCGTGCACGGCATGAGCTTCCCTCTGGGCGGCACCTATCACGTGCCCCACGGCGAGAGCAACTATATGCTGTTCGGCGCCATCCTGGACTACTATGACGAGCACGATCCCAACGGCGAGATCATGAAGTTCAAGGAGCTCATCGCCTCCATCACCGGCTGCGAGGCCAAGGACGCCATCCCCTATCTGAACGCGCTGCTGCAGCGCATCCTGCCTCTGCGGCCCCTGCGGGACTGCGGCTTCACCGAGGCGGACTTCAAGGCCTTCCCCCTGTCCGTGGAGGCCAACCAGCAGCGGCTCATGACCAACGCCTACTACCCCTTCGATCTGGAAAGCGAAGAGGCCATCTACCGCAAGTGCTACTGAGTGGAAAAAGCGGAAGGATATGACGCGCTGTCATATCCTTCCCGGCCTATATCTCTATTCATATTATCGGGAGGAAGCATCATGTACAACACCATTCGCTATGAAAAGCAGGACAACATCGCCATTCTGACCATCGCCCGCCCCGAGGCCCTGAACGCCCTGAACTCCACGGTCATCGCGGAGCTGGAGCAGGCCGTCGGCGAGATCGAGGCGGACAAGACGCTGGGCGCGCTGATCATCACCGGCGAGGGCCGCTCCTTCGTGGCCGGGGCCGACATCGGCGAGCAGTATCCCATGGACGTGGCCGCCGGCCGCGCCTGGGGCCGCCGGGGCAGCGCCCTGATGCGCCGGATCGAGAAGCTGGAGATCCCCACCATCGCCGCGGTGAACGGCTTCGCCCTGGGCGGCGGCTGCGAGCTGGCCATGAGCTGCGACATCATCCTGGCCGCCGGCCCCAACGCCGAGGGCAAGGGCGGGGCCAAGTTCGGCCAGCCCGAGGTGGGCCTGGGCATCACGCCGGGCTTCTCCGGCACCCAGCGTCTGCCCCGCCGGGTGGGCGTGGCCAAGGCCAAGGAGCTGATCTTCTCCGGCAGGCAGATCAACGCCGCCGAGGCTGAGCGCATCGGCCTGGCCAACGCCGTGTATCCCCCCGAGGAGCTGCTGCCCAAGGCCATCGAGATGGCCAAGAGCTTCACCGCCAACGCCCCCATCGCCGTGAAGTATGCCAAGGCCTGCATCGACCGGGGCATGCAGATGGACATCGACGACGGCATCGCCCTGGAGAACGAGCTGTTCGCCATGTGCTACGCCACCGCCGACCAGAAAGAGGGCATGGGCGCGTTCCTTGAAAAACGCAAGGAAAAGCACTTCCAGAACAAGTAAGCGGAGGACAGCGGCATGAAGAAAGTAAAGATCGTCACCGCCGAGGAAGCGGCGCTGATGGTGAAGGACGGCGACACCGTCTCCACCGGCGGTTTCGTCAGCTGCGCCTGCCCGGAGGGCCTGACCAAAGCGCTGGAAAAGCGCTTTCTGGAGACCGGCCATCCCCGGGACCTGACGCTGTTCTTCGCGGCGGGCCAGGGCCACCGGGACGGCACCGGCGGCGACCACTTCGGCCATGAGGGCATGGTCAAGCGCGTGGTGGGCGGCCACTGGGACCGGGCAGCCAAGCTGGGCGAGCTGGCCCTGGCCAACAAGATCGAGGCCTATAACCTGCCCCAGGGCGTCATCACCCACATGTACCGGGACATCGCCGCCCACAATATCGGCACCATCACCCACGTGGGCCTGTATACCTTCGTGGACCCCCGCAACGGCGGCGGCAAGCTCAACGACGTGACGAAGGAGGACCTGGTCAAGCTCATCGAGATCGAGGGCGAGGAACGGCTGCTCTACAAGAGCATCCCCATCGACGTGTGCTTCGTCCGCGGCTCCTATGCCGACGAGTACGGCAACTGCACCGTCCACCGGGAGATCGGCCCCCTGGACGTGACCGCCCAGTGCCAGGCCACCAAGAACTCCGGCGGCAAGGTGATCGTCCAGGTGGAGAAGATCGTCCAGGGCGGCACCCTGGACCCCAAGCTGGTGAAGATCCCCGGCATCTACGTGGACGCCATCGTGGTGGGCTCCGTGGAGGACAACATGCAGTGCCTGGGCATGCCCTATGACGGGGCGCTCACCGGCGAGTTCCGCATCCCCGTGGACGCCATCCCCCCCATCCCCCTGGACGCCAAGAAGATCATCGCCCGCCGGGCCGCCATGGAGCTGCCCCAGGACGCCATCGTGAACCTGGGCACCGGCGCGCCGGAGAAGATCGCCAACGTGGCGGCGGAGGAGGGCATCTCCGACAAGATGACCCTGACCGTGGAGGCCGGCTCCATCGCCGGCGTGCCCTACGGCGGCACCCAGTTCGGCGCGGCGGCCAACTCCATGGCCATATTGGACCACAACGTGCAGTTCGACTTCTATCAGGGCGGCGGCCTGGATGTGGCCTTCCTGGGCCTGGCGGAGACGGCCCCCAACGGCGACCTGAACGTGTCCAAGTTCGGCACCCGTCTGGCCGGCGCCGGCGGCTTCATCGACATCACCCAGAACGCCAAGAAGGTGGTCTACTGCGGCACCTTCACCGCCAAGGGCCTGAAGACCGAGTGCCGGGACGGCAAGCTGGTCATCACCCAGGAGGGCGCCAAGAAGAAGTTCGTCGAGCAGGTGGAGCACATCACCTTCTCCGGCGTGTACGCCAACAAGGTGCACCAGCCGGTGCTGTACATCACCGAGCGGGCGGTGTTCCAGCTGCGGCCAGAGGGCGTCACCCTCATCGAGATCGCCCCCGGCGTGGACCTGCAGAAGGACGTGCTGGACCAGATGGAGTTCAAGCCCCAGATCGCCGACGACCTGAAGCTCATGGACGAGCGCATCTTCCGGGATGAGCTGATGGGCCTGGCCAACGACTGAAAAAGGAGCGGACCGCAATGGCATTGATGACAGCAAAGGAATACATCGACAGCCTTCGCAAGCTGAACACCCGGGTGTACATGTTCGGCGAGAAGATCGAAAACTGGGTGGACCACCCCATGATCCGCCCCAGCATCAACTGCGTGGCCATGACCTACGCCCTGGCCCAGAACCCGGAGTATGAAGACCTGATGACCGCTACCAGCAGTCTGACGGGCCATAGGATCAACCGCTTCACCCATCTGCACCAGTCCACGGAAGACCTGGTGAAGAAGGTGAAGATGCAGCGGCTGCTGGGCCAGAAGACCGCCAGCTGCTTCCAGCGGTGCGTGGGCATGGACGCGTTCAACGCCGTGTTCTCCTCCACCTACGAGATCGACGAGAAATACGGCACCCACTACCACGACAACTTCAAGAAGTTCCTCATCTACGTCCAGGACAACGACCTGACCGTGGACGGTGCCATGACCGACCCCAAGGGCGACCGGAGCAAGGCTCCCCACGCCCAGGCCGACCCGGACATGTATGTGCACGTGGTGGAGCGGCGGCCCGACGGCATCGTGGTCTGCGGGGCCAAGTGCCACCAGACCGGCTCCATCAACTCCCACTGGCACATCTTCATGCCCACCATCTCCATGGGTCCGGAGGACGCGGACTGGGCGGTGAGCTTCGCCTGCCCCACCGACGCCGACGGCCTTTACATGATCTACGGCCGCCAGAGCTGCGACACCCGCAAGCTGGAGGAGGGCTGCGACATCGACGTGGGCAACGCCAAGTTCGGCGGCCAGGAGGCCCTGGTGGTGCTGGACCACGTGTTCATCCCCAACGAGTACATCTTCCTCAACGGCGAGACCGAGTTCGCCGGCATGATCGTGGAGCGCTTCGCCGGCTACCACCGCCAGAGCTACGGCGGCTGCAAGGTGGGCGTGGGCGACGTGGTCATCGGCGCGGCCGCCCTGGCCGCGGAGTACAACGGCGTGGAGAAGGCCTCGGCGGTGAAGGATAAGCTCATCGAAATGACCCACCTGAACGAGACCCTCTATTGCTGCGGCGTGGCCTGCTCCTGCGAGGGCTGCCCCACCAAGGCGGGCAACTACCAGATCGACCTGCTGCTGGCCAACGTGTGCAAGCAGAACGTGACCCGCTTCCCCTACGAGATCGTGCGCCTGGCGGAGGACATCGCCGGCGGGCTCATGGTCACCATGCCCAGCCAGAAGGACTTCGAGTCCGACCTGCCCGTGGGCCGGGAGGGCGAGACCATCGGCGAGATCTGCAAGAAGTACTTCGCCGCCAAGGAGGGCGTCTCCACCGAGGACCGGCAGCGGATCATGCGGTTTTTGGAGAACATGTGCCTGGGCGCGGCGGCGGTGGGCTACCGCACCGAGTCCATGCACGGCGCCGGCTCCCCCCAGGCCCAGCGGATCATGATCGCGCGCCAGGGCAACATCCAGGGCAAGAAGCAGCTCGCCAAATCCGTCGCGGGCATCAAGGAATGAAAAGGAGAAAGGGAATATGGACTTTGAACTGAGCCGTGAGCACAAGCTGCTCCAAAAAATGATGGCCGACTTCACCGAGCATGAGGTCAAGCCCATCGCGGCGGAGACGGACAAGACCTGCCAGTATCCCGCCGAGAACATCGCAAAGCTGTTCGATCTGGGCGTGATGGGCATCTGCGTGCCGAAGGAATACGGCGGCGTGGGCGCGGACGCCCTGGCCAGCGCCATCTGCGTGGAGGAGATCAGCAAGCAGTGCGCCTCCACCGGCGACATCGTTGCTACCCACAACGGCCTGTGCTGCGCCCCCATCCTGGAGCACGGCACCGACGAGCAGAAGGCCAAGTACCTGCCCATGCTCACCACCGGCCGCCATGTGGGCGCCTTCGCCCTGACCGAGCCCAACGCCGGCTCCGACGCCTCCAAGGGCCAGACCGAGGCCAAGCTGGAGGGCGACCACTACGTGATGAACGGCTCCAAGATCTTCATCACCAACGGCTATGTGGCCGACGTGTTCGTGGTGTTCGCCATGACCGACAAGTCCAAGGGCACCCGGGGCATCTCCGCCTTCATCGTGGAGAGCTCCTTCCCCGGTTTCAGCGTGGGCAAGCATGAGGAGAAGATGGGCCTGCACGGCTCCCCCACCGCTGAGATCGTGTTCCAGGACTGCATCGTGCCCAAGGAGAACCTGCTGGGGCCCGAGGGCAAGGGCTTCAAGATCGCCATGATGACCCTGGACGGCGGCCGTATCGGCATCGCCGCCCAGTCCCTGGGCATCGCCGAGGGCGCGCTGGCCGAGGCCGTCAACTACACCAAGGGCCGCGTCCAGTTCGGCAAGCCCATCAGCAAATTCCAGAACACCCAGTTCACCCTGGCGGACATGCAGCTGGGCTGCGAGGCTGGCAAGCTGCTGACCTATAAGGCCGCCTGGAAAAAGGACCGCGGCCAGCGCTACACCGTGGACGCGGCCATGGCCAAGCTGTTCTGCTCCGAGCACGCCATGAAGGTCACCACCAAGGCCTTGCAGATGTTCGGCGGCTACGGCTACACCAAGGACTATCCCATGGAGCGCATGATGCGCGACGCCAAGATCACCGAGATCTACGAGGGGACCAGCGAGGTCCAGCGCATGGTCATCTCGGGCAACATGGGCCTGTAAGGAGGACGTAAAAATGAAAGTTATCGTATGTGTGAAGCAGGTGCCCGACACCTCCGGCAAGGTGGCGGTGAATCCGGACGGCACGCTGAACCGCGCGTCTATGGAGACCATCACCAACCCGGACGACATGAACGCCGTGGAGGCTGCCCTGAAGCTGAAGGATGAGACGGGCTGCAAGGTGATCGTGGTGACCATGGGTCCCCCTCCCGCGGAGGGGATGCTGCGCGAGCTGCTGGCCATGGGCGCGGACGAGGGGTACCTCATCTCCGGCCGAGAGTTCGGCGGCAGCGATACCTACGCCACCTCTCAGATCGTGGCGGCGGGCGTGAACAAGATCGGCGTGGAGAAGGGCGACATCGTGATGTGCGGCCGCCAGGCCATCGACGGCGACACGGCCCAGGTGGGCCCCCAGATCGCGGAGAAGCTGCATCTGCCCCAGGTGACCTACGCGGCGGACATCCACAAGGACGGGGACGACATCACCGTCAAGCGGATGCTGGAGGACGGCTATATGACCATCAAGGTGAAGACGCCGTGTCTGCTGACCTGCATCAAGGAGCTGAACAAGCCCCGGTATATGTCCGTGGGCGGGATCTTCGAGGCCTACAGCAAGCCGGTGACGGTGCTGGACTATGAGGCGCTGAAGGACGATCCTTTGATCGACCCGACCACCATCGGCTTGAAGGGTTCCCCGACCAACATCCTGGTATCGTTCACGCCGCCGCAGAAGGGCGCGGGCATGATGCTGGAAGGCGCGGACATGGGCACGTGCGAGAAGCTGGCAGGCATCCTGGCCGGCAAGCACATCATCTGAGAGAGGAGTAAGAGGAAATGGCTTTTAATAATACGGACCTGGCTGCTTTCAAGGATGTGTGGGTATTCTGCGAGCAGCGTGACGGGAAGCTGATGCCGACGGACCTGGAGCTGATCAGCGAGGGGCGGCGTCTGGCGGACGAGCTGGGCGTTCAGCTGTGCGGCCTGCTTTTGGGCGACGGCGTGGAGGGCCTGGCGAAGGAGCTGGGCGGCTACGGCGCGGACAAGGTATATGTGTGCGAGCATCCGCTCCTGAAGGTATACACCACCGACGCGTACGCGAAGGTGATCTGCGACGTGATTGAGGAGCTGAAGCCCGAGGCGTTCCTCATCGGCGCGACGAACATCGGCCGGGACCTGGGCCCCCGGTGTGCGGCGCGGCTGCACACGGGCCTGTGCGCGGACTGCACGCACCTGGACGTGGACATGGGGATCTACAAGGACTTCCTGCATGAGGCCAGCACGTTGGAGGACGCCCGGATCGAGGGGCTGAACACGGCGATGGTGCTGGGCGAGAAGCACGACGTGTCCCGTGACCTGAAGATGACCCGTCCGGCGTTCGGCGGCCACCTGATGGCGAGTATCATCTGCCCGCGGTTCCGTCCCACGATGGCGACGGTGCGGCCTGGCGTGATGAAAAAGCGCCCCTTCGATCAGGCGAAGGCAGACGCCTGCCAGATCGTGAAGCCGGCGTTCGAGCTCTCTGAGGCCGACCTGCAGACCGAGGTCACCGAGGTGGTGAAGGCGGCGAAGAAGCTGGTGGACCTGATCGGCGCGGACTTCATCGTGAGCGTGGGCCGCGGCATCAGCAAGGACGTGGAAGGCGGCATCAAGCTGGCGGAGGAGCTGGCTGCGGAGCTGGGCGGCGTCGTAGGCGGCAGCCGCGCGGTGATCGACTCTGGCTGGCTTTCTGCTGACCACCAGGTGGGCCAGACGGGCAAGACGGTGCACCCGAAGGTGTACGTGGCGCTGGGCATCTCGGGCGCTATCCAGCACAAGGCCGGTATGCAGGACTCGGAGTGCATCATCGCGGTGAACAAAAACGAGACGGCCCCCATCTTTGAGATCGCGGACTACGGCATCTGCGGCGACCTTTTCAAGGTCACGCCCATGCTGACCGAGGCCATCCGGGCCGCCAAGGCCGCGAAATAACCCCCCATACAAGCAAAAAAACACCGCCCAACGGCGGTGTTTTTTATTGCCCGCAGCCTCACACGTCCCAGCCGACGGTGAGCTGTTCCTCGTCCAGCTGGCGCTCGAGGGCTTGCTCCACAAGGAGCGCGATGTTGTCCTCGATGGCCTTGCGGCCAGAAAGATACAGCCGCCGGAGGCAGCGGGGATTGCCCTTCTCCACCGGCACCTTCGCCACCGCGCAGAGGTTGCGGATGGCGCTGGTCACGTACGTGCGGCTCATAGGCGTGCCGTCCTTCGTCAAAAACAGCGGCCCGCGATAGATGCCCTGCCGCTCGGCGAAGGCCAGCAGCTCCTTCCGCACACAGCCCGGCAGGCGGATATTGCGGCGGGAATTGCCCTCGCCCACCGTCACCTGCCCGGCGGTCACGGCCTCGACGGTGACCTTATCCAGCTCCTGGACGGGCATGTCGGCGCTGGCGAAGAGCTTGACGAGCAGGTAGACCTTCTCCCGCCCCAGCAGCTTCGCGACTTGAAGGAGATGCCGGTATTCGGACCGCGTCAGCTCGGGATGCAGCTTCGCCTCAGTCTCCAGCGTGTCGCCCAGCTGATACTCCCGATGGCCCATATACGCCACGTATGTATTCGCCACGGACAGCACCAGATTCACCGTCCGGGGCGCATAGCCCGCGGCCAGCAGCGCCTCGCGGCACTGTTCCAGCGTGCCGCGCCTGATCTTCCGGTCCTCGGGCAGGACCTCGGCCAGGTGCTCCAAACTGCGGCGATACCGCTCCACAGTCTCGGGCGCGCGGCCTTTGACCGCCAGGTCCGCGAGGAAGCGCTCGCTGTCCGCCTCGGTCATGGCGACGCCGGCGTCACGGGCGCGCGTCTGCTGTCTCGGCCTCAGTTCCAGCGTATCCACGGCATTTCCCCCCTTTTTGGAAAGGGAGCAGGGCCAGAGACCCTGCTCCCAGATCGCGATTCAGAACTTGCTTAGAAGGGCTTGTAGTTCTTGAAGTCGCCCCAGTTGGTGGTGTAGGTGCACTGGCCCTGATGGCCGTTGTTACGGGTCTCGAACCAGCCCCAAGCGCCGGCGGAGGAATCGTTGATCATCTTCCAGCCAGTGAACATGCGGCCCATGGTGCCCTTGGTGTTGCTGGGGTTCAGGTAGTAGTAGGCGTCGCCCCAGCTATCCACGATGTGGATGAAGCCGGTGTCCATCTTGCCGGTGGCGCCCATGTGGTACCACAGACCCTTGGACTTGACCCAGTCAGCCTTGACCAGGGAGCCGTTCTTGAAGTAGTAGTAGTCGCCATTCTCAGCGGTGGCCCAGCCGGTGTAATCGGCGGAGGGAGCCGTGGGGGCAGCGTCACTCTTCACGGTGGTCAGGTTGTTCAGGGCAGCCTGCACCGCGTCGATGGCGGCCTGCAGCTCGGACTTGGTCACGCCAGTCTTGTCCAGCAGAGGCTTCGCGGCGGCAACGGCGGCATTGACAGCAGCCTTGCTCGCAGCGGAGAAGTCGTCAGCGGCCAGACGGGTGGGAACGGAGTCGATCAGCTCTTCCAGGGCCTTCAGCTCGTTGTAAGGCACCACAGCATGATGCTCGTTCAGATCATCGATAGCGTCCTCGATGGCCTCAGCGGCGGCGGCGATGGCAGCCTTGTTGGCAGCGGTAGCAGCCATGGGGGCCTTCTTCATCAGGTCCTTGCCGGCGGTGATGGCGTCCTGCAGGGTCTTCCAAGCGTTGGCGCCGTCATAGTCGGAGGGGACCAGAGCCTCGCCGGCGGCGATGGCAGCGGTCAGCGCGGAGGTGTCAGCAGCCACGTCGAAATTCTTCAGGATGCCGTAGATGGCGGCGATCAGCTCGTCGACCTTGGCCTTGTTGGCCTTGGAGAGGGGGGTGGTGGCGGCCTTGTCCACGAAAGCCTGGGCCTCGGCCACGTTGGCAGCCAGCTGCGCCTTCAGCTTCGCGGTGTCGCCGCTCTTGGCGTACTTGTCGTCAGAGTTGGCCAGGCTGATGGCCTTCTGCAGGTTGTTGAAGCCCTTGGCGCCGGCCAGACCCCAAACGTCGTCCTCGTCAGCCTCGACCTCGTCGCCCTGATAGGCGGTGATGTCGGGGACGGTGAC
Organism: uncultured Oscillospiraceae bacterium; assembly: GCA_947626345.1. Taxonomy (GTDB): domain Bacteria; phylum Bacillota; class Clostridia; order Oscillospirales; family Oscillospiraceae; genus CAJOIG01. The sequence continues at coordinate 46,913 of CANQSF010000011.1, read as the reverse complement.
CGTCACGGTGCCGCGGGAGATGGTGCTATGGTCGCCGCCGCTGGGCTGGCCCTGGGTGACCTTCAACTCGACGGTGTACTCACCGATCTCCATGTGCCACAGGTCGGTCAGGTTGAACTTGAACACGTTCTTCCAAAGGTCATTGTTGGCATTGATCGTCTTGGTCTCCACGACGGTGCCGTTGTAGCTCAGGGTCAGGGTAGCCTGGCTGTACTGGTTGTTGTCAGGATCCGTAGTGTGCGCCTGGGAAGCAGCAGCCAAGCTCTTGTCCAGCTTGATGACGATGTCGTCGGGATCGTACTCGGAATCGACGATCACGGGGCCGTTGTAGCTCTGATCAACGGTGATAGTCTTTGTGGCGAGGACCTCGTGGCCCTTGTCGCAGATAAACTTCACGGTGATGACGGCGCCGTCCTTCAGCTTGCCCTGGTCATCCTTGATGCCAAGCTGATCGGGGCTGACGTCCATTTCAAAAATACCATTCTTAGTATTGCCGCCCAGGCCTATATCTTCTTCACGCCAATCCGCCAACTCAGCAGCGGTGAAGGGATGGCCCTTTACAGTCTTGACAGCGCTGACTTCCAGGTGATAATAACGGTTATCGCTCTTATACTTGTCACCGCTAGACTGCACGACACGCACAGAAACGCTCTTGAAGTCGGTGTTGATGTAGAACTGACTGAGGCTCAGGGTGTGCTTGTTCTCCTTCAGGAAAGCCTTGATCACAGTCAGGTAATAGTGGACACTCTTCAGCGTCTGGTTAGCGTCCTTGAAGCCGGTCGTGCCAGCGCCAGTAGCTATATCCCTGAGCAGGAAGTCCAGGAACGCGCTGAGAGAATCGCACCAACCGTCGACCTTCGTCGGCCAGAAATAAGTCGCACCGTCGAAGTAGCCGTCGCTGGCCAGCTTGGCCTTGGCGTCGCGGATGGCGTCCCGCAGCTCCACGTAGTCGGTATACTCGGCGAGGATCGCATCATCGAACTCACCGTACAGCTTGGTGAAGGTAGCCTTAGCAGCCAGATAGTCCTTGTACAGGATGGACGCAGCGCCAGGCAGCCACAGCTCGTCATAGTCCTCGTTATAGCCGGCCAGGGACCGCAGGAAGGCCACAGCCTCCTTCACCTCGGTCTCGAACCAGGGCTGGACATCGCAAGTGTCCTTGCCATAGGACGCGGTCTTGTTCTCATTGATGACGTACTGGTACCACTTGATCCAGCCGTTCATCTCGCTGATCTGCTTCCTGTAGGTATCTTCGCGGACATACTTCGTCACCGCTCTGATGGCAGCAGCCAGGCCCTTCATAGCATTTTCATACCGGTCGCGAGTCCCACCGCTGAGCAGCCAGGTGTCATAGCCGCCCTTGTCCTTGATCTCGCCCAGGATTTTCTCAGACGCTTCCAGCTGATCCAGGAAGTAGGTCATGAGCTGTTCATCGGTCGTGACGCCAGAAGGCCAGTCAGCGTCAGTACCCTTCTGATACCAACCGGCAATGATGCCGGCCTTCATGCCGTTGGCCTGGTTGACCATGCCCTGCAGGGAATCTTCGTTGAGCAGGTCGACGACCTCAGGCTCATCGACAGCGATCGCCTCCGGCTCATCGGCCGCCACAGGCGCGGCCTCTTCGCCCTCAGCCTCGATGGTAGCAGGCTCTTCTTCGATGACTTCAGGCTCGTCAGCCGCGAAGGCCGGGACGCACAGAGACAGAGCCATGATCAGCGCCAAGAGCAAGCTGAGTACACGTTTTGTCATTGTTTGATGTCCTCCTAATAAAATAGTTTTTCGAGCCCTTCTCACCATAGAATTCACAATCTGTGGTGCGTGCGGCGGGGAAGACGCCCAAGTTTTTGGCCGGAAGGGAGAAAACGGGGGCAAAAAACTGTGAAAAGCGCACGGAAAGGGCGCCTGGGGCCGGGCAAAAGGGCCTCAGGCGGAGTTGTTATGTAAAAAAATAAACTTTTTTTGAATTTCCCCTTGCTTTTTTAAGGGAAGCGGGCTATAATCATCCTCGTAAAGCTGGGCTCGGAGGAAGTAATTTCCGTGTACATACCACAGAATGTGAATTCTGTGGTATCTTTTTTTATAGCAAAAGCGCCAGCGCGTCCATCTGCCGCCGCTGCTCCATGGGCGATCGTGCGGTGTAGATGCGCGTGGTCTCCACGCTGCAGTGGCCCAGGATGTCCGCCAGCTGCACGATGTCCCGGGTCTTTTTGTAATACGTGCGGGCGAACAAATGCCGCAGGTTGTGGGGAAATACCTTATCTAATAATACCCGGGCGTGCTTCGCCAGCCGCTTCATGCTCTTCCAGAGGTTGCTCCGGTCGATAGGCTTTCCCGACGCGGTGACGAACACCGGCCCGGCGGTGATGTTCCGTTTCGCGCAGTAATTGGCCAGCAGTTTGCAGAGTTTCTTCGGCAAAAGCAGCAATCTGATCTTTCCTTTGGAGCGAATTTCCGCTTTTCCGGCCGCCACGGCCTCCACCGTGACCGCCTGCAGCTCGCTGACCCGCGCTCCCGTGGCCCCCAATGTCTGCACCGCCAGCGCCAGGCGCTCGTCGCCCTGCCGCTTCGCCGTATTCACCAGCCTTTCATACTCCGCGCGGGTCATCTCCCGCCCCGGAGCCATGAAAACTCGGCGCTGCACCTTGAGGAAGCGCAAGCGCCATTCATGGTATCCATAGATATCCAGCAGTTTATTCACCGCCGTCAGCACCCCGTTCACGGTGCCCGGGGCCATGCCGGAGGCCGCCAGGGCTTGCTTAAAGGCGACTAACTGCCCCTTGTCCCGCAATTGTCCGCCGCAGAATGCCGCCAGGCGGCGGATGGCGACCGTGTACTTGGCCACCGTGGCCCCCGCCGCCTCGTCCTCCGCCAGCTTTTCCCGGAACCCCGCTATCGCTTTTTCGTCCAGTTCGATCATCTCGCGCCCCTCCATATATCTTCGGTGTATTCTGGCCCCGCGACCGGGCCGCTTATACAAAAAACCGCCCCAGGCTTTGCGCCAGGAGCGGTCGTGGTCCTAATTTATGAAATGAAAAAGCCCGGAGAGCACTCCGGGCTTTTTTCGGTATGGGTCAGAGAGAGGCCTTCGCCTTCGCCACCAGAGCGGTGAACGCGGCGGGATCGTTGATCGCGGTCTCGGAGAGCATCTTCCGGTTCATGTTGATCCCGGCCAGCTTCAGGCCGTGCATGAACTGGGAGTAGTTGATGCCGTTCAGCTTGCAGGCGGCGCTGATACGTGCGATCCACAGCTGGCGGAAATCGCGCTTGCGCTGCTTGCGGCCCACATAGGCGTAACGCAGGCTCTTCATCACGGCCTGGTTGGCCATCTTATAGTGACGGGACTTGCTGCCCCAATAACCCTTGGCCATGCCGAGGATCTTATTTCTTCTCTTGCGCGTCATCATCGCGCCCTTGATACGTGCCATCTTTCGTGTCCTCCTTATTTATACGGGATCATGCGCTTGACGGTGGCGGCGTTGGTGCTGTCGGCATAAGCGCCCTTGCGCAGGCCGCGCTTACGCTTGGTGGTCTTGCCGTGGCCGTTGAGCAGATGGCTCTTGTAGGCGTGGGCACGCTTGACCTTGCCGTTCTTGGTCAGAGAGAAACGCTTCTTGGAAGCGCTGTGGGTCTTCAGTTTCGGCATTTCAGTTCGTCTCCTTTGATTTTTCTTGCTTGGGCTGTTTCTTTTGCGGTGCCTGGGCCTTCGGCGAGAGGAACTCGGTCATCAGCCGGCCCTCCAGCTTCGCGCCCTTGTCGACTTTCGCGATCTCAGCGCACTCGGCGGCATACCGCTCCAAGAGCTGCTTGCCCAGATCGGTGTGCGCCATCTCACGGCCGCGGAACCGGACCGTCACCTTCAGCCGGTCCCCCTCAGCCAGGAATTTCTGGCCATTGCGAAGCTTGACCAAAAAGTCGTTCTCGCCGATGGACGGCGACATACGGATCTCTTTGACCTCGATGACATGCTGGTTCTTCTTGGCCTCTTTCTCCCGCTTGGACTGCTCGAAGCGGTACTTGCCATAGTCCATGATCTTGCACACAGGCGGCTTCGCCTGCGGGGAGATCATCACCAGGTCCATGTCCCGCTGCTCCGCGATCCGGAGGGCTTCCTCCGAGGTCATGATCCCCAGCTGCTCGCCATCATCGCCGATCAGGCGTACCTGCGGCTCCCGGATGTCCTCGTTAAGAGGATGCGTCATGTTCGCTATTGCCAGAACACCTCCCTTTTTGATGTGACAAAATGCGCGGATACAGGATGTATCCGCGCAAAAACTCATCAAAGGTCTTGCGGCCGCGGCGCGCGCATAAAAGGCGGCCGGGCGAGGACGGATACCACTGCGTCCTGCTTTGTGCCTGAATAATATACCAGCCCGGGCGGGCTTTGTCAAGTCTGTTTTTCCCAAAAAGCGGGAAAGCTCCCGGTATGAACGCTTTTGAACTATCGTGCGTGTTCCTGCTGGGCGGCGTCGCCTACGGGCTGATCGAGCTGGCGTGGCGGGGCCGCACCCACTGGTCCATGGTGCTGGCCGGCGGGATATGCTATCTGCTGATGTACCGCATCGCCGCCACGGGCATGGGCCGGCTGCAGCAGTATCTATTGTGCGCGGCGGTGATCACGGCGGTGGAATTCATCGCTGGCGCTGTCGTGAACGTGGGTCTGGGCTGGCAGGTGTGGGACTACTCCGCCCGGCGCTGGAACCTGTACGGGCAGATCTGCGCTCAGTATACGGCGCTGTGGTTTCTGCTCAGCATCCCGGGCTGCGCCCTGGCCCGGGCGCTGCGGGCGTCAGTATTCCACCGGGGGCTCTGAGGGCGTCTCCGGGGCGGGTTCCTCCGCCGGTGCCTCGGGGGCAGGCTCTTCCGGAAGGGGCTCCTCCGCCGGCGCGGGGACGGGCTCTTCCTCCGGAACGGGCTCCTCTACCGGGGCCTCCGGGGCAGGCTCTTCCGGAAGAGGCTCCTCCACCGGCACGGGGATGGGTTCTTCCACCGGTGCAGGTTCCTCCACCGGGGCGGGGGCGTTCTCCATGTCGATCACCAGCTTCACGATCCGGCTGGTGCCCAGCCGGTCCGCGCCCAGGGCGATCATGTCCTCCGCGTCCTGGAGGGTCTTGATGCCGCCGGCCGCCTTCACCTTCACGTGGGGGCCGCAGTACTGGCGCAGCAGGGCCACGTCCTCCCGGGTGGCCCCGCCGGTGGAGAAGCCGGTGGAGGTCTTGATGTAGTCCGCGCCGGAGGAGCTGACCAGCTCGCACAGCTTGATCTTCTCCTCCTGGGTCAGCAGGCATGTCTCGATGATGACCTTCAGGATATAGCCCGCCGTGGCGTCCCGGATGGCGATGATCTCCCGAAGCACGTCGTCCCAGCAGCCGTCCTTGACCATGGACAGGTTCACCACCATGTCGATCTCCGCCGCGCCGGCGGCGATGGCGTCCCTGGCCTCCGCCACCTTCACGGCGGTGGTGCTGTAGCCGTTGGGGAAGCCGATGACCGTGCAGATGGGCAGATTCCCGCCCACGTAGCGCTTGGCCCCGGCCACGTGGCAGGGCGGGATGCAGACGCTGGCGCAGTGATAGCGGATGGCCTCGTCGCACAGCCGGCGGATCTCCTGCATGGTAGCGTCCTGCCGCAGCAGGGTGTGGTCGCACCGGGACAATATCTCGTTCAGTTCCATAATCGATCCTCCTCACGCGGGCACGGCCCGCTTTTTTCCTGTTCATATCGGCCCGTCCCGGCGCATAGGCTGAAGCATCAACGCTTGCGAGGTGCGCCAAATGGACGAGGTCTTCGTCACCAACCGGGCGGAGCTGTGCGGCACCGTGACCGCCCTCCCCCGCTATTCCCACGAGAGCCGGGGCATCCGGTTCTATACCTTTCCCCTGCAGACCCGGCGGCTCAGCGGCACGGCGGACACGGTGAACATCGTGGCCCGCCAGTCCATGCTGCCCGGAGACGACGCGCTGCGATCCGGCCCCATCCGGATCGCGGGGGAGCTGCGCTCCTATAACAACCGCTCCGGCGTGGGCAACCGGCTGGTGCTCACGGTCCTGGCCCGGGAGATCGGCCCCGGCGGCGAGGACGAGAACCACATCGCCCTCACCGGCACGGTGTGCCGTCCACCCACCCTGCGCGTCACGCCCATGGGCCGGGAGATCTGCGACGTGATCCTGGCGGTGTCCCGCCGGTACAGGCGCAGCGATTATATCCCGGTCATCGCCTGGGGCCAGCAGGCCCGGGACATCGGCGACGTGCCCGTGGGGACCCAGCTGGCCGTCCGCGGACGGATCCAGAGCCGGGCCTACACCAAGGTCATCGACGGGGAGAGCTTCCAGCGACAGGCCTTCGAGGTATCCGCCGCTGACGTGTTCCCCTTGTGAGAAATGACAGTTTTTATTTTATTATATCTTTTCCTCTCTGTCAATTATTGAAAAAAATCCCCGGATAGTATATGATAAGAGCAGAGGACCCAACTTCGGTCATCTGGGGGGAGATCACAAATGAGCGTGCTGAACGACTGTACTTATCGCGCCCAGGAGTTCCTGGGCTGTCACCGGGAGGGAGACGGATATGTCTTCCGGGTGTGGGCGCCCAACGCCCAGGCGGTGTCCGTGGTGGGCGATTTCAACTACTGGGACGCCTCCGCCGATCCCATGGAGCGGGATTTCGAGGGCTACTGGTCGGTCACCGTGCCCCAGGCCGTCCACGGCCAGGTCTATAAATACGCCGTCACCGGCCCCGACGGCCGGCAGGTGCTGAAGGCCGATCCCTTCGCCTTCCACGCGGAGACCGGCCCGGCCACCGCCTCCAAGGTGTGGCAGCTGGGCGGCTACCAATGGGGCGACGGCGGCTGGATGGCCGCCCGGCCCGGGCGGGATCAGCGGCGCGAGCCCATGAACATCTATGAGATGCACATCGGCTCCTGGCGGCTGGCCCCGGGGGAGACGTTCCCCAACTATAAAAACATCGCGCCGGAGCTGGCGGACTACTGCCGCCAGCTGGGCTATACCCACGTGGAGCTGCTGCCTGTCACCGAGTTCCCCTTCGTGGGCAGCTGGGGCTACCAGGCCACGGGCTGGTTCGCCCCCACCAGCCGTTACGGCACTCCGGAGGACTTCATGGCCTTCGTGGACACCCTGCACCAGGCCGGCGTGGGCGTGATCGTGGACTGGGTGGCGGCCCACTTCCCCCGGGACGAGCACGGCCTGGCCCGGTTCGACGGCACGCCCCTTTACGAATACGCCGACCCGCGCATGGGCGAGCATGCCGAGTGGGGCACGCTGGTGTTCGATTACGCCAGCCCGGACGTGCGGGGATTCCTCATCAGCTCCGCGCTGTTCTTCCTGGAGAGCTACCATGTGGACGGGCTGCGGTGCGACGCGGTCAGCTCCATGCTCTATCTGGACTACGGCCGCAAGGCCGGCCAGTGGGTCCCCAACCGGGACGGCGGCAATATCAACTACGACGTAGTCAGCTTCTGGCAGCAGCTCAATTCCGCCGTGGCGGACCGGTGCCCCGGCGCCTTCACCGTGGCGGAGGAGTCCACCGCCTTCCCCAAGGTCACCGCCCCGCCGGAGGAGGACGGGCTGGGCTTCACCTTCAAGTGGGACATGGGCTTCATGCACGACACCCTGGACTACTTCAAGCTGGACCCCTACTTCCGCTCCTATAACCACGACAAGCTCACCTTCTCCATGATGTACGCCTTCTCGGAGTACTACATCCTAGCCTACTCCCACGACGAGGTGGTCCACGGCAAGTGCTCCATGCTGCAGAAGATGTCCGGCCTGTATGACGACAAGTTCGCCACCCTCCGGGCGCTGTACGGCTATCAGTTCGCCCACCCGGGCAAGAAGCTGAACTTCATGGGCGGGGAGTTCGGCCAGTTCATCGAGTGGAACTACCAGCAGCAGCTGGACTGGCTCCTGCTGGACTATCCCAAGCACCGCCAGATGCAGGACTGGTGCGCCGCGCTGGGGCACATATACCGGTCCCAGCCGGCCCTGTGGCAGATTGAGGACAGCTGGGAGGGCTTCACCTGGCTCAACCCCGACGACCGGGACCACAGCTCCCTCGCCTTCATCCGCTGGCCCCGGGACCGGAAGGCGGACAAGCCCGTGGTGTGCGTGTGCAACTTCACGCCCATGCTCCACGAGGACTTCGTCATCGGCCTGCCCGGCAATGGCCGGCTGAAAAAACTGCTCAGCAGCGACGACGCCCGCTACGGCGGCGGCGGGCGTGCTCTGGGCCGCAAGAAATACGAGCACAAGGGCTTCCGGGAGTTCTCGTACCGGGTCCATTTGGCCCTGCCGCCCCTGAGCGTGCAGTACTTCACATACGAATCTGAGGAGGAGAATGAGCCATGCAAATAGAGCAGTTTCGCGATGAGCTGACCGCCCTCGCGGCGGAAAAAGGCGTCACGGACCGGCCGGTCCGCATCCTGCTGACGGCCGCGGAGTGCGCCCCGCTGGCCAAGACCGGGGGGCTGGCGGACGTGGTGGGCACCCTGCCCCGGTATCTGAACCAGCTGGGCTTCGACGCCCGGGTGATGATCCCCTACCACAGCGTCATCAAGGCCCGCTACGGCGACCGGGTGGAGTACATGTTCTCCTTCACCGTCTCCCTGGGCTGGCGGACCAAGTTCGTGGGCGTGAACCGGCTGATGCTGGACGGCGTCACCGTCTGGCTGATCGAGAACGAGGAGTACTTCGGCGGGCCCATCTACCTGCCCGACCGGGAGGGCGAGCAGTACGCCTTCTTCACCCGGGCGGTGCTGGAGAGCCTGTTCCGGCTGGACTTCATCCCCGACGTGATCCACTGCAACGACTGGCACACTGGCATGCTGCCCCTGCTGCTGAAGACCCAGTACATAGACTCCGCCCTGGGCCAGACCAGGACGCTGCTCACCATCCACAACATCGCCTACCAGGGCCTGTGCAACTTCGACTTCGTGCAGGACTTCCTGTCCATCCCCGACGGCTGCCTGGGCCTGATGGAGCGCTACGGCATGGCCTGCTTTTTGAAGGCGGGCTGCGTCATGGCCGACCGGGTGAACACCGTCAGCCCCTCCTACGCCCGGGAGATCTGCACCTGGGAGTACGGCGAGGGCCTGGACGGCGTGCTCAGCCTGCGGGGAGACGTGGGCGGCATCGTCAACGGCATCGACCGGGCGGTGTGGGACCCCGCCTCCGACGGCAAGATCCCCGCCAACTTCAACGTGGACGACCGGGCGGGCAAGGCCGCCTGCAAGGCCGCCCTCATGGAGGAGACCGGCCTGGAGGTGGTCCCGGACCGGCCGCTGATCGGCATGGTCACCCGCCTGGTGGAGCAAAAGGGCCTGGAGCTGGTGATGGCCGCCATGGATGAGCTGTTGTGGAACAACGACTGCGCCTTCGTGCTGCTGGGCAACGGCAACCGCAAGTATGAGGGCTGGCTGCGGGGCCTGGAGGAGCGCCACCCCGGCCGGGCCTGCGCCTGGATCGGCTACGACGACGATCTGAGCCACCACATCTACGCCGGGTGCGACTTCTTCCTGATGCCCTCCCGGTTCGAGCCCTGCGGCATCTCCCAGCTCATCGCCATGGCCTACGGCACCCTGCCCATCGTGCGGGAGACCGGCGGGCTGCGGGATACGGTCCAGCCCTACAATCAGTATACCGGCGAGGGCACCGGCTTCACCTTCTCCCGGATGGACGGGGCGGACTTCGCCGATGCCGTCCGCCGGGCCCTGGGCGCCTACGCCGATCCCGACGCCATGGACGGCCTCATCCGGCAGGCCATGGCCGTGGACTACAGCTGCGACAACTGGGCGCGGGAGTACGGACAGCTGTATCTGTCCATGCTGTGACCGGCGCGCCGGCCGCAGTCTGTTCATGAACGCGAAAAGTCCCCGGTCTTCCGGGGACTTTTTTATTGAGATTCCCTCTTGTGCCCACCGGGCCGATGGTGTACAATGGCGCCTTGAATGAGTATCGCCCCATCGGGAAAGGACGCGCTATGCTGACCAACTATTACGCCGATGCCCTGAAGCAGGGCCAAAAGGAATTCCGCCGCTGCACCGCGGAGGGCATCCACCCCTACCCCACCGCCCTGGAGTCGATCCTCCCCGAGGGGGAGCGGATCTCCGGCACGGATATGGGGGTCATCCAGATCCCCATGGAGCACGTGGCGGGCACCCGCACCACCGCCCGGGCCCTGTCCTTCTCCCGGAGCATGCTGCCCCTCATCCCCGCCGGGTCGGAGTTCGCCGACAAGTGGCAGCGGCTGTGCCAGGCCCATGTGGAGGAGGGCATCCGGGACCCCATCAAGGTCTGGGAGTACATGAACCGGTTCTACGTGGAGGAGGGCAACAAGCGGGTCAGCGTGCTGCGCTTTTTCGGCGCGGACACGGTGGACGCCCAGGTCACCCGCATCATGCCCACCGACCGGGGCGACCCGGAGACGGACCTCTATTTTGAATATGTGGAGTTTTACCGGGCCAGCCGGGTAAACTACATTGAATTCACCAAGCCCGGCGGATACGCCCGGCTCCAGCAACTGCTGGGCAAGAGCCCCGGCCAGGTGTGGACCGACGACGACCGGATGAGCTTCCGCGCCGCCTATTACTTCTTCCGCTCCGCCTACGAGGCCAACGGCGGCAAGCGCCTGACCACCACCGTGGGCGACGCCATGCTGGCGTACCTGGAGGTGTTCGGCTATCAGCAGCTGCGCAGCACCACCGCCTCGGAGATCAAGCGGTCCATGTCCAAGGTCTGGGAGGAGTTCGCCCTGCAGCAGGAGACGGAGCCCATCGACGTGAAGCTGTCCCCGGAGACGGAAAAGCCGGGCCTGCTGTCCCGGGTGCTGCCCAAGAGCGAAAAGCCCCTGGCCGTGGCCTTCATCCACGACAAGGACCCGGCCTTCTCCGGCTGGACCCTGGGCCATGAGCTGGGCCGGGAGTACGTCCAGCGGGTGTTCGGGGACAAGATCGTCACCAAGGCATACTTCAACGCCATGGATGGTGACGCGGACCAGGTCATCCGCCAGGCGGCTGACGAGGGCAGCACCGTGATCTTCACCACCTCTCCCCGGCTGCTGCCCGCCAGCCTCCGGGCCGCGGTGGAGAATCCCAAGCTCACCATCCTCAACTGCGCGCTGAACATGTCCCACCGGTATATCCGCACCTACTACGCCCGGATGTATGAGCCCAAGTTCATCGCCGGCGTCATCGCCGGGGCTCTGGCCGGCGGCGAGGACGTGGGCTATGTGTGCGACTATCCCATCTACGGCCAGGTGGCCGGCATCAACGCCTTCGCCCTGGGAGTACAGTCCGTGAGCCCCCAGTCCGAGGTGCGGCTGGAGTGGTCCTCCGTGGCCGGCGACGGCAGCGCCGTCCAGCGGCTGGCGGGCCGGGGCATCCGGCTCATCTCCTCCCAGGACCTGACCCGGCTCACCGACCGGGGCCGCACCCCCTTCGGCCTGGGGCTGGTCAACCCCGACGGCAGCCAGGTGAACCTGGCCATGCCCGTGTGGCGGTGGGGCGTATACTATGAGGCCCTGCTGCGCCGCATCCGGGACGGCAGCTTCCAGGCCGAGAGCGCCGGCAGCCCCAAGGCCCTGAACTACTACTGGGGCATGAGCGCCGGCGTGGTGGAGATGCGCTATTCCGACAAGCTGCCCATCGGCGTGCGGAAAATGGCGGGGCTGCTGGAAAAGAGCATCTGCGCCGGGCTGTGCCAGCCCTTCACCGGCCCGCTGTACGATCAGGCCGGCCAGGTGGTGCTGGACAAGGGCAAGACCCTCACCCCGGAGCAGATCATCGACATGAACTGGCTGAACGAAAACGTGGCGGGGTCCATCCCCACCTACTCGGAGCTGACCGAGACCGGCAAGGCCACCGTGTGGATCGCGGGGGTCACCGGCGCCCGGCCCGGCACCGGAGAGGAGGCCCCGTGAACATCCTGGCCGTGTCCGACGTCCCCTCGCCCCGGTACTACGATTACTATCAGCCCGGCAGCCTGGACAGGTTCGGCCTGATCCTGGCCTGCGGCGACCTGAAGCGGGAATACCTGGAGTTTCTGGTCACCATGGCCCACTGCCCGCTGGTATACGTGCGGGGCAACCATGACGACGCCTTTCTCACCGCGCCGCCGGAGGGCTGCCTGTGCGCGGAGGACCGGGTCGTGGTCCAAAACGGGGTGCGCATCCTGGGCCTGGGCGGCTCCTACCGGTATAAAAACGGTCTGTGCATGTACACCGAGCGGCAGATGGCCATGCGCGTCTGGCGGCTGGGGCTGCAGATCCGCCGCAGCGGCGGCTTCGACATCCTGCTCACCCACGCCCCCGCCCGGGGACTGAACGACTTCGACACCCTCCCCCACCGGGGCTTCGAGTGCTTCAACGACCTGCTGGACAAGTACCAGCCCCGATACTTCGTCCACGGCCACATCCACCGTACCTACGGCTATGGCATCCCCCAGCGCTGCCAGCGGGGGGACACGGCGGTCATCAACGCCTACGAGCACTGCGAGATCGAGATATAAAAAAGACCGGCGTCCGCTCTCACGGACGCCGGTCTTCTGTTTCTTTCTCAGTACAGGCCGGAGACGATCTCCACGCACCGGTCGATGCCGAATTTGGCGCTGTCCAGGGCGATGTGGTAGTGCTGGACCTTGCCCCACTCCATATCGGTATAGAACTGGTAGTAGGCCGCCCGGCGCTTATCCTTGTCCCGCAGGCGCTTTTCCGGGGTATCGCTGGTCTCGCCGTAGAGCTTCACGATCCGCTCCGCCCGGGCCTTCATGGGGGAATAGATGAACACCTTCAAAAGATCCGCCCTCCCCTCCAGGATGTAGTCCGCGCACCGGCCCACGATCACGCAGTCCTCCTGCTCCCCGATCTGAAGGATCAGGCGGCGCTGCACGGTCCACAGATAGTCCTGCACGCTCAGTCCGTTCACGGAGCGGTCGGCGAAGGCGGTGGCCAGCCAGCCGCCCCGGGGGGTATACTCTCCCCGCTCGGCGATATATTCCTTGGCCAGGCCGCTCTCCTCGGCGATCTTCTCCAAAAGCTCATTGTCGTAGCAGGGGATGCCCAGCTTTTCCGCGGTCAGCCGGCCGACGGTGCGGCCGCCGCTGCCGAACTCCCGGCTGATGGTAATGATCCTGTGTGCCATTTCTCGCTCCTTTCTCGGCGGTGGCAGGCCGCCCAGTGATTTACTGTAGTAAATCATACCAGAAAATGCCGCCGCCGTCAACGCACAGCGCCGGGGAAATTTGCCCCGCGGCCTTGCAACCCATGGCGCTTTTCGGTATAATGGCCCTGTCAGGCGGGTATGGTGGAATTGGCAGACACGCGGGATTTAGGTTCCCGTGGGCGACCGTGCAGGTTCAAATCCTGTTACCCGCACCACGTCGAAATGTCCCTGGAGATGCAGGGACCCTGTTTACAGGGCCCCGCGCATCGGCCAGGGACATTTCTCCTTTTCCCATCGCAAACGCTGCGCTGGTTTGCGATGGGAGCCCTGGGAGGGACACGCGCAAGCGTGTCCTTTCGGTTGACGGAAGGACACCGTTAGGATATAATATCAGGTGAGCGAGGTGGTCATGATGCCAGAGCTTTGCCGGTTTTACAACATCGTCATCAAGATGATCTACATGGACGACGGACAGCACAACAAGCCCCATTTTCATGTGATGTATGCAGAGTATGAGGCGTCTGTCGGCATAGACGGGGAGCTGCTGGCTGGCAGCCTGCCCGTGAAGCAGCTCAAACTCGTTCAGGCCTGGGCAGCCATCCACGAGGATGAACTCTATGCCGCTTGGAACAACGCAGTGCGTGGTATCCCGTTCGGCAAGATCGCGCCGCTGCAGTGAGGAGAAGCTGATATGTATATTATGGATGGGATCGCATACGCAGGGACGCCCTCACATGCGGTGAGCGTATCCGGCGTCCGGCCGATGGACGATCACCGGCTGTGGGTCCGGTTCAGCACAGGCGAGGCGAAAGTGTTTGATTTTAAACCCTTGCTGAAAATGCCAGCCTTTGCGCCGCTGGCGGATATGGACGTGTTCAGGGGCGTCTATATCGACTACGGCACGGTAGTGTGGTGCGACGGGGATATAGATATCGCACCGGAGGCTCTCTATGAAGAGGGCGTTCTGGCGGAGAACGTGGGCTGACGATCGGTAAATATCGCTGTGCGCCTGCCTGCATCCCTTGATAATTGGGACTTTTTCAAAAAATGCTGTAAGAACACCCGCACCATCGTCGGAGCAAAGTCCGCTTTGCTCCGACGATCTTTATCGACTATGGCACAAAAAACGTCATCCGCCCGCTCCCTTGCGTATTTTGCTATTGCTCCTCCAGCAATCTTTTCCGCTGTTCCTTGTACTCCTCCAAGGTTATCTGATCGTCAAGATACAACTGCTGCAGCTTCATCAGCTTCGATTTTGTGCTGCCCGCTCCCAGGGACGGGGCGGCAGAATATGTATTGGGGGAACGCCTGTGCTGTCCGCCGCCGCCCAGCTGGATCGTGGTCAAGTCTTTGTCAGGTATCGCGCTCAGAAGGAAGTCATATACACTGAACCCCCTAAACGTCATTACTTCCAGCTTGCCGAGATCGTCATAATATCGCAGCACGGTCTGTCTGGTATCGTGCGTCTGTATTTCTGTTTTGATAGGAGCCGTCTTTTTCCGGCTTCCAATGATCGCTCCGGCATCCCCGGCTATCAATCCGCCGACGATCGCGCCGCTCAGGGAGGAGCCGCCTCCTCCGCCGCCGGAAACGTGGGAGGTATATTGCACGTCCCCTTCTTTTGTATAGTACTGTATCCTGTCGATAGGGATCTCTGTGAGATAGATCGGATGGGGCCTTGTATCTTCCGGGGTATAATGGCTCAAATATGTCTCTTTGTCCTCCACGATACATAGGGTATCATCATCGACCCAATAATTGCTATGCTCAAAATGAAAGGGGTACTCCGACATCCCCCATTCCGCGCATTTTTTGTTGTATAGTTTGCTTGCTTTTCCTCGTATTACAGATAGCCACGCTTTGTCCACAGATCGCAGATACTCTATTTTTCTCGTCAGTTGCATCCTTCTGAAACACAATCCTATTATGCTGATGACAGAGATGCCGGAGAGGATCAGCGCGTTTTTGGCGGCTTCTATACTGCCAGGAAGCAGCAGAAATGAAAGGATGACCACCACCACGATCAAGACCATGAGAGCAATGATCGCATGGACAGTGCTCCTTTGACTATTCATATATTTTTTAAGCTGTTCCCGCTCCTGACCAGTAAGCCCTGCCGTCAATCCCCGCTGTTCCGCTGTATTCCTCGCCACGTCCGACCCCTCCCCATAGTTTTTTCAACTCCATGCTGCCTCCGCCTAAAAATAAAAGGACGCATGGCAGAGCCATACGCCCTAGAAAAACGCATAGCTCCCTTGCCGCCAAGCCAAACCCTGCACACACAAACGGGTACAAAGCGGGAGATACGTTTTCCCCGTGGGAATACATACCCGCTTTTGTGTGCAATATTCGTTTGACTTGGCATGAGCATTATACCATAGCTCCCCATACCACAGCAAGGGGGAATTGGAGGCATGCACCGCCCCCCAAATCCCCACACGCAAAAAAGGACACATCCCGTGGGATGTGTCCTTTTCTTGTCGCCGTTTTTATTCGATCAGGGCCAGCAGTTCCGACAGTGGCGCCGGGGACAGGGTGACGGCGTCGTCCCCCTCGATCCACCAGACCAGGCCGCCCGCGCCGTCATCGGCCAGCACATACGCCGTGCCGTCCAGTGTCAGGGCATACAGCGGCGCGAAGTCCTCCGGCCCGGCGGCGATGGTCTCGCCTCGGAGCAGCCCGGCCAGGGCCTCCCGGTCCGATATCACCGCCACGGTGTTCCCGTCCGGGTCACAGAGGGTGTATCCCACGGCCCCGGCGGCGGGCTCCATGGGCGCCGCGTCGTCGGCCGCAGAGCCGGAAAGAGCCCCCTCCCCGTCGGAGGCGAAGTTCTCCTCCGCCTCCGCAGACTCGACCACAGCGTCCATCATGCCCTCGGTGAGGCTGACGGTCTCGGGCATATCCTCCGACCGGGCGGCGGCCTCGCCGCCGTCCTCGTCCATGGCATAGGGCGCCGCCTGGGGGGCGGCCGTGTCCGCCGCCGCGCCGGACCTGGCGGACCCCATCTTCAGTCGGGGCAGCGCCACCCCAACGATCACCACCGCCAGGCACGCGGCGGCCGCCACCGGCAGCCACCGGCGCAGCCTCTTCACCGGCCGGACGGGCCGGGGCTCGCCCCGCTCCGCCTCATAGGCCGCCACCTGGGCCATCACGCCCTCCGCCAGGGCGGCGGGGGGCTCCGCCAGATCCTCCCGCAGCACGCCGGCCGCGGCGGCCGCCGCCTCATACAGGGCCCGGCAGTCCGGGCAGCCGTCCATATGCGCCCGCAGCGCCGCCTCCTGCTCCGGGGCGAGGTCCCCGTCCAGAAGGGCCCAGATCATCTCCTCGTAACGCTCACATCCGGCCACGGTCCCCGCCTCCTTTCTCCTTCGTCCGGTCCTTTGACGGTCCGGCATCCAAAAAGTTCCCGCCGGACTGCAGATAGGCCGCCAGCTTTCGCCGGGCCCGGAAGATGCGGCTCTTCACGGTGCCGGCCTCCAGGCCGGTGACCCGGGCGATCTCGTCGTATGTAAGGCCGTTCAGGTCCCGCAGGATCAGCGCCTGGCGGAAGGCGGGCTCCAGCGTCATCAGCCCCCGCCGCACCGCGGCGCGCAGCTCCGTCCGCTCCAACGCCCGCTGGGGGTCGCCGCTTTCGTCAGGCACGGCCATCTCCCCGCCCTCGTCGTCCACGGTCAGGGACGACTCCGGCCGGCGGCCCGCCCGGCGGAGCATATCCAGGCACACGTTCCCGGTGATCCGGTACAGCCACACGGAGAATTTGCTGTCCCCCCGGAAGGCGTCCAGGGACCGGTACGCCCGGAAGAACGCCTCCTGGGAGGCGTCCAGAGCGTCCTGCTCGCTGCCCAGCATCCGCAGCGCCAGGTTGTAGACGCCCTTCTCATGGGCCTTCACCAGCGCCTCGAAGGCGTCCGCGTCCCCGGAGAGGACCCGCTCGATGGCGGCTCGCTCCTCCTGTCTCGTCATAAAGCCCTCACCTCAGCTCCCTCTTGGCCCGGGCGATCACGGCCCGGACGTCCTCGATGCTCGTCACCTTCACCATCTCCCGCTTGATGGGCCCCGACCAGGGCACGCCGTGCAGATACCAGCACAGCTGCCGCCTGGCCTCCAGCGAGGCGATATAAGGGTCCTTCCACTGGCAGGCCAGCTCCGCCTGCTCCAACGCCGTGTCCAGCCGCTGGGCCAGGGGCGGGTCCTCCGGCTCCGGCTGTCCCGCCAGGGCGGCGGCGATCCGCCGGAAGATCCAGGGGTCCCCGAAGGAGCCCCGGCCCACCATGCACATATCCGCGCCGGTGCGCCGCAGGATGCGGACCGCGTCGGCAGCGGAGAACACGTCCCCGTTGGCGATCACCGGGATGGTCACCGCCGCCTTCACGTCCCGGATGATGTCCCAGTCCGCCGCGCCGGCGTACATCTGCACCCGGGTGCGGCCGTGGACGGTCACGGCGGCGGCCCCCGCCTGCTCACAGACCCGGGCAAACTCCACCGCGTTCACGCTGCCGCCGTCCCAGCCCTTGCGGAACTTCACCGTGACGGGCCTGTCCACTGCGGCCGCGCAGGCCTCGATGATCCGCCCGGCCTTGTCCGGGTCCCTCATGAGGGCCGAGCCGTCCCCGCTCTTGACGATCTTCCCCACGGGGCAGCCCATGTTGATGTCCAGGATGTCCGCCCCGGATATCTCCAGGGCCATGGCCGCCGCCTCGGCCATGACGGACGGCTCCGAGCCGAAGATCTGCGCCGCCACGGGCCCGTCCCCGGCCGGACAAAAGAGAAGCTGCTTCGTCTTGGGGTCGTTGTACACCAGGCCCCGGCTGGAGACCATCTCCGTGCAGGTCAGCGCCGCGCCCAGTCCCCGGCAGATATGGCGAAAGGCGGCGTCCGTCACCCCCGCCATGGGGGCCAGCGCCGCGCCGGCCGGTATGTCCACCTGTCCGATCCGCATGTCGTCCTCCCCGTCCGGCGCCGCGCCGGACCCAGCCACCAGTATAACCGCAAAAGCCCCGTTTGGCAACCGCCCTCTTGACAAGGGCGGCCCGCTCCCGTTAGAATAAAAGCGCCGCTCCCGGCAGACGCGGGCGCGGCTGAGAAACTCCGGGAAAACAGGATACTTCTACGGGCAGCCGTCTGTCAGGAAATGGAGGTGCGATTCCTCCGCGGTCCCGCCACCGTGATGGGCCTTCGGGTCCTAAGTCGGAATGCTGAGCTGTCCTGCACGAGTTCACGATGGATGGATTTGTGCATATGCGCCGCGGCGGGCAGGAGAGCAGTGTGCCCGCTGAAGGTCGTTTATTGCATGAAACACCCTTTCGCCGAAAGGGTGTTCTGTTTTTGCCGGGCATTTCAAGGAGGAACGTAACATGCGCAAGAAACTGATGGCTCTGCTGCTGGCCCTGGCCATGGTCCTGTCCGTGGCCGCCTGCGGCGGACAGCAGCCGCCCGTCCCCGAGGCGACGGAGGCGCCGTCCGCCGCGGAGGAGCCGGCGGCGGCAGATGCCCACTCACCGGAGCCGGAGGAAGCCGCGCCGGAGACGATCACCGACCCCAGCGGGGCGGAGATCGCCGTGCCGGAGGACATAAGCTCCATCGTGGTGCTGGCCCCCTCCATCGCGGAGATGGTCGTCGCCCTGGGCCGCGGGGAGGACATCGCCGCCTACGACGCCCAGAGCGTGGGCCTGGACGGCCTGGACCCGGACGCGCCGGTGTTCGACATGGTGAATCCGGACATGGAGAGCCTGGCGGCCCTGAAGCCGGATCTGCTGCTGGTGTCCAACATGTCCCTGTACGACCAGCAGGACCCCTATCAGCCCCTGATCGACATGGGCGTGTGCGTGGCCTGCATCCCCAACGCCGAGAGCATCCAGGGCATCTATGACGACATCGCCTTCCTGGGCCGGCTCCTGGGCGAGACCGACGCGGCGGATGCCCTGGCCGCGGACATGCGCTCCGCCATCGACGCCGTCGCCGCCGTGGGCGGCGCCATCCCGGAGGAGGAGCGCAAGAGCGTCTACTTTGAGATCTCCGCCGCCCCCTATATGTACAGCTTCGGCAGCGGGGTCTATCTGGACGAGATGCTCTCCCTCATCGGCGCGGAGAACATCCTGGCGGACCAGACCGGGTGGCTGAGCGTGGAGGGGGAGACCGTGGTGGCCGCGGCCCCGGACGTGATCCTCACCAACGTCAACTACATCGACGATCCCGTGGGAGAGATCCTCAGCCGGGACGGCTGGGCCGGCGTGCCCGCCGTGGCAGACGGGGCGGTGTACTACATCGACAACCTGGCCTCCTCCCTGCCCGACCACAACATCGTCACCGCCCTGGAGCAGATGGCCGCAGCGGTATACCCGGAGCACTTTTCTCAGTGAAGACCGGCGCAAAAATGACGCTGCTGGCCCTGGCGGCCGTCCTGGCCATCATGGCGGGGACGGCCCTGGGCAGCGTGTCCATCCCCCTCGGGGACATCCTGGCCATCCTGGCGGACCGGCTGCTGGGCACGGCCCTGCCCCCGCACATCGGCCCCGGCTACCCGGCCATGGTCCTGGACATGCGCCTGCCCCGGGTGGCGCTGGCCTTCCTCACCGGGGCAGCTCTGGCCGCCTCGGGCACGGTGATGCAGTCGGTGCTGCAAAATCCCCTGGCCTCCCCCTTTGGGCTGGGGGTGTCCGCCGGGGCGGGCCTGGGGGCCGCCATCGTGATCGTTACGGGCCTGGCCGCCGGGGCCATGGGAAACGTGATCCTGCCCGCCGTGAGCCTTATCTTCGGGCTGGGGACCACGGCGCTGGTGCTGTGGGTCTCCGGGCGCATCGGCCGGGGCAGCGGCGGGGTGACCATCGTGCTCATCGGCATGGTGGCGAGCCTGTTCTTCAACGCGGTGATGGACCTGCTGGCCACCCTGTCCCCCGCCTACGCCCAGCGGATCGACCTGTGGCAGCTGGGCAGCTTCTCCATGCGGGAGTGGAGCGCGGTGTGGGTGCTGCTGCCGGTGACGGCGGCGGGGCTGGCATATTTCTGCTGCCGGGCCCGGGCCCTGGACGTGATGACCTTCGGCCAGGAACAGGCCCTGGCCATGGGGGTGGACCTGCCCCGGGTCCGGGCCTGGCTCATCGGGGCAGTGGCCCTGCTCACGGGCACGTCGGTGGCCTTCGTGGGCATCATCGGGTTCATCGACCTGATCGCCCCCCACGTGGCCCGGCGGTTCTTCGGCGCGGCCCACCGGCGGGTCATGCCCGCCAGCGCCCTCATCGGCGGCACGTTCATGGTGCTGTGCGACCTGGCGGCCCGGACGCTGACCCCGCCCCGGGAGATCCCCATCGGGTCCATCACCGCGCTGCTGGGCGCGCCCTTTTTCCTGTATGTCTACTTCGCCGGACGGAGGAGGGAGCGGCTGTGATGCTCAAAGTCAAGGACCTGCGCTGCGGCTACGGCGGGCCCGACGTGGTGCAGGGCGTGTCCTTCGCCCTGCGGGAGGGGGAAAAGCTGTGCGTGCTGGGTCCCAACGGCAGCGGCAAGACCACCCTTCTGCGGGCCGTGGCGGGGCTGCTGCCCCGGCGGGGGCAGGTACTGCTGGACGGCACGGACGCCGCCGCCCTGCCCCGGCGGGAGCTGGCCCGGCGGGTAGCGCTGATGAGCCAGCTGTCGCCGGTGTACTTCTCCTACACGGTCTATGAGACGGTGATGCTGGGCCGGTATCCCCACCGGAAGGGCGGGCTGCTGGACCGGGACAGCGAGGCGGACCGGGCCGCCGTGCGGGAGAGCCTGGAGCGGGTGGGCCTGTGGGAGCACCGGGACCGGCCGGTGACGGAGCTGTCCGGCGGACAGCTGCAGCGGGTGTTCCTGGCCCGGGCCTTCGCCCAGGACCCGGCGGTGATACTGCTGGACGAGCCCACC
Organism: uncultured Oscillospiraceae bacterium; assembly: GCA_947626345.1. Taxonomy (GTDB): domain Bacteria; phylum Bacillota; class Clostridia; order Oscillospirales; family Oscillospiraceae; genus CAJOIG01. The sequence goes on along the minus strand of CANQSF010000011.1, from coordinate 25,864 downwards.
AACCACCTGGACCTGAAGTACCAGCTGGAGCTGACGGAGAGCCTGCGCGCCTGGACGGCCCGGCCCGGCCGGTGCGCCATGGGGGTGTTTCACGACATCTCCCTGGCCCTGGCCTTCGCCGACAGCGCGCTACTGCTGCAGGACGGCCGGATCCGGTATCTGGGCCCGGCGGACGTCCTGGACCGGCAGACGCTGGCCCAGGTATACGACATGGACGTGGCCGGATATATGCGGGCCGCCTTGAGACGATGGGAGTGAACGATATGGACCTTTACCGCAGCCCCTATGAGGCATACCCCTTTTTGTGCGACGCAAGCGATGATCTGCGGTGCGACTTTGAGCTAATCACCGACGGCATGGCCAGCCTCACCGGCCTGCTGCGCGCCCAGGTGGAGGATGAGGCCCTGCGGGAGGAGCTATTGTGGATCTGTGAGCTCATCTACCACATGAACCCCACCCTGCGCACCTTCTTCTCCGTGACGGACGTGGAGATCGCCCGGCTGCGGGCAGCGGTGGAGCGGCTGACGGCGGAGTGCACCGGCCGGTGTGAACTGTTCGTGCTCACCCAGGGCTGCCAGGCGGCCTGCACCGCCCATGTGCTGCGGGTGCGGGCCAAGGAGCTGGTGCGGCTCATCTACCGCCACCTCCACCAGGGCCGAGAGGCGCCCGACGGCCTTCTCGACGGGGCCAACCTGCTCAGCGGCTACTTCTTCCAGCTGGCGCTGAAGCTGAACATGCTGGCCGGGGTGGACGAGATCCCCTACCAAAGCCGCAACTACCGCTGAACGGGATATCCCGGGACCGCCGCACAGCTTTTGCGCGGCGGTCCTTCCCTGTCCGGCGGAAAAGATTTTCCCCGCTCCGGGAGCGGGCCCTTGCTTTTTCCTCCCCGGCAGGGTATGATAGGTTTGTGAAAATTTGACAATGCGCCAACGGCGCGGCGGGATCGATCAAGGAGGATATCACCATGCCCCTGGTACCTATGAAAGCCATTTTGGACGCCACCGAGAAGTATAATTACGCCCAGGGGGCGTTCAACGTCAACGCCGTCTGCCAGGCAAAAGCCGTCATCGAGGTGCACGAGATGTTCCGCTCCGCCGCCATATTGCAGGGGGCGGACCTGGCCAACGCCTTCATGGGCGGCCGGACGGACTTCGCCAACGGCACCCTGGAGGACAAGAAAAAGGGCGCGGTGAACATCGCCAACGCCGTGAAAAAGTACGCCGTGGACAGCCCCATCCCCGTGGCCCTGCACCTGGACCACGGCAAGACCTTCGACGCCTGCCAGGCGGCCATCGCCGGGGGCTACACCTCCGTGATGATCGACGGCTCCAGCCTGCCCTTCGACGAGAACGTGGAGCTGACCCGGGAGGTGGTGAAGTACGCCCATGAGCGGGGCGTCACCGTGGAGGGCGAGCTGGGGGTCCTGGCCGGCGTGGAGGATCACGTGTTCGCCGCCAACAGCACCTACACCAACCCCCTGGACGCGGTGGAGTTCTTCCGCAGGACCGGCGTGGACGCCCTGGCCATCAGCTACGGCACCAAGCACGGGGCCAACAAGGGAAAGGACACGGTGATACGCAAAGAGATCGCCATCGCCACCAAGGAGTGCATGATGCACGCCGGCATCGAGGGCACCCTGGTCAGCCACGGCTCCTCCACCGTGCCCCAGTACATCGTCGCGGAGATCAACGCCCTGGGCGGGGACATCCACGACGCCTACGGCATCAAGAAGGAGCAGCTGAAGGAGGTCTCCAAGCTGGGCATCCGCAAGATCAACGTGGACACGGACATCCGCCTGGCGGTGACCCGCAACCTGCGGGAGCTTTTCCGGGACGAGCCGGCCCTGCGCTCCAGCGCCTCCATCGGCCCCATCTATGAGCTGCTGCTGGCCAACCCCGCCGCCTTCGATCCCCGGGTGTTCTTCCCGCCCATCATGGACACAGTGATGTACGGCACCGTCCCCAACGAGGACGTGGCCCGGATCGTGGACTGCATCGAGCGGGGCGTGAAGGAGGTCGTGGGCACCCTCATCGTGGAGTTCGACTCCGTGGGCAAGGCCCCGCTGATCGAGCCGGTCACCCTGGACGAGATGGCGGAGCGCTACCGCAGGAAGGGGATCTGACATGGGCATGAACATCCTCATCGCCCACGGCGGCGGCCCCACGGCGGTGATCAATTGCTCCCTGCAGGGGGCGGTGGAGGCCGCCCGGTCCAGCGGTAGGGTGGACAAGATCTATGCCGCCCGGTTCGGGGCGGAGGGCATCCTGACTGGGGATCTCATCGACCTGACGGACGTGCCGGCAGGCACCATCGCCCGCCTGGGGCGCACCCCTGCCTCCGCCATCGGCTCCTGCCGGCGCAAGCTCACCGACGCGGACTACCCCACCGTGCTGGAGACACTGAAGAAGTTCGGCATCGGCGCGTTTTTCTATAACGGCGGCAACGACTCCATGGACACCTGCCACAAGGTGAGCGAGCTGGCCAAGCGGGAGGGCCTGGACCTGCGGGTCATGGGCATCCCCAAGACCATGGACAACGACCTGGTCCTCACCGACCACTGCCCCGGCTTCGGCTCGGCGGCCCGGTTCGCCGCCATCAGCGCCTCGGAGCTGGCCCTGGACGCCTCCGGCCTGCCCATCCACGTGGTGGTGACCGAGTACATGGGCCGCAACGCCGGCTGGGTCACCGCCGCCAGCGCCATGGCGGCGCGGCTAACCAACTGCCAGGTGCTCACCTATTTGCCGGAGCTGCCTGTGGACGAGGACAAGATGCTCTCGGACATCGAGTCCGCCTGGGCCAAGGGCCAGGGCCTTCTCGTCACCGTCAGCGAGGGGCTGCGGGGTCTGGACGGAAAGCCCCTGGCGGACACCGGCATCGTGGACGGCTTCGGCCACGTCATCCCCGGCGGAACCGCCCAGCACGTGACGGACGCCATCATCCAAAAGCTGCACATCAAGTCCCGGGCGGAGAAGCCGGGCCTGCTGGGCCGGGCAGCCATCCCCTACGCCTCTCCCGTGGACCGGGAGGAGGCATACGCCGCCGGGCGGTACGCGGTGAACGCGGCCCTGCGGGGCGAGAGCGGATATATGGTCTCCATCCGGGCGGAGCGGACGCCGGTGTATTCCAGCTCCATGGAGCTGGTGCCCCTGGCGGAGGTGGCCAACGCGGAGAAGACCTTCCCCCTGGAGTGGGTCCAGGACGGCAACCGCGTGGCAGACGCCTTTTTCGACTACGCCCTGTCCCTGATCGGCGGGGAGCTGCCCCAATATGCCATTTTGAGGTGAGGATATGAAGCACATCTATTTGAATCTGAAGCGGTTCGACGTGCCGGCGGAGTACGGCGGCGTGAACCGGCTGGCCCCGGTGGCGGACTGGGGCGCGGCCATCGTGAAGGCCACCCAGGAGGGGCTGAAGCAGTATGATCCCGCCCAGGTGGAGTTCGTCCAGTACCTGCCGGAGGCCCATCTGCTCGCCGCTGCGGCTGCCCGGTGCCCGGACAGCCCCGTGAAGCTGGGCAGCCAGGGGGTCTACCGGATGAACACCGCCCCCGGCGGCAACTTCGGTGCCTTCACCACCAACAGGCCCGCCTCCATCGTGAAGGCCATGGGCTGCGAGAGCACCCTCATCGGCCACTGCGAGGAGCGCAACGACAAAAAGGGCGTGCTGGCCGAGGGCGGCTGCGCCGATATGGCCGCGGTGGACCGGCTCCTCAACCAGGAGATCAAATGCGCCTTGGACCAGGGCCTTTCCGTGCTGTACTGCATCGGGGAGACCAGCGAGGAGCAGCCGGACTGGGAGGCCGTCCTGGGCCGGCAGCTGGACGTGGGCCTGGCCGGGGTGGACAAGAGCCGGGTGGTCATCGGCTATGAGCCGGTGTGGTCCATCGGCCCGGGCAAGACCCCGGCAGACGGGCCGTACATCCAGAAGATCGCCCGGTTCGTCAAAGAGCGCACCGGCGGCATGGACGTGGTCTACGGCGGCGGCCTGAAGGCCGACAACGCCGCCATGCTGGCCTCCATCGGCGAGATCGACGGCGGGCTCATCGCCCTGACCCGGTTCACCGGCCAGATCGGCTTTTATCCGGAGGAGTATCTGGAGATCATCCGGCTGTACCTGGGAGCGCTGGCGTCATGATCCTGTTTTTCCTGGTGGCCTTTCTGGCCAGCGTGGTGGGGGCGATCTGCGGCATCGGCGGTGGCGTGATCATCAAGCCGGTGCTGGACCTGCTCCACTTGGAGACGGTGTCCGCCATCCAGTTTTTGTCCGGGTGCACGGTGCTGTCCATGAGCGCCTTCTCCGTGATCCGCTCCCGCATCGCCGGCGAGCGCCATCTGGACGGCCGCACCGGCGCGCCCCTGATCGCGGGGGCGGTGATCGGCGGTCTGGCCGGGAACCAGCTGTTCTCCCTGGTGAAGAGCGCCGCCGCCCGGCCGGAGACGGTCAGCGCCATCCAGGCGGTGTGCCTGGCCCTCATCACCCTGGGCACGCTCCTGTATACCGTCAAAAAGGCCCGCATCCACACGCTGCAGGTGCGCAGCCCCGTCCTCAGCGCCCTCATCGGCCTGGCCCTGGGGCTGATGAGCAGCTTCCTGGGCATCGGCGGCGGGCCCATCAACCTGGTGATGCTGTTTTACTTTTTCAGCATGGACACGAAGACCGCCGCCGCCAGCAGCCTCTCCATCATCTTTTTCAGCCAGCTGGCCAGCCTTCTGGTGACCCTGCTCACCGGCGCCGTCCCCGTCTTTCAGTGGCCGGCGCTGGCGCTGATGATCGCCGGGGGCATCGGCGGCGGCATCGCCGGCCGGAGCCTCAACAAGCGCATGGACGGCGCGGCGGTGGACAAGCTGTTCATCTGCCTGATGGCCGTGATCATCTGCATCTGCCTGTACAACATCCGCCAGTATACCGCCTGAGCCCGGGCCCGCGTCCCGGCAAAAAGCATAAGATACGGTGCAGCGCCAAAAATGGCGCCGCACCGTATCTGCCCCCCGATCAGAAGTAAAACAGCTCTTCAAATTTCCTGTCCAGCGCGATGCAGAGCACCAGGGCCAGCTTGGCGGTGGGATTGAACTGTCCCGTTTCGATGGAGCTGATGGTATTTCTCGATACGCCCACCAATTCCGCCAGCTGGGCCTGCGACATCCCCTTTTCCGTGCGCGCCTGCTTCAGCCGGTTTTTCAGCTTCAGCCCTTCGTTCATGCTCTCACCTTCATGAGGCGCTCGATCAGTCCCACGAAAGCCAAAACGGCAAGGATCAGAAACAGGACCGCCAACACCAGATCGCTCCCGCGCCGCATCCTGATGAAACAGACCGACCACTGTGTCGTCATGATGCTGAAGTATATCGCCCACGGACTATAGAGCATGGTATGCGCAAGCGTGGAAGACAGCAGCGAAACGACGCAGCACACCAACGCGCCCACGCGCCCCGCGCAGGTCCCCGCCTGACACATGACCTCCATCTCGGCCAGATCCCTGTTTTTATTCTCCTGGCGGCTCGCTTTCAAGATCTCCTCTTTTTTCATATGACCGTCTCTGCGCCAAGTTTTCTTGTCGTCATTATAGCGCTGACAAGTTTTCTTGTCAAGAGCTTTCGAGAAAATGCCACGATGATCGCTTCGCAGCGCCCGGAGCAAAACAGCACAGAGAGCAGAGATGCTCTCTGTGCTGCATTTTGTATGATGTCTATCTCTCCCGGCCCAGGTCCACCACCCCGTCGAAGGCGGCCACCCGCTCCGGAGTGAACTGGTGGGACACGACCAGCAGCTTCCCGTCGATGGCGAGCAGCAGCTGCTCGATCAGGCCCGCGGTGTCCTCGTCCAGATTGGCCAGCGGCTCGTCCAGGATCAGCACGTCTGTGTCCCGCAGCAGCGCCCGGGCCAGACAGATGCGCTTTTTCTCCCCGCCGGAGAGATTGGCGCCGTTTTCCGTGATGAGCCCGTCCAGGGCCTTCCGGTGGGCGAACCGCTCCAGGCCCACCTTTTTCAGCACCTCTATGAGCCTTTCGTCGTCTATGTCCCGGTACATGGTCAGGTTGCTGCGCAGCGTGTCCCGGAACAGGACCGCCTCCTGGCGCACCACGGTGACGGCCCCGTAGGTGGCATCATACGCCTCCAGGGGCGCCCCGTCCACCGTGATCCGGCCGTCCGTCACGTCGTGATAGCGCAGGAGCAGATCGACGGCGGTGGTCTTGCCGCAGCCGCTGGGCCCCTTGATCAGATACTTTTTGCCCATCTCCGCCGTGAAGTCGAACCGGCGCAGGAGCGGCCGGTCGGCGGTATAGCCGAAGGTGACGTGCTCATAGCGGATGGCCCTCTCCACCCGGAGAAGGGGCTTTTCCGCCCCGTCGCCGGCCCCCTGGCCGATGAACCGTTCCATCGACGCGCAGGTCGGCCGGATGGCGATGAGCTGGCGGATGGTCTCCGCCAGGGAGATGAGGGGATAGGACAGCTGGTCGATCATGCCGATGGCGACGAAAAAGTCCCCCGCCGAGAACTCCCCTGCCAGCACCAGCCACGCGGCCGCGGCCAGCACGATGAAATATGACAGATAGGAGATCAGCGTGGTGATCAGCTGCGCCGCCGCCCCCAGGCTGGTGTCCCGCAGGAGCCTGTCCATGACCTGGCTGTTGGAGCTGTCGAACCGGGCGAGGATCTGCCCCTCGACGGAGAAGTTCTTGATGATCTCAAAGCCCCGCAGCCAGTCGTTCACCCGGGCCAGATCCTCCTCCACCGCCTGGAAGTAGGCGTCCGTGGCCCGCTGCAGGCGTTTTTCGATGAGCTTGGGGACGTACAGCGGTGTGGTCAGAAGCAGGATGGTGACGAGGGCGATCCGCCAGTCCAGAGCGAACAGGGCGGCGCTGACGAAGACGATCTTCAGCACGATCTCCCAGAACAGGGGCAGCATCTGAAACCAGCGGGCGCGGATCGTGTCGGCCTCGGCGCTGTATTTCGCCACCAGCGCTCCCTGCTGCTGGGTCTGATAGGCGGCCCAGTCCAGCCGGAGGATGCCCGCGAAGATGTCCCGCTTGAGCATCTTCAGGCACCCCACGGCGAACCGGTCGCTCATGCGCCGGTAGCCGTAATAAAACAGCACCTCCCCCAGGATGGACCCGATCAGCAGCAGCGCGTACCGCGCCGTCGCGGCCGCCTCCCCGGCGATGGCGTAGTCCAGCACATCGCCCTTGAAAAACTGCAGCACCACCGCGAAGGCCGTGCTGAGGAGTATAAAGACCAGGGCCCCCGCGTAACGGGCGCCGTTGGCTCGCAGATATTTTTTCATGGTGATATCCTTTCTATTGTTTCCGTCCGAAAACGATAGAAGGATAGATCAAATTGTATTTCCTTCTATCGTTTTAGAAGGAAATCCGGCGTTTCACCATAGCGGCATGCCTCCCGTCCGCGTATTTTTCTTATCGTCTCAAGGGCCGCCCTTTCACCGGGCGTATACCTGCCGGCCGGCCACGTAGGCGGCCGCCACGGCGAGGTCGTCGTCCAGCACTGCCAGGTCCCCGTCCATGCCGGGGGCGATGGCCCCCTTGCCCGTCAGGCCCACCAGCCTGGCGGGATTCTCTGTCAGCAAGGGCAGCACGTCCTCCACGCTCCGGCCGGTGAACTTCACCAGATTTTTCAGGGCCTGGCAGGCGGTAAGGGTGGAGCCGGCCCGCACGCCGGTATCCGCCAGCACCGCGTCCCCGTCCCGGACCACCACGTCGTTGATCCCCAGCTTATAATTCCCGTCCGGCAGGCCGGCGGCCTGGATGGAGTCGGTGACGGCGGCCACCTTGTCCCAGCCCTTACAGGCCAGGAGCATCCGCACCGTGCCGGGATGCAGGTGCCGGCCGTCGCAGATGGCCTCGCACACCACGTCCCGCTCCAGCACCGCCCCCATGATGGCCGGCCGGTGCTGGTGGAAAAGGCCCATGGCGTTGAAGGTGTGGGTGGCGGCCTTGGCCCCGGCGTCGATGGCGGCGATGGCCGTCTCATAGTCCGCGCCGGAGTGGCCGATGGCCACGGTCACGTCCCCGGATATGGCGCGGATCATGTCCACCACGCCGGGCACCTCTGGGGCCACGGTGATGTACTTCACCGCCCCCGCCGCCGCGGTCTGGTACTTGTAAAAGAGGTCCGCATCCCCCTGCCGCAGCAGCCGCTCCGGCATGGCGCCCTTGTAGGCCGGGGCCAGGAAGGGCCCCTCCAAATGGATGCCCCCCAGGCGCGCCCCGGGGAGGGGCCGGGCCATGGCCTCCCGGGCGCGGCCGATGGCGGCCAGGGTCGCCTCCTCGGTGTCCGTCAGGATGCTGCAGAGCCAGCAGGTGACGCCCTGGGAGGCGAAAAACCGGGAGATCGTCTCGAACCCCGCCCGGTCGGCGGCGTTCACGTCCACCCCGCCGCCGCCGTGGGTGTGGATGTCCACGAAGCCGGGGACCAGCATCCGCCCGGCCATGTCCACCCGCCGGCAGTCCGGGGGCGCGGGCGCGTCCGCCGGGGCGATGGTCCCATCCAGGACCAGCAGGTCCCGCTCCTTGGATCGGCCGTGCTCATACACCCGGCCGTTTTGGAAAAGCACCGCGTCCATGTCAGAAGGGGCGGGCCGACGCCGTGGCGTTGGCGTAGATCACCGCGTCCGGGTGGTTTTGCAGAAGGCTTGCCGGGAAATGGGCCGTCACGGGGCCGTAGGCCGCCTGGCGCACCACCGCCCGGTGCCAGTCCCGGAACACCCCCAGCCGCACCTTTTTGGCGGAGAGGATCTGCCTGATGCCGATGGTCACCGCCAGCTTTGGCATGGCGTCGATGGCCCCGCCCCGGTCGCCGATGGCGTTGGCGGTGCGAGTCTCCGGGGTCAGTTCGATCACCCGGGTGCCCAGCTGGGCGAACTGCTCCGCCGTCATGTCCTCCCGGGCCTCGTTGAAGGCCAGGTGGCCGTTGATACCGATGCCGCCGAAGCAGATGTCCGGCCCGCCCAGCTCCGCCAGCAGCTTGTCGCCCTTTTCCGGGTCCGCCGGGTCCGGGAATATCCGCTGGCTCTCGGGCATGAGCAGTTCCGGGTCGATCTTTCCATACACGTTCCGGGCCATGAACCCCCGGAAGGACAGGGGGCTCTGCTCGTCGATGTAGGCCCCGTCGTCGGTGAGGTATTCGTCCATATTGAAAAACCAGCAGTTTTTCAGGCTCAGCCGCTCCCGGTTCACCAGCCGCACGAAGATGGGGTACTGGCCCACCGGCCCCACCGGGCAGATGAACACCGTCCGCTCCCCCGCGGCGTTGTGGGCCCGGATGGCGTCTACCATCTCCAGGGCCAGCTCATAAAACACCTCGCCGGAGTCACCCAGCGGCAGCACGGGGATCCTGGCCCCCCGGCCCAGGTCGCTGGCGTTTATGTCGAAACAGTCCATATTTTTCTCCTTTTTCGTCATGGTCTTGCCTCAATTCTAGCAAGCCCCGCTCCCCTTGTCAAGGCCGTTCGACGTGGGGGCTTCTGGCCGGTGATTTTTGCAATTTGAACAAAAGAAGGACAAAACACTTGCCTATTCCGTGTTATTATGCTACTATGTTAGCATCATCTGTGGCCCCTTCCGGGCGGCGGCCCTGGGAGGGCACGCAAAAAAATCTAAGATAGGAAGAGAGTGAGGAATCTTGAACGAAACATCACCGAAAAAGGTCAAGAAAAAGATCGTGATCAGCAACAAGGTCTGGCTGCTGATCTCCTTCCTGGTCGCCATGGTCGTGTGGTATCTGCTGAGCCTGGGCAAGGCCACCGGCCGCAGCTTCCCCTTCATCGGCAAGACCTTCATCGAGTCCTTCCCCCTGATGGCAACGGAGCGGAAGGTCCTGTGGAAGGACCTCGCCAGCAGTATGATCTGCGTGGCCGCCGGCTTCGGTCTGGGCTTCGTCACCGCCATCCCCGTGGCGTTCCTGATGGCCTGGTACACCCCGGTGCAGAAGATCCTCCAGCCCTGGATCAACTTCATCCGGAACATCCCCGCCCTGGCGTACGCGCCCCTGATCGTCATCATGGTGGGCGTGGGCAAGACCCCCGCCATCATCCTGATCTGGATCTGCACCTTCATGACCATGTGCGTCACCATCTACGGCGGCATCGCCAACATCGACACCACCCTTGTGAAAGCGGCGCGGGTGCTGGGCGCGAAGGATATGGACATCTTCTTCCGCATCACCCTGCCCGCCACCGTCCCCTTCATCATCACCGCCGTGCGCTTAGGGTTAGGCGCAGGCCTGACCACCCTGCTGGCCGCCGAATCCACCGGCGCCCAGGCCGGCCTGGGCATGCGTATCCGCGCCCTGTCCGGCACCTTTGAGTCGGCGCCCATGCTGATGTACATCATCATCATCGGCATCATCGGCATGCTGCTGAACATGCTTGTAAACTTTATTGAAAGGAAGCTGACGTCATGGCAGGAGAAGATAGAGCAGTAAAGCTTCACATCGACAACGTATACAAAGAGTATAAGGGCGAGCACGGCACCACCGTCGCCCTCAACGGCGTGACCCTGGACATCATGGAAAACGAGTTCGTGTGCGTGGTGGGCCCCTCCGGCTGCGGCAAGTCCACGCTTCTGAACATCATCGCCGGGCTCCATGAGGCCACCAGCGGCACCTGCTACATCGACGGCAAGCCCATCCACGACGTGGGCGTGGAGCGGGGCGTGGTGTTCCAGCAGTACGCCCTGTTCCCCTGGCAGACGGTGCTGAAAAACGTCATGTTCGGCCCCCAGATGAAGCGCATGCCCAAGGACGAGTGCGAGGCCATCGCCCGCAAGTACATCAAGCTGGTGGGCCTGGAGGGCTTTGAGAACGCCTATCCCAAGGAGCTGTCCGGCGGCATGAAGCAGCGCGTGGCCATCGCCCGCGCCTATGCCAACAACCCCGAGGTGCTGCTGATGGACGAGCCCTTCGGCGCCCTGGACGCCCAGACCCGCGCCCAGCTGCAGACGGAGCTTCTGAAGACCTGGGAGGAGGAGCAGAAGACCTGCTTCTTCATCACCCACGACGTGGACGAGGCCATCCTGCTGGCCCAGCGGGTGGTCATCATGTCCGCCCGGCCCGGCCGCATCAAGCGCATCGTGGACATCGACATCCCCTATCCCCGGGATCAGGCCACTAAGAACGACCCCCGCTTCCTGGAGCTGAAGAGCGAGATCTGGAACGAGGTCTATCAGGAATACCTGGAGGTCCGCAAGTAAGATCCGTTACCCCGCCGGCGACGCCGGAAAACATAGAGGTAAACCCATTATTATTTTTAGGAGGAACAACATGAAGAGATTTCTTGCACTGCTCCTGGCCCTCGTGATGGTGCTGAGCCTGGCCGCCTGCGGCGGCGGCAGCAGCAATGCCGAGGAGCCCGAGGCCCCCGAGACCCAGCCCGAGGCCGCGGAGCCTGAGACCGAGCCCGAAGCGGAACCCGAGACCGAGCCGGAAACCGAGCCCGAGGCTGAGCCCGAAGCCGAGGCCGAGCCCATCACCCTGCGGATCGGCTACATGGCCAACTACGCCTCCCTGTGGGCCGTCATGACCGGCATCAAGGGCGGCTACTTCGAGGAAGAGGGCATCACCATCGAGCTGACCGAGTTCGGCGACGGTCCCTCTGAGATCGCCGCCATGGAGGGCGGCTCCATCGACCTGGCCTACATCGGCAAGGGCGCTCACCGCCTGTGCATCCTGGGCAGCGCCATCATCTTCGCTCCCAGCTCCGTGCACACCACCGACCGTCTGGTCTGCGCCGCCGACTCCGGCATCCAGACTGTGGAAGACCTGAAGGGCAAGACCGTGGGCTACACCGCCGGCTCCTCCTCTGAGACCACCATGGACGGCGCTCTGGCCGCCGCCGGGCTGACCCGTGACGACATCGAGCCGTACAACCTGGACTCCAACAACATCGTCCCCGCCATGGCCTCCGGCTCCATCGACGTGGCCGTGACCTGGAACCCCTACTCCAGCATGTGCCTGGAGCAGGCCGAGGGCTCCTATGAGATCGAGTTCTCCGACGGCTCCACCAACATGTCCAGCTGGATCTGCCTGCCCGATTACGCTGCCGAGAACCACGACACCCTGGTCCGCTTCAGCCGGGCCCTGTACAAGGCCATGGACTACGGCTCTGATCCCGATCATGCCGACGAGGTGGCCGGCTGGTGCGCCGAGCAGACCGCGACCGATAAGGACATCCAGCTCATCCAGTGGGGCGACGCCCATTGGTTCAACATCGAGGACATCAAGACCGCCCTGGCTGACGGCACCATGAAGGACTACTACGAAGGCGTGCAGTCCGACATGATCGCCGGCGGCAACATCACCGAGGACGAGGCCCATGAGACCGAAGATTGGGTACTCTACGACGTGATGCAGGAGGCCATCGATCAGGTGGGCTGATGCCCTCTTGACCCCTCGCCTAAGTATGCTATAATACCCATCGGGACCCCGAGGACTGCTCCCCGGGGTCCTTTTTTGACAGAAACGAGGTCCCGCCATGTCCATCACCGTCACCCATGCCCCCAACGACACCCTCGCCTTCGCCGCGGCGGAGCTGGAGCGCTATCTGGGCCGGATGCTGCCCGCCGGGGCGGACCCGGCCTTCACCCTGGCGGTCCGCGCCCCCCGCGAGGGGGAGAACGACGCCTTCCGGGTGGACGTGTCCCCCGCCGGGGGCCTCATCGAGGGCAACGCCCCCCGGGCGGTGCTGCTGGGGGTATACGACCTGCTCCACGCCCTGGGCTGCCGGTTCTTTGCCCCGGGCCGGGACAACGAGCTGGTCCCCGCCATCGGCCGGGAGGCCCTGTCCGCCCGGCATGAAAGGACCGCCTCCTACCGCCACCGGGGGGTGTGCATCGAGGGGGCGGACAGCCGGGAGAACATCCTCGCCTTCATCGACTGGCTGCCTAAGCTGGGGTTCAACAGCTTCTTCCTCCAATTCAAAAACCCCTATCCCTTCCTCGCCCGCTGGCGCCGCCACGAGCGCAATCCCCTCCTGGCCCCGGAGCCCGTCACCGTGGCCGACGGGGCGGCGGTGATGGCCGAGGCCCAGAGGGAGATGGCCCGCCGGGGCCTGGCGCTGCATAAGGTGGGCCACGGCTGGACGGGAGAGGCCCTGGGCTATCAGGCCCTGGGCTGGTCGCCGGACGCCGCTCCCCTGGCGGAGGAGCTGCGCCCGCTGGCGGCGGAGCTGGACGGCGTGCGGGGGCTCTATCACGGCGTGCCCGCCGAGACGAACCTGTGCCTGTCCGACCCCCGGGCCCGGGAGCGGCTCATCTCCTTGGTGGTAGACTACGCCCGGCAGCAACCGGAGGTGGACTACCTCCACTTCTGGATGGCGGATTACTACAACAACGTGTGCGAGTGCCCCGCCTGCCGGCAGACCACCCTCTCCGACCAGTACGTGTCCCTGCTCAACGAGATCGACCGCCGGCTCACCGCGGCGGGGCTGGACACAAAGATCGTGTTTTTGCTGTACCAGGAGCTGCTGTGGCCGCCGGTGCGGGAGCGGCTGGACCACCCCGACCGGTTCGTGATGATGTTCGCCCCCATCAGCCGCACCTTCCAGCGCTCCTACGACCCGGACGCCGCCGGGACCGTCCCCCCCTACGTACGCAACCGCATCACCCTGCCCGGCTCCTTGGAGGAGAACCTGGCCTTCCTCCGCCGCTGGCAGGAGCTCTTCCGCGGGGACAGCTTCCTGTACGACTATCCCCTGGGCCGGGCCCACTACGGGGACCTGGGGTACGTGCACATCGCCCGGATCATCCACGACGACGTGCGCCGGCTGCGGCGGCTGGGCCTGCACGGGTACGTGAGCTGCCAGGAGCTGCGGGCCGGCTCGCCCAACTTCCTGCCCAACTACGTGATGGGCCGGACGCTGCTGGACGCCGGCGCGGACTTCGACGGGCTGGTCCGGGAGTATTTCGCCGCCGCGTACGGCCCCCGGGCGGACCGGGCCCGGGAGCTGCTGGAGGCGCTGTCCGGCTGCCAGCTATGTGATTATGTAAACAATATCGGCCCCCGGACCGATCCCGCCGCCGCGGCGGCGGCGGACCGGGCGCAGGCGCTGTGCCAGGCGTTCCTCGCGGAGAACGAGCCCGCGCCGGACGGCCCCGGAGCGTGGGCCGCCCTCCTGCACCACGTCCGATACGCCGCGCTGCTGGCCCGGGCGCTGGGGCTGCTGGCCCGGGGCCGGGAGGCGGAGGCCAACGCCGCCTGGCGGGACATGGCCGCGTTCATCCGCGCCGGCGAGACGGCCTATCAGCCCTGGCTGGACGTGTACCGCATCCAGGACGTCACCACAGGCTACACCGGCTTCCAGCCCTGATAAAACCACAAAAAGATCCGCCCTCTGCGCAGAGGGCGGATAATATTATGTAAACTTTCACACATCCCGGCCGGCGGAGCGGCTGTATGGGGGGCTCGTCAGAGCAGATCGTCGTCGTCGATCACGTGGGCCTTCAGCAGGTTCGTCTCCCCCGCGCGGCCCAGCGGCACGCCGGCGGTGATCACCACCGTGTCGCCCTTTTTCACCAGCCCCTCCTTCAGGGCCATCTCGCAGGCCATGGCCATGATCCGGTCGGTGCTGGTCACCTCGCCGGTCAGCACCGGCGCCGTGCCCCAGCACAGGGCCAGCTGGCGGCGGACCTTTTCGTGCATGGTCAGCGCCACGATGGGGCAGGCCGGCCGGAAGCGGGAGATCATCCGGGCCGTATGGCCGGAGGCCGTGGCCGTCAGGATGGCGGCGGCGTTCAGGTCCTTGGCGGTGAGGCAGCTGGTGTGGGTGATGGCGTCGTTGATGGAGGGCGCGGGCACGTGCTGGAACTCGTCGAACTGCTTCCAGCGGGGGGCGGCGTCCTCCGCCTCGACGACGATGTCCCGCATGGCGGTGACGGCCTCGATGGGGTACTTGCCGCTGGCGGTCTCGCCGGAGAGCATGACGCAGCTGGTGCCGTCGAACACCGCGTTGGCCACGTCCGACACCTCTGCCCGGGTGGGCCGGGGGTTGCGGATCATGGAGTCCAGCATCTGGGTGGCGGTGATGACCGGCTTGCCCTCCAGAAGGCACTTGTTGATCATGCGCTTCTGGATGATGGGCACCCGGGCCGCGGGCACCTCCACGCCCAGGTCGCCCCGGGCCACCATCACGCCGTCGGACGCGGAGATGATCTCGTCCAGGTTGTCCACGCCCTCCTGGTTCTCGATCTTGGCGATGATCTTGATCCGGTCGCCGCCGCACTCATGGAGCACCTGGCGGATCTGCCGTACGTCGTCGGCCTTGCGGACGAAGGAGGCGGCGATGAAGTCGAAGTCATTGGCCACGCCGAAGCGGATGTCCTCCACGTCTTTTTCCGTGATGGCGGGCAGATGGATCTGGGCGCCGGGGATGTTGATGGACTTGTGATTGGAAAGGCCGCCGCCGTTCTCCACCACGCAGTGGATCTGGCGGCCGTCGATCTTCTCCACCCGCATGGCCACCAGACCGTCATCGATCAGGATCACCTGGTCCGGCCGGACCTCCTTGTGCAGATCCTCATAGGTGACGGCCACCTGATGCTGGTCGCCGGGCACGTCCTCCGTGGAGAGGATGAAGCTGTCGCCGGCGTTCAGGGTGATGGGGCCGTCGGCAAAGGTGCGGATACGGATCTCCGGGCCCTTGGTGTCCAGGATGGTGGCCACCGGGCGGCGGATGGAGTCCCGGACGGCGTTGAGCCGGTGCAGCCGCTCCAGATGCTCCTCATGGGTGCCATGGGAGAAGTTGAACCGGGCGGCATCCATCCCGGCGCGGATGAGCCCGCGGATCATTTCCTCGCTGTCCACCGCCGGGCCAAGAGTGCAGATGATCTTCGTGCTACGCATGATACGCCTCCTGCTGTCGAATTTTTTCTGTATGTGCATTATACAATACTTTTTTGTCCTTTTCCATAGGCAGCGGGAGGATTTGCGGAAAGTTCCGGATTTTTTGCGGGAAGGCAGAAAAAAAGCGGGAGAGGCCTCCCTCTCCCGCATCTGGATCAAGCCTTTCCGGCGTCCGCCAGATACTCCGCCAGGGCGTGGGCGGCCACGTTGCCCTCCCCCACCGCCTTGGCGATCTGATAGGGCCGGCCGGTGCAGTCCCCGGCGGCGAAGCATCCCGCCAGGCCGGTGCGGCACTGCCGGTCCACGGCGATGTGGGGCCCGTCCATGGGCAGGCCGGGCAGCAGCACGGCCGGGGCCACGGCGCTGCGCAGGCAGAACACCCCGTCCACAGCGATCTCCGTGCCGTCCGCCAGGACTATGGCGGTGACCTTGTCCTGCCCCAGGATGCGCGCGATGGGGCCGGACAGCCGGGTCAGGCCCCCGCCCGCCAGGGCGCTGGCCGGATAGGCAGGCCAAAAGAAGGTCTCCTCCGCCAGCTGCGCCAGATAGGCCGCCTCGTGCTCATAGCACGGCGAGGCGCAGAGCACGGCGATGCGCTTGCCACGATAGAGGAAGCCGTCGCAGGTGGCGCAGTAGCTGACGCCCCGGCCCAGGTATTCCTGCTCCCCGGGCAGGCCCTTGGCGGCCACTGCCCCGGTGGCCAGGATCACCGCCCGGGCCTCGTAGACCTGGTTTTCCGCCAGGAGCATATACTTCCCGTCCAAAGGCATGATGCCGGTGACCAGCTTGTCCTCCGGCGCGATGCCCAGCGCGGCGGCGTGCCCGGCGAAGCGCCGGTCCATCTCCCCGCCGGAGACGAGCCCCAGGCCGGGGTAGTTGGCGATGAGCTCGGACTTGGCCACCTTTCCGCCGCCGGCGGAACCGAACCAGATGAAGTCCTTGCCCAGCTGCTTCAAGTTGATGGCGGCGGACAGGCCCGCCGGGCCGGCGCCCACGATCGCGGCGTCAAACATATCTCCCGCTCCTTTCCCGCGCTGAAAAGCGCGGCGTCAGGTCTGTCCGGTGAGGATGCCGCTCAGAAAGCCCGTGTCCTCCGCGGGCGTGAGCAGCTCCTCCACCGCGCCGCTGCCGACGGCGTGGAACAGCTCCTCCTCGGTGTAGATCTTCCAGGGGGTGATCTCCCGCCGGGCCGCCGCCGCTTCCAGCGCCGCAGCCGCCAGCTCCACGTAGCCGCCGTCCTCCGCGTCCAGCCGCTTGGCCAGGCCGGGCAACTGCTTTTCGTGGATGTACCGCAGCGACCAGTCCTGGGATGCGCCGGCCCGCACCGCGGCGTCGCACAAAAACCGCCGGGCCTGCTCCTCGCTCCACTGGGCGTCGATGTAGTAATCCCTGCCCTGCAGCCCGTAGAGGAACCGCATGGCGTCATAGTAGCCCAGGCGCATGTTCCGGCGGCTCTGCTCCGCCTCGAACTCCAGGATGCCGCCCAGCTTGGCCGTGGGCGCGATGGTATGCACCCGGGTCCCCTCCGGGATGCGCACCGGGCGCATGATCCCCGGGCCGTACAGCCGCATGGCGATGATATCCGTGTAGCCGTTTTCGATGAGCACGTGCAGGGGCAGCACGTCCCGCACGCCCCCGTCGGCGTAGAGCTTGCCCGCCAGCCGCTCGATGCGGAACGCCGGCAGATAGGCGCTGGCCAGCAGCATATCGTGCAGCTCCTCGTCCGTCAGGTCCTTGGCCCGCAGCTCCAGCTCCTTTTTGTCGGAGACGGAGAAGGTGACGATGAAAAACTCCTGCTCCGAGGCGCGGATGACCGCCGGGTCCGCCACCTGGCGGATCCAGTTGCGCAGGGGGGTCACGTCCAGGCCCCGGTTGTGGACGATGGCCGACACCTTCTGCACCACCCGGGGCAGGTCCAGCTCCTGAAGATCCCCCCGGACCAGGTCGCCCATCTCGTCGTCGTCCACGTCCATCACCTCGGAGTAGTGGATGTTGGACCACAGCTCCTCCGCCCGGGCGTGGTCGCCCATGGCGATCAGCGCGCCGTTGAGCGCGCCCACCGACGTTCCGGCCACCGCCGAGATGTGGATGCCCGCCTCCGTCAGCGCCTTCCAGGCGCCGATCTGATAAGCGCCCCTGGCGCCGCCGCCCTCCAGCGCCAGCGCATAGGACGGCGTGGGATCGATCCGCAGTTTCATAAAGCACCTCCATGGTCGTGTTACGGCTCGTTCGTTCCTTATATTTCCTATTATACTTGCCGGTCCGGGCCTTTGCAACCCCCTGTCCTGGCCGGTCCGACAGCGTACTGTGAGAAAAAGCTTTTTGCTTCGCCGGATCTGTGCTATAATAATCACAGCAACGAAAATAACAGGAGGCTGAGCAATGGATCCCTTAGACGAGCTGGAGCTGCTGGACTGCCCCAACTGCGGCGGCACAGGGTGCATCGAGGAGGAGGGCGGCTGGTGCGTATACGTCCAGTGCCTGGACTGCGGCGCCCACACGGCAGAGCTGTCATACAAAAACGAGGAGGAACGCCGGCAGGCCGCCCAGGCCGTGGCGAGGATCTGGAACTTCCGGAAGGTCATCCGCCCCAACCCCGGCGACTGACCCGAAGATCGGATGCGGGCAGCGAGAGGGACGCGCGAAAAAGCGCGTCCCTCTCGCTTTGCCGTCGGCCCCCAAAACTTTCTCCCCCGCCCCCTTGTGGCGGGGCGCGGGATGTGCTATACTGGGTTTAATGTGAACACGTTCACAAAAAGGAGCGTGCCATGCCGAAGATCATCGAAAACCTGCAAGAGCGGCTCGTCGCCCAGGCCAAAGCGCAGCTGGCGGACAGCGGCTATGCCGCCCTGACCGTCCGCTCCGTGGCGGCCGGATGCGGCGTGGGGGTAGGGACGGTGTACAACTACTTCCCCTCCAAGGACGCCCTGGTGGCCGCCGTGATGCTGGAGGAGTGGGACCGGCGCATGCAGACGGTGGCCGCCGCCGGCGCGGACAGCGACGGGCCCGGGCCCGTGCTGCGCTGCATCTATGAGCAGCTGCGCGCCTACGCCCGGCAGTACCGCTCCGTCTTCCGGGAGGGCCAGGCCGCCGTGCCGCCCGGTCCCTTCCGCCGTTACCACGCCATGCTCCGGGACCAGCTGGCCGCGCCCCTGGGCCGGTACTGGCCGGATGCGTTCACGCCCCAGTTCGTCGCCGAGGCGCTGCTGGCGTGGACCATGGAGGAAAAGCCTTTCGAGGAGATATACACCCTTCTGCAAAAACTATTTTGAAAGGAGCGCCCATCATGTCCAGCTTTGAGAACCTGCGCATCGTAGACAACTTCTATCAGACCAGCCTGTTCTTCCCCATGCCCACCGTGGTGATCAGCACCCTCTGCGAGGATGGCTCCACCTCCCTGGGCCCCTATTCCCTGTGCGCGCCCTATTACGTGGCGGGCAAGGACTACTACGCCATGCTCCTGTGCTGCCGCAACTCCTCCAACACCGCCCAGCACATCCTGCAAAACGGCAAGTGCGCCATCAACTTCGTCAACGACGACCCCAAGACCTTCAAGGAGTGCGTCAAGCTCAGCTGGCCCGGCGACAAGCCGGCGGACAAGATGCCCAAGTGCGCCTTCCGCCGGGAGAAGAGCCAGATCGAGGAGCAGACGGGAGAGAAGCGGCCGGAGGTGCTCACCGACGCCATCCAGGTGCTGGAGTGCACTTGGATGCGGGAGCTGGACGGGGCGGAGAACGACAAGCCCGGCGTCCTGGACGGCTATGAGCCGCCCTACCACGACTTCAACGGCATCACCTCCCAGTTCGGCGCCCACTTCATCCTGCGGGTGGACCGCATCCTGATGAAGAAGCAGTACAGCGACGCCATCATCAACGGCGTCCAGGCCCGGGACTTCCCGCCCCTGCCGGTGGATTACGGCTACCGGGACAGCAAGAACTTCTGGTTCCACCGCCACAAGCGGATGCGGGCGGAGCTGCTGCCCATGCGCAAGGCCTCCCTGGAGTCCGTCCGCTACGCCGCCGACCGGGCCGATGACAAGGTGAAGTTCACCGACGACGCGCTGGAGACCATCCTGAACGTGCCCCGGGTGTTCCTCAGCACGGTGCTGAAGGGCTGCGTGGCCTGGGCCAAGGAGAACAACGTGGAGCTCATCACCGCCGAGCACATGAAGATCATCAACGACAAGCGCTCCAAGGAAAAAAACAAGAAGTGAGGGCATAGATATGTACGACGTGTCGATACCCATGGCGCTGGTGGACTACATCCCCGTGGTGTTTTTCGGCTGGGCCGCCGTGCTACTGCAGCGGGACCTGTACCGCCGGATGCCGAAATACGCCTTCGCCTGCTTTGCCGCCGGCACCATCAACATCTTCGCGGCGGGGTTTTGCAAGGCCACGTGGAAGCTGCTGTACGCCGCCGGGATCTGCGACTTCCAGGCGCTGAACACCATGTTCCTGCCCACCCAGTCCATCGGCTTTCTGCTGGCAGGGCTGGGGATGGTGCTGATGCTCGCCGGCCGCCGCTCCACTGCCCTGGCCGTGGCCCCTCCGGTATTTTCCGGCAGCTTCGTCTTCATCGCCATGATGGTGCTGGGACTGGGGGCCGTGTGCGCGAGCCTGAGCGTGCTGGCGGCGCAGATGAAGAAAAAGGGCGTCATCGCCCTGTTCGCGCTGTCCTTCGTCTGCTCCATGGCCATGGGGTATCTCTCCAGCCGGGACAGTACGGCGGCCGCCGTCAACTGGGCCGAGCAGCTGATCAACTGCCTGGGCCAGGGGCTGCTGCTGGCAGGGGTGCTGAGCCTGCATAAGGCGGGCCTGCGAGAAGAATGATCGATCAAGGAGGATAATTAAAATGGTATTTCCCGTGTATTTCTGGGTGCTGTTCGCAGCCGCTATGCTCATCAGCGCCATCGGCTTTAAAAAATACGTCTGGTTCATCTCCCTGGGCTATGGCTTTTCCATCGCCGGGGAGGGCCTGGTGATGCTGGCGCTGTTCGGAAAGGGCCTGGACGTGGGCACGGCGCTGGCCTGCGCCATCTTCTTCCTGTACGGCTGCCGCCTGGGCGGGTATCTGGCCTACCGGGAGGCGAAGAGCGCCTCCTACAACAAGAACATGACCGGCGAGATCAAGCAGGACGTCCCCTTCGGCGTGAAGATCGCCATCTGGGTCACCTGCGCGCTGCTGTATGTGCTGCAGGTGCTGCCGGTGTTCTATCGACTGCACAATGGCGCCGGCTCCAACGCCTGGACCTATATCGGCATCGTGGTCATGCTCTGCGGCATCGCCCTGGAGTCCGCCGCGGACCTGCAGAAGAACAGGGCCAAGAAGGTCGATCCCCGCCGGTTCGTGGACACGGGGCTCTATCGCCTCGTCCGCTGCCCCAACTATCTGGGAGAGATGCTGTTCTGGACAGGCGTGGTGCTGTCCGGCATCGGCGGGGTGCACGGCTGGCAGTGGCTGCCGGCCCTCATCGGCTACGCGGGCATCATCTTCGTCATGTTCAGCGGCGCGCGCCGCCTGGAGATCCGCCAGAACAAGAACTACGGCAAGGACCCGGAGTATCAGAAATACGTGAAGACCGTGCCCATCCTGCTGCCCTTCGTGCCCCTGTACAGCGTGGAGAAATACAAGTGGCTGGTGGCGTGATCCGCCCCGCCGCCAAAAAGCACAAAACCATCGGCAGGCGCGCTCGCGTCTGCCGATGGTCTTTGTTTTCCCCTGCCGGGCAGTCCGGCACGTCGTTCACGGTCTGACCGAACAGGGTCACTTGGGGATGATGAAGGGGCATCCCCACGGACGGTTCCTGAACATGTAATACATGCCCTTCGCATCCGCATAATTGTCATCCGGATAGGTGCAGTCATCCGTGCCGCGTTTCGCGCAGTGGCTGCAGTTGGCCTTGATAAAGGCCTCGCGAAACGCCTGGACCTCCATGTATTCCTCGATCCCCTCCAGCCCGCCGGTCACCTTTTCCAGGTCTTTCTCCTGTTCAGGGTCATCCCCGGCAG
Source organism: uncultured Oscillospiraceae bacterium (assembly GCA_947626345.1). Taxonomy (GTDB): domain Bacteria; phylum Bacillota; class Clostridia; order Oscillospirales; family Oscillospiraceae; genus CAJOIG01. The sequence continues at coordinate 4,005 of CANQSF010000011.1, read as the reverse complement.
ATCTTTCTTCTCCTCGTTCATCTCATTCGTCCCTCACTTTGACCAAAGTCCCGCAGCAGCTTGTTACTGGGCAATGGAGCTTAGTCAGGTTTATATCTTCCCGTATCATATACTCTCTGCCGCACTTCACGCAGCGGCACTTGACGGGCGGATAGGAAGGGACATCTATCCCGCCCGTGACGGTCTCCAGCTTTTTTTCGTTCAGTTCTTCGTTCATGCGCTTTCCCTCCGATCCTCGCGGGCCGTATCCCCTCCCGCGTTTGATTCGACCAATTAAATTGTAGTCGCCTCACGCCGATTTGTCAACAAAAACCCCACCCGGGAGATGCCCCGGATGCCGCTGGTCCTGTGTCCATATCAAAAAGCAGAGGACAGCAAAAGCTGTCCTCTGCTTTTTGGTGCGAGTGTCGTTATAGTATTTTTTGAAAAAGTCCCTGTTTTCAAGGGTTTGCATACAGGCGCACAGCGATATTTACGCAAACTATTACTTGTGCAAGCCATGTATTCGTGCCGGGAATCTGGTTGTTTGCCAGTGTCGAAATAGCATTTGCCTGTAGTTCTAACAATAGGTCGCCGCATACTAAGTCGACATTTTGCGGTATGTAGGGATTATAATATGCCGGGGTTGATATAAAGTCAGCGGCAGTGAATACCGGAGGGCTATATGGTGATGGAAGTCTCAGTTGGAAATAACCTCCAATAGTAGCCCTTGGCGTAGTCCCTTGCCTTTTTAGAAGATTATCGCTGCCGCCTTGGTTTAAACCACCGAGCAAAAGTTCTGAAAGATTGGCCTGAGGACAAACATCAATGGCCAACAGTTTTTTGTCCGGGTTTCTGTGGGCATAATCACATATGATTTGAAACGCTAAAGTAGTTTTCCGGTGCCTCCCTTATTATTCCAGGATAATGTACGATTTGTACAAAGTCAAGTACAAAACATACACACTCTCAAAGATTTGTGGGCCGGTATACAGCGATACTTTGTGTAGTTAGGAAACAGTCAAATACCTATTGCATGTTCAGGTTGCGTTTTGCACATAATTATGCTATAATTATGTGCAAGAAAGGAGGTTGAGGATCATGCCACAAATCAGACCGATCACCGACCTGCGAAACACCACCGAGATTTCCGAACTCTGTCACGCAAACCGAGAGCCACTGTTCATCACGAAGAACGGCTATGGCGATCTGGTGGTCATGAGCATTGAGGCATACGATGACCTGATTGGAACTGCACGGACCGATGCCGCTATCCGCGAAGCAGAAAAGGAATTTGAGGCAGACGGTGTTCTCTTAGATGCCAGAACAGCACTTCCTGCTCTGCGGAGGAAACACCTTGGATAGGTATACTGTCAAACTATATTCCCGTGCCGACCGCGATTTGGATAACATTTACTCTTATATCGCGCATAATCTGCTTGCCCCTGGCACTGCTGTCAATGAAGCGATCTACAACCTGAACGCGGGTCTATACGGCAGACGGGTATCTATGCCAACCAGGGTTATCGCCAGCTATTCGTCAAAAACTATGTCATCATCTATAAAGTGCTGAAAGACCAGCAGCAGGTCCATATTGTGACCGTGCGCTATGCGCCCAGCCATTTTTAGCAGCAATCAATGAAAACGCCCGAGGACATTCGTCCTCGGGCGTTTGGTACGAGTCCCCATAAGGGACTTGAAAAAACACCGTATTTATGCGGCTTCCGGCCAATGAGCAATGTTACGTCTTAAGATTTTTCGAGGTTCTGCCTGCAAAATGCCAGCACTTTGGGAATATCGTTGCAGCCGTCTCCCACAGTATCTTTTCATCGGTCTCCGCATAGGAGTGGGCCAGCCAATTCCTCATCCCGCAGGATCATCCCCCAGGGAAACTGGTCCTTTGTGGCCTCCCGAAATTCATCGGACAGGCCGTTGGACAATTCCCCGATTTGGAGCAGGCACATGGCGACAGCGCTGAAATAGGCCCGGTCCGAGGTGAACGTGTCAAAATCCCGGCCAAAGCGGTCCATGAATTGCTCTATGTCCTCACAGTAGGTGCGGATATGCAGAAGTCTCTGCCAGTCGCCTCGGGTCATTTCAGCCGCATCCTTTCCGCCTGTATGGTCTGGATGAACAGCGGCGACCGCCGCTTGGTGCTGGATTGCTCCAGGGTCTGCGTGGTCACAAGGTCAACTTCCTTGCCGATGCTGGCGCGGAGGTCCTCGTACAGCCCGCCCATCTCAAACATGCCGCGGATCTTGGAGCCAGTCCGGTCGATGAGAATGTCCACGTCGCTCTGCTCTGTTGCTTCGCTGCGGGCATAGGAACCGAACAGATAGACCTCCCGCAGACCGTACTTCTCGGCCACGGGTGCTATCCGCTGTTTCAATTCCTCAATGGAGTAGATCATATACCCACCTCGTGACTGGACTTGAACCAGCGGCCCTGCCGCGCTCCGCGACGGCATGGCCGTGCGGCGGATGGCCCCATTCGCTCCCGGCTTCGCCGGAACCGCGAAGGGATGCCATCAGGAGGCCGCTGGTTCAGCGTACACGAATAAAAGCCCAAGGGGCAACAGATGTTGCCCCTTGGGCTTTGGCAAAGATTGCGCTATTTGATACAATGCAACGCTTTTCGGGTGAGCGTTGCATTTGTCGTATCAGCGTCGCATTTTACGCAGAGCGTTGCATCGGGATCATCAGTTCGCCGTGTAATGCTCCCGCAGCAGGGCCACGAACTCCCGGACGATGGGGCGCTGGTCCTCCCGGTGGGTGCAGAGAACGCAGGATATGGTCTCTTCACAGGCAAAGGGCGTCCAGGTAAATTCGGGGTTGTGGTCGTTCAAAAATCCCGGCGAAAGACATATGCCCTTTTCTGCCGCCACGTTGGTCAGCGTGGTCTCATGGTCGGCGCTGTTAAAGTAGTTCACACGGCCCCCGGCGATGATCCGCTGCTGGACCCTTTTCAGAGCAGGCGGGGAGCCGCCGCCAATCATCAGCGTCCGGCCCGCCAGGTCCTCGGCGGTGACCCGCTCCTTTTTCGTCAGCGGGTCGCCGGGCAGGGTGATGAGATAAATGGGGCTTTCATAAAAGGGCTCGATCCGAATGTCGGAGATATGCCGAACGCTGGTCTCCAGGGCGAAGAGGATGTCCGTCTCGCCCTTTAAAAATTGGTCAATGGAATTCGTGTAGGAGTAGACCGGCGTGACGGAGACGGCCGGGTGCATCTGTGCGAACCGGCCCATGAGCCGGGGCAGGTCATAGATGGCCGAGCGGACGGGCATCCCAATGGAAATGTTCTCCGCATACCGGGCGCTGAAATTCTGGGCCTGTTCCACGGCGTTTTTCAGCTCCTGACGGACGTTCCGCAACGTAACGCAAAACTGCTCCCCGGCGGGCGTCAGGGCCGCGCCCTTCCCGGAGCGGACGAAGATCGGAAAGCCCAGCTCGTCCTCCGCCGCCTTGATGTGGTAGCTCAAAGTGGACTGGGCCATAAAGAGATTCTCCGCCGCCCGGTTGAAATTGTGGGTCTGGGCCACCTCCAGGATGGCGTCCATGTCTTTTGTGGTCATATCTTCACCTGTATAATCAATATTTTCGATTGACTATCTAATACTTCGTTTAGCTTTATTGATTCTACAATGCTATACTATTCTTGTCAAGTATTCCTGTCAAGAACCAAGAAAGAGAGCATTGCTATGATTCTGGTGCGTTGGCAGCTTTGTTCCTGGGGCCCCCACGCGAATCCTGCGAAGCGAATCGCGTGGGGAAAGGAGAAAGGCTTCTGACCGATGGAAGAGCCCCGCTTGTGGGGATCTGACATCTTCAGATGCCTTTCGACGCGGATACAGGACTATGGCTATGAGGCGGCAAAAAAGGGCATCGACCGCTCTCTGGAAAACCTTGGCCTGGACTACATCGACCTGTATCTTATCCACCAGCCTTACGGTGATGTTGCCGGGGCGTGGAAGGCGATGGAAGAGGCCGTGCGGGAGGGGAAGCTCCGCTCCATCGGCGTGAGCAACCA
>CANQSF010000010.1 GCA_947626345.1 uncultured Oscillospiraceae bacterium | reverse complement strand
CCCGCCAGCACCACGCAGCGGTAATCCTCCCCCTGCCAGTGGCGCACGTCCTCGGCGGCCTGCTGGCCGCTGCCGGCATAGGAGGGCAGCTGCTTGGCGGATACGCTCATGGTGGACCGGGGGGCCAGGGGATATCGGCCCACGGTGAAGGCGTCCGCCATCACCACCGGCCAGTCGGCCAGCCGCTCCGCCGCCGGCTCCCAGTTCATGTAAAACTGCGCCGTCCGGCCCAGAAGGGTGCCCCCCTCGATGAGCAGGCGCACGTCCTCGGCGGCCTGCTTGAGAAAGTCCCGGGCCCGCTGGGCGCACTTGCCCGGCTGGTCCAGCACCACCAGCGCCTCCGGCGACACGTAATCCAGCGCCGTGGCGAACCGGGGATAGACGAGCCCCATATACCGATCCGCCGCCGGCAGTTCCACCTGGTTTTCCAGAGCCTCTCTGTCCGCGGCCAGGGTCTTGCGCAGCTTCTCCACGTCGAACTTGACGGCGGCCCGGTTCAGCCGCTCCCGCAGCTGTCCCAGCTGTTTGGCGACGGCCGCGGCGCCGCCCTCCGCCAGTGTCAGCAGCGTCTCCGCCGCCGGCAGCACCCGCACGGAGGACCGCTTTTCCGTCCGCCGCTGGCTGGAAGGGTCAAATGCGTGCATCCCGTCGATCTCATCGCCCCAGAACTCCAGCCGGACGGGGGCGTCCTCCCCGGCGGACCACAGGTCCATGATGCCGCCCCGGCGGGCGAACTGGCCCGGCCCCTCCACCTCCTCGGCGGAGCGGTATCCGGAACGGATCAGCCGGTCGATCAGGTCCTCCGGCGCGATCGTCTCCCCCCGCTTCAGGGAGAAGGCGGCCCGCTCCAGCGTCTCGGGGGGTATGGTCCGCTGCAGCAGCGCCGCTGCCGTGATCACCGCGGCGGGAAAAGCGCCTCTCAGCAGCCCGTCGAAGGCCCGCAGACGGCGCTGCTCCGTCTGGCGGGACACGCTCTCGGCGTCATAGAACGTGAAGTCCCGTCCGGGGACGGTGATCACGTCCTGCTCCAGAAACGACCGCAGGTCCGCCGCCATGGTCTCGGCGGAGGCATCGTCCGGCGTCACCACCACCAGCGGCCGGCCGCATTTCGACCCCAGCGCCGCCGCCAGGTGGGCCCGATGGATGGGCCCCAGGCCGGACACCAGGGCAGGCAAAGCGCCCCCCTCGACGCTGTCGGGGAGGGGGGTGATGGGCTTGTTTTCCAGTATAGACAGGGTAAGAGCTCTCACGATAGATACCTCATGGGGCCATTTTAATCCTCTTGCCGGCCGCTTGCAAGCCCCTCCCGGAAAAAACAGGGCCGTCCGCGGGTATTTTATGGTTGTATAACGGCTATGATCGTGTTATAATCAGATGATACATATTAATTATTATTAGAACCATCTTTTATCAACGTAAAGGCGGACATGGATATGGATTCCCTACAGGACATCTGGCAGAGCGTCATGACGCGGCTGGAGGGAGAACTGACGCCCACGGCCATCAACACCTGGTTCAGCGACTGCCGGCCCGTAGAGCTGGAGGCCCGGCGCATCGTGCTGCAGACCACCTCCGACTTCAAACGGAACATCATCCTCCAGCGGTTCGGCGACACCATCCGCAAGGCCATGAGCGACCTGTTCTCCTGCGACTTCGACCTGCTGGTGCTGACGGCGGAGGAGATGGAGGATTACCAGAAGCCCGAGCCGGACGACGATCTGCCTGAGGCCGCGGCCTATACCTTCGACCGGTTCATCGTGGGCCAGTCCAACAAATTCGCCCACGCCGTGGCGGTGGCCGTGTCGGAAAACCCGGGAAAGATCTATAACCCCCTTTTCCTCTACGGCAACTCCGGTCTGGGCAAGACCCATCTGCTGCTGGCCATCGGCCAGGCCATCCGGGAGCGGGACCCCTCCGTGAAGATCGGCTACGTGAAGGGGGACGAGTTCACCAACCAGATGGTCACCTCCATCCGGGAAGGCACCCAGGAGCAGTTCCGCAAGCGGTACCGGAACGTGGAGCTGTTTTTGGTGGACGACATCCAGTTCATCGCCGGAAAGCTGGGGGTCCAGGAGGAGTTTTTCCACACCTTCAACGACATCTATGAGTCCGGCCACCAGATCGTGATCACCTCTGACCGGCCACCGCTGGACATGGTCAAGCTGGAGGACCGGCTGCGCACCCGGTTCGAGGGCGGCCTCATGGCGGACATCCAGCCGCCGGATCTGGAGACCCGCATGGCCATCATCCGCAATAAATCCCTGGGCGTGGGGCTGCTGCTCTCCGACGAGATCGTGGAGTACATAGCCACCAACATCACCGCCAACATCCGCCAGCTGGAGGGCGTGGTCCACCGGCTCACCGCCTACCGGGACATGCTGGACGACACCATCACCATCTCCAGCGTCAAGCGGGCCATCAAGGACGTGATCCGCATCGGCGTGTTCATCCCCACGCCGGAGGCCATCATCGCCGAGACCGGCCGGTACTACGGCATCTCCGAGGAGGACATCCGGGGCCAGCGGCGCTCGAAGAACACCGCCATGGCCCGGCAGGTGGCCATGTATCTGATCCGCAGCCTGACCAACCTGTCCCTGGTGGACATCGGCGAGCAGTTTGAAAACCGCAACCACTCCACCGTGCTCGCCTCCATCCGGAAGGTGGAGGACCTGATCAAATCCGACCCGGAGACGGCCGCCTCCATCCGGGACATAACCTCCAACCTGAACGCCCGGAACCAGTGATTTTCCACAATCCACTGTTCAATGTCCATGGAAAGCTGTTGAAAAGAAAAATTAGACCCTTTTCAAAACTCTTCTGTTGAAAACCCGTCGTTTTTCCCACACCTCTTTCCACACGCTTTTTCCGCTGTTTTCAGGGCATTTTCCAGCTTTTCAACAATCAAAACGCCTACTACTACCACGACTAAATATATTCTTTCTATCTGTCTATAAGGGGGAGAAACATGAAATTTTCCTGTGAGAGGTCCCTGCTGCAGGCGGCCGTGCTGACCGCGGGCCGCTGCGCCGCGTCCAAGAGCCCCATCCCCGCGCTGGAGGGTCTGCTGATCCAGGCCGGCGCCGACGTGCGGATCACGGGGTACGATCTGAAAAAGGGGATCTATACCAGCATCCCGGCGGACGTGGCCGAGCCCGGCTCCGTGGTACTGGGCGCCCGATTCCTCAGTGACATCGTCCGCAGCCTGCCCGGCGGGATCGTGACGGTCTCGGTGGAGCCGGAGAGCCTGAATACCCATATCGTATGCGGGGACGCGAATTTTACCACCGTGGCCACCGACGGCGGCGATTATCCGGAGCTGCCCTCGGTGGACAGGGAGCGGGGCATCCGCCTGCCCCAGAACATCCTGGGCAAGATGATCCGCCAGACCGTGTTCGCCGTCAGCGACAACGAGAGCCGGCCTATCTATACCGGCGAGCTTTTCGAGGTGAAGGGCGACATGCTCACGGTTGTGGCCGTGGACGGCTACCGGCTGGCCCTCCGCCGGGAGAAGGTGGAGGCGGGCGACGTGGAAGACTGCTCCTTCATCGTGCCGGGCTCTACCCTCAACGATCTGGAAAAGCTCTGCGGCGACAAGGATGAAAAGGTGGACATCACCGTGGGCGCCAAGCACATCTCCTTCGCCGTGGGGGACACGGTGCTGGTGAGCCGGCGGCTGGAGGGGGAGTTCCTCAACTATAACCGCTCCATCCCCGCGGAGTTCTCGCTGGAGGTGGAGGTGGACAAGGACGAGTTCGTCCAGGCGGTGAGCCGGGTGTCCATCATCATCGACGAGCGGACGAAAAATCCCCTGCGCCTGCGCGTGGAGGACGGGAGCATCACCATCTATTGCAACACCGGCGTCAGCCAGGGCAGGGACCAGTGCCCCGTCCGGGGCGGTAAGGACGCCGATCTGGAGATCGGCTTCAACAACCGCTACCTGCTGGACGCGCTGAAGGCCGCCCCCGCCGACGAGCTGAAGGTGTGCTTCAACAACGCCTCCTCCCCCTGCGTGGTCAAGCCCGCTGACGGGAGCGACAGCTTTTCCTACATGATCCTGCCCGTGCGCCTGAAGGCGGGCGCATGAGGATCGAGCGCATCGCCCTGTCCGGCTTTCGCAACTACGACGAGGAGACCGTTTCCTTCGGACCGGACGTGAACGTGATCTGCGGGCCCAACGCCCAGGGAAAGACCAATCTGCTGGAGGCGGTGTATCTGCTCACCGGGGCCCACAGCTTCCGCACCCGGTTCGACCGGGAGCTCATCGGCTTCGACTGCGACTGGGCCAGCGTGCTGGCGGACGTGGAGTCCGCTGGCCGGGATCAGACCGTCCGGCTGCTCTTCAAGCGGGGCCAGAGCCGGCAGGTGACCGTGAACGGCGCGAAAAAGACCTCCGCCTCCCTGGCGGGGCTGATGACGGCGGTGCTGTTCTCCCCGGACGACCTCTATCTCATCAAGGAGGGCGCGGCGGCCCGCCGCCGGCTGATGGACAGCGCCATCGGTCAGCTCCGGCCGGGCTACGCGGCGCTGCTGGCGGATTACAACAAGCTCTATGAGAGCAAGATGCGGATCCTGAAGGACTGGCGGGAAAAGCCCAGCCTTCTGGATACGCTGGACGAATTCTCCGACGGCCTGGCCCGCTGCTCGGCCCGAATGATCCGCTACCGGGCCTCCTTTTCCGAGAGGCTGGCAGCCGCCGCGGCGCCCATTCACCGGGACTTCTCCGGCGGGCGGGAGGAGTTGGGGCTGCGATACGTCACGGTGAGCACCGTGACGGACACCCACGCCCCCGCCGAGGAGATCTACCGGCAGGTGCTGGACCACCAGCAGGCCCACCGCCAGGCGGAGCTGGAGGCGGGACAGTGCCTCACGGGCATCCACAAGGACGATCTGGACATCTCCATCAACGGCGTGGCCGCCCGGGCCTTCGCCTCCCAGGGCCAGACCCGCACGGCGGCCCTGAGTCTGAAGCTGGCGGAGAGGGAGATCTTCCGGACGGAGACCGGCGAATATCCGGTGCTGCTCTTGGACGACGTGCTCTCGGAGCTGGACGCGGTCCGGCAGGAGTTCGTGCTCAACCGCATCGGCGGCGGGCAGACGCTCATCACCTGCTGCGAGGACGAGGACATCAGCCGCCGCACCGGCGGGCGGGTATTCTCTGTCCGGGAGGGCCGGATACGGTGAGGAAGAAAAACACCGCCTATCTGGATATAGGCGCGGCCGCTCTGGAAGAGGAGCGGATCGTAGGCATCTTCGATCTGGACAACACGTCCTGGTCCTGGCTCACCCGGGAATTTCTCTCCCGGGCGGAGCGGAACGGCAAAGTGAGAAACGCTGCGGAGGACCTTCCCCGGTCCTTCGTGCTGTGTTCGGACGACACAGTGATTTTGACCCAGCCCGCATCGGCGACCCTGGCCCGCCGGCTGGATGATCAGGAGAGGACATAATGGCAGAACTGAACGAAAAAGTAACACAGGAATACGACGCTTCAAAGATCCAGGTCCTGGAGGGCCTGGAGGCGGTGCGGATGCGGCCGGGCATGTATATCGGCTCCACCTCCGCCTCGGGCCTGCACCATCTGGTGTATGAGATCGTGGACAACGCCATCGACGAGGCCCTGGCAGGCTACTGCGACCACATCGAGGTGGTCATCGAGGACGGGGATATCATCAAGGTCACCGACAACGGCCGCGGCATCCCCGTGGACATCCAGGAGCAGACGGGAAAGCCCGCCCTGGAGGTGGTGTACACGGTGCTGCACGCCGGCGGAAAGTTCGGCGCCGGCGGATACAAGGTCTCCGGCGGCCTGCACGGCGTGGGCGCCAGCGTGGTGAACGCCCTCAGCGACTGGCTGGAGGTGGACGTACACAAAAACGGCCAGATCTATCACATGGCCTTCTCCCGGGGGGAGAAGACCGAGGACATGCGCGTCACCGGCACGACGGACCACACCGGCACGGTGGTGCGCTTCCACCCGGACCCGGAGATGTTCGACGACACGGTCTATGACTATGAGACGCTGCACGTGCGCATGCGGGAGCAGGCGTTTTTGAACGCCGGCCTGCGCATCTCCACCAAGGACGAGCGGCCGGGAAAAGAGGCCTTCGACGAGATGTATTACGAGGGCGGCATCCGGGAGTTCGTCACCTTCATCAACCGCAACAAGACCCCCGTCCACCAGCAGGTCATCTATATGTCCGGCGACCGGTCCGACTCCACCGCCGAGGTGGCCCTGCAGTGGAACGACGGCTACAACGAGGCGCTGGTCTCCTTTGCCAACAACATCCACACCCCCGAGGGCGGCATGCACGAGACCGGCTTCAAGACGGCCCTGACGAGAGTGCTCAACGCCTACGGCCACAAGGCTAAGCTCCTCAAGGACGACGAGACCCTCTCCGGCGAGGACGTGCGGGAGGGGCTGACGGCGGTGATCTCCGTCAAGCTCACCAACCCCCAGTTCGAGGGCCAGACCAAGGCCAAGCTGGGCAACTCCGAGATGCGCACCCTGGTGGACAGCGTGGTCAGCGACAAGCTGGATCAGTTCCTGGAGGAGAACCCCGCCGTGGGCAAGGCCGTCGTGGACAAGGCTATGACCGCCTCCCGGGCCCGGGAGGCCGCCCGGAAGGCCCGGGAGAGCGTGCGGCGCAAGACCGGACTGGAGTCCGGCCAGATGCCCGACAAGCTCCAGGACTGCAACGAGCGGGACCCGGCCCTGTGCGAGCTGTACATCGTGGAGGGCGACTCCGCCGCCGGCTCCGCCATCCAGGGGCGGGACAGCCGCTTCCAGGCCATCCTGGCCATGTGGGGCAAGATGCTGAACGTGGAGAAGGCCCGGGCCGACAAGATCTACGGCAACGACAAGCTCTATCCGCTGATCGTGGCGCTGGGCGCCGGCATCGGCCAGGAGTTCAACATGGATAAGCTCCGCTACCACAAGATCATCATCATGGCCGATGCGGACGTGGACGGCGCCCATATCCGCACGCTGCTGCTGACTTTCTTCTTCCGCTATATGCGGCCGCTCATCGAAAACGGCTATGTCTATTCCGCCGTGCCGCCGCTGTTCAAGCTGACCCGGGGCAAGCAGCAGCGGGTGGCCTACTCCGAGCCGGAGCGGGACGCCATCTCCGCTGAGATGCGCGCCGATAATCCCAACGCCAAGGTGGACATCAACCGGTTCAAGGGCCTGGGCGAGATGGACCCCCACGAGCTGTGGGAGACCACCATGGACCCGGAAAAGCGCACCCTGCGGCGCATCACCCTGGAGGACGCGGTGGCGGCGGACCAGATCTTCACCGTGCTCATGGGCGAAGAGGTGGAGCCTCGCAAGCAGTGGATCGAGGAAAACGCCAAATACGCCGTGAATCTGGACTACTGAGGAGGTGACGCACAATGGCACACAACAGAGACTATAAGCCGGAGGACATCGCCTTCCCCGAACAGCATATCGTGGAGAGCGAGCTGGTCCGGGAAATGCAGACGAGCTACCGGGAATACGCCATGAGCGTCATCGTGGGCCGGGCCCTGCCCGACGTGCGGGACGGGCTGAAGCCCGTGCACCGGCGCATCGTCTATTCCATGTATGAGACGGGGCTGACCAGCGACAAGCCCTTCAAAAAATCCGCCACCTGCGTGGGCGAAGTGCTGGGCCACTACCACCCCCACGGCGACGCCAGCGTCTATGACGCCATGGTGCGCATGGCCCAGGATTTCTCCCTGCGCTACACCCTGGTGGACGGCCATGGCAACTTCGGCGACGTGGACGGTAACCCGCCCGCGGCCTACCGGTACACCGAGGCCCGCATGTCCAAGATCTGCAACGAGATGGTCCGGGACATCGACAAGGACACGGTGGATTGGGACCCCAACTTCGACGAGGAGCGCAAGGAGCCCCGCGTTCTGCCCAGCCGGTTCCCCAACCTGTTGGTCAACGGCTCCAGCGGCATCGCTGTGGGCATGGCCACCAGTATCCCGCCCCACAACCTGACGGAGGTCATCGACGCCACCGTCTGCGTGCTGGATGACCCCGACGCGGGACTGGCCGACCTGATGGAGCACATCCAGGGCCCGGACTTCCCCACAAAGGGCATCATCATGGGCCGGGCCGGCATCCGCCAGGCATACGCCACCGGCCGGGGCAAGATCACCCTGCGGGCCCGGACGGAGTTCGAGGAGTACGGCCGGGACCACCGCACCCGCATCGTGGTGACGGAACTGCCCTACCAGGTGAACAAAAAGCAGCTGATCCGCTCCATCTCCGACCAGGTGAAGGACAAGCGCCTGGAAGGGATCAGCGACCTGCGGGACGAGACGGACCGCAACGGCATGCGCATCGTCGTCGAGCTGAAGCGGGACGCCAACCCCCAGGTGGTCCTCAACCGCCTGTTCGCCCAGACGGCACTGCAGTCCACCTTCTCCATCATCATGCTGGCCCTGGTGGACGACCAGAAGCAGCCGAAGATCCTGTCCCTGCGGCACATGCTGGACGAGTACATCGCCTTCCAGGAGCAGGTCATCATCCGCCGGACCCGGTACGATCTGCGCAAGGCCCGGGAGCGGGCCCACCTGTTGGAGGGACTGCTCATCGCCCAGGACAACATCGACGAGGTCATCCACATCATCCGCACCAGCTATGACGACGCCAAGGTCCGGCTCATGGAGCGCTTCGGCCTGGACGACGTGCAGGCCCAGGCCATCTGCGATATGCGGCTCATCGCCCTGCAAGGCCTGAACCGGGAGAAGCTGGAGGCGGAATACAAGGACCTGGAGGAGAAGATCGCCTACTACGAAAAGCTCCTGGCCAGCGACGAGATGCTCCGGGGCGTGCTGAAGGACGAGCTCATCGCCATCCGGGACAAGTACGGCGACAAGCGCCTTACCGAGATCCAGGACGTGTTCGGTGAGATCGACGCCGAGGACCTGATCCCGGAGGAGGAGTGCGTCTACACCATGAGCCACAACGGCTACATCAAGCGCCTCGCCGCCAGCGAGTACCGGGCCCAGAACCGGGGCGGCAAGGGCATCCGCGCCATGGCCACCCGGGAGGAGGACTATGTGGAGACGGTGTTCACCGCTTCCAGCCACGACATCCTGCTGTTCTTCACCTCCATGGGCAAGGTCTACAGCCGCAAGGGATACCTCATCCCCGAGGCCAGCCGGACCAGCCGGGGCGCCCCCATCGTCAACTTCGTGCCGGTGGAGCCCGGGGAGAAGGTGCAGGCCATGCTGCACATCCGAGGGATCGAGCCGGACAAATACATCCTCTTCACCACCGCCCAGGGCACGGTCAAGCGCATGGCCCTGACGGAGCTGAAAAACATCCGCAGCGGCGGCATCCGGGCCCTGACTCTGGACGAGGGCGACGAGCTGGTGAGCGTGTGCCTGACCGACGGGGACCAGAAGATCCTCATCGCCACGGCGGACGGCGCGGCCATCTGCTTCGCCGAGACGGACGCCCGTGCCATGGGCCGCACGGCCATGGGCGTGCGGGGCATCAAGCTCCGGGAAGGCGACCGCGTGGTGGGCGCCGACGCGGTGCACGACGGGGATATGGTGCTCTCCGTCACCGCCAACGGCTATGGCAAGCGCACGCCCGGCGCGGAGTACCTCCGGGGCGGGGAGACCCAGGCCCGGGGCGGCTACGGCATGAAGAACTATAAAGTCACCGACAAGACCGGGCCCGTGGTGGCCATGAAGCTGGTCACCGGCCAGGAGGACCTGCTGCTCATCAGCGACGACGGCACCATCCTGCGCACCGACGCGGGGGCCATCTCCGTCTACGGCCGCGCCACCCAGGGCGTGCGCCTGATGCGGGTGGCGGACGGCAGCCGCATCATCTCCATCGCGCTGGCCGACAAGGACCAGGAGGAGAGCGCCGGAGCGGACCAGGCATGAAGAACGTGACCGTATACACCGACGGGGCCTGCTCGGGAAACCCGGGCCCCGGCGGGTGGGCGGCCGTGCTGCGCTACGGCGCGGCGGAAAAAGAGCTGAGCGGCGGCGAGGGGGAGACCACCAACAACCGCATGGAGCTCACCGCCGTGATCCGGGCGCTGGAGGCGCTGAAGGAGCCCTGCGCCGTGACGGTGTACACCGACAGCCAGTATATCGCCCGGGCCCTGAACGAGGGGTGGCTCGCCAAATGGAAGGCCGCCGGCTTCACCAAAAAGGGCGGGCTGAAAAACGCGGAGCTGTGGCAGGCCCTGGACGCGCTGCTGCAAAAGCACGCCGTGGCCTTCCGCTGGGTGAAGGGCCACGCGGACAACGAGTACAATAACCGCTGCGACGCCATGGCCGTGGCCCAGCGGGACCGGTACGCGGGAAAATGAGCCCCCTCGCGCAAAAAGCGCCGCCCGCCCGTCCCTATAAGGGACAGAGCCTGCTGCTGGCCCTGGACGATTACGTGGCGGTGGACATCGAGACCACCGGTCTGAGCCCCCGGTACAGCGCCATCATCGAGGTGGGCGCGGTGCGGTTCCGGGCCGGCCGGCCCCGGGACGAGGTGAGCCTGCTCATAAACCCTGGATTCGGCCTGCCCCCGGCCATCACCGAGCTGACCGGCATCACCGACGATATGCTGTGGACCGCGCCGCCCCTGGCCGACGTACTGCCCTATTTTCTGGACTTCGTGAGCACGGACGTGATCCTGGGCCACAACGTGAACTTCGACGTGAATTTCCTCTACGACAAGGCCCTTTCCCTGGGCCTGGCGCCGGTGTCCAACGACTTTGTGGACACCATGCGCATCTCCCGGCGGCTGCATCCGGAGATGGAGCACCACCGGCTGAGCGACCTGGCGGAGCGGTTCGGCGTGGTGCCGGACACGGCCCACCGGGCCCTGGCGGACTGCTACACCGCCGCGGCCTGCTATGAGATTATGAAACCGTACATATAATAACGATCCCCCGGACGAATGTCCGGGGGATCGGTGTTTTGTGGGCCTCAGCCGATCTTTTTGATGTCCTCGCCGTTGGTGTCGGAGACGATGTAATGGGGCCGGTGCTTGCTCTCCACGTAGGTCTTGGCCAGGTACTGGCCGATGATGCCCAAGAAGAACATCTGCAGCCCACCGATGAACACGATCACGCAGATGGTGGAGGCCCAGCCGGCCACCGGGTCGCCGAAGATCAGCCGCCGCAGCACGATGAAGCACAGCATGAAAAAGGAGAAGGCCGTCATGCCGATGCCGAACCAGGAGGCGATGCTCAGCGGAGCCTGGGAGAAGTTGATGATGCCGTCCACGGCGTATTTGAACAGCTTCCAGAAGCTCCACTTGGTCTCGCCGGCCACCCGCTCCACGTTCTCATAGGGCAGCCAATAGGTCTTGAAGCCCACCCAGCCGAAGATGCCCTTGGAAAAGCGGTTGTACTCGCCCATGCGGACGATGGCGTCCGCCATGTCCCGGCGCATCAGGCGAAAATCCCGGGCGCCGCTGACGATCTCCGCGTCGGACAGCCGGTTGATGAGCCGGTAAAACTGCCGGGAGAACCAGCTGCGCACCGGCGGCTCCCCGGACCGGTCAGTCCGGCGGGCGGCCACGCTGTCATATTCCCCGTCGGCGAGGATCTCCACCATCCTGGGCAGCAGAGAGGGCGGGTCCTGCATATCCGCGTCCATCACCGCCACATAATCCCCGGTGGCGTTGCAGAAGCCGGCGTACATGGCCGCCTCCTTGCCGAAGTTGCGGGAGAAGGACAGCCATACCACGTGCTCGTCCTCCCGGGCGAGGGACTTCATCAGCGCCAGGGTGCCGTCCCGGGAGCCGTCGTCGATCAGCAGCAGCTCATAAGCGCAGTCCATCTGCGCCATCACGGCGGTGACCTCTTTATAAAAAATGGGGAGGGCCTCCTGCTCGTTGTAGCAGGGCACGATCAGAGAGAGCTTCATGAGGGACCTTCTTTCTTTTCTGCGGCCGGATCAGCAGCCGGCGTCCTTGGCGTAAAGGGCCGCGCCGATCAGCCCGGCGTCGCTGCCCAGAGCGGCCAGATAGATGGGCGTGCCCTGGCAGGCGTGGAAGGCGAACCGGTCAAAGGCGGCCTGGACCTTGGCCCGCAGGTATTCCCCCGCCAGGGCCACGCCGCCGCCCAGGACCACCGCCTCCGGGTCGATCACCGCCGCAGCCGCGGCGATGCCCCAGCCCAGCGCGTCGAAGGCCTGGTCCGCCACCGCCTCCAGCACCGGGTCGCCGGCGGCGGCGCCGTCAAGGATCTGCTTGCAGCTCAGACCGGTCACGCCGGCCTGGACGGCCAGCCGCACGATGCCCGTGGCGCTGCTGTACTGCTCCAGACACCCCCGGCGGCCGCAGGTGCAGGGCGCGCCGGCCTCGCTGGGGTCCCAGCACAGGTGGCCGATCTCCCCGGCGGCCCCATGGGTCCCGGCCCGGACGTGGCCGTCCAGCACCACCCCGGCGCCCACGCCGGTGCCCAGCGCCACGAACAGCACGCTCTCATGGCCCCGGCCGCCCCCCAGGCGCTGCTCGCCCAGGGCCGCGGCGTTGGCGTCGTTCAGGACCCGGCAGGGGATGCCGGTGAGGGCGGCAAATTCGTCCCCCGGCCGGCACACGCCCCAGTTCAGGTTCACGCACCGGTTCACCGTCCCGTCGGGCAGCACCGCGCCGGGCACCGCCATGGCCGCCCCGTCGGCGGGACCGGGCAGACTGCGGACGATGTCCCGGATGATGTGGCTGCCGCCGTCGGATATATCCGTGGGCACGCTCCACTTCTCCAGGAGCTGTTCGTCCTGGAAAAGGCCGATCTTCACCGTGGTGCCGCCCACGTCCACGCCGTAATACCGCTTACTCTCCATAGGTCAGCACCGCCGTCTGTGCAGGAGTGTCCGGGCCCAGCTCCAGCGTATTCGTATCGTAATGGCGCACGTCCCGGCGCAGGGCGGTGAAGGCGTCCAGCGTGCCCAGCACGTCGAAGCCCATGTCCCCCAGCCGGTAATGCATGGGGATCACCACCCGCGCGCCCAGGGACTGGGCCACGGCGTTGGCGGTGCGGGCGTCGATGGTATAATACCCGCCCACGGGCAGCAGCACCGCGTCCAGTTGGCCGATGGCCTCCAGGGTCCGGTGGTTCAGCGTGTGGCCCAGATCGCCCATGTGCGCCACCCGCAGCCCCTCGGCGGAGAGGATGTGGATGGTGTTTTTGCCTCGCAGAAGGCCCCGCTTGTCGTCGTGATAGGCGGCCACCGTCTCCACGGCGAGGGGGCAGTCCCGTCCGGTGAGGGTCACCAGATGGCGGGCGTTGTGGTCGCCGTGCTCGTGGGAGCAGTATACCGCGTCCGCGGTCAGCCGCAGGGGCCCGCAGCCGGGGACCTTTCCATCCTCATAGGGGTCGAAGACCACCGTATAGCCCTCCGCCTGCACGGCGAAGCAGCTGTGGCCATGCCAGATCAGCTTCATTGCGCATCACCTCGTACTTGCTTTTCCTTATTATAACAATATGATCGCGATTTGTCACCCCAAAAACCGCGCATAAGCCCATCCGGGCGGCCGAAGGATCGGTGACCCCTTGCGCAGAAGGAAAAGCCATGGTATAATGAGAAAAAACTTGAAGTTATTTCCAATTTTTTGGGAGGGAAGTCCATGGGCGTGATGACCACGGTCCTGTGCCGGACGATACAGACGGTCCGGCGGGCGGGCGGAAGACTGCGCCCTGCCCGCAAGCAGGTGCTGGAGACCGGCGCGGGAGCGATCTACGCGCTGGGCCAGCTCCTGCGGGACCGTCAGCTCCGCGCGCCGCTGATGGTCGTCGGCGCGGACAGCGCCGCCGCCGGGTTCCGGCTGCGCCAGGCCCTGGAGCAGAACGACGTGCCCCTGCGGGTGCTGGACGATCTGCCCGCCCGGCCCACGGCGGCGGAGGGCGAGCGGATCGCCGCGGCCTTCCGGGACGAGGGGCGCGACTGCCTCATCGCGGTGGGGGACGATGCGGTGCTGGACCTGGTGAAGGCCGCCGCCGCCCGGACCCAGAGCAAGGGACGGACCATCCTGGATATGGCCGGCGCCGGCCGGGTGCCCCGTCGGCGGGTGCCCGCGGTCATCGCGGTGCCCACGGCGGCTGGCAGCGGCGCCGAGTCCATGGCCGGCGCCACGGTCACCGACGGCCGGGGGACGGTGTTTTTCCTGGAGGGAGAGGCGCTGATGCCCGCGGTGGCGGTGTCCGATCCGGACCTGCTGGCGGATACCCCCCGGGAGAAGGTGGCGGACGGGGGGATGAACGGCCTGTGCCGGTGCGTGGAGGCCTTTCTGGCCGCCTCGCCCAAGGATAGCGCCGCCATGACCCGGGCCGCCCAGGGGACGGAGCTGTTTTTCGCCAGTCTCGAGCCCTGCTGGAACACCGGCGGCACCCCCCGGGACAGGGCGGATCTGCTGGCCGCCTCCCGAATCGCCGGGCGGGTGGCCTCCGGCACCGGCGCGGGCGGGTATGCCCGGGCCATGATCCGGGCGGCGCAGACCGTCTGCGGCATGGCGTTCGCCCCGGCGTGCGCCGCGATCCTGCCGGCTGTTTTGGAAAAATATGGTATTTCCGCCCACGAGCGGCTGGCCTCCCTGGCGGTGATGGCCGATCTGGAGGAGGACGGGGACCGGTCCGCCCGGGCGGCGGCGCTGATCGCCCGGCTGCGGGCGGCGGCTTTCCGCATGGGCCTGCCGGACACGCTGGAGGGCGTCACCGCCACCCAGGCGGCGGAGATCGCGGACATGGCCGCGGCCATCGCCAATCCCCGGATGGTGAGCCCGGCGGTGTGGACCCGAAGGGAGTGCCGCCAGCTGCTGGACCGGCTTTGTCCCGGCGAGCCTGGAGAGGGAGCATAAAAAACGAGGCCGTTCTCTGAGAACGGCCTCGTCTCTATATATTGTGTTATTTGCTGGGGATCAGCCGGTCCTTCCCGCCCATATAGGGCCGCAGGACCTCCGGGATGGTGACGGAGCCGTCCGCCTGCAGATGGTTCTCCAGGAAGGCGATGAGCATCCGGGGCGGCGCCACCACGGTGTTGTTCAGGGTGTGGGCCAGGTAGAGCTTCCCGTCCGCGCCCCGGACCCGGATGCGCAGGCGGCGGGCCTGGGCGTCGCCCAGGTTGGAGCAGGAGCAGACCTCGAAGTACTTCTGCTGCCGGGGGCTCCAGGCCTCGATGTCGCAGCTCTTCACCTTCAGGTCCGCCAGGTCGCCGGAGCAGCACTCCAGCTGCCGCACGGGGATCTCCATGGACCGGAACAGCTCCACGCTGTAGCGCCACATCTTCTCGTACCAGTCCATGCTCTCCTCGGGCCGGCACACCACGATCATCTCCTGCTTCTCGAACTGGTGGATGCGGTACACGCCCCGCTCCTCGATGCCGTGGGCGCCCTTTTCCTTGCGGAAGCAGGGGGAATAGCTGGTGTAGGTGATGGGCAGCCTCTCCTCGTCGATGATCTGGTCGATGAAGGAGCCGATCATGGAGTGCTCGCTGGTGCCGATCAGGTACAGGTCCTCCCCCTCGATCTTGTACATCATGGCGTCCATCTCCGCGAAGGACATGACGCCGTTCACCACCGCGCTGCGGATCATGAAGGGGGGGATGTGGTACACGAAGCCCTTGTCGATCATGAAATCCCGGGCGTAGGCCAGCACGGCGGAGTGGAGCCGGGCGATGTCGCCCTTCAGATAATAGAACCCGTTGCCGGCCACCCGCCGGGCGGCGTCCAGGTCGATGCCGTTGAACCGCTCCATGATGTCGGTGTGGTAGGGCACCTCAAAATCCGGCGTCACCGGCTCGCCGAACCGGGCCAGCTCCACGTTGCAGCTGTCGTCCGGGCCGATGGGCACGGAGGGGTCGATGATGTTGGGGATGACCATGAGCTTTTCGGTCAGGGCTTTCTCCAGCTCCGGCTCCAGCTTCTCCAGCTCCGCCAGACGGGCGGCCTGCTGGGCCACCTGGGCCTTCACGGCCTCCGCCTCCTCCTTTTTGGAGGGGTCTTTTTTCGCCTGGCCCATGAGCATGCCGATCTGCTTGGACAGAGCGTTGCGCTTGGCACGCAGGTCGTTGGCCTCGGTCTTGGCGGCCCGCAGCTGTACGTCCAGGTCCAGGATCTCGTCCACCAGGGGCAGCTTCTGGTCCTGGAACTTCTTTTTGATGTTCTCCTTGACGGCGTCGGGATTCTCCCGCACGAATCTGATGTCCAGCATAATGATCGTCCTCTCTACTTTTTCAGTGTGAACAGCGCCTGCAGCAGGGCCTCCCGGTCGTCGGCGCCGTAATATTCCAGTTCGATGCGGCCTTTTTTCCGGCCGTCGATGATATGTACCTTCCGTCCCAGCGCCTGTCCCAGCTGGTCGCTGACGTGGGCGGCGTAATCCACCGCCGGCGCGGAACGGCTCTTTTTGGGCGCTTTGAGCAGATTGGCGGCCAGCGCCTCGGTCTGGCGCACGGACAGGCCCTTTTCCATCACCTGCTTCGCCGCCTGCAGTTGCAGCGCCTCGTCCTCGATGGGCAGCAGTGCCCGGGCGTGGCCGGCGGAGAGATCGCCCTTTTCCACCCATTTCGCCAGCTCCTCCGGCAGCGTCAGCAGCCGCAGGGCGTTGGCCACGGCGGGACGGCTGCGCCCCACGCTCTGGCTCACCGCTTCCTGGGTCAGGCCGAAGTCCTCCATTAGCGCCCGATAGCCCCGGGCCTCCTCCATGGGGTTCAGGTCCTCCCGCTGCAGGTTCTCCACCAGCGCCAGCTCCTGTGCCTGCTTGTCGTCGGCCTCCACGATCCGCACCGGGACCTCTGCCAGACCCGCCAGCCGGGCCGCCCGCCAGCGTCGCTCCCCGGCGATGATCTGATAATAGCCGGAGTCCAGCTTCCGCACGGTGATGGGCTGGAGCAGCCCGTGCCGGGTGATGGAATCGGCCAGCTCCTGCAGGGCGGGCTCGTCGAAGCGGGTGCGGGGCTGTCCGGATCGGGGCTCCACCTTGCTGATGGGCAGTGTTTGGGCCGGCTGGACCGGCTCGTCCCCGAACAGGGCCCCCAGGCCGGTGCCCAGGCCCACGCCTTTTTTCGGTGCCATACGCGCCTCCTTATACGTCTATGGTGTGGTTGTGGCGGAAAAATTCGATGGCCAGGCAGTCATATGCCTCCGCGCCCCGGGACAGACGGCTGTACGCGCTCACCGGCTTGCCGTGGCTGGGCGCCTCCGCGATGCGCACGTTCCGGGGCACCACGGTCTTATACAGCGCCTTGCCGAAGTACCGCTGCACCTCCTGGGCCACCTGGGAGGCGAAGCTGAGCCGCCGGTCGTACATGGTCAGCACGATCCCCTCGATCTTCAGGGATGGGTTGAAGCGGTTTTTCGTCAGCCGCATGGAGGTCATCAGATCCGTCAGGCCCTCCATGGCGTAAAACTCGCACTGCATGGGGATGAGCACCGTGTCCGCCGCGGCCAGGGCGTTCAGCGTCAGCAGCCCCAGAGAGGGGGGACAGTCGATGAATATGTAGTCGTATCGGTCCCGGATGGGGGCGATGGCCTTTTTCAGCACCAGCTCCCGGTCCGGTATGTCCACCAGCTCCACCGCCGCGCCGGACAGGTCCAGGTTGGCGGGCACCACGTCCCCGTATCGGGTCTGGACGACGGCGCTTTGGATGGCCGCGCCCCGGATGAGCACGTCATACAGCGTGGCCCCGGTGTGCTTGTCCACCCCCATGCCGGTGGTGGCATTGCCCTGGGGGTCCGCGTCGATGAGCAGGATGTTCCGGTGCTTGTCCTTCACGGCGGCGCACAGGTTGACGCACGTGGTGGTCTTGCCCACGCCGCCCTTTTGATTTGCGAAGCACACGACTCTGCCCATAGTCCGTCCTCCTTGTGATGCCCCGCAATTATAGCAGATATTCTATGGTTTGGCAATGTTCCACGTGAAACATTTTCGATATGACAGCGCCAATGTTTCACGTGAAACAACAAGCCTCGCGGAGTTCGCCGCAGCAGACAATCCCCCAGTCAGCGCTTCGCGCCGCCAGCCCCCTTTGACAAGGGGGCCATAAGCAGTGCGCCTGCGGCGCTCGGAGGGGCTGTTACGATCCCCCAGTCAGCGCTTCGCTCGACAGCCCCCTTTGACAAGGGGGCCGCCGATATGGTATCGCCCTGCGGCGATGGGAGGGGCCGCATAAACGACAGATCACCCCACGAACATGTCGATGTCCGACACCGACAGGCCCGGGTGAAAGTGCATGTTCAACGCGTAGGCGATGAGCTTGCCGGCGTCTCTGACGTACTTGTCGATCTCCCGGGGGGTGACGATGAGCCCGCCGCCGGCGTCCACCACCGTGGGCACCCCCACCGCCAGCACCGGCACGCCCAGGTTGCCGCGGCTCAGCTCCGCCCGGTCGTTGCCCACGCCGGAGCCGGGGATGATGCCCGTGTCGGTCAGCTGCACCGTCCGGCACAGCTTTTCCGACGACCGGGCCGCCAGGGCGTCCACCACCACGATGGCGGCGGGGGAGACGGCACCCGCGATGGCCCGGAGCAGCTCCGCGCTCTCCATGCCCGTGGTACCCAATACCCCGGTGCAGCAGACGCTCACCGGTCGAAACATGGCGAAATCGTCCGGCAGCTGGGCCTTCAGGTGCCGCGTGGCCAGGGTGGAGGCGGCGGCCTCCGGGCCCACCGCGTCCGGGGTGATGGCGCTGTTGCCCAGCCCGGCCACCAGGATGCTGGCGTCCGGGGCCAGGGGCAGCAGCTGCCCCATGCAGGCGGCCAGCAGCGTCACCGCCCGGGGGAAGGAATCCTCCTCCCGGCGAAAAAAGCTCTCCATATCCACGGTGAGATACCGGCCAATTGGTTTACATAATACATTTGAACCCTGCTGATCCAGCACCTCCACGTCGGTGACGGCGAAGCCGTCCCGCTCATACTGCCGGCTGCGCACCCCGGGCAGCTCCCCTCCGTTTTGGGGCAGCTCCTCGGTGGCCAGGTCCGTGCGGCATCCTACCATGCTGATCCCTCCCGTCCGTTTGGTTTTATTCTGGCCAAAAAATGAAAAAAATACTTGCATTTCCGAAAAAGTGTTGTTATAATCTTCATCTGCGGACATCATGTTCAGACTTTTATAGGGAGGTGCAAGTAGATGCCGAACATCAAGTCCTCGGCCAAGAGGGACGCGCTGCAGAAGGCCGCCAACGCAAAGAATAAGGCGGCGAAATCCGCGCTGAAGACCGAGCTGAAGAAGTTCGACGCGGCTGTTGCGGCCGGCGATGGCGAAAAGGCTGCGGAGACCTATAAAGCTGCCGTGAAGTCCGTTGACAAGGCGGCCGCCAAGGGCCTTATCCACAAGAACAACGCGGCCCACAAGAAATCCGCTATGGCGAAGAAGCTCAACGCTGCCCAGTGATCTGATAAGAAAAGAGACCTCCGGCCCTCTGGCCGGAGGTCGTTTTATGCCCCGCCGGGCGGTTGATTCCCGCCGGCAAGGGGCGTATAATGGGACGAGACCCTGTTCGGAGGGAGAGCATGAGAGAGAGAAAACGTGTCCCGTCGTTGCTGCTGGCGGCCCTTATCCTGCTGCTGGCCGGCTGCGGCGGCGGGAAGAGCGCCTATGCCGGCGGGCCGGAGGAGCTGGCCGCGGCGGCGGTGGAGAGCCAGGGCCGTGACCCAGCGGCGCTGGAGCGGCTGGACGCGACCCTGGACCCGGCGGCGCTGGAGGCGTATATCAGCGGCTATTACGGCCTGACGCCGGAGGAGCAGAGCGGCTGCGCCATCTATCGGGCGGGCGGGGCCGAGGCCTTTGAGATCGCCGTGCTGTCCCTGACCGACGGGGCGGAGGAGGCCGCCGTCCAGGCAGCGCTGGAGGCGTATATCCACGCCCGGGAGGGGGATTTCACCGGCTACGCCCCCGCAGAGGCGGAGATGATCGCCGCCTCGGAGGCCGTCGTCCGGGAGGGCTATGCGCTGCTCCTCATCTGTCCCGCGCCGGAGCTGGCCCGTGAGACGGCCGAGGCGCTCCTGACAGGCGGCACGCCCCCCACGGCCCTGCCGGCGCAGACGGCGGCGCCCACTGCCACGCCAGAGCCCACGGCCACGGCGGCGCCCACCGCCGATCCGGCCGCCGGCCGGACGGCATATGTGCCGCCCCACACGGACGATATGACCATCTATGACACCTCGGCCATCCTGGCGGCCTGGGCGGCGGGAGACCCCTCCGGGTTGGGAGAGTATGACCGGGCCATATACGACGCCGCGGCGCAGGTGTTGGATTCGACCCTCTCCGAGGGCATGAGCGATTATGATAAGGAGCGGGCCCTGTACGGCTGGATCACCTGGAACCTGGTGTACGACTGGGCCCATCAGGACCCGCTGATGGAGGTGAGCCGGGATTCCTACGGCCCCTATGGCGGCCTGGTGGCCCACCGGGCGGTGTGCCTGGGCGTGGCGTCCAGCTTCCAGCTACTCATGGACATGGCCGGCGTGGAGTGCATCATCGTGCCGGGGGCCAGCTACGGCAGCACGGAGGACCACGCCTGGAACATGGTCCGGCTGGAGGGGGAGTGGTACTGCGCTGACCCCACCTGGGACCTGTATGACGACAGCTGGTACGGCCTGGAGGACGCCGGTCAGTGGGGCCCGGAATACTGGGACTATTTCAATGTGACCAGCGACAGGCTGGCCCAGACCGATCACCAGTGGGATTATGCCGCCGTTCCGGAGGCCACGGCCACCCGGTTCGCCGGCTGAGAGGGAGAGGAGCGCGCCCATGAGCGGTTCAGCCGCGGGAAAAAAGACCCGGTCCCCCAACGCGGGGAGCCGGTTCATATTGCTGCTGTTGGTCCTGGTGGCGGCCGTGTGGGCGCTGAGCCGGGTGCTGCAGACCCATGAGGAGCCCCAGGCGGAGGCCACGGCCGCCCCCACGGCCACAGCGGCGGCGCCGGCGGACGTGCAGCTCACCCCATCCCCGCCGCCCACGGCGGAGCCCACGCCTGCCCCGCCGGCGGTGGACACGGGCAGCTGGCAGCTGCGGCTCATCGACTATGACCACCCCCTGGGGGAGGATTTCGCGCCGCCGGAGCTGACCGAGGTGGCCGACGGACAGAGCATGGACAGCCGGGTGGCCCCGGCCATGTCCCAGCTGATCGCCGACGCCAAGGCCGCGGGCTATACCGTCTATTTCTGCTCCGGCTATCGGGACTACGATACCCAGTACTACATCTATTGGAACCACATCGATCAGTACACCGCCCAGGGGCTGAGCGAGGCCGAGGCCCACGAAAAGACCCGCCTGGCGGTGAACTATCCCGGCAGCAGCGAGCACCAGTCCGGCCTTTGCGCCGACATCCTGGAGAGCTGGGATCAGGAGATGGAGCCCTGGATCGGCGGCAGCGGGCTGATGCTCTGGCTGGAGCAGCACTGCGCCCAGTACGGCTTCGTGGTCCGCTATCCCGACGGCAAGACCGATATCACCGGCGTGGAATACGAGCCCTGGCACCTGCGGTACGTGGGACAGGAGGCCGCAGCGTATATGATGGAGCACGGCCTGTGCCTGGAGGAATTCCTGGCGCTGTACCAATAATAATAAAAAACGATCGCGAGAAGGAGAAAGAGCATGAAGAGCAAGGGAAAAAAGCTGGTGGCCCTGGTGATGGCGGCCGCGCTGTGCCTGACCCTGGCGGCCTGCTCCGCCCAGACTGTGGCGAAGGACATCCTGTCGGACATGCCGGAGGATGTGAAGGAGCAGCTTCCTGAGGAGCTGACGGGCGCGCTGGAGGATATCCCGGACGTGCCCCTGGAGGGGACCCGGTATACAGATTTCACCGGCACGCTGCTGGGCGGCGGGGAATACACCCTGTCCGACCAGGAGGGCAAGGTGATCCTGCTGAACTTCTGGGCCACCTGGTGCGATCCCTGCGTGGGCGAGATGCCCGCCTTCCCCCGGCTGATGGAGAAATACGGGGATGAGCTGGCCCTGGTGGCCGTGGACCAGGAGGAGGATGAACAGACCGTGGCGGATTTCATGGCGGAGGCGGGCTACGACTTCCCGGTGGTGCTGGACACGGACGGGTCCATCAGCGCGCTGTATCCCAGCATGGGCATCCCCTATACGGTGATCATCGCCCCGGACGGGACCGTCGCCTCCACGTCCCTGGGCGCGGACAGCGCGGATGAGATGTTCGAGGAGTACTGCAAGGACATCGACGCGGCCCTGGGTCGGTAAAATGGACAAGGAAAAGCGCACCGCTTCGGCGGTGCGCCTTTTTCATTCATGTCTCACAGCGAGCCCAGATACCCCTCCAGGATCAGCGCTGCCGCCACCGCGTCCACGGTGGACCGGTGCTTTTTCTCCTTTTTCCCGTTCTCCCGCAGGATGCGGTGAGCGTCCACGGTGGTGCGCCGCTCGTCCCAGAGCACCACGTCCATGCCCCGCTCCTCCAGCAGCGCCTTCAGCGCCCGGGACTTCTCCGCCCGGGGGCCCTCGGTGCCGTCCATATTCTTGGGCAGTCCCAACACCAGGGGGGAGGCGTCCCTGGCTCTGGCCTCGGCAGTGATGGCGTCCGCCAGCCGGACGGCGTCCCACTCCCTGATCACAAAGGTCTCGCCGGCCAGCATGCCCAGCGGGTCCGACACGGCCACGCCGGTGCGGGCGTCGCCGTAGTCGATGGCCATGATCCTCATGTGCGTTCCTTTCTCAGTATCTTCAGCATGGGCGGCAGCACCAAGGTGTACAGCACCGCCTTGATCACGTCCGCCACGTACCGCCAGACGATGTAGGGCGAGTAGGTGACGAAGGAGTATTTGTACACCAAACAGTCCACATACATCACGCCGGTGGTGATGGTGGTGTCCGCCAGCAGGGCGATGAAGACCACGGCGGCCAGATGGGCCCGGGGCAGGTCATAGTTTTTGTACTTGGCGTACCAGCCGGGGATGAGCCCCATCGCCCCCACGGGCAGCATCCACAGCGGCGTGGTGGCGCTCACCCCGTAGGGGCCCAGCAGCTGGCCCAGAAAGCCCCCCAGCAGGCCCACCACCAGGCCGTCCCCCGGCCCGAACAGCAGCCCTGTCAGCAGCACGGGCAGGCCGCTGACGGACAGCTTGATGGGCCCCAGGTTGAGGCTGAGGAAGCTGGACAGCACCACATACAGCGCTGCGCACAGCCCGTCGGTCACGAGACGTTTGGCGTTTTTCATATTCAATTCCCTCCAGCGGAATGCGGGGCGGCCACCGCAGGCATTGGCGCGGGCGCCGGCGGAATGAAAAAAGATTTTCCGCGGTCCCTTCGCCGCCGTTTCGTCCGGGGGACAACTTCCCGTTCCCCCGGCACTGGATACCGCGCACGGCGGTATGACGCGGCCGACCCTACTCTGTGGCTCCCATGTTACCACGCCGGCGGCGAGAACGCAACGGGGATCGGAAACTTTGACGCATCCGCCAAAAAATCATGAAATATCCCTTGCATTTTCCCCCGGGATATGCTAGGATAACTTTTACCTGCCGTCCGGACGGGTCGTCCCGTTATGGCCGGAATAGGGAGGCAATTTAACAAGGAGGTGCCGAAAATATGGCAGCAGACGCAAGGATCAAAGTTGTACTGCGCTGCAGCGAGTGCAAACAGAGGAACTACAATACGTTCAAGAACAAGAAAAATACCACGGAAAAGCTTGAACTGAACAAGTATTGCCCCTTCTGCCGCAAGCACACACTGCATCAGGAGACCAAGTAAGGGGGGCCGGGAACAATGGCAGATGAAAAAAAGGCCGCCCCGCAGCCGAAGGTCGCGGTCAAGAAGACAGACGAGAAGCTGAAGTTCTTCGCGCGGGTGAAAAAGTGGTTCCGCGACATGAAGAGCGAGCTGAAAAAGGTCGTCTGGCCCACGCCCAAGCAGACGATGAAGAACACCGGCGTGGCCCTGGTGGTCATCGTGGTGTGCGCCATCGTGCTTTGGGGCTTTGACAGCGCCGCCCAGGCGACGGTGAAGGCGCTGATCAACATCTTCGCGTAACATGGCAGAATCCGCGAAATGGTACGTCGTTCATACCTATTCCGGGTATGAGAACACGGTGGCCGCCTCCATCATGAAGGCGGCGGAGAACCGGCACATGGAGGACCTCATCCTGGAGGTCAAGATCCCCATGGAGACCGTCACCGAGCACACCGACAACGGCGAGAAGACCTATGAGCGCAAGACCTTCCCCGGCTATGTGCTGGTGAAGATGATCCTCACGGACGAGAGCTGGCACCTGGTGCGCAACGCCCGCGGCTCCACCGGTTTCGTCTCCATGGACGGCAAGCCCGTCCCCCTGACGGAGCGGGAGGTGCTGGATCTGGGCGTGGAGCGCCACGAGATCGTGGTGGGCTTCGGCCTGGGCGATACCGTGAAGGTGACAGACGGTCCGCTGGAGGGCTTTCTCGGCACGGTGGACGAGCTGGAGCCGGAGAAGGACCGGGTCCGGGTCATCGTCTCCATGTTCGGCCGGGAGACGCCGGTGGATCTGGAGCTTGACCAGATCGAGCCGGTGAAAGACGAATAACTTTTGACTTACCTCATCATACGAGGACAGAGGAGAATAAAAAATGTCTCAGAAAGTAGTTGGATACGTCAGATTCCAGGTCCCGGCGGGCCGGGCTACCCCGGCGCCCCCCGTGGGCCCCGCCCTTGGTCAGTACGGCGTCAACATCGGCCAGTTCACCAAGGACTTCAACGAGCGCACCAAGGGCGACATGGGCATGATGATCCCCGTGGTCATCACCGTCTATGCCGACCGCAGCTTCACCTTCATCACCAAGACCCCGCCCGCGGCCCTGCTCATCAAGAAGGCCTGCGGCATCGAGACCGCCTCCGGCGTGCCCCAGCGGGACAAGGTCGCCACGATCTCCAAGGAAGACCTGCGGAAGATCGCGGAGCAGAAGATGCCCGACCTCAACTGCACCAGCATTGAGTCGGCCATGAGCATGATCGCCGGCACCTGCCGGAGCATGGGCGTTCTGGTGGGCGAGTGATTCGCCCCATATGTGGGAGGAAAACTTCCGCTTAACCACATTTTTTGGAGGAGTATCAAATGTTCAGAGGCAAGAATTATAAAGAGAGCGCCAAGCTCTTTGACAAGCAGACCGTATACGATCCCCAGGAGGCCTTCGACCTGGTGTGCAAGACCAGCAAGGCCAAGTTCGACGAGACCGTCGAGCTGCACGTGAAGCTGGGCGTGGACGGCCGTCACGCTGACCAGCAGGTCCGCGGCGCCATCGTGCTGCCCCACGGCACCGGCAAGAGCCGCACCGTGTTGGTGTTCTGCAAGCCCGAGCGGGAAGAGGAGGCCAAGGCCGCCGGCGCCGACTTCGTGGGCGGACAGGACATGGTCCAGAAGATCCAGACCGAGAACTGGTTCGGCTTCGACGTGGTCATCGCCACCCCCGACATGATGGGCGTGGTGGGCCGTCTCGGCAAGGTGCTGGGCCCCAAGGGCCTGATGCCCTCCCCCAAGGCGGGCACCGTGACCCCCAACCTGACCCAGGCCATCCATGAGGTCAAGGCCGGTAAGATCGAGTACCGCCTGGACAAGACCAACATCATCCACTGCCCCATCGGCAAGGTGAGCTTTGGTCCTGAGAAGCTCCAGGAGAACTACGACGCCCTGATCGGCGCCATCGTGAAGGCCAAGCCCGCCGCTGCCAAGGGCCAGTACATCCGCAGCTGCGTCACCGCCTCCACCATGGGCCCCGGCATCAAGGTCAACGCCCAGAAGGGACTTTAATAGAGTCGTTTGACAAGCAAAGCGCCTCCGCCGTTATCGGCGGAGGCGCTCGCTGTTTTTATTCCTTGGAGATGCCGGGTCAGTCGTCGTCCCAGTCGTCATCGTCCCAATCGTCGTCCCGGTCGTGGTCGTCATCCCAGTCATCGTCATCGTCATCGTCGTCATCCCAGTCCCAGTCGTCGTCGTAGCGGCTGTCCTGAGACGCGCCGGAGGAGACCGTCCCGCCGGGCTGGGCGCTGCTGGCGCTGGTACGGACGTCGTCGTCCCAGTCCCGCTCGTGGTCCAGGATGGAGCCAGTGGCGCCGTCCACGGTGTACTCGTACTCGTAGCCGCCGGCCCGGAACTCGATCTCGTACTCCAGCCGGCCGTCGTCGTAGTCCCGCTGGCACGTCAGCCGGGTGACCTGGCTCTCGCTCAGCCCTGCGTGGGCCAGAGCCGCCGCCTTGGCCGCGGCCTCACCCACGTCGCCGGAGGCGGCGCCGCTGTCCGCAGCGGGGCCGGGGGAGACCGGTGCGGTGACGGAGGTGACGGTCCGGGAGACGGGCTCCCGCTCGCTGCTGAGGATGGCGCCGGTGGCGGCGTCGATCTCGTATTCGTACTCATATCCGCCGTCCGTGAACCACACGTCCCAGTGGAGCCTGCCGTCGTCCCAGTCCTGCTTGACCACGGTGGAGGCATTTTCCGCCACGCCCGCGTCCGACCAGGCGATGGCCTCCGCCTCCGCCTCGGTGACGGCCGCGGTGTCCTGGGGCAGCGCCGGGCCCGGCGTCAGCATGTCGGGGATAGCGACGCCCTGGATGACCTCGCCGGTGAAGGCCTGCACGCCGTAGTCCTGCTCCTTGCCGTCCACGACCAGCTCCACCTCATAATAGGGCACCCGCTCGTCCAGCTCCGGGTCCACGTCCACGTAGGGGACGCTCTCCCTGGTCAGGCCGGCGAAGTCCAGCGCCGCCTGGAGCGCGGCGTCACGGCCGATGGGCATGTCCGGCGCGCCGATTTTGATCAGATCCCGCAGCTCCTCCACGCTCAGCCCCGCCAGCTCCTCAAAGGACAGCTCCCCGTTCAGGGCCAGCACCTGGTCGATCAGGCTGGCCTTGCCGGTGGAGATGCTGTTCTCCCGGGCCCGGGCGTCCAGATCGGCGCTGGCGGCCACGTTCTGGCTCAGCACCGAGGCGTTGTTGGCGGCGGTCTGGAGCACGCCGTCCACGGAGGCCACCAGCTCCTGCTGGAGCCGGGCGCCACGGTCGGCGTCGCTGTCCTCCACGGAGATGAGGATGGCGCTGTCCAGATGGTCCAGATAGCCGTTGCGCACCAGGGCGCCCACGATGGCGTTCACCGCCACGTCCAGCTTGGCGCCCTTCAGGTCCCTGCCGCCGTCCATGTCCGCCAGGACGGTACGGCCCTCATCGTTCAGGCCGCTGCAGGACAGGACCTTCTCGCTGCGATTCACCTCCAGCTGGATGCTGGGGTTCACGTCCAGACTGACCACAGAGGCCACGGCATAGGCGCGCTGATAGAAGATCCCGCCGCCTCCGGCCAGGAGGACCAGCGCCAGGCACGCGGCGATCAGCGCCTGTGTCCAGCTCTTGCTCTTTCTGCTCTTTTTCGCTTCGTTCATGTGAATGACCGTTCCTTTCCCCGTCCCACAGCGGGAGAGGACGTCCTGTACGTCGTCGGGAGCGGTATGATCCACGGCGGTCTTCAGCCGCTGCAGCAGTTCCCGGTCGGTCATAAGGCGTCATCTCCTTCCATGTGGGTGCGCAGTTTTTTCAGCGCCCGGTGATATTTTGACAGGACGGTGGCCAGAGGGATCTGCAAAAGCTGGGATATCTCCCGGTGCTTCAATCCGGCGGCGGCGTGGAGCAGCACGATCTGCCGCTCCTCGTCGGCGAGTCGTTCCAGCGCCGCCCGCAGGGCGGTCCGGTCCTCCGGCGTCAGGCCGGGGGCGGAGAGCGCGGACCAGGCCGCCTCATCCATGGGCTCGGTGCGGCCGCTGCCGCGCAGGCGCATGAGGGCCATGTTCCGGGCGATGGTGAGGATCCAGGCCATGGGCGTGCCCTGGGGGCGGTAGCCGCCGGCGCTGTCCCAGATCCGGACGAACACGTCCTGGGTCACGTCCTGGGCGTCCGGGACGCTCCGGAGGATGCCCAGCGCCGTGGCGTACACCGCGCCGCGGACGGCGCCATAGAGCTCTGCCAGCGCTTCCCGGTCGCCCTGGGCGATCCCGGCCAGGAGGGTCTCCAGGCGGATCCCGCCGGGGGCCTGTTCCACAGGTTTTGCCGATCCCAACTGCATGTTGCTGTTATCTCCTGTCATAGAAGCAATGCGGGGAAAAGGGATTTTATTGCACAGACGAAGAAAAAATTTTTCGCGCCGGCGGTCAGACCGTCCGGCGCGGGGTATTCAGGATGTGGCGTCCTCGGGTACGGCCTGACCGAAGGTGACCGCGAGGGAGAGCGTCTCCCCGCTCCGGTTCACGGTCAGCTCCGCGGTGTCCCCGGCGCTGTAGCCCTTGACGGCGGCCACCAGGCCGTCGGCGCTGTATATGGCGGCGCCGTCCACGGCGGTGATCACGTCCCCCGCCTGCAGGCCCGCCTGCTGGGCGGCGCTGCCCTCCTGGACGGAGGCCACGTAGGCGCCCGGGTCCCGGCGGTAATACTGGGCCACCGAGGGGGTGTAGGTGTTGTCCAGCACCAGGCCCAGATAAGCCTTGCCGGACACATAGCCCTTGGTGATCAGCTCGTTGGCGATGGCCACCGCCTCGGAGGAGGGGATGGCGAAGCCCAGGCCCTCCACGCCCTCGGCGGCGTATTTGGCGGTGACCACGCCGATGACCTGGCCGTATGCATTATAAAGCGGGCCGCCGGAGCTGCCCCGGTTCACGGCGGCGTCGAACTGGAACATGTTCACCGTGGCGTTAGAGGCGATGGTGATCTGCCGGTCCCGGGCGGACAGGGTCCCCCGGGTCATGGTATAGGGCAGGTCCCCCAGGGGGTCGCCCACGGTGTAGACCCGCTCGCCCACGGCGGTGGCGTCCGCGTCGCCGAAGGCGGCCGGATGCAGGCCCTCGGCCTCGATCTTCAGCACTGCCAGATCGCTGTCCGACTCCGTGCCCGTCACCTGGGCGGTATACTCCGTCCCCTCCTGGGTGACCACGGTGATGGGCAGGCCCCGGGCATAGCCAGTCTCGATCACGTGATAGTTGGTCAGGATGTAGCCGTCGTCGGTGACGATGAAGCCGGAGCCGGTCTCCGTGACGCGCCCGTCGGTGGAGCGGATGCCCACCACCTGGCCGCAGGCGGCGGCGTAGATGTCCTCCGCCGGGATGGCGGCGGCGTCCGCCGGCGGGGCCGACGCGGTCAGCGGGCCCTCCGGGTCCTGGTCCTGGCTGACCTGGGCATAGATCTCGTCGGAGATGGCGTTCTGCCCCTCCTGCCTGGCCTCCCGCCGGTCCCGGCTGAGCAGATACAGCCCGCCGATGCCCAGCACGCCCGCGCCGATCACCGCCGCCAGGCACAGCGCCAGCAGGGCGCGGATGCCGATCTGCCCCCGATGGGGACCGCAGGGCTCCCCGCCGGTATAATACCTGGCGGGGTTATAGCCATAGGAAGCCCCGCCCTCCCGGGGGGCGGAGCGGTAATAGGCGTCGCTGTACGCCGACCGATCCTGTTCCGGGCGGACGATATGATATTCCGGGTCCTCCAGCTCGGAGGGCCGCGGTTCACGGTCGTTGGACAAGCTGCGCCTCCCACGGAGCGTATTTCTGCTCTGCAGGGATTATAGTAATACTTTTTCACGAGAAAAATGTTAACAGTTTGAAAAAATCCGCGCCGCCCTGTCCGCCGGCGCGGCCGTCACAAAATATCTATAATTTATTCACAGTTTCCAGTGGAAATCCCGGCCCCTTCGGGATACATTATACCCATCCGGAACGTTTTTCCGCAGGAGGCTTTACCATGAACGATAACGACAACGGATATTACAGCGTCAGTCAGAGCGATCCGTCCGAGGCGTCCGCCCATTACGGCGCGTCCGGCGGCTATACCGCGCCGTCCCCGGAGCCGGCGCCGGACCGGAAGCAGAAGCGGAAGCGCTCCGGGATGCGCCCGGCGGCGGTGATCGCCCTTTGCCTGGTCTGCTCCATCCTGGCGGCGGCCCTGGGGGTGGGCGGGTCCTATCTGTTCCTCCGGGGGGAGGACCGGGGCAACGCCCTGCTGGACGAGCCCGCCGTGCCCCAGCTGCCCGAGGGCGGCGCCGACGCCGCCGTGACGGGCGCGTCGGACGGGACGCAGACCTATACCGGCGCGGGCGCGGCCATCTATGAGCTGGCGAAAAAGCAGGTGGTGGGCGTGACCACAGAGATCACCTACACCAACTTCTTCGGCCAGGTCAGCGCGTCCAGCGTGTCCGGCACCGGCTTCATCATCAGCGCCGACGGCTATATCCTCACCAACGACCACGTCATCGAGGACGCCCGCAAGGGCGGCTACGACGTGTCCGTGCTCATGTACGACGGCACGGAGTACACCGCGGACATCGTGGGCTATGACAAGGAGAACGACGTGGCCGTGCTGAAGATCGACGCCAGCGGCCTGACCCCCGTGGCTCTGGGCAGCGACGAGGACATCGTGGTGGGCCGGGAGATATACCCGGTGGGCAACCCCCTGGGCGAGCTGAACTTCACCATGACCACCGGCATCATCTCCGCCACCGACCGGGTGATCACCACCGACGCCAACTCCGTGCCCATCAGCATGTTCCAGATCGACGCCGCCGTGAACAGCGGCAACTCCGGCGGGCCGGTGTACAACGCCGAGGGGAAGGTCATCGGCGTGGTCACCGCCAAGACCAGCGCCACCGGCGTGGAGGGCCTGGGCTTCGCCATCCCCATCCAGGACGCCGCCCATGTGGCCAACCAGATCCTCCAGCACGGCTATGTGGCCGACCGAGCCACCCTGGGCGTGTCCGGCAAGACCGTGCCCGCCTCGGTGGCGGAGCAGTACGGCCTGGCGGCGGGGGCCCTCATCGCCTCCATCGACCCCGACAGCCCCGCCGAGGAGGCCGGGCTGCAGGTGAACGACATCGTCACCGCCCTGGACGGCAAGGCGGTGGCCGGCTCCACGGAGCTGACCAGCATGGTCCGCACCTACGCGGTGGGGGACACGGTGGAGCTCACCGTCTGGCGCAACGGGACCGTGCTGACCCTGACCGCCACCCTGGGGGAGAGCCAACCGCCCCAGGAGGAGACCGTCCAGCAGCCCTCTCGGGAGGAATATATGGACATGGAGGACTTCTTCCGCCAGTTCTTCGGCGGCTTTGGCTTCGGCTTCTGACTGCGAAGAGAAAAAGCCCCGCTCGCTGAGCGGGGCTTTTTTCGTGGGCTGGATCAAGGGTCCTTCTTCTCCTGGGGGGCGGTGTACACGGGGGCGGCATAGGCGGCCGGATGTTCGGCCCGGGCCTTGGCCCGGCGCTTGGCGCTGCGCCGCACGATCAGGATGACGATCAGGGCGATCACCGCCGCCAGCAGCAGCCACATCCAGCCGTAGGCCAGGGCCACGGCGATGTTCTGCATCCCGGTCACGAAGCCGCTCCAGCCGCTCTTCAGCGCCGCGGCCAGGCGGCTGGCGAAGCCCTGGGCCGGCTCCTCCACGTTGCTGAGCCGGTAGACCTCCCGCAGGTACACGTTGACGGTGGAGTAGTCCACCTGGGTGTCGTAGTGGCGCAGCTCGCCGCTGAGCCGGTCGATCTGCTCCTCGGTCTCGGCGACGGCGCTCTCGATGGCGATGATGTCCTCCATGTTCTCCGCCTGGCGCAGCAGCTGCTGCAGCCGCTCCAGCTTGGCCTGCTGGGTCTCCAGGCGGCCGGCGGTGTCGTAGTAGACCATGCTGACGTCGTCGGTGTACTCATACAGATCCAGCAGATGGCAGGCCGAGCCCGCCCGGTCCAGGAAGGCGCGGTAGTTCTCCGCCGGCACGCGGACGGCATATCGGGCGGAGCGGTAGGTGCCGCCGTTGGAGATGCTGCTGGACTCATAGTATCCGCCCAGCTCCGCCGTCAGGTCGGCGATGGTCTTCACCGCCTCGTCGAAGCCGGTGGTCTCCAGGTCCAGCTCGGCGGTGTAGATGATCTTGGCCCCCTCCTGGGGCGCGGAGGGCATATCCATGGCGGCGCTGCCGTCGTAGGCGGCCGTCTCTTCGGACGCCGCCATGTCCCAGGCCTCCGACGGCGCGGTCTGAGCGGCGCTGTCGCTGGCTTTTCCGGAGCCGCCGCAGCCGCTGAGAAGGCCCACCGTCAGCAGAAGGATCATCGCCCAGGCGAGCAGTTTCTTTTTCATCGCAAGTCCCATCCTTTCCTTATGTCCTGTTGTACCCCTCAGACGCCGCCGGGAGAAAAAAGTTCCCGGCCCCGGAAAAAAACAGACGGCCCCAGGGGCCGTCTGTCAAAAAACCGGTCAGCGATCACTCACCGTGGGCGTCGGAGATCATGCCGTATCCGCCGTCGTTGCGCTTGTAGACCACGGAGAACGCCTCATCCTCCTCCTGGTTGCGGAAGGCAAAGAAGGAGTGGCCCAGCAGGTCCATCTGCAGGATGGCCTCCTCGGGGCTCATGGGCTTGATGGCAAAGCGCTTGGTGCGGATGAGCTTGTACTCCGGGGTCTCCTCATCGTCCTCAGGCATGACCTCCGGCGAGGAGCTGCGCTCGAAGGCGCCCTCCCGCAGGCGCTTTTCCAGGCGGGTCTTGTTCTTGCGCACCTGACGGATCAGGGCGGCGCAGGCGGAGTCGATGGAGGCATACATATCGCTGGTGGTCTCGGCGACCCGATAGAACATGCCGTTGTTGCGGATGGTGACCTCGGCCGTGTAGCGGCCCCGCTCGGCGCTGAAGGTGACGGACGCGTCGCTGTCCGTGCGGAACAGCCGGTCGATCTTGCCGACCTTCTTTTCCGCGTAGGCCTTCAGTTCATCGGACGCCTCAAATTTTCTGCCGGTAAATGTGAATGTCATATCGCATTACCTCCTTTGTGAAAAGTGTACCACAGTTTTTGCCCCGGCACAATAGCTATTTATGAAATTTTTCCAGTTTTTGGCCGGCCCTTCCCCCGGCCGCCGGGGAAAATGCGCCGGACGCTATTGACTTTGTCCGAATCCGTGATAGAATGTGGATAGAAAATTTCATAAGCCTTATCAAGAGTGGCGGAGGGACCGGCCCTGTGAAGCCCGGCAACCTGTGCGGGAGCGCATAAGGTGCCAAATCCGGCGGTGAAGATCGAAAGATAAGACACGCTGTTCTGTACCCGCCGATCCGGCGGGCTCTTTTTTTGTCCCGCCGGCGCGGGAATTTTATGCAAAGGAGAATCGCTATGGGACATTATCTGTTCACCTCCGAGTCTGTTACGGAGGGCCATCCGGACAAGATCTGCGACCAGATCGCGGACGCCATCCTGGACGCCATCCTGGCCCAGGATTCTGAGGGCCATGTGGCCTGCGAGTGCACCACCACCACCGGCATGGTGTACGTGATGGGCGAGATCACCACCAGCTGCTATGTGGACATCCCCCATATCGCCCGCCAGGTGCTGCGGGAGGTGGGCTATGACCGGGCCAAATACGGCATGGACTGCGACACCTGCGCCGTGATCACCTCCATCAACGAGCAGTCCCCGGACATCGCTATGGGCGTGAACGAGAGCAAGGAGAAAAAGGACGGCGGCGAGGCGGAGGAGCTGCAAAACGGCGCCGGCGACCAGGGCATGATGTTCGGCTACGCCTGCGACGAGACCCCGGAGATGATGCCCCTGCCCATCAGCCTGGCCCACAAGCTGGCCCGCCGGCTGGCCCAGGTCCGCAAGGACGGCACGCTGCCCTACCTGCGGCCGGACGGCAAGACCCAGGTCACCGTGGAGTACGACGAGAATGACCGCCCCGTCCGGGTGGACACGGTGGTGGTCTCCGCCCAGCACGCCCCCTCTGTGGAGCCGGAGCAGATCCGGGAGGACATCATCCGCGAGGTGATCACCCCCGTCATCCCCACCGGCTTCGACCAGGGCGACATCAAGTACTACATCAACCCCACCGGCCGCTTCGTGGTGGGCGGGCCCCAGGGGGACTCCGGCCTCACCGGCCGGAAGATCATCGTGGACACCTACGGCGGCAGCGCCCCCCACGGCGGCGGCTCCTTCTCCGGCAAGGACCCCACCAAGGTGGACCGGTCCGGCGCCTACGCTGCCCGCTGGGTGGCCAAGAACATCGTGGCCGCCGGCCTGGCCCGCCGCTGCCAGGTCCAGATCGCCTACGCCATCGGCGTGGCCAACCCGGTGAGCGTGAACGTGACCACCTTCGGCACCGGCAAGGAGTCGGACGAGACCCTGCAGAAGGCCGTGATGCAGGTGTTCGACCTGCGCCCGTCGGCCATCATCCGGGATCTGGAGCTGCGCACGCCCATCTACCGGCAGCTGGCCGCCTACGGCCACATGGGCCGGGACGACCTGGATGTGGCCTGGGAGCGCACCGACAAGGCCGAGGCCCTGAAGGCCGCCATCCCGGAGCCCAAGGAGGCGCTGATCCCCTCCGACGGCGAGACGAAAAAGCGCCCCTGGTGGAAATTCTGGGGCAAGAAATAAAAGCTGAGACCTATCATAGGGAGGAAAACGAACCATGAGCACCATCCGAGACATCTCTCTGGCCCCCTCCGGGGAGAAAAAGATCGCCTGGGTGGAGCGGAACATGCCCCTGTGCCGCTCCATCGGAGAGGAATTTGAAAAAACCAAGCCCCTCGCCGGGCTGAAGGTGACGCTGTCCCTGCACCTGGAGGCCAAGGCGGCCTACCTCTGCCGGGTGATGGCCCGGGGCGGAGCGGAGATGCACATCACCGGCTCCAACCCCCTGTCCACCCAGGACGACGTGGTGGCGGCCCTCGTGGCCGGCGGGCTGGAGGTGCACGCCTTCCACGGCTGCACCCCGGAGGAGTATGACGCCAACATCGACAAGGCCCTGTCCGTGGGACCGGACATCATCATCGACGACGGCGGCGACCTGGTCCACCGGATACACACCAAATATGCCCACCTGCTGCCCCGCGTCATCGGCTCCTGCGAGGAGACCACCACCGGCATTATCCGCCTGAACCAGATGGCCAAGGCCGGCACGCTGCGCTTCCCCGCCATGCTGGTGAACGACGCCGACTGCAAGCACCTGTTCGACAACCGCTACGGCACCGGCCAGTCCGCCTGGGACGGCATCATGCGCACCACCAACCTGATCGTGGCGGGCAAGGACGTGGTGGTGGCTGGCTACGGCTGGTGCGGCAAGGGCGTGGCCATGCGGGCCAAGGGCCTGGGCGCCCGGGTCACCGTCACCGAGGTGGACCCCATCCGGGCCATCGAGGCGGTGATGGACGGCTTTAGGGTCATGCCCAT
This sequence comes from uncultured Oscillospiraceae bacterium, assembly GCA_947626345.1. Classification (GTDB taxonomy): domain Bacteria; phylum Bacillota; class Clostridia; order Oscillospirales; family Oscillospiraceae; genus CAJOIG01. The sequence continues at coordinate 40,840 of CANQSF010000010.1, read as the reverse complement.
GGCCGAGGCCGCCAAGATCGGCGACATCTTCTGCACCGTCACCGGCTGCGAGAAGGTCATCACCGCGGAGCACTTCCCCCTGATGAAGGACGGGGCCATCCTCACCAACGCCGGCCACTTCGACGTGGAGGTGGACATGCGCGCCCTGGAAAAGTGCGCCGTCTCCACCCACGAGGCCCGGCACAACATCGTGGGCTATACCCTGCCCAACGGCCGGACGGTGTTCGTCATCGCCGAGGGGCGGCTGGTGAACCTGGCCTCCGGCGACGGCCATCCGGCGGAGATCATGGACATGAGCTTCGCCATCCAGGCCCTGTCCGCCAAGTATCTGGCGGACAACCGGGGCAAGCTGGCCCCCGGCGTCTACCCCGTGCCCAGAGAGATCGACGAGGCCGTGGCCCGGCGGAAGCTGGACACCCTGGGCATCGCCATCGACACCCTCACCCCGGAGCAGCGGGAATACCTGGGCGTGTAACGAGGATCGGAGCACATACGGCAAAAAGGGCGCGGGAAGCTCTCCCGCGCCCTTTGTCTGTAGAAAATAAGATCATCTTATGCTATAATAGCCGCAGAGCGGCTATTATACATGATCTCAGGCGGTTTTGCTCCCGGCTTCGCCGGAACCGCAAAACATGCCCCATTATAGCATCCCGCCTGCGGCGTTATGCTATAATGACCCCACTACCATTTTCAGGAGATATCATGGACTTCACCAATGAGGACATCCTCCGGATCGCCCTGCGCCAATCGGCGGTGGACCTGAGCTGCGCGCCGGAGGACTTTCAGCGCGGCGAAAACGTCGTCGTCGCCTCCCGGGCGGACCCGGGCGCCAGAAGATATCTGGAGCTGCCCTTCGCCTGTGATCTCGTCTCCTACGGGAACAACGTGGTGGCCTCCGTCGGCGAGGAGTGCCGGGCCGCCGTGACGGACTACATCGGCCGGTTCCCGCCGGAGCGCTGCTTCGAGACGCCGGCGCTGCACGTGCTGGACGACGCCCTGCGGCCGGTGGGACTGCGGCTGTGCTTCATGGCGGAGTACTTCCTGCCGGACCTGACGGCCCTGCGGCCGCTGGACTGCCCCTACGAGCTGCGGATACTGCATCCGGAGGACTTCGCCGGGCTTTACACCGATGCCTGGAGCAACGCGCTGTGCGAAAAGCGGCGGACGCTGGACGTGCTGGCGGTGGGAGCCTACGACGGCGGCCGGCTCATCGGCCTGGCGGGCTGCTCCGCCGACTGCGACAGCATGTGGCAGATCGGCGTGGACGTGCTGCCCGGCCACCGGCGGCGGGGCGTGGCCTCGGCCCTCACCAGCCGCCTGGCCCTGGAGATCCTGGCCCGGGGCAAGGTGCCCTTTTACTGCGCCGCCTGGTCCAATGTCCGGTCGGTGCGCAACGCCATCCGGAGCGGGTTCCGCCCCGCCTGGGTGGAGCTGACCGCCAAGAGCGACGCCGTGGTGGCGGAGATGAACGCCCGGCGGCAGCCATCCTGAGAATGAGCATAGAAAGGAGAGAACGCGCATGAAGCAGCTGATCGTCGTCGCGGATATGGAGGGCGCCAGCGGCATATTCGAGTCCAACCGGGAGGCCTGCTGGCACGAGGAGATGTACCCGGAGAACAAGCTGTGGAGATCCTACGGCAGAGGGTGCATCACCAGCGACGTGCTCGCCGTATGCGCCGCCGCAGCGGACATGGGCATCGACGACATCCTCCTGTTCGACATGCACTTTGCCGGGTGCAGGGAGTCCAACATCGAGCTGGAGAAGCTCCCGCCCATGGTCCGCCTGTTCGACCTGCCCGACAGGAGCATCCTGTGGAGCCGGATCCGGGGACAGGCGGCCACGGAGCCCTACGGCCTTATCACCGTCGGACAGCACGCCAGAAACGGTGAGCCCAACGCCTATTTCCCCCACACGATCCACACGCCGCCCATCGCGTCGTTTTATATCAACGGCATCCACGTCGCCGAGATCGGCGAGAGCGTCATGTGCTTTTGCGACGTGCCCTATATCGCGAACATCGGCTGCGCCGCGTCCCACCGGGAGGCGCTGGAGCTGTCGGCCAACGTGACGTGCATCACCGTGAAGGATAAAAGCCGCCATTGGGAGCCCTCCCCGGCGGAGACCTATCCGCTCATCTACGAGGGCGTGAAGGAGGCGCTGCGCGAGCGGGAGAGCAAGACGGCGTATCCCTTCTCCGACCACTGCGTGTGCGAGCTGGATTTGACGGAGGGCTATCGCTTCGATCCGCCGGACAGCTTCCCCTGGAAGGGGCAGTTCCGGGACGGGACCGCCACCTGGGAGGCCCACGATCTGGAGACGGCGCTCAGCCTGTTCTGGCGGATGCACGATCACATCGAAAAGCGCGCCTGAGGCAAAACAGAAACGGTCAGGGATGGCATGACGACGGTCTGCCATCCCTGACGATCATTCTGCCGTCAGCCGGCGGCCGTGCCGTCCAGCAGGCCGGCGGCGCGGAGATTGGCCAGCAGCGTGTTCAGCGTGGCGGCCACCTCCGCCGTCGTGGCCGTGGCCGGGGCGGCGATGTCCGCCACGGCGGCCGCCGGGGTGGCAGGGGCTCCGTCCGCGCCCGCAGGGCCAGTCGGCCCGGTAGGACCGGTAGGACCGGTAGGCCCAGTCGGACCAATGGGGCCAGCAGGACCCACAGGACCCGCAGCACCGGTAGCGCCGACAGGGCCAGTCGGACCAGTGGGACCGACAGGACCAATGGGACCAGCGGGGCCCGCAGCACCAGTGGCTCCAGTAGCCCCGACAGGACCGGTAGGACCGGTCGGACCAATAGGGCCGGCAGGGCCTATAGCCCCCGTCGCGCCAGTGGCCCCGGTAGCCCCGACAGGACCAGTGGGTCCGGTAGGACCGATGGGGCCAGCAGGACCCACAGGGCCCGTAGCGCCCGTCGCACCGGTAGCACCGACAGGACCAGTGGGCCCAGTCGGACCAGTCGCACCCGTCGCGCCAGTCGGACCGATGGGGCCCATGGGGCCGATGGGACCCTCAGCGCCCGTCGCGCCGGTGGCGCCAGTAGGGCCGGTGGGACCCATGGGACCCACATGGCCGGCAGGGCCGGTAGGACCCATGGGCCCGGTGGGCCCGGTGGGGCCCGCGATCATGCTGGGGCAGCAGGGCTGGTTGGGGCAGCAATAGCGGCCCAGGCCGTTTGCCTGAGCGCCGGGGACGATGTTCATGTTTTCAACACAATCCGCCATATTATCCTCCTTTGGGCTTTGCGCCCGCTCTTACTATATGACGGAACGTGCCGATCTGTGCGGCCCTCAGGAGAGAAATGCCCGGCTCTTGGGATGTAGAAGGAACGTGCCGGTTTTTGTTTTGACAACACGCCTGCGAAAGGTTACAATATTGGATGCCGGGCATAGCTGAGCTGAGCTTGACCGCCCCGGATCTTGAGCCGTGATCGCCGTTGAAGCAAGGAGGGCTAAACATGGATAATAATGGAACCGCTTCTCTCTATGGAAACGCCTACGCCCCCGGCTCGCCCGCGCCCAGTGGCCGCAGGCCGCGAGGGAGCGGCAGGAACGGCGTGTTGATCGCCGTCATCGCCGTCATGGCGGTGATCATCGTGGCGCTGGCTGCCATCATCGGCGTCATGGTCAAAAATGACCGGGACGGCGGCGCCGGTACGAACATGGACAGCGGCTACACCGAAGGCGGCGGCACCGGCGGCGGCTCCGAAAACGGTTCCGGCAGCGGATACGGCGTCGTGCTGGACGGCGACTCTGAAAACGACTCTGACAACGGTAACGACAGCGTGGCAAGCGGCGGGACCGCCATGCCCAGTTCCCCCACGCTGGTCTCCGACCCCGTGACCGCGAACCCCTACGCCTACACCGTCGGCCCGGAGAGCGTGTACATCCAGGACATCTACGACTTCATGGGCGCTGCCATGAGCGTGGAGCTTCCCAGTGAGGAGAGCAAGAGGAACGACCCGGTCTATTACGCCTTCAAGGGCTCCAGCGCCAACGTGGAGGACATCGAGGAGTACGTTGACGCCATATGCGACGGCGCCCACAACCTGGAGCTGATCGACAAGTGGGAAAAGACCTACGACGACACCTTCGTGAGCTACGCCATCCGGTACACCGGCACCGGGCGGGTGGATTACACCCAGGAGGCTAACTTCTCCGATATCGATTGCAACATTTGCCTGTACTACACCTTGGAGCGGGGCAAGCTCAAGGGGATGCTGATCCTCCCTGCCTCCATGGAGGTGGTGGACCTGGGCCTGCGCCTGGGCGGCGTCAGCGAGGACGTCCAGATAGGCGGCCCCTCCGCGAACGCCGGCCTCTATCTGATGCCTGACGGGAGCTTCCAGACGGATGACGGGCGCCTTTCCGTGCAGGTGGGCCAGGCCGTCATCCTACGGGACGGGGAGCTCTACACCACAGACGCGGAGTTCAAGCGGGGAAAGACCGAGGACCACGTGTGGGCGTGGAATTTCTACCGGGATGAGACCATCTTCTTCAGCTCCCCCGCCTCCCGGATCATGACCGGCGACATATTCACCCTCCGCGACCTCTATTATGACAAGTCCTGGGGCTTTGACAACGCGGATGACTTCGACGTCTACGTCCACGAAACGCCCTTCCTGGGCCTGGGGCACGACGGGGACTTTATCACCCCCAAATCCTTTGCGAACAATCTCTTCGACGACGCCACCGTGCGGATCATGTACTGGGAGCCCGGCGTGGTGGGCGTCTACTACGTCTACGCGAAGCTGGCCTCCGCCCCCTATGAGATTGAGGCTCTCATCGCCCCCAGTCTCGACAAGAGCGAGGGCTACACGGGCGGTTCCGCCGAGCGCCAGATGGTCCAGGGGCAGACCATCACCCTGGACTGCTCCCGCAAATACGGCCCCAACTACGAGCTTTACACCTGGGAGATCGTCAGCGGCAGCGGCGTTGTGGAGCTGACGAACACCACCAGCCCCTCCTGCACCGTGACCGCTATGCGCTCCGGCACCGCCGTCGTGCGGGTGAGCTATAACTACGGGATGGACGAGCCGGATGTGCTCACCGGCATTGAACGCAACGCGGACCACACGGACGTGCAGGAGTTCACCATCTACGTCCAATGACCTCTGGCCCGCGCAGGCCGCCGGGATACACGAAAGGCCCCGTCAAACGACGGGGCCTTTTCTTGATGTCACGCCTCTTCATCCGCTTCGTCCCGGGTCCGGAACAGCAGCGATACGCACCACAGCGCCGCCAGGCCCACCAGGGTATAGATCACCCGGGAAACAGGGTTGGTCTGGCCGCCGAAGATCCAGGCGACGATGTCGAATCGGAACAGGCCGATGCTGCCCCAGTTCAGCCCGCCGATGATGGCGAGGATCAGGGCTATCCTGTCGATGACCATGAAAAAGACTCCTTTTTCGTCAGACTAAATGATCTTGCATGGCATAGCTTGCGCGAAAACACGGCGGATTATGCGCCGGAAGAGCTTTCCGGAGGCGAAAAAAACTTCCGCATGGGCGAAACCGTGTTATACTGATAAAAGCAAAAAACGCAAAGGAGGCGGCGCCATGCTGGCGGAGAAACGGCTCATCCAGCCCATCGCCCACATCGAGACGGACCTGCCCACCAAATTCGGCCTGCCCCGGCAGAGCGGCCTGGTGCCGTCCCTCACCGCCCGGATCGTGTTCGAGCCCATGTACCGGGACCCGGTGGCCTTCCGGGGGATCGAGGGCTACTCCCACCTGTGGCTCATCTGGGGCTTTTCGGAGAACGGCCGGGAGGACTGGGCCGCCACGGTGAAGCCGCCCCGGCTGGGGGGCAACCGGCGGATGGGGGTGTTCGCCACCCGCTCGCCCTACCGGCCCAACGCCCTGGGCCTGTCATGCGTGGAGCTCGTCCGCCTGGAGCGGGACGAAAAGCGGGGCCCGGTGCTGGTGGTGGCGGGGGCGGATCTGATGGACGGCACGCCCATCTATGACGTGAAGCCCTATCTTCCCTTCACCGACAGCCGGCCGCAGGCGGCGGCGGGCTTCGCCGGGGAGGTGTTGGACTACGCCCTGGAGGTGGACTTCCCGCCGGCGCTGCTGGAGAAGATCCCGCCGGACAAGCGGGACGCCCTCATCGGCCTGCTGGCCCAGGATCCCCGCCCGGCCTACATCGACGAGCCGTCGCGGCGGTACGGTTTCAACTACCTCTCCTTCGACGTGCGCTTCACCGTCGCGGACGGGAAGCTCACGGTGGTGGAGATCGCGGACATCCCATGAAAAACGCTCCCGGGGACTTCGGTCTCCGGGAGCGCTGTCGATCTACGGCGCGGTCAGTTTTCCAGCAGCTGGGCGCAGCTCTTCAGGTGGTCCGTGATGGGCAGGTGCTGGGGACACACCGACTCGCAGTGGCGGCAGCCCACGCAGGCGGAGGCCAGGCCCTTGTGCTCCGTGGCGGCACGGTAGCTGGCCTTGGCCTGCTCCAATGAGCCGCCGGACAGGTGCTGGTTGGCGGCGGCGAACACCGCGGGGATGGGGATGCGCTGGGGGCAGCCCTCCACGCAGTAGGCGCAGCCGGTACAGGGGATGGCGGCGGAGCGGCCCAGGATCTGCTGTGCCTGGGCGATGATCTGCCGCTCGGCGTCGTTCAAGGGCTGGAAGGCCTTCATGAACGACAGGTTGTCCTGCATTTGGGCCACATTGCTCATGCCGGACAGCACCGTCAATATCCCGTCCAGGCTGGCGGCGAACCGGATGGCCCAGGAGGCGGGGGAGGCGTCGGGGGCGTAGTCGGTGAAGAGCTTTTTCACCTCCGCCGGGGGATCGGCCAGGCGGCCGCCCTTCACCGGCTCCATGACCACCACGCTCTTGCCGTGGCGGCGGGCCACCTCATAGTTGGCCCGGGAGGTGACCTGGGGGTCCTCCCAGTCAGAGTAGTTCAGCTGCAGCTGCACGAACTCCACCTCCGGATGCTCGGTGAGCAGGCTGTCCAGCACCTCCGGCCCGTCGTGGAAGGAAAAGCCCACGTGGCGGATCAGGCCCTGCTCCTTCAGCCGGCGCACGTGCTCCCAGAGATGGTATTTTTCATACTTCTCCCGGTTTTTCGCCATCAGGCAGTGGAGCAGATAGTAATCGAAATACTCCGCGCCGGTGCGCTTGAGGCTGGTATCGAACTGCTTGCGGGCGGCCTTCTCCGTGGGGGCCACGGAGGCATTCACCTTGGTGGCCAGGGTGAAGCTCTCCCGGGGATGCCGGTCCACCAGCGCCCGCTTGGCGGCGGCCTCGGAGCCCAGATACACATAGGCGGTGTCAAAATAGGTGAACCCCGCCTCCAGGAACATGTCCACCATCTGGGATGTCTGCTTGGTGTCGATGATGGCGCCCCGTTTGGGCAGGCGCATCAGGCCGAAGCCCAGCTTGGGCGTCTCCTTCCCGAAATAGTCAGCCATATGTCATACCTCCTTGGATGTTTTTTCCTTATCGATCAGCGCCGCCACGTCCTCCTCGTCCAGGAGCGCGACGCCGTTTTCCGCCAGCAGAGCCGCCGTTATGCCCATGCCGGGCGTCACTTTGCCGGTGAAGGTGCCGTCGTACACCGCGTGCACGCCGCAGGAGGGGCTGCGGGCCTTCAGGATGGCCCGGTCAACGCCGTGGGCTTTGCAGAAGGCCAGAGCCCTTTCCGCCCCCAGGCGGAACTCCGCCGTCACGTCCTCCCCCGCCTTGCTGTACACCCGGCCGTCCCGGATCTCGCTGGGCAGCCGGGGCGCGGGCAGGCCGCCGGACCGCTCCGGACAGAAGCAGACCCAGTCCTTCCCCTCCAGGTATCTATGTACGGCGGCGTTGTCGTTGTTGCCACCGTTATATTTGCAGTCGTGGCCCAAAAGGCATGCGCTGACCAGGATCATGGGCGCCTCCTTTCACGCCGCCGCGGGCGGCGCACGCTTTTTCCATTTGCCGGACAAAAAGTAAGGGCACATCACCAGGAAGAAGGTGTAGCCCGCCAGGGCCCCGCCCAGCCAGTAGCCCATCACGCCCATGCCGAAGGTCCGGGCCAGCAGCACGCACAGGCCGATGCGCATGACCACCCCGTCCAGGATGCCCAGGATGAAGTTCATCACGGGAAAGCCCATGCCGTTGCACAGGGCCGTGCTGGGGCCCCGCAGGGCGTAGCCGAAGAAGTTCAGCACCGCGATGAGCACGTAGCTGTGGCTCATGGCCAGCACCGCCGGATCGTCGTCGAACAGGGCGAACACCCCCTCCGGCGCGGCGATCATCACGGCCGAGAGGCCGGCCGTGAACGCCAGCCCCACCGCCACGGCGGTGCCCAGGGCCCGGGCCACCCGGTCGAATTTCCGGGCGGCGAAGTTCTGGCCCACCAGCGTGGCCCCGGACTGGCTCAGGGCCTGGCAGATGATGCTGGCCACGGTGGACAGCTTGTTGCCCACGCTGGTGACGGCAGACACCGTCACGCCATAGACGTTGATGCACCGGGACACGAACAGCATGGAGACGTTGATGGCGCAGGACTGGATGGACATGGGCACGCCCAGCTTTAAAAGCTTGCCCAAGTCCTCCCGGCCGGGCCGGAGATACTTGGGCGCGAACTCGAACCCCAGGCTCCCCCGCCGCCGCCACAGATACCCCACACACAGCACAAAGCTGACCCCCTGGGCGATCACTGTGGCCAGGGCCGCGCCGAAGGGCCCCATGCCCTGGGAGACGAATACGATGTCCAGCACCACATTCAGCACCGACGCGATGATGATGAACACCATGGGCCGCTTCGACTCGCCCATGCCCCGCAATATGGCCGCCACCAGCACGTAGCCCACCAGGAAGAACAGCCCCGCCGTGCAGCACACGGTATAGGACCGGCAGTATCCCAGCGCCTCCGGCGGCACGTTCAGCCACCCCATCAGCCGGTCCGCGAAGATGAGCCCCAGGGCGGAGATGGCCAGGCTCAGTCCCAGGATGAAGGTGAACATGGCCCCTACGATCCTGGACACCGCGCCCCGGTCCTTAAGGCCGATGTACTGGCTGATCAGCACCTGCCCGGCGTTGCAAAAGCCCATGCAGACGAAGGTGTACATGTGGATGAGGTCCGCGCCGATGCCCACGGCGGACAGGCCCGCCGGGCCCACGAACTGGCCCACCACCACCATATCGGTGAGGTTGTAGGCCGTCTGCAGCAGGTTGGACAGCATGAACGGCCAGGCAAAGCCCAGCAGCTGCCTGGCCACCGGCCCGGAGGTATAGTCTCGGATAAGGGTGTCTCTGTCTGCCATGGATGTCTCTTTTTCTCTCGTTTTTCTTTATTGTATCCCGTCCTGCCCGGGAACGCAAGGCAAAATTTGCCGCCGCCCGTCACGGCAAAAAGTGTCATCAATTAAGACAATCCCCCAGTCACGCTGGCGCGTGCCAGCCCCCTTTACACAAGGGGGCCAATAAAGAGCATTAAAAAGCCTCCCCTGTGCAAGGGGAGGTGCCGAGTGAAACGAGGCGGAGGGGTTGTCAGACCCAGGTCACACCCCCGTGCCGTCGAAGGGCGGGGTGTATTCGCTCTCGGCGCTGGAAAGCTCCTGGGTGTAGCCCTCCAAAAGGCCCAGAGCGGCCATGTAATCGCAGGCGCGCTGATACTCCTCCGCCGTCAGCCGCCGGTCCGGCCCGCCCACGCCGTTGGGGGTGTACTGGCCCATGAGGGACACCAGCACGTCCCCGTCCCGGAAGGTCTCCCGGATCCAGTCCAGCACCGCGAAGGTGTTGTCCAGCTGCCCCGGCAGTACCAGATGGCGGATCATCACGCCTTTTGTCAGCATGCCGTCGCCGTCCAGCTGATAGGGCCCGGTCTGGCGGAACATCTCGAAAATGGCCGCTTTCGCGGCTTCCGGATAATCCGCCGCGCCGGAGAGCGACCCGGCCAGCGCGCCGTCCATGTACTTCATGTCCGGCAGGTACACCTGCACCTTCCCCTCCAAGGCCCGCAGGGCCGGGAGGGATTCATACCCGCCGGTGTTCCACACCACCGGGACGGACGGCTGTGGCTCCAGGGCCCGGAGCACGGCGGGCAGGAAGTGGGAGGCGGTGACCAGGTTTATATTGTGCGCCCCCTGGCGTTCCAGCTCCCGGAAGATCTCCCGCAGCCGCTCCACGGACACGGTCCTGCCCCGGCCGCCGGCGCTGATATCATGGTTCTGGCAGAACGCGCACCGCAGGGTGCACCCGGAAAAGAACACTGCCCCGCTGCCCCGCTCGCCGCTGACGCAGGGCTCCTCCCAGAAGTGGAGGGCCGCCCGGGCTACCACCGGCTCCCAGCCCGCGCCGCAAAAGCCGGGATGGGCCTCATCCCGGCTCGCGCCGCATTTTCTGGGACAGAGAGAACAGAGCATCATTTACCTCGTTTTTCAGAGAAAGAACCGCCGCCAGAGCCATATCATGACCAGCGCCACCGCCGCGCCCAGCAGCCCGGACCCGGCGGCCAGCAGGGCCTTCTGGTAAGGGCGCTTGCCCTCCTCCCGGGCCTTTTCGATCTCGGAGAGGGTCCGGCCCTCGGTGAAGGCCACGATCTCCCTGTAGGTCTGGATGTCGAACTTCTTCTTCCAGCGCTCCACCCGGAGTGACCAGGCGAACGTCACGGCGGCCAGGACCGACCAGGCCGCCAGGCCCCGCCACCGCCACAGCATCGCCAGCGGCACGCATGTGACGAGCATGGCCGCGAACAGCGCCGTGAAGATGTTGCTGTCCCGCCGGAAGGCCGCTTTTTCCGCGTCGTCTATCTGTTTTTTCATTTCCGCGATATCCCCTTTGACAAGATCGTCAAGGGACGCGGAGAACACCTCCGCCAGCAGCAGAAGGCTTCTTAGATCCGGGCAGGTCCGGCCCGTTTCACACAGTTAAGGATATGGATGTGTAATGCTTGGGGTATCAGTCGATTTTACCTACGAAGCGATAGTAGATATCCACTTTCTGCTCCCGGTGGCCAGTCTCGTCTTTGACTGCCTCATGTACCACGATCTTCTCTATCAGGGCGTTCAGAAGTTCGGCTGTCAGTTCCGTGGGGTCGGCATATTTTTGGATCAGCTTGACCCATCTCTCGGCATCGTCGGCGGACTGCTGCTCGGACGCCTGTTCTGCTTTCAACCGCTCTATCTTCTCCAAAAGCTCTTGCTGCTCCGTCTGGTACTTTTGCGACAGCATATTGAAGTTGTAACCTGTGATGCGCTCGGCGGACCAGTCCTCATACAGCTTGGTGAACAGCCTGTCCACCTCGGCCTGCCGCTTCTCCGCTTTTATCAGCTCCGCCCGACGTTTCTTTGCCGCTGCCGCAAGTTCCACGCTCCCGCTTGCCAACAGCCGCTGAAGGAGCTGTTCTTTTCCCTGTCTGGCCTGCTGCGACCAGTAGCGGATGCGGCCCAGCACATAGGCATACAGAACGTCATAGCGGATGTAATGTGACGAACAGCGTTCTTTGCCGAACTGCCGGTAGGATGTGCAGTTAAAGTAGCTATATGGTACAATGTTCTGCTTGTTCGTGGCAAAACTCATGGACCATCCGCAATCGGCACACTTCAATAATCCGGCGAAAATCTGCGTGGTGGCGTCTTTCATCTGCCTGCGCCGTCCGGCGATCTGCTGCTGCACCTGCTCAAACACGTCCCGGCTGATGATGGCCTCCTGGGTGTTCTCCACCCGGACCCATTCCTCCGGCGGTTTGCGGACACGCTTCTTGTTCTTATAGGAGAGGTTGGTCTGCTTGTTGTGGACGCTGTTGCCGATATACGTCTCGTCCCGGAGAATGGACTTCACCTGCGAGATCGTCCAGGCGTAGGACTTTTCCTCCGGCGCTCCGGCGTAGATGTTGGCAAAGGTGCCGTATCGCTTGTAGTTGAGGTAGCCTGCGGTGGGTATCTTTTCTGCAATCAGCGCCTTCGTGATTTTCGCGGCGCCTGCTCCATGCACAGCGAGATCAAATATCTTCTCAACGATCCACTTCGTTTCCTCGTCGATGGCGAGGGCGTTTTTGATCTCCGGGTGCCGGATGTATCCCAAAGGCGCGTAGGTGAAGCTCCGCTGTCCTGCGGCGTGCTTGGCCCGGAGGGCCGCTTTCACCTTTCGGCTGGTGTCCTTGGCAAACCACTCATTGAACAGGTTCTTAAAAGGGACGAAATCGGACAGGCCCTTTTCGGTGTCCTCGTTCTCTGTCACGGCTATGTAGCGGATGTGCTTTTCCGGGAACACAAATTCCAGATAATAATCCATCATCACATGTTCCCGCCCGAAGCGGCTCAGATCCTTGGTGGCGATGCAGTTGATCTTGCCGGTCTCCACATCGTCCATCATCCGCTGAAAACTCGGACGCTCGAAATTCGTCCCGCTCCAGCCGTCATCCACATATTCGCCTATGACGTTCAGGCCGTTCTCGCGGGCATATTGCCGATGGTGCGTTGCGTTTCAATGCTCACGCTGTCGCCGTAGTTTTCGTCATCACGGCTCAATCTCATGTATAGTGCGGTATTGTACGGTTGTTTCAAAATAAACCTCCTTCCAAGAGAAACAACCCACGCTTACAATACTTGCCGTCCCTATTATACGACAAGCGCGGGGCAGTTTCAACTATCGCGGTTCGTTCTCGCGGCGTACTGGATCACATCTTCGATCAGTTCCTCCGGCTGTTTCCCGGCAGGCCGGAAATGTTCGGAAACTGCGATGTTGGTGTCGCCGCAGCAGAAATGCTCGGTCCCGTCGATGTCCCGGAAAGTATATGATGCGTTCTCCGGCGTAGGCTTCGGCCCGTCCTCCCACTCCTTCAGAAGCCGCTTGGGAGGCTTGATTATGGGTTCATAGCAGGCATTCAGATCAACAGGCTTGTCTTTACCACTCATAATAGTTTTCTCCTTCGTATTTTCTTCAATAAAATCGTTTCTTCAGGAAGCCAGGAAGCAGGGAACAGAAACGCCACAACATCCGTATTCCTTGGCCAAACAAAATGCCTGTATCCCAGCGCGTGAGGCTTTATACCACCCTTCCGAGTTTTGCGCCCGGAAAGCCTTGCAGATTCAGGGACTTTGCTGCTCTATCGTTCTACTATTCGCCCGGCGTCGTTTGGCGTACTCCGCCTTTTGCCGCCGCTGGGCTATGGCTCTGCAACCGTCACAGTATTTCGCCCGGTTGGAGCCAGGTATGAACGCTCTGCCGCAGATCGCGCACCGCTTCATGGTGTCCTTGCCGAATAGCTCTGTTTCCAGAGCTTGTCCTTCTCTGTCCTTCAGCAACACCCAGCGAAAGACCTTGCAACAGACAGAGTAGGATAGCGTCTGCGGACACGGGACTTCCTCACCGTCATCCAGGTAAAGGCAGTTGCCAGTATCACAGGCACTGCACAGCTTGCGGATGAGCGTGACGGCCCGCTGGCGCTGTCTACCGTTCATTCTGGGGAGAGACCCGTCCGGCTTCCGCTCAACAGGCGGGAGCAGGTCAAGATGGAATAAGCTCATGGCGCTTCTCTTTCTTGTGGCCCAGTATGTTCTCCAGATTGCTCTTCACGGTTTCCAGTTCCTTCACTCGCCGCTGCTTCTCTCGGTAGTCTTTGTACCGGGCGTTCTTTTCCGATATGAGTTGCTGTATCTCCGCTTGCAGGGCCTTGGTGCTGGGCAGCTTGGTGATACCGTGGTCCTTGAAATACTTGGCGGCGGCGTTGGACAGCTTGAACTCACGTTCATGCGCCTGGGCGTATTCAGCCCTGGCCTTGGCTGTTTTCAGTGCCTTGTATTCTTGCCGGACATCCTTCGTTTCCCAATAAGTCAAAAGTTGCTTTTTCAGTTCTTTCTTCCCGGTGAGGACAGTTTCAATGGATTTGAGTTTTTCCCGGCTCTCTTGCAATTCGCTCCGGGCGGCAGACAACCACTCGTTCAACTCGTCCATAGAAGCAAAGCCGTAATCGGTATATGCGTTCAAGGTGTTGACCATCTGCTGGAGATTGAATCTCTGCGCCCACTTTTCATAGCCGACACCCTTCCCTTCGGCGCGTTTAGTATCTATGTCCACGAGCCGCTGGACGCTCCCGGCCTCCCGGAGTTTGTCCAGAACGCTGTGGCGCACAGGCTGCTTCAGTGCGTTTTGTGTAAACATCTCATTCACTGCCGCAAGATCATAGGCGTCGCCCAGCTTTCGGGCTGTGATGGATTTCGCTCTGTCCGGCGAGAGATAGGATAGACGGCCCCGGCTCTCCTTGACTGTCACGCCCTCACAGAGAAGCAACTCGGAAAACTCGTCAAATGTGGTGGCCGTCTCCAACGCTTTACGGATGATTTTTCGCAGTTTCTCCTTGTCCGTTTCAAACTTGGTGGGCTTGCCGCTTTTGTCCAGTTTGGCTTGCCCCTTTTTCTGCGCCCAATACTCCCGGTCATTGACTCGATCCTCGCTGCCATTCAGAAGGTCAACTTGGTATAGTCCCTCCCGGTGGCACATCTCCATGACTTCGGCCTTGAAGTAGTCCATTGCCGCGGTGGTGCAGCGGTGCTTCATCCCGGCCTTCACATCAGCGGGCCGGTCCATGTACGGCAGCATGGGGACATCCTCGATCCGCAGACTGTTGATGACGATATGTACATGGACGTTGCCGGTGTGGTTGTGGCCGTCCGGGTGGGTGCAGACCAGCGCCTGGTGGCCGGGGAAATGGTCACGGCAAAACTGCTCGCCCAACTCTTGCGCCCGGTCCACGGTCAGGCCGTTATCTGCACTGTCCCGCGGGTCAAAGCTGATGATGTAGTGGTGGCTTTTCACATCGCCCCGATCCAGGTTCTTGCCATATTGCAGATTCGCTCTCATGCAGGCAATGGCAAAATCCTGGCCCTCACAGTTGAGCGCGGCAATGCGGTAATCCTGGCGCGGAATGAGCCGCCCGCTTTCATCCAGAATGGGCTTCATGGTGAACTCGTCATGCTCGAAAAGCAGATACTTCTCCGCGTCGCTGTACCGGGCGTTTTTAGAGCTTATGTGTTTGAATGTTGCCAACGGTTGCCGCCACCTTTTCCAGAACTTCATACTTCAGCATGGCGAGATCAACGGCTGCGTCCCGGACCTCTTTTTCCAAGTCGGCATAAGGAGATCCAAACTCGTTCAGACGCCGTGCGATTTGATTGAGATTGCCGCCGATCTTTCCATATTGCGCGATGAGGTCATCCAGCTTTTTCAGCAGCTCATCATTCACCGCCGTGATCACGATAGTGGGCTTGAGCGTCGCGCCGGTGATGGCCTTGCGGATGAACGCGGCTTTGCTGACGCCGCACAAAGCTGCGACTTCCGCGAAGGTGGCATATTCCTCTCTGGTCAGCCGCGTTTTCACGGTCATGCTCCGATGGGGCGTGTTGTACTTTTTCGGCATGGGCCGATCCTCCTTTGCAACAAGCGAGCGAATGCGAGCACCGAACGGCGAATGCCGCGAGGCCGACAAGCAAGGTTTGGGGAAGGCACTCCCCAACAAGATCCCGTGGGACAAAAATGAGCGCGGAGCGAATTTTGGGCCCATGGTAGAATCTTGCTCTGACGATTCACACCCCAGCAGGGGCGTTCCCTCGCGCAAAACCATTTTAGTTTTCCCTCTCTGCGGAATTTGTCGAAATCCGTCGGGAAGTCAGAGAAAAAAGCCAGAACGTGACGAGACTAGTGCTATTAGACAGGAACATCTAATAGCAATGGGCCAAATTCGTATTAGCTTTTCCTATGGGAATGTAGATACGCCGGAGCTTGCCTCCTTTGGAGTATAGATCGAGATGTCCCAACCTAATATGTTCTACCTTGATTTGTACCAGTTCGCTGACTCTGGCCCCGGTGGCGGCAAGGAAACGGACAACAAAGTACCATAGCATATTGTTGTCCCGCTTTAGACAGTTCTTGAAGTAAGTATAATCCGCTTCGCTGATCACGTTCTCCAAAAACGCCTTTTGCTGGATCTTAACGGAAGATAATTTCCACGCTTCCTTTCCGATGCTCTCCAAGTAACAATTAATTGCCCGGATACGGAGGTTGACTGTCCTGGGTTTGTAGCTTTCAATCAGCCAAGTTTTGTGCTCCTTGAGATTGCGCTTCGTCACACTGTCATATCGTTCGCTGAATTGCTTTACAGCAAAGAGATACGAAGTAGTGGTGTTTTCTGAGAGGTTTGTACCTTTCAAATGTCTTTCAAATTCTTCAATCATGGTGACAAAGATGAAAACTTGAGCCGGAAACGCCATTTCTGTGAAATAAAAACGCCCCAAATTGAGGGCGGGAAATTACTGGACACCCAATCTCTGTTTCAAACCTTCTTGCAGGATTTGCGAGAAATTAACGCCAGCCTTTTTCGCCATGTCGTTCAGATAACTCGGCAACGTGACGTTCTTTCGCACCACCCGCATGTCGTGTGCCCGGCGGTAGGTATCAAAATCCACCACGGCGTATGCAGTTCTTTCGCCAGGGGCGCAGGTGGGAGGGGCAGCGGAAGCAGGAGGGATCTCCTTGCCTATATCCTGTGCTGTGATGCCCCACAGCCCGATAGCGTCCTCTGCCATGCTGATCGCGTCTGCGATAGTGCTTCCTTCTGTGTTTATATCCAGATCCGGCACATAGACCACGTACCCCCGGTCCGCCGGGGTCAGAACGATCGGATATGCTGTTTTCATTCTGAGATCCTCCTAACTCAGTTTTCTGCGTTTGATGATGGCTTTTGCCAACTGCTCGTTGATCTCCTTGTGACGCGGGACTGCCTCAATGTCTGTCCCGTTCGTCACTATGATGTGATTTGAGCCCTCTTGCAGCACTCGCCAGTTGTTTTTGCAAATGAGATCGAGCAGATCTTTTTGTTTCATATCTTTACCACCTACGTCTATATTATGCGCATTGAATACGTATTTGTCAACATCATTACGTTGAGGGCTATCCGCAGGTTTTTGTGGATGGCTGGGGATAAACCAGTCATCGAGGATAGCACGGAGGTCATTATGAACGGCTGGCCCACCAGGGAAGATAGTGGCCAGCAATACATATTTTACTATTGGGTCCGCTTAGAACAAGATAGTAGCCTAGCATCTCAGCCAAATTGGTGTGGGATTTCGAAAACGTCAGGTTTGATTTCGAAAACGTCAGTATACGCCCATTGCAGAAGTCCAAATGAGATGGTAAAATCATTACAATACGGCAGCGGATAGCTGCTGAAGAAGGGAGACATATCGACCATGAGAGCAAAACGCATACTTGCCTTTGTGCTGGCGCTGGTGTTGGTGCTGGGGTGCTGTGGTACGGCCTTCGCTTCGGAGGAGGACGACGGCATTCTGGATTTCCTGCCGGAGACCAAGCCTTCGCCGGAGGACGACCTGTACGCCTATGTGAACTTTGACCGGCTGGGCGAGGTGGAGATCCCCGTGGGCTACGCGGCCTGGGACGCCTTCACCGAGAACGATCTGGAGATTACCGACGAGCTGAACGAGATCGTGGACGAGTGCGTGGCCAACGCCGGGACCTATGAAAAGGGGACCCCGGAGCAGAAGATCGCGGACCTGTACCTGTCCTATGTGGACGAGGACAGCCGCAACGCCACCGGTATCGAGCCGCTGCGCCCCTATCTGGACGCCATCGAGCAGGCCGGGACCGTTCAGGAATATGTGGAGGCGCTCGCCTCCCTGGGCGGCGAGCTGGGCTATACGAGCCTGCTGTCCTTCGGCGTGGGAACAGATCTGTATGATTCCAACCACTATACCGCCTATGTGGGTCAGGCGGATCTGGGGCTGGGCAAGGAATACCTGGAGGACGAGAGTATGTCCCCCTATTGGGATCTCTATAAGACGTTCATCACGGAGCTGTTCGTGCTGTACGGCTTGAGCGAGGAGGAGGCCGCCGACAAGACCGAGGCCATCTTTGCCCTGCAGACCCAGCTGGCCGGCCCGTCGCTGTCCGAGGAGGATATGCACGATTATTCCAAGGCGTACCTCCCCATGAGCATGGACGAGGTGGCCGCGCTGCTGCCCACCATTGATCTGGCGCCGGTGCTGGAGGCGCACCAGGTGTCCGGCGCGGAGCAGTTCCTGGTGGTGGATCGAGGCCAGTTGGAGGCCATCGGCCAGGCGCTCACCGAAGAGAATCTGCCGGTGCTGAAGGACTTCTCCGTCGCCACGCTGCTCAAGGACATGTCCTCTTATGTGAGCATGGACTACCGGCAAGCGGCGCTGGACTACTCCTCTGCCATGAACGGCGTCACGCCCAAAGAACTGCCTGAGGCAGCCAAGAGCGCGGTCCAGTCGGATCTGGAGTGGGATTTTGCCAAGATCTATGTGGAGAAGTATTTCTCCGAAGACAGCAAGCAGGAAGTACTGGACATCGTCAACGAGATCCTGGACTGGTTCGCCGGGCGCATCGACGAGCTGGACTGGATGGGCGACGAGACCAAGGCGGCCGCCAAGAAGAAGCTGGACACCATGACCGTGAAGATCGGCTATCCCGACAGCTATGATTTCGTGGCCTATCTGGACGATGTGGAGTATGTGTCCCCGGCGGACGGCGGGAGCCTTATCGAGAACCAGCTGAATCTGTTCCGGGCCATCACCGCTTACAACTATAGCCAGCTGGGCGAGGAAGTGGACAAGGCCGCCTGGAGCATGACGCCGCAGACTGTGAACGCCTACTATAGCCCCACCGCCAACGAGATCGTGTTCCCCGCCGGCATTATTCGTGGCGCGTTCTTCGATCCGGAGGCCAGCCGGGCGGCCCATCTGGGCGGCATCGGCGCGGTCATCGGCCATGAGCTGACCCACGCCTTCGACAGCTCCGGCGCCAACTTCGACGAGAACGGCAACCTGAACATGTGGTGGACCGAGGAGGATTACGCCAACTTTACGGCGCTGCAGCAGGACATCGTCGATTACTATGACAATTACGAGGTGCTGGACGGCGTCACCGTCAACGGGAACCTGACCCTGACCGAGAACATCGCTGACCTGGGCGCCATGCACTGCGTGACGGAGCTGTGCGGGGACGACCCTGAGGCTCTGCAGGAGCTGTTCACCGCCTGGGCGCAGGTGTGGGCCGTGAAGGAATCCCAGGAGTATTTCGATTACCTGATCCGTCTGGACTCTCACTCCCCCGACTCCGTCCGGGTCAACGCGGTGGTGAGTGCCACCGACGCGTTCTATACGGCCTATGACGTCCAGGAGGGCGACGGCATGTACGTGGCCCCTGAGGACCGGGTGGGCATCTGGTGACGGTGTCCAAGTATTGTTGAGCCGGTTCAGGATACGGCGCAAACCACCAATTGTACAGAGGTCATCCTGGCATAGGATGGCCTCTGTTTTTGCTATATCAAGGGCAGGATTTCGAAAAAGTCAGGTTTGACTTCGAAAACGTCAAGCCTGTCGCATTGAGGCAATCCCGGTCGGTATGTTATAATGACGTTGTAACGGCATTATACCGAAAAGATACCGGTCGTGCTCCCGACTGACATCGGAACCGCGCGACATGGTATAATAGCGTCGAAACCGCTATTATATCCCAGAATACCGGTCGCGCTCCCGACTGACATCGGAACCGCGCGACATAGTATAATCAAAAATATGTGTGTTCACCACTATATTGACGAGCGAATGGAAATGATCGCAGGCGTTATTGTCTGGGACCCGCTGTGAGGAGGTGTGTCTATGCGGATCGCAGTCTGTGATGATGACCCGCTGGAGTTGGAGCATTTCGAGAAAGCCTTACAGGGATGGGACCCGACGAGGAAAGCGGAGAAATTTCTGGACGGCGCCTCGCTGTTGGAGGCAGCGAAGGGCGTGCCCGATTTCGATATCGCATTTTTGGACATCTATATGCCTGGGGAAAACGGCGTGGACATCGCCAAGGCGCTGCGGGAGATATCCCCTGAGACGGGGATCGCCTTCGTCACCACCAGCACGGAGCACGCGGTGGATGCGTTTTCCCTGAACGCACTGCATTATCTGGTCAAGCCGGTGACCACCCAGGGTGTGGTGGAAGCCTTCCGCCGGCTGACGGAGCTCCGTAGAAAACAGAGGGAGACGATCTCCTTCGCCGTGGGAACAAACCGTATCACGGTGTTTTTGGATCAGATCTACTTACTTGAAGGTGATAATCATGTCGTGACCATCTCCCTGTCCGATGGGCGGCGGCTGAAGGTCTGGAAACCTTTTAGTGAACTGGAACAAAAGCTGGGCGGGAGCTTTTTACGGATCAACAGAGGGATCATCGTCAACATGGACTACATCGCGCAGATGGGAGCGAACACCTGCGCTTTGCAGGACGGTGCCCAGCTGCCCATCGCGGTGCGGCAGAGCGCCGCCATCCGTGCGGCTTATGACGATTATGTGTTCGAGCAGCTTTCCCGGCGAAAGAGTTTTTCGGAGGATCGGCCATGGGCATAGGTGTATATCTGCGCAACGCCGCCGGCTTCTTTCTTGAGATATTCCCCTGTGTGATGATGGTCTTTCTGCCCTTTCCCGAAGAAGCGTACCGTTTCCAGAAAAAGCAGGTCCTTTTCGGGGAGGTGGCAGCGGGAACAGGGCTGTCGGCCTTGTTCCCGGCCGCGATGTACGCAGTGGCGCAGCAGGGAACCATAGCGATGGCCGCTAACATCTTCATGGCCGCCGTCATACTGCTCACGCTCATCGCCCAGGGCTGGCTGGTGCGGGAGGCCCCGATCAAAAAGACCATGGTCGTGTTTGCAGTGGTGTTTTACGGCGTGACCCAGTACTGGGTGGTGAATATGCTGCTCGGTGCCGCAGCCAGAGTGATCCCGCTGTCCCAGGAGTTGGAGAACTGGTCTGTATATTCCCTCCGCGGGCTGGCAGTGTACGCAGTCACGACGGTGATATTGCTGCCGTTGATGCTGCTTCTGGTGATCCGGCCGCTGAGCGAGTATCTCCAGGAGATAGAGACGAAGAAGATGCGCCAGGAGTTCTTTATACTGGCGGTGACCACGGTGGTTTTCCTGCTGATGATGATGGCGGCCGACGTCCGCTACTACCGTTTGGGATACCGGGAGTATGTGCGTGAGCTGCCACAGCTTCTGATGACGTTGCTGTACCAGCTGGTGATCTACTGGCTGATCTTTCGGGAGTCCGTGTGGCGTAAACGTGACAATGACCACCAGCGTGCCCTGGAGATCCAGAAGCTGCAGTATGAAAAAATTGCCAGCGAAATGGAGAACACCCGGCGGATGAGCCATGACCTGCGCCATCACTATAGCGCCTTGAACGAGATGCTTCGGGAAGGCCGGCTGGAGGAGATGAGGGGCTATCTGTCCCAGGTGCTGGAAGCTGCAACCAAGCGTATAAATGAGGTCTACTGTAAGGACATGGTGATCAACGGGCTGCTGCAATACTATGCGGGCGTGGCTCGGGACGAGGGTATTCGGTGCGACATCCACGCCCAGTGCGACAAGGTGACCATCGACCCCACGGACCTGACGGTGGTGTTTGGCAACGCTCTGGAAAACGCAGTCAACGCCTGCAGGAGGTGCGGCCAGAACCGATGGATCAACGTGAGTGTCGGCACAGTGAACAGGTCCCTCGCCATCGAGATATCCAATGCCTGCGATGGCGTGCGCCTGGGCCGCCGGATGCAGACTGAGGACGGTTTCCTGCCCGCAGAGTCGTTTCTAAGCAGAAAGACGGGGGGATATGGGCTTCGGAGCATCGCCCAGGCCGCGCAGAAATATGGTGGGAGCGCCAAGTTTCGATATGATGCCGAGAATAATATGTTTACCTCCCGCATCCGGCTGAATATGCCGGAGAACGTTTGACGCAGTGTATCCCTTGCGCTTTGCGCATGCTCAGCGCCAGCGCTTTCGCCTGACTAGATCGTATAAAGAGACAGCACGGCGGTCAAGAGCCGTAAAAACACCAACTTCACCATTCTGTGACAGACAGTCGCGGTACATATGCGCCTTGCATACAGCACGGTGAAACTCTGCCACGTTCGAACGCTGGAGCGGCTCCAGCAAATGATTGCCCCGGAGGGGGTCACAGTCTGAACCCTGCCGTCAGGCAGAAACAAGAATATATATATCAAAGGGAGATATGAACATGACTATCACGAAAAACCAGAATGGTTCCCATCTGGATCTGGCCCTGGAAGGCCGGCTGGACACCACCACTGCGCCGCAGCTGGAGGCGGAACTGAAGCAGAGCGCGAATGGCGTCACGGAGCTGGTGATGGACTTCTCTGGGCTGGAGTACCTGTCCTCCGCGGGACTGCGCGTGCTTCTCAGCGCCCAGAAGGTCATGAACCGGCAAGGTTCCATGGTGATCAAAAACGTGAACGAGACGATCATGGAGATCTTTGAGGTCACAGGCTTCGCGGATATCCTGACCATCGAATAGTAAGAGGATCAAAGAGCATGGAAGAGGAGAACATCCTGGTACAGAGCGAGGAGTTTCTGGGAAAGACATACCGCGCGGCGCTTTGGCCGGGGATGTTGTCGATTTTGAGCGGCTGCGTCAATATCATCGCGGACGGAGTCCTGGTAGGCCAGAAGATCGGAGCGGGGGGCCTTGCGGCCATCAATCTCTGCGTGCCGGTCTATCTGATCCTCTGCATCGCCGGCTCCTTTTTCGTGTCTGGCGCGGCGATCTGCAGTTCCAGGGAGATCGGCGCCAACCACAGGGACAAGGCGGGGATGTATTACCGCTATGCGATCACGCTCTGCCTGCTCTCCTCTGTTGTCATGACAGCCGCCGGGCTCCTTCTGATCGATAAGATCGCGGCTTTTCTGTGCAGCGATGAAAAGATCCTTTCCATGGTGAAGGACTATGCGCTTGTCACGCTGGCGGGCGCATTTCCGAAGATCTTTCTGTATGTCCCATTCTGGTACCTGCGCCTGGACGGAAAGAACAAGACCGTGACCGTGATGATGACGATCATGGGCGCGGGGAACGTGGCGCTGGACGTCGCATTCCTGTACGGCCTGAACCTGGGCGTGTTCGGCGCGGCGCTGGCCAGCGTCATTGCGACGGCGGCGGCGTGCCTTGTCGGCTTCATGAGTCTTCACCGCGGCACTTTCCATTTCAGACCGGGGCCGGCGATCCCGGGGAGAGAAGAATTTCGGGAGCTGGCCGCGGCAGGCAGTCCGGCCGCGATGAACAACCTGGTGCAGACGCTGCGCATTCTGTGCGTGAATGGCTTGCTGCAGAGATACGGCGGCAGCATGATGCTGGCGGAGTTTTCCGTGCTGAACGGGATCAGCGCCTTTGCCGAGGCCGTGACGGTGGGCGTTCCCCAGGCGGGCACGGCGATGATGGGCGTGTACCGGGGCGAGAAAGACAACGAGAGCATCTGCATCCTGCTGCGGCTGGAGCTGAAAAAGGGCGTTCTGTACAGCCTTGTCTTCGGCGCGGTCATCGTGCTGGGCGCGGATCTCATCGCGGCGGCCTACGGCCTGGCGCAGCCCATGCGGCTGCCTATGCTGTGCCTTGCCGTCAGCCTGATCCCCTCCCTTTGGAACAACGTGCTGTCCTCCTATTACAGCGTTTCGGGCCGCGCGGGGCTGTCCAACCTGATCATCATCCTCAAGTCCTATGTGTTCGCGGCGCTGAGCCTGCTGGCTCTGCTGGCGTCCGGGATAACGCCGTGGCTGTTCCTCACGGCGGGCGAACTGCTCACGGTGTGTGTGTGGTATCTCATCACCGGGATCCTGCACCGCCGGAGCGAGATGACCAGCCGGTATTTTCTCATGGATCAGACGCTGGAAAAGGCGGGCCAGGTCATCAACTTCTCCATGATCAGCGATAACGAGAAGATCTGCGAGGCCAGTGAGAGGATCACGGATTTCTGCCAGGAAAACGGGATGCAGGCCAAGCAGGTGATGCGGGTGAGTCTGGCGCTGGAGGAGATGATGACGCTCATCACGAGCATCAACGACCCCCAGCGGATCCTGTTTGACATCCGGGTGTACGCCGTGCCCAGCGAGACCGGCATCCGCATCCGCTATAACGGGAAAAAGTTTGACCCGCTCCTGTCCGGGGATGGCGGGGACGACGACATGCTCTATATGGGCATGCGGATGCTGCAAAAGCTGGTGAAGAAGGTGGATTACCAGGACACGTTTGGGATGAACACGCTTCTGATCGTGCTGTGACAGACGCGATATGGTGGGAAAGGAAAGTATGACAGAAGAAACAGGGCTCCGGCGCATGGAGGCCGTGTGCGGCGACGCCGTCCGTGTGCAGGAGCGGTTCCTGATGGAGCTGCTGGAGCGCAACGCGCAGACAGAATACGGAAAGAAGTGGGGCTTTTCCGGCCTTCGCACCGTAGAGGACTACCGAAAGCAGGTGCCCCTGTCCCGGTATGACGACTATGAACCGCTTATAGAGCGCCAGATCGGGGGAGAAAAAGGGCTTCTGACAGCCGATGAGCCGGTGTTCTACTGCATCAGCGCGGGCAGCACCTCCCAGCCGAAGTATGTGCCCATCACCCAGCGGGATGTGACGGTCCACCGGATATACCTGTTGGATGCAGTGCAGGACGTCATCTGGAAAGAGCTGGCGGGCCTCCCGGACGAGAAGCTGTTTGGCAGGATCTTTGAGACCGGCGAGTTTTACCGCACCGCCATGCCGGACGGCACCATGAACGGCGTGCGCTCCGGCGTGCTGATGCGGTGGCTGGAATCGAGAGACGAGATCGACTTCTCCGCCTATACCTCTCCCCGGGAGGTGATGTTCCCGGAGAAAATGGAGAACTTGCTCTATGTGAGGCTGCGCTTCGCTCTGGCCTGCCGGGATATCACCGCGATCCACGGCGTTTTCGTGCATGGGGTGGTGCAGATGTTCCAGTATCTCCTGGAGCACTGGGACGCTTTCGTGGAGGATGTGGGCAGCGGAGAGGTCAGCAGCTGCTTTGCGATCAGCGATCCGTGGAAGCGCTACATAAAAGAGCGCATCGCCCCCGATCCCGCACGGGCGGAGGAGCTGCGGGCCGCGGCGGGGAACGGCGCGGCCGACGGGCTCGTGCGCCGCATCTGGCCTAAGCTGCGGTACATCCGCATGGCGGGGGGCAGCATCTTCCAGGGGTACATGGATGAGCTACGCATATTCATCGGTGACCTGCCCATCCATTTTTACGCCTATGCCTCCTCGGAGAGCATCCTGGGCGCGGTCTACACGCTGAAGGAGGAGGACGCCCGCTATGTGCTGATCCCGGAGTCCTGCTTCTTTGAGTTCCTTCCGGAGGGAGGGACAGGGGAGCAGACGCTGACGTTCCGGGAGGTGGAGGCCGGGAAGAGCTACGAGCTGGTGGTCACCACCCTGTCCGGCCTTTACCGGTATATGATGGGGGATATCGTGGAGGTGACGGGCTTCTACGGCGAGGCGCCGATCATCCGCATGAGCCGCCGGAAGAGCCAGGTGCTCAACGTGGCGGACGAGAAAATGGATATGCGGCAGATGGAAAAGGCGATGCAGCGATTTGAGCGGCTCTCGGGCTGTTCCCTGGAGGGGTACTGCGCGGACACGGGCTTTCGTGGCTCCACGCCGTACTATTCGGTGTATCTGGAGCCGAGGACGGGAGCGCTGCCGGCGGGAGCGGAAACGCTGCTGGACGATTGCCTTCGGGAGAGCTGCTTCGGATATAAGGGCGCCCGGGAGATGGGGCACATCGGCGATGTGCGGGTGCTGCCCCTGCAAAAAGGCGCTTTCGCGGCGTACCGTGAATTCCTGGCGGGGAAGGGATATCGCATGGAACAGAATAAACCCATCCACATCCTGCAGACCCAGGAGCAGAAAGACTTTTTCAAGGGAGAGGCAGTGAGATGAAAAAGAAGAACCGCAGACTGGCGGTAGTGATGGTGGCGAGCATCGTGGCAGTCATCGTGATCCTGAGCGTGATCGTGGCGGTGACGGGCTACCAGCAGTTCACCCATGTGCTGGAGCAGCAGTATAACGACACCGCCTATGAGGTGGCGGAGACGGCGCTGACCTATCTGAACCCGGACAAACTGGATGAGTATCTGCAGTCGGGGCAGACGGACGAGGAGTACGACGCCATCCTGGCGCGTCTCGACGAGCTGGTGGTGAGCAGCAACTGTAATTTCATCTATGTGGCGAAGATAGACGAGACGGATTACATGACGACCACCTACATCTACGACTCCGTCAACCCGGCCACAGGCTTCAGCCGCTATGAATTCGGCTATGTCTCCCGGGACATTGACCCGAACTATGTGGACGACCTGAAGCATATCCTGACAACGGGCGGCCGGGCGGAGAAGTATCTGTACTCTTATACCGAGTCCGGCGCGCACACCACGGCAGGCCTGGCGGTGAAGGATTCCTCCGGCAAGGTGGTAGCCGTGATCGGCGTGGAGAAATCCATGACCGTCCTCTATGGCGCGCGGAGCACCTATATCCTCTGGGTCACATCCATCGCGGCGGCGATGGTGATCCTTTCGCTGCTGGTTTACCTGCTGTGGCTGAACCGGAAGGTGATCCAGCCCATCGCGGAGATCACCGGCGAGGCAGAGCGTTTCGCCAACGATGGGGAAAACCCGGTGACGGCCCTGAAAGCCACGGAGAACCGTTACGAGATCGGCGTGCTGGCATCCTCTATCCTGAAGATGGAGGCGGAGATCAAACAGTACATCGACAACCTGACGGCGGTGACGGCAGAAAAGGAGCGCATCGGCGCGGAGCTGGACATCGCCACCCACATCCAGGCCTCCATGCTCCCCTGCATCTTCCCGCCCTTCCCGGACCGGCCAGAGGTGGATATCTACGCCACCATGGACCCGGCCAAGGAGGTGGGCGGCGACTTCTATGACTTCTTTATGGTGGACGATACCCACTTGGCGATCGTCATGGCGGACGTGTCCGGCAAGGGCGTGCCCGCGGCGCTGTTCATGGTCATCGGCAAGACGCTCATCAAGGATCACACTACCCCCGGGCGCGACTTGGGCGAGGTGTTCATGGAAGTCAACAAGCTCCTGTGTGAAGGCAACGGCGAGGAGCTGTTCATCACCGCCTTCGAGGGCGTGCTGGACCTGAAGACCGGCCAGTTCAACTTCGTCAACGCCGGCCACGAGATGCCGTTCATCCGCCGGCAGGGAAAATACACCCCCGAGAAGATTCGAGCCGGGTTCGTCCTTGCGGGCATGGACATGACCCGGTACAAGATGGGATCCCTGCAAATGGAGCCGGGGGATGCGATCTTCCAGTACACGGACGGCGTCACCGAGGCAACCAACGCCCACAACGAGCTGTACGGCATGGAGCGGCTGGAGGCGGTGCTGAACAAGTACGCCGACGCCGCGCCGGATAAGCTGCTGCCGTCGGTGAAAGCGGATATCGATGCCTTCGTGGGCGACGCTCCCCAGTTCGACGACATCACGATGCTGTGCCTGGAATATAAGGAGAAGATGAAATGAACGATCGCAGCGAGATGACAGTGGAGGCCACGCTGGAGAACATCCCGGCGGTGACAGCTTTTGTGGACGAGCGGCTGGAAACGCTTGACTGCCCCATGAAGGCGCAGATGCAGATCGACGTGGCGATCGACGAGCTTTTCAGCAACATCGCCCGGTACGCCTACGACCCCTCCGGCCCGGCTACGGTGCGGGTGGACGTGGACCGGGATCCGCTGGCGGTGCGCATCACGTTCATCGACCACGGCAAGCCCTACGATCCCTTGGCCAAGGCTGACCCGGACGTGACCCTCTCTGCGGAGGACCGGCCCATCGGCGGCCTGGGCATCTTCATGGTGAAAAAGACCATGGACGACGTGCGCTATGAGTATAAGGACGGTCAGAACATTCTAACTGTGGAAAAGCGCTTGGAAGCATAAGGAAGAAGATTCTATGAGTCTGGCAGAGGGAAAACTTGAGGACGGTGTACTGACGGCGTCGCTCATCGGCCACATCGACTCCGGCAACGCCGCCCAGGCGGAGCAGGAGCTGAACCGGCTGCGGCAGGACATCCCCGCCGAGGCGGTGGTGCTGGATCTGGAGCGGCTGACGTATATATCCAGCGCGGGGCTGCGCATCATCCTCCGGCTGCGGAAGGAGCGGCCGGAGCTGCGGCTGGTGAACGCCTCGTCGGAGGTGTATGAGATCCTGGAGATGACCGGCTTCACGGAGATGATGCCGGTGGGGAAGGCCTACCGGCGGCTGAGCGTGGACGGCTGCGAGGTCATCGGCCGGGGCGCCAACGGCGAGGTGTACCGCCTGGACCCGGACACCATCATCAAGGTGTACTTGAATCCGGACAGCCTGCCAGACATCCAGCGGGAGCGGGAGCTGGCCCGGAGGGCCTTCGTGTTGGGCATCCCTACCGCCATCCCCTACGACGTGGTGAAGGTGGGGGAGGGGTACGGCTCCGTGTTCGAACTGCTGAACGCCAAGAGCCTGGCCAAGCTCATCCTGGCCCAGCCGGAGCGGCTGGACGAGTATGTGCAGGTCTATGTGGACCTGCTGAAAAAGATCCACGCCACCGAGGTGCGGCCCGGCGACATGCCGGACATGAAGGCCGTGGCCCTGGGCTGGGCCGACTATCTCAGCAGCCACCTGCCCCTGGAGCAGTACGAAAAGCTGCACCGGCTCATCGCCGCCGTGCCGGAGGACCGGCACATGCTCCACGGGGACTACCACGTGAAGAACGTGATGGTCCAGAACGGCGAGGTGCTGCTCATCGACATGGACACCCTGTGCATGGGCCATCCCGTGTTCGAGTTCGCATCCATCTTCCTGGCCTATCAGGGCTTCGGCGAGCCGGATCACACGGTGGTGGAGCGGTTTTTGGGCCTGGATTACGACACCTGCGCCGCCATCTGGGACAAGACGCTGCGGCTCTACTTCGGCACGGACGATCCTGCCCGCCTGGCCGGGATCGCCGACAAGGCCCGGGTGGTGGGCTACACCCGGCTGCTGCGGCGCACCATCCGCCGGAAGGGGAGCTCGCCCGAGGGACAGATCATCATCGAAAACTGTAAGACCCGGCTGGCTGAACTTTTGGGCCGTGTGGATAACCTGACATTCTGAGTGCAGCAAAAAATAAAAACCAGCAAGGGGAGATCAATTATGGAAAACGGACTGTTTCGCCAAAAGAGCCTGGATAAGGTGTCCAGCCCGGAGCAGATGAACGACTATATCCGGGTGACCGGTCCGGGCGTGTGGCTGGTACTGGCAGCGGTGATCGCGCTGCTGGCGGGGCTCATCGTCTGGTCGGCGCTTGGTCATCTGGAGACCACGGTGACGGCTGCGGCGGTGGCCGGGCCGGATGGCGCGGCGGTGTGCTACATAGCGGAGGACGATCTGAACGCTGTCCGGACTGGCCAGACCGTACACATCGGCGGGAATGATTATGCCCTGGCCGGCGTGGCCTCCAAGCCCGTGGTGGTGGACGAGAGCTTTGACGCCTATGCCCTGCATGTGGGCGATCTTGTGACTGGCCAGTGGGTGTACCCGGCGGAGCTGGATACGCAGCTGGACGAGGGCGTCTATGAGGTCCAGGTCGTGGTGGACAGCGTTTCGCCCATCTCCTTCCTGCTGAATTGAGGCGCCTATGAAGACAGCAGTAATAAAGAGACCCGTCACCAAAGGGGTAGCGAAGGTGCCGGTAGTCATGCAGATGGAGGCACTGGAGTGCGGAGCGGCCTCCCTTACCATGGTGCTGGCGTATTACGATAAGTGGGTCCCTTTGGAGCAGGTGCGCGCCGACTGCGGCGTGAGCCGGGACGGCTCCAACGCCAAAAATGTGCTGCGGGCCGCGCGAAGCTACGGCCTCACGGCGAAGGCGTACCGCCTGGAGCCGGAGGACCTGCGGGAGAGCGGCACGTTCCCCTGCATCATCCACTGGAACTTCAACCACTTCGTGGTGCTGGACGGCTTCAAGGGCGGCAAGGCCATCCTGAACGACCCGGCCAGAGGCGTCACCCCGGTGAGCATGGAGACCTTCGACGAGTCCTTCACGGGTATCTGCCTGATGTTTGAGCCGGGGGAGGATTTCCAGCCCGGCGGCAGCCCCAAGAGCATGGCGGGATACGCGAAAAAGCGCCTGACCGGCGCGGGAGCGGCGCTAGTGTTCGTGGCGCTGACCACGCTCATAAGCGCCCTGTTCGGGGTCATAAACCCCGCCTTCTCCCGCATCTTCATGGACCGGCTGCTGACGGGCCAGAACCCGGACTGGCTGTGGCCCTTCGTGCTGATATTGGCGGGCGTGAGCGTTCTGCAGCTCATCGTCGCCTGGGTCCAGGCGGTGTGGTCCCTTCGCATCACGGGAAAGCTGGCCTCGGTGGGTGCGGCCACGTTCCTGTGGAAGGTGCTGCACATGCCCATGGAGTTTTTCTCCCAGCGCATGGCGGGCGACATTCAGCAGCGGCAGGCTACCAACGCCTCCATCGCCCAGGAACTGGTGAACACATTGGGGCCCCTGGTGCTGAATGCCATCATGATGGTGTTCTACCTGGTGGTCATGCTGCGCTATTCCTGGGTCCTGACACTGGTGGGCCTGGCGTCCGTGGTCATCGATCTGGCGGTGAGCCGGTTCATCTCCAAAAAGCGGGTGAACATCACCCGCGTGCAGATGCGCGATTCCGGCAAGCTGGCGTCCTCCACCATGGCGGCCATCGAGATGATCGAGACCATCAAGGCCGCCGGCGCGGAGAACGGCTACTTTGAGCGCTGGGCCGGCTATCAGGCCAGCGTCAACACCCAGCAGATGCGCTTTACCAAGACGGACGCATACCTTGGCCTGATCCCGTCGATCGTGAGCGTTATCAGCGATATGGTCATTCTGTTCCTTGGTGTGCTGTTCGTGATGCAGGGGCAGTTCACCATCGGTATGGTCATGGCCTTCCAGGGCTTTCTCTTGAGTTTCACTGCACCCGCCACTACTCTTATCACCGCCGGGCAGACCATCCAGGAGATGCGCACGGAGATGGAGCGGGTGGAGGATGTGATGGCCTACCCGGAGGACAGCAACATGGCCGAGGGCGCAGAGCCGGACAGCTACGACAAGCTCTCCGGCGCTCTGGAGATGAAGCATGTCACCTTCGGCTACTCCAAGCTGGGGTCGCCTCTGATCGAGGACTTCAACCTCTCTTTGAAACCGGGCAGCCGGGTGGCCTTCGTAGGCAGCTCTGGCTGCGGCAAGAGCACGCTGTCCAAGCTGATATCCGGGCTCTATCAGCCCTGGAGCGGGGAGATCCTCTTTGACGGCAAACCCATCCGGGACATTGACCGGAGCGTATTTACCGGCTCTCTCGCGGTAGTGGATCAGGACGTCATCATTTTTGAGGACACCATCGCGGAGAACATCAAGATGTGGGATAAGTCCATCGAGGACTTTGAGATGATCCTGGCGGCGCGGGATGCAGGGATCCACAGCGACATCGTGCAGCGGGACGGCGGCTATAACCACAGACTGACGGAGGGCGGCCGGGACTTCTCCGGCGGCCAGCGTCAGCGCATGGAGATCGCCCGCGTCCTGGCCCAGGATCCCACCATCATCATCCTGGACGAGGCTACCTCCGCCTTGGATGCTAAGACGGAGTATGAGGTGGTCAAGTCCATCAAGGACCGTGGCGTCACCTGCATCGTGGTGGCCCACCGGCTCAGCACCATTCGGGACTGCGATGAGATCATCGTACTGGATCAGGGCAAAGTGGTGGAGCGAGGGACTCACGACGAGCTTTACGCCAGGGGCGGGTACTATACCCGTCTGGTGTCCAACGACTGAGGGGGGCGCGCTATGGGATGGTTTGACGAACAGATACGCCAGCGCCGCCTCCAGGACCAGCAGGCCCTCGAGGAGGGCATCGCCTCCATCGCGGGGGCGGTTCTGGGCCGCCGGGTCGCGGCGGGGGATGAGAGAGCGCAGGCCAAAAGCGCCATAGAGGAAATACTGCGCTACTATCACGCCAAGAGCCAGGAAGTACCCGACTCGGTGAAGGATTGGAACGAGCAGCTGGAGTTTTTGCTGCGTCCCTACGGCATCATGCGCCGGACGGTGACGCTGGAGAAGGGCTGGCACAAGGACGCCGTCGGGGCCATGCTGGTCCGCTGGAAGTCCGACGGCGCTCTCACGGCCATGGTCCCCACGGGCCTTTCCGGCTACACCTACGCCGACCCGGACACGGGCAAGCGCCAGCGGGTGAACGCCCGGACAGAGGCGCTCTTTGAAAAAGAGGCCGTCGCCTTTTATAAACCCTTCCCCCAGGGGAAGATCGGCATCCCTGGCCTGATGCGATACATCGCCTCCTGCACCTCCTGGGCGGACTGGACGCTGTTCGCCCTGTCCGCGCTGGCGGTGAGCCTGGTAGGCCTGCTGCTGCCCAGACTGAACAATCTGCTGTTCTCCCGTGTGGCGGCCAGCGGGAGCACGACAGTGCTGGCGGCGCTGGTGAGCTTCATGCTGCTGGTGAGCGTGAGCTCCCTGCTCTTGGAGACAGTCAAGCAGCTTCTCGCCACGCGCATGAGCACAAAGGTCTCCGTGTCGGTGGAAGCCGCGGGCATGATGCGGCTTTTCTCCCTGCCAGCCAACTTCTTCCGGCAGTACAGCACCGGCGAGATGGCAAGCCGCGTGATGAATATCAAGGTCCTGTCCACGCTGCTCATATCCTCGGTGGCGGCGGTGGGCCTTACCAGTCTCTTCTCCCTTTTGCAGATCACCCAGATCTTCGCCTACGCCCCGGCGCTGGTGGCCCCGGCACTGGTGATCGTGGCCGTGACGCTGGTGTTCTCGGTGCTCACCTCCATCCGCCAGCGGGGCGTTACCCAGCAGTTGCTGGAGCAGAGCGCCAAGGAGAGCGGCCTTTCCTACGCCCTCATCAGCGGCGTGCAGAAGGTGAAGCTCTCCGGCGCGGAGAAGCGGGCCTTCGCCAAGTGGAGCGAGCAGTACGCCAAGGGGGCGCGATTGCAATATGACCCGCCCATGTTTCTGAAGGTGAACAGCGTCATCAGCCTTGCTATCTCGCTCACCGGGACGCTGGTGATGTATGTGGCGGCGGTGGAAAGCGGCGTGTCCCCGGCGGAATACTATGCCTTCAACTCCGCTTACGCCATGATCAGCGGCGCGTTCATGTCCCTGGCCGGCATCGCGGCCATGGTGGGCCAGATCATCCCCATCCTCAATATGGCTAAGCCCATCTTGGAGGCGGAGCCGGAGATCGCGGAGAACAAACAGGTGGTTGAGCGGCTCTCCGGCGGCATTGAGCTCAACAACGTCTCCTTCCGGTATTCGGAGGATATGCCCAACGTGGTAGACGACATGAGCCTCAAGATCCGCCCCGGTCAGTATGTGGCCATCGTGGGAAAGACCGGCTGCGGGAAGAGTACGCTCATGCGGCTGCTGCTGGGCTTTGAGAAGCCCCAGAAGGGCGCCATCTACTACGATGGCCGGGATATGTCGGGCCTGGACCTGAAGAGCCTGCGGCGGCGCATGGGCGTGGTGATGCAGGACGGCAAGCTCTTCCAGGGCGATATCTACTCCAACATCACCATCTCCGCGCCGTGGCTGACCATGGACGACGCTTGGGCGGCGGCGGAGATGGCGGGCGTGGCGGAGGACATCCGGCGCATGCCCATGGGCATGCACACCATGATCTCCGAGGGTAGCGGCGGCATCTCCGGCGGCCAGCGGCAGAGGCTTCTCATTGCCCGCGCTATCGCCCCCAAGCCCCGCATCCTCATGTTTGACGAGGCTACCTCGGCCCTGGATAATATCACACAGCGTATCGTGTCTGAGTCTCTGGATAAGCTCAAATGCACCCGCATCGTCATCGCCCACCGGCTGAGCACCATCCGCCACTGCGATAGGATCATCGTGCTGGACGGAGGGCATATCGTGGAGGACGGGACCTATGAGGAGTTGATAGCCGCGGACGGCTTCTTTGCGGAGCTGGTGGCCCGGCAGCGGCTGGACACGGAGAGCACGGCGAGCGCATAAAGGCGCGCCGCAGACGCCGGAAGATATCGCCGAACCGCTGGGCGGGCAGAGAGAGGACGGTCGGAAAAAACCGGTAAGTATTTGCACGCGTGGCCGCCGGGACTCTGCGCGCTCCGCGGGAAAACCCGTCGGGGCCTGAAAAAATTCCGGGCCGCCTGGAACGTATCAAGAAATAGAAAAACAGAAAGGCGAATCGTTATGAACGACAACAAAAAGGAGAAAAGCTTTGAGGAACTGGCCGACGAGGCGCTGAACGCCGTCGCGGGCGGCAGCGAGGGGGATGAATTGGAGGACGGGTATGTCGGCTGCTCCTGCTGCTTTCGGTTGCACGACTTCTCCGTAGATACCTACTACGGCCCCTCCGGTCCGGTGAACCTGTGCAGAGAGTGCTATGAAAAGTACCATGTGGCCCTCGGGGTGTAATAGGGCGCCCCGGCGCGAAAATCAAATCATCACTAACTGATAAGGAGAAACGATCATGAACGAGAGAAACATCCTGAACGAAGAGGAACTGGACGCGGTGGCAGGGGGCGTAAAAGCAAAATATGAGAACGGGTTTCTGTTCTTCACCTGCTCCTGCGGCGCCGCTATGAGCGCGCCGGAGGGCAACCGCACGGTGCACTGCCCGTCGTGCGCAAAGGTGTGGTGCATCAGCAGCCGCACGGTGTTCCCCGGCAACAGCTGACGGGACGGCGGACGGAGAGATCTATGGCGACAACAAAACTGGCGCCGGTGAGCCTGGCGATGTTTTACGGGGCGAACCGGGACTTTGCAAACGCATTCAGCGTGCGGGTAACGCTGAAAAATCCCATCGAGCCGGAGGCCCTGCGAAGGGCCCTGGACAAGGCCATGGAGAGGTATCCCTACTTCTCCGTGCGCCTTGCGGTGCAGGGTGAGGCGCTGGTGCTGGAGGATAACCCCCTGCCGGTGACCATCGTGAAGGGGCCGGAGCCGGCGAAGCTGAACACAGCCGCGTCCAACTACCATCTAGTGGGCGTGAGTTACGAGCGTACCAGCGTCATCTTTGGGGCATTCCATGCCCTGACGGACGGAGCCGGGGCCTTCCACTGGATCAAAACGGTGCTCTACTACTACCTCTGCGAGACGGAGGGGCGGACCCTGGACCCGGCTGGCGTGCGGCTGGCGGGGGAGGACATCCCCGAAGGAGAGATGGAGGACCCGTTCCAGACAGAGATACCGGAGACGGAGGAGCCCATGCTGCCCCATTGGAGCGGCGCGTTTTCCGTCACGGACCACACCCCCGTGGGGCGTCAGCGCTGCTGGCACATCCGAATCGGGGAGACCTCCTTCATGAAATACACCCGCACCCAGGACGGCAGCCCCGCCACCATCACATCCGCCTTTATGGCAAAGACGCTGCACACCCTGTACCCGGACATGGCAGAGCCGGTGGTGTGCGGCATGGCCCACAACTTCCGGGACGTACTCGGTAAGCCTCTGGCTCACCAGAGCATAGTCAGGCTCATCGAGCTTGCTTATCCGCCCCGGCTGAAGGGCTCGGACATCGAGCGGCTGGCCATATGCAGCCGGGGCATGGTGATGCTCCAGAGCCAGCCGGAGACGGTGTGGGACACGGTGAAAAAGCAGTTGGCTCTGGAAAAGGAGCTGGATAGGCTGACGCTTCAGGAGAAGTTCGCCCTGCTGCGGCCCGTGGTCACCGGGGCCAGGACGGGCATCGGTAATCTGCCCGCCTCCGCGCCTGTGAGCTTCAAGGTCAGCTACGTGGGCCGGACGGACTGGGGCAGCATGGCGAATATGATCGAATCGGTGCACTGCTCCGTGACCACGGACGGCAGCGGCATCTGCATCGAGATCAATACCTGCAACGGGTATTTCGACTACTGCTTCATGCAGGAGTTCGAGGACGATACATATGTGAACCAATTCGTGGACTTGCTGGAATCGGAGGGCATCTACTGCACGCTCAGCGGACCCTTCGACGTGCACGTGCCCAAAATGCGCCTGCCGGACGAGCCGGAGGAATGAATTTTCTCGACCGCCATCGGCCTTTCGGCCTGCCGGAACGTATAAGAAAGCAGAGACCCCAAAACAAGTATTGTTTTAAGGAGGAATGACGTGGACGACAACGAGAACAAAAAGACCCCCGAGGAACTGGCCGACGAGGCGCTGGACAAGGTGGCTGGCGGGTGGTCAATGTATAAGCCATGCTGCTTTATATGCGGTCGGGACGACATTCCCCTGGGAGTGGGTTCCTACCGTGACCCGGCGGGTTATGCAAGATCCATTTCCTATATCTGCGAGGATTGCTTAAAAGACAACTACGGCCCGGAATGGACATGGCGCAAACTTTGATGGCCGGGTGACCCGGCAGAAAGGAGAACTATCATGGAGCAGAAGAAGATCGAGGAATTCGTGGAAAAAGCGCAGCAGGCCAAGAGCCCGGAGGAATTGGAGGCCGCGGCGAAGGCGTGCGGGGTGGAGCTGACAGCGGAGAAGCTCGCGAAGCTGGAGAAAGTCCTCCGCGGAAAGAAGGGCGAGCTGACCGACGAGGAGCTGGACGGCGTCTCCGGCGGGGTGGAGGATCCGAGCATGACCGATTGGCTCGCTGAGCAGCTCGTTGAGCAGTTCAGAGAGCAGCTCAAAGACCTCGACCCGGAGTTCTTGGAATTGCTGAAGCTGGCTTTGTCATAGGAGGAGAGAACGTGAACGACAACGAGGACAAAAAGCCCCCGAAGGAGCTGACCGACGAGGCGCTGGATCAGGTGGCCGGGGGCAAGTCTGTCATTATAACCAACGACCCTCCACCGCATGAGGGTGTGAGGTCTGTCCTGCCCGGCGCCATAGGCGGAAAGACGGGCGGTACGGTGTGACCGCCGGGAAGGGAGAAACGACAATGAACGACAACGAGAACAAGAAAGCTCCCGAGGCCCTGGCGGACGAGGAGCTGGACAAGGTGGACGGTGGCAAATCCGTCATTATAGAACCATTTGGCCGCCAACCGATCGAGGGCGCGACGCCTGACCCGCCCGACGCCATAGGCGGAAAGACGGGCGGTACGGTGTGATCCGGCGGAGCCGGGGAAGGGAGAAACGACAATGGACGACAACGAGAACAAGAAGAGCTGCGAGGCCCTGGACGCGATAACGGGCGGGGGGAGGAAGGAATACGTACGCCCCACGGTCACCTGTCCCGAGTGCAATCAGCCAAAAGAGAGGCTGGTGATATGCCGTGACCCGAAGGATCCGACAAAGCATAAGTCCATGTGCGCCGACTGCGCCCGCGATCTCGGGTATGTGTGATGACCGTCCCGGACGGGGAAAGGAGAAACATCATGGAAAACAGCGAGAACAAGAAGACCCCGGAGGAGCTGGCCGACGAGGCGCTGGACAAGGTGGCCGGGGGCTGGAACTGGGAGACTGCGGATCAGAATATGTTTGCCTGCTCCGAATGCATCAAATGGTTCACCGTAGATAAGCTGGACTGGCACGACGGCCATTACTACTGCCCCGACTGCGGCAAACAGCTGTGGTAAGGAGATATGACATGAAGCGAAGCGCGAGATACTTTCTGGCGCTGGCCCTGGCGGCGGCGCTGATCCTGGGCGCGGCCATGCCGGCGCTGGCGGCGGAGGAAGAAAACTTCTCCGACGAGATGAAATTCGACGACGGGGCGGATATCAGCCCTGAGGACGGCTCGGACAGCGTGGAGCGGGCGGGGGACCATGAGGACAGCCCCTACTTCCGCCACCCGGATTTTTACAACATGACCTCCACCGAGAGCCTTACCATCCTGACCAATTTCAAGACCATGCAGCAGTCCAGCGAGTGGAGCTGCGGCGTGGCGTGCGTGCTGATGACCATGGAGTGGTACGGCCTGCGGGGGGACTATGACGAGGAGAGCCTGGCCCGGCTGCGGCCCCAGGGGCTGGAGCCGGTGGCCACCAGCATGAGCCAGATGGCGGGCCTGTTCGACGCCGTGGGCGGTTTCCAGTGCTACTCCGCCATCGACGCGGGGGAGGACGTGGAGGATATCTTCACCTTCGATTACATCCAGCAGACCCTGGCAGCCGGGGACCCCATCATCATCGGCTGGAACGACTGGGGCGCCCACTGGCAGATCATCATCGGTTACGACGACATGGGCACCGAGACCACCCAGGACGACGTGATCATCGTGGCTGACCCATACGACAGCACGGATCATGACCAGGACGGTTACGGCATCTATCCCGCCGAGCGGTTTATGTACAACTTCACCTTCTATGATTACTTTGACGAGGGCGAGCTGAACGACATGTGCTTCCTGGTGGCCCGCCCCGAAGAAGAATAAGGAGAACGACTATGAACGACAACGAGAACGAAAAGACCCCGGAAGAGCTGGCGGACGAGGCAATGGACTCCGTCACAGGCGGCACGATGGACTTCAGCGGCCCGCAGACGCTGACCCCGAAAGAGCTGGAGGAGCTGCTGGCCGGGCAGGAAGAGGAAGGTCAGAAGAAGCGGTAAGCGTTTGAAAGACATATCCTGCCCCGTGCTGGGCAGACAGCGAATGGGAGGTACCTATATGAGCATCAGAAGGACGTTGGCGCTGATCCTGGCGGCGGTCATGCTGCTGGGACTTTCCGCGGGCTTCGGGAAAAGGCCCGAGGAGCCGGACAAGGCGAAGGCCTTTGACGATTACACTCAGGCGGCAGAAAAGGGCGAGCCGGACGCCCAATACGCAGTGGGCGATTTCTACGAAAACGGCTATGGCGTGGTGGACGTGGACTATGCCCAGGCGGCGGCGTGGTATGAAAAGGCCGCCGAACAGGATCAGGCGGAGGCCGTGTATCGCTTGGCGAAGCTCTATGAAGATGGCAAGGGCGTGGAGCAAGACGAGGCCAAGGCGGAGGAACTCTTTGACAGCCTGTACGCCCGGCTCAGCGCCGTGGACGAGAGCGAGCTCACCGGCCGGGAGGCGCTGGTCCTGGGCTGGCTCTATGATGACGGCCAGGCCGTGGAGGCGGACGAGGCCAAGGCTGCGGCGCTTTTCCAGCAGGCCGTTGACCAGGACTATGATGGGGCCCTGTGCGATCTGGGTCAGTGCTATTTCTATGGCGAGGGCGTGGAGATGGACGAGACCCGGGCCGTGGAGCTCTTTTCCCAAGCGGCTGAGCGCGGCGACCGTGTGGCGATGGCCTCTCTGGGCGTCGCGTACGAGTACGGCGCCGGTGTGGAGCAGGACTATGCCAAGGCGCTGGAGTGGTATGAAAAGTCCGCGGAGCAGGACTACTGCGATGCTTATTTTCACCTGGGCTGTATGTATTATTTCGGCTTCGGGGTGGAGCTGGACAATGAAAAGGCATTTGAGTTCTTCAGCCTGGCCGCGGAGCAGGATCATCCCGACGTCTGGGAGTATCTGGGCTATATGTACTATGCCGGCGAGGGCGTGGAGCAGGACTACGCCCAGGCGATGGAGTGGTACGAAAAGGGGGCGGAGCAGGGCAACGCCAACGCAGCCTTCAACG
The DNA here is from genome assembly GCA_947626345.1 of uncultured Oscillospiraceae bacterium. Classification (GTDB taxonomy): domain Bacteria; phylum Bacillota; class Clostridia; order Oscillospirales; family Oscillospiraceae; genus CAJOIG01. The sequence goes on along the minus strand of CANQSF010000010.1, from coordinate 1,475 downwards.
TGGGCGTGATGTACGACTACGGCGATGGCGTGGAGCAGGACTACGTCCAGGCCAGGGAGTGGTACGAGAAGGCGGCGGAGCAGGGCGACGTCAGCGCGCTCAACAACCTGGGCTGCCTGTACGAATACGGCGACGGCGTGGAGCGTGATTACGCCAAGGCGGCGGAGTATTACGCCCAGGCCGCGGAGCAGGGAGACGGTCTGGCCTCGGCGAACCTGAGCTGGCTGTACGCCTGCGGCCTGGGCGTGGAGCTGGATGAGGCCAAGGCCTTCGAGCTGGCCGAAAAGGCGGCGGAGGCCGGCGACAGCTCCGGCATGTATCTGCTGGGCCGGTACTATGACGACGGCTGCGGCGCGGTGGATCCGGACGACGCCCAAGCGGTCCAGTGGTATGAAAAGACCATCGAGGCGGACGAGGAGAACGCGGGGGCCCTGATGTATCTGGGCGCGCTCTACGAAGAGGGCATGGGCACGGAAAAGGACGAGGAGAGGGCCGAAGAGCTCTTCAGCCGGGCCGCGGAGCTCCTGCTGGCGCAGGAGGCCGACGGCGACCTGGGCATCTCCGACAGGCGGGTCCTGGGCCAGATGTACTTCATGGGCCGGGGCGTGGAACAGGACTATGAAAAAGCCGCGGAGCTGCTGGCCGACGCCGCCGGGGACAACGACAGGGATGCCATGTATGCGCTGGCCGTCTGCTATTTCTCCGGCTATGGCGTGGAGCAGGATGAAGAGAAGGCCATGGAGCTGCTGACCGGCGCGGCGGAGCAGGGACTCCCCATCGCCATGGCGCGGCTGGAGGAGCTGACGGCGGAGGATCCCGCCGCCGGGGACTGAAAAAATCTTTCGGGACCGCCGGCCCTTTGGGCTTTTTGAAACGTATAAAGAGACAGAGAACGAAAAAAGGAGGACCACTATGAACGACAACGAGAACAAAAAGAGCTTTGAGGAACTGGCCGACGAGGCGCTGGACAATGTGGCCGGGGGAAAGACGGTCGTTCTCCAAGACTGTGTGGACTGCCGCTGCGGCTCTGGCACCATACAGGGCCCTGATGGCAGGTGGTATTGCGAGTCCCACTATAACATCAGATTCTCGAATGGGTGAAGCCGATGGACGATAACGAAAACAAGAAGAACAACGAGACCCTGGAAAATGTCGGGGGGGGGGTATAGATGAGGCTCTGCCCGACGAGGTCCTGGAAAATGTGGCCGGGGGCGGATTTAAGGATTGGCTCAATGACCTGTTTATTTGCCAGCGCTGCCACGACCCTGAGAAAAAAACCAAGCAGTATAGCAGTGGAAGCTATTGCGATGACGGCGCCAAAGAGCTTGGGCTGCGCTGACAGGCCGGCCCGAAAGGAGAACGCGCATGAACGAGCTTTATGAGCTCACGAACCCGGTGTTCAACACCGCGAAGATGACGCTCACGCTTTTGAGCGCCGTGGGCAATGAGGACTCCATCGCCATCGAGAAGGCGCT
>CANQSF010000009.1 GCA_947626345.1 uncultured Oscillospiraceae bacterium | reverse complement strand
TGAAGTAGTCCAGGATGGACTGCTCCGCGTTCAGGGTGGCCTCCACCCTGCCGGACTCCACCATCTGCATGGTCTCTCCCAGGGAGTCCACGCCCTCGCAGGTGGCGCCGTACTGCTCCGCCAACTCCATATAGGTGCTGCCGATGCTGTTGGAGGTGGTCCTGCCGGCGAGATCCTCAAAGGAGGTGATGTCCTCGTTGTCGGAGCGGACGACCAGAGCGGTGCGGATGTAGGCGTAGGGGTCGGAGAAGTCGTACTTCTCGCTGCGGTCCTCGGTCACGTCCACCCCGTTGATCACCAGGTCATACCGGCCGGAATCCATCCCGGCGAACAGGCCGTCCCAGGGGATCTCCGTGAATTCCGCCTTCACGCCTATGTATTGGGCGATGTACTGGCCCACCTCCACGTCAAAGCCAACCAGCTCGTCGGTTGTCTCGTCGTGGTATGTCCAGGGGGACCAGGTGCCCTCCATGGCGATGGTGATCTTGCCGGCCTTTTTGATCTGCTCCAGCTGGTCGGAGCTGCCGCCGCAGCCTGCCAACAGGCCCAGGCACAGCATCGCCGCCAGCATCAGCGCGATCATCCTTTTCATATTCACGCTTCCTTTCTGTTCAAAGAGCGGAGAAATGCCTGTATCCGCTCCAGTTTTTGCTCTTCAAAAAACGCCTTCGTCTCCTGGCAGGCCAGAGCGCGCCCCTCCTCCATGAACAGCACACGGTCGGCCACGCGGCGGGCAAAGCCGATCTCGTGGGTCACCACGATCATGGTCATGCCGTCCTCCGCCAGGCGCTGGATCACGTCCAGTACCCCGCCGATCAGCTCCGGGTCCAGAGCGCTGGTGGGCTCATCCAGAAAGATCACGTCCGGCTGTCCTGCCACCGCCCGGGCGATGGCCACCCGCTGCTGCTGGCCGCCGGAGAGATGGCTGGGATAGGCGTCCTTCTTGTCCGCCAGGCCCACCCGCTCCAAGGCGGCGAGGGCCCTCTCCTCCGCCTCTGCGCGGGGCATTTTCCGGGCGACGATCAGCCCCTCGGTGACGTTTTGTATGGCGGTCTTATTGGAAAACAGGTTGAAGTTCTGGAACACGAAGGCGGTGTGCCTCCGGTATGCGGCGATGTCCCGCCGGCTCACGGCGGACATATCCATCTGCTGGCCCAGGAAGGTCATGGTGCCGGCGTCCGCCTGCTCCAGAAAGTTCAGGCACCGCAGCAGCGTTGTCTTTCCCCCGCCGGAGGGGCCCAGCACCGCCAGCACGTCCCCCCTGTCGATGGCCAGGTCCACGCCCCTGAGGATCTCCGTCCCGTCGAAGGCCTTGCGCAGGCCGCTGACCTCAAGCATGGATCACGTCGCCTCCGTTCATGCTGCTCAGCTTCCGCTCCCCCATCCGCTGCAGCCAGGTGATCACCGTGCAGAACATCAGGTAGATCAGCGCCACCTCTGTGTACAGCGCCAGGTGCTCATAGGTCCGGCCGGCCACCCGCTGGGTCTCCATGAACATCTCCATCACCGTGATGTTGGCGGCCAGAGAGGTGTCCTTCACCATGCTGATGAGGGAATTGGACAGGGGCGGGAACGCGGTGCGGAAGGCCTGGGGCAGCACGATCCGGCGCATGATCTGCACGTAGCTCATGCCCACGCAGTAGCCGGCCTCCATCTGTCCCTTGGGCACCGCCTCGATGGCCGCCCGCACCGTCTCGGCGCAGTAGGCGCCCTCGTTCAGGGCAAACACCGCCACCGCGCATGGAAAGGCCGGCAGCATGATCCCCAGATCCGGCAGGCCGAAATAAACCAGGTACAGCTGCACCAGCAGCGGCGTGCCCCGTATGATCCATATGTAAAAGCGCACCAGCTGCTTCAGCCCGCGGATATCCGCGATCTGGATCATGGCGCAGATCACCGCGATGATGAGCGCCAGCGCGAAGGACAGTATGGTCAGCGGGATGGTGACCAATATCCCCTGCCCCAGGATCCGGGGAAAGGACGTGACCAGGATATTGACGATTCTTTCACTCAATGGCATTACGCTCCACCGATAGAATGTACAAAAACCGTGGCCGCGACAGTTCGCGGCCACGTGGCGGAGAAGGCGGGATTTGAACCCGCGCTGCGCTCATCACGCACTACTCCCTTAGCAGGGGAGCCCCTTCGGCCTCTTGGGTACTTCTCCAAGCCGAAAAAATATATTGTGCGGAGGCCGGCTCCGCGGATAAATAAAATGGCGGAGAGAGAGGGATTCGAACCCCCGGCCCCTTGCGGAGTCACTGGTTTTCAAGACCAGCTCCATAAACCACTCGGACATCTCTCCGCATGCTCGAACATATTATCACAGAAAACCATACCTGTCAATTCCAATCCGGCGAAATTTTTCCCCGGGACTAGGAACGCGGGGAATTTTATGGTAAGATGACCATACATGCTATCCGGAGGTATGACCATGATAACCGTTGAGAATCTCTCCCTGCAATATGGCAGCCAGGTGCTGTTCTCCAATGTGGACCTGCAGTTCACCGCCGGCAACTGCTATGGCATCATCGGCGCCAACGGCGCGGGCAAGTCCACCTTTTTAAAGCTGCTGTCCGGCGCGGAGGAGCCTACCAAGGGCCACATCTACATCGACCCCAAGTGCCGCATGAGCGTGCTGCGCCAGGACCAGACCATGTTCGACGAGTACGCCGTGCGCGAGACGGTGATCATGGGCAATCCCCGGCTGTACCAGTGCAGCAAGGAAAAGGACGCCATATACGATAAGCCGGACTTCTCCGATGAAGACGGCATCCGCGCCGCGGAGCTGGAGGAGGAATACGCCGAGCTGGGCGGCTGGGAGGCTGACTCCGACGCCGGCCGCCTTTTGCAGGGGCTGGGCATCTCCGTGGCGCTGCACGAAAAGCGCATGAGCGAGCTGGAGGGCCGGCAGAAGGTGAAGGTCCTGCTGGCCCAGGCCCTGTTCGGCCACCCGGACATCATATTGCTGGACGAGCCCACCAACAACCTGGACCTGGCCTCCACCGTGTGGCTGGAGGATTTCCTCATGGACTATGAGGGCACCGTTCTGGTGGTCAGCCACGACCGGTACTTCCTCAACAATATCTGCACCCACATCGTGGACATCGACTACGGCAAGATCCGCATGTACGTGGGCAACTATGACTTCTGGTACGAGTCCAGCCAGCTGATGCAAAAGCTGGTGAAGGACCAGAACAAGAAGGCCGAGCAGAAGATCCTGGAGCTGCAGACCTTCATTGCCCGCTTCTCCGCCAACAAGTCCAAGTCTCGCCAGGCCACCAGCCGCCGGAAGCTGCTGGAGAAGATCACCGTGGAGCAGCTGCCCGCCTCCTCCCGCCGCTATCCCTGGGTGGGGTTCAAGGCCGCGCGGGAGCCGGGCAAGGATAGGCTCTTCGTGACGAACGTCTCTAAGACCGTGGACGGCGTGAAGCTCATCAATAACGTCTCCTTCATCATGGGCAAGGAGGACAAGATCGCCGTCATCGGCGCCAACGAGAATGCCATCACCTGCCTTTTCCAGCTGCTGGCCGGCGAGATCGAGCCGGACGAGGGCGAGATCAAGTGGGGCGTGTCCACCACCCAGGCCTATATGCCCCACGACTTCGGCGCCTGCTTTGACGGCTGCCAGCTGGAGCTGATGGACTGGATCCGCCAGTTCTCCGCGGACAAGCGGGAGAGCTATCTGCGCACGTTCCTGGGCCGGATGCTCTTCTCCGGCGACGACGTCTATAAAAACGTGAGCGTGCTGTCCGGCGGCGAAAAGGTGCGGTGCATGATCTCCAAGATGATGCTGGCGGGGGCCAATGTGCTCATGTTCGACCAGCCCACCAACCACCTGGACCTGGAGAGCATCGCCGCGCTCAACAACGGCATGGCCGCCTTCCCCTACAACATCCTCTTTTACAGCCATGACCACCAGCTGACCCAGACCGTGGCCAACCGGATCATCGAGCTGACCGACGACGGCTGCATCGACCGGCAGTGCACCTACGACGAGTATATGCACATGATGGGCCGGGATCAGAACGAGATCGTGGAGTGAATCCATCCAAAATGATTGCATACCTTATGCATATATTTCCATAATATTTCCTAATATTCGCCATTATTCCAATTACAACCCGTATTTTTGCGCATATATTCGCATAGCAAACGACAAAAACACCCCGCTTCCCATTAAGGCGAAGCGGGGTGTTTTTGATGTTAGCGGTAATACAGCGCCAGCAGAACGCCAGCCAGCGCGATGTAGGCCATCCCGGTCAGCAGCACGCATTTGACGTTGGGCCGCTTTTTCGTGTGCCGCGCGGCCTTATACTCACTGTAAGTTTGGCGGCTGGCAAAACGGTCCTTTCGGGGCGAGAACTTTCGCAGTAAGGTATGGATGGCAAAGCCCATGGCGTCAAAGCCGCCCTCCGCGGCCACCATGATCAGCGCTCCAAAGCCGGTCAGAAAGATCCCGGCCACGAACGCGCCGTCACAGAGCATCCGCAGCAGCACGGGCTGGTCGTAATCGCTCCGCTCAAAGAGGATGACAGCCGCGGCGATGAGCAGCCCCGCTCCGGCGCTGACGAACCACTCCAGGTGCTTTTTCAGAAAGCTCATAGACCGTACTCCGCCTTATACCGGGCCAGCTCCTGGCTGTTCGCGCTGACGAAGTGGCCGGGGATGATCTCCGTGAATCGGGGCTCCTCCTGGGAGTAGTCGTGGGCGATGGCAGGCTGATAGACGATGCGCCGCCGGCGCTGTTCATAGTCCGGGTCCGGCAGCGGGATCGCCGACAGAAGTGAGCGGGTGTAGGGGTGCATAGGGTGGGCGAACAGCTCGTCGGAGTCGGCCAGCTCCACGATCTTGCCGAAATACATCACCGCGATGCGGTCGGAGAAATACTTCACCACGGACAGGTCGTGGGCGATGAAGAGGATGGTCAGGCCCATGTCCCGGCGCAGGTCGTTGAGCAGGTTGATGACCTGCGCCTGGATGGACACGTCCAGCGCGGACACCGGCTCGTCGGCGATGATCAGATCCGGATTCATGATGATAGCCCGGGCGATGCCGATCCGCTGGCGCTGGCCGCCGGAGAACTCATGGGGATACCGCTCGGCGTGCTCCTTCACCAGGCCCACCCGTTCCAGCATCTCGTAGACCTGCTGGTTGATGTACTTTTCGTCCTTTATGCCCTGGATGCGCAGGCCCTCGGCGATGATCTCCCGCACGGTCATGCGGGGGTTCAGGGATGATATGGGGTCCTGGAACACCATCTGCATTTTGGTGACGATGTTCTCTTTCGCCGCCTCGTGCAGCAGCGCGTCCCTCTCCTTCTCCAGCGTGCGGCGCACGTCGCCCTCGGCGCCGGCCAGACGGGACTCATATTCCTCCCGGATCTCCTTTGCCCGGCGCTCCCGATAGAGCCTGATGCAGTCCTTCTGGTCCCGGGCCGCTTCCTTAGCCGCCTGCTTCTGCTCCTTGATAAAGGCTGCCAGATGCTGCTCCTCGTCCTTGATCGCCTGGGCGTCGCCGCCGTTTTTCAGTTTTTCGATCCGCGCGGCGGAGGCTTTCTTCTCCGCGGCGATGGCGTCGGTGAAGGTCCGGGGACCGGCGCTGATGCGCTGGCCCTTGAAGATCACCTCGCCGCCGGTGATGTTGTACAGCTTGATGATGGCCCGGCCGGTGGTGGTCTTTCCGCAGCCGGACTCCCCCACCAGACCGAATACCTCGCCGGGATAGACGTCAAAGCTGATGTCGTCCACCGCCTTGAAGTCCTTTTTGCCAAAGTACTGCTTCAGGTGGCGCACCTGCAGGATAGGCTCACGATCAGCCATTGGCAGCCGCCTCCTCTCTGTCCCGCATACGGCGGATGCGGTCCGTCACGCTCTTGGGCGGGTCGATCTTGGGCGCCTTGGGGTGCAGCAGCCACGTGGCCGCCCAGTGGGTGTCGGAGATCTGGAACATAGGCGGCTCCCGTTCAAAGTCGATGGCCAGGGCGTTCTCGTTGCGCTCGGCAAAGGCGTCGCCCTTCGGCGGATAGATCATGTTGGGAGGCGTGCCCTGGATGGCCTCCAGCTTCTCTTTGGTGTCCAGATCCGGCATGGACGCCAGCAGCGCCCAGGTATAGGGATGGGCCGGGTGATAGAAGATGTCCCGGGCCGTGCCGAACTCCACGATCTTGCCGGCGTACATCACCGCCACCCGGTCGGCCATGTTGGCCACCACGCCCAGATCGTGGGTGATGAAGATGACGCTGATGTTCCGCTTTTTCTTCAGGTCGTTGATCAGCTCCAGGATCTGGGCCTGGATGGTCACGTCCAGGGCGGTGGTGGGCTCGTCGCAGATCAGGATATCCGGGTTGGCCGCCACGGCGATGGCGATCACGATGCGCTGGCGCATGCCGCCGGAGAATTCAAAGGGATACTGCTTGAAACGCTTGCGGGGCTCTTTGATGCCCACGTCCTCCATGATGCGGATGGCCTTGTCGTAGGCCGCCTGCTTGGAGACCTTGTTGGTCATGGTGAAGCTCATGCCCCGCAGAGCCGCCACCATCTCCCGGGCCTGCACGTCATGATCCGTCTCCGGACCGGCTGCCAGCTCCTGCTCATAGGAACTGGCCAGCTCCTCCATGGCGGATGTGATGTTTCCCCGGGTCAGGTCCAGATCCACCAGCACGGCGGGCGTGACCTTGCCCACGTCGGAACGGCGGGCGGCGGCCCGCTCCAGCTTGGCGCTCTGCCGCTTTTCCCGGCGCAGCTCCTTGGGGTTGTTCACCACGCCGTCAAAATGGCGGCGCAGGTTCTTTTCCATGGTGGTGCGGAAGGTGGTGGCCTTGGTGTTCTGCCGCAGGCTCAGCCGGTCGATGGACTTGTCCACCAGGTGGCACAGCTCCTTGGACGCGCTCTCGCAGGCGCTCTTCTCCAGCTTCTCCTGCTGGAACCCGGGCAGAGCCGCGCGCAGCGCGGTCACGGTCTTCTCCTTCCAAGGGATCACCTGCCCGGCGTTATAGCGGAGCGCCTTGGCCAGATCGGCGAGGAAGCCGTTCATGAACTGCTCGTCCAGATACGGCCCCACCAGGGCGTTCAGCTGGTCTGTATTCTTGCCGGAGAGGGCATTTTTGTCCCCGTAGAGGGTGTAATAGCCCAGGCCGAAAAAGTCCGGCACAGGCGCGTCGAGCGCCGCGCGCAGCGCGCTCTGTACGGCGAGCAGTGCCTGGGTGAGCGCCTCACCGTCCTTGCCGTCGTACTTTGCCTGCGCCTCGTGCAGCTGGCTCAGCAGCGCGGCGAACGCTTTATCCTCTTTCGTCAGAAGATAAGGATCGTAGCATTTTTCGATCTTTTCGTCCAGCTCCCGGAACTCGGGCTGCATCAGCTTCGGGTCGTTCTCGTGCACGTCCACCAGCATCTGGTCGATGCTCAGACAGGCCGAATCAGCGTAATCCCGGGCCAGATGATAGGCGCTCTCCAGCGCGCTGCCGGTCTTTGCCATGGCCTTGAACCGGCGCATGTGCTCCTGCACCTGCTGGGCCGGGCAGCCGGCGGCCTTCATGGCCCCGGCGATCTGGTCCAGCTTGGTGGTATAGTCCTTTTTGGCGTTTTTCCGGTTGGTGCGGCCGTTGAGGATGGTGGCCTCGGTCATCTGCTTGCCGATGCGCATGATGGGGTTCAAGGACGACAGCGGGTCCTGGAAGATCATGGTGATCAGATTGCCCCGGATCTTCTCAAAATCCCGCTCGGTGTACTTGAGCAGATCGTCCCCCCGGTAAATGATCTCGCCGCCCTCAACGATGCTGTTGCCGGCTAGGATGCCCAGGATGGCCTTGGCGGTGACGGACTTGCCGGAGCCGGACTCGCCCACGATGCAAAGGGTCTCCCCTTTTTCCAGATCGAAGCTGATGTCCCGGACGGCCTTGACGGTCCCCTCGCTGACCTTGAAGGAGATGCGCAGATTTTTCACTTCCAGCGTCTTGCTCATGGCTCACTCCTCCACGCCACGCAACGACGGGTTGAAGGCGTCGCGCAGGCCGTTGCCGAAAATGTTGAAGCAGATCAGAAGGATCGAGATGAACGCAGCCGGGAAAAACACGCAATGGGGATAGGTGGACAGCGCCGCCTGGCCGTTGTTGAGCATGGTGCCCACGCTGGTGACGGAGCTGGACTGCAGGTTCACGATGCCCAGATAGGTCATGTTCGCCTCTGTGAATATGACGCCGGGGATGGAGAGCACGGAGGTGGTGACGATGAATCCCGCGGCGTTGGGCAGGATGTGGCGGAAGATGATCCGCCTGTCCTTGGCGCCCAGCGTCCGGGCCGCCAGCACGTACTCCTGGCCCTTGAAGCGGTAAAACTGCGCCCGGACCGTGGAGGACTCCCCGATCCAGTCGAAGAACACGAACGCGAAAAACAGCGTCACGATCACGCCCAGCTTTTTGGCGAAGTAGATCTGGAACAGGCTCATGAACACCACCGTGGGGATCTCCCACAGGATGTCCTTGATCCGCTCGAAGATCAGGTCGAACCAACCGCCGTAATAGCCCTCCAGCGCGCCCACAACGATGCCGATGCCCAGCGAGATGGAGGACACCAGTATGCTCAGCACCAGGCTCAGCCGGGCGCCCAGCGCCAGCCGGGCGAAGATGTCATAGCCATAGGAGTCCGCGCCGAACAGGAACGACGCGTCGTACCCGTGCAGATACCGATACCACGCCGAGTACAGCACCCGGCATTGGACCTGGGCGCCGTTCATTTTGAGGATGGTATACAGCGGCTCGCCGTTTTCGTCCCGCAGGTAGATATCCTGCAGCTGGCCGTTCTCATCCCGCTTGGCCACGCCCTTGCTGTTGGTCAGATACCAGCCGTTGGCGTTGCCCTTGTTGACCTGGTAGGTGATCTGGCTGTCGTCGATGACGGGATAGAAAAGCTGGACACCCTGCTCCTGCTCATAGGCCCGGGCGGCCTCATACTCCCCGCTGGTGAGCAGCACGGTCACATAGCCCACCTTGGCGTAGGAGTCGATGCGCAGGTCATAATAGACGTTCTTCCGCCCCGCGTCCACCACCTTCTCATAGGGCTCGGAGCGCTCCACGATGGCGCCGGGGATCGCGTCGTAGTAATCGTAGGTCTGCTGGTTGGCCGTGATATCGGAGCAGCCGTCCCAGAAATCCAGCCCCAGCCGCACACAGACACCGTTTTTGGGCAGCGCGTAGCCGTAATAGCCGTCGTAATCGCTGCCGCCGTAATGGGAGATCTCCGGGCCGATGGCGGCGTAGATGGCCAGGATCAGCAGCACCACGGCGCAGATCACGCTGCCCTTGTTCCGAGCGAAACGGCCCATGGCGTCCCGAAAATAGCCCACCGGCTTGGTATCCAGCTTTTTGTCGTGTACCTTTTCGCTGCGCTGCACCAGGGCAAAGCAGCTGTCGTCCATATCCATATAGGGGGCGAACTGTTCCGGCTTATAGCTCATTGGTCTTGCCTCCTCCCATACGGATGCGCGGGTCGATGAAGCCGTAGCTCAGATCGAACAGCAGCCCGGCCACCAGGCCCACCGCCACATAGAACATGCTGATGGTCATGAACACGGAGTAATCCCGGCTGGTGATGGACAGCAGATATGTCTTGCCGATGCCGGGGATGGCGAAGATCTGCTCGATGATCATGGAGCCGGATATGACGTAGATCACATCCGCCATGAACGACGGCAGCAGCGGCACCATGGAGTTGCGCAGCGCGTGGCGGACTGTGGCCTGGCGATAGGTCAGTCCCTTGGTCCGGGCCATGAGCATATAGTCCGTGGTGAGCGTCTCGGTCAGCTCCGCGCGCACCAGACGCATATCCCCCGCGATGGTGCCGAAGCTCAGCGCCAGGATGGGCATGACCGCGCTTTTCAGCATCGACAGGGAGAAAAAGTCATTGCCTGTCTCCAGTACCAGCGGGAACAGGTTCAGCTTGAAGCCCACGTAGTACTGCAGCAAAAATGCGTATACGAAGGCGGGCACGGAGATGAAGAACATGATGAACACGTTGATCAGCTGGTCCTGCCACTTGTTCTTGAATATGGCTGCCAGGATGCCGAAGATGAGCCCCAGAGGCGTGGAGATCACCAGGGACACCACGTTGACATACACCGTGTAGGGCATCTTCTCCGCCAGATAATCCGTCACATCCTGCAAAAAGGTGCCGATGGTGGTGCAGAAGCCCCAGTCCCACTCGGTAAAGACTTTTTTGAGGAATATCCCATATTGGACCATGATGGGCTCGTCGTAGCCCCAGGCCTTGCGCATATCCCGCACGGCCTGGTCGAAGCCGCCCTGGACCGCGTGGATCTGGTTGGGCAGCAGCCGGATGAGCACAAAGAGCATGGTCATGATGATGAAGCCGCTGATGACCATCATCACACAGCGCTTGAGGATGTATTTTGCCATTGGTCGCTTCCGTCCTTTTCTTCCGTATCCCTGTCAGCCGGATGATTTTGACACGGCAGGCGGCGGCAGTTTCCTGCCTCCGCCTGCCGGTATACGCAGGGATAGGATCAGTAGGTCAGATTGTTGTTCTGGGAAGCGCAATACTCCGCCCACTCGGCGTCATCCATGGTATAGGTCATAAAGGCCGTGCCGCCGAAGCCCACCAGGGAGTTGATGTACTCCTCGGAGCCCGGGATCACGCGCTGGGAGTACATGCCCGCGGAGACGTCGTAGAACAGCACCACCTGGCCGTACCACTCCAGCACGCCCTTTTCGATGCCGGCCAGGATCTGGTTACGGGTATCCAGGTCCGCCACGGCGTACTCGCCCATGCACAGCTCCTGATACCAGTCGTAGGCGCTCATGGTGATGTCCTCGCCGTTGACGTTGATGGTGATCTGATGGGTGGTCCCGTCATAGCCGTAGACCAGGTTGTAGGCGGGGTCGGTGTAGCACTGCATCATGGAATAGGGATCCATGTCCGCGCCGCCCCAGCTGGTGCAGGCCATATCGGCCAGACCGTTCTCGCAGTCGGTGTACACGTCCTCCACCACCACCAGGTTCACGGTCACCTTCCCCTCCAGGGAGGTGCCCACGGTGGCGTCATTGATGGCGGCCTGGATGAAGTTGGTCCAGTCCTGATACAGCTTCGTATCCTCCCAGCAGTGGAAGTCCAGCTCCACCGTCTGGTTCTCGGTCATGATGCCGTCGGCGATGGCCTCGTCATAGGCGGCCTGGAACAGCTCCGCCGCGGCCTGCTTGTCATAGCCGGTGATCTGGCTCTCGTCCTCCACGCCGTACAGCTCGCACAGCGCCTGCTTGGCGTATTCGCTGTCGCGGTAAAGCTCGCCGGTGTCGGGATCGCAGATATACACGTAGTTGAGCAGACCGTAGCCCGGCTCAGAGGCGGCCACCGTCTGGGAAAAGCCCACCCGGTCCAGAGACAGGGAGATGGCGTGCCGGAAGTCCTGCAGCTGCAGGATGGAGTGGCAGGCCGTGTCGGTGTCCTCGGTGGCCAGCATCTCCGGATCGGTGTTGAAGCTGAGCACCCAAGTATAGGACAGCGGAGAATAATAGGCGTAATCGCTGTTGCCGTACAGCTCCATATCCTCGGTGCGCAAGCTCACATAGTCGCTGTTGCCCTGCAGGAACAGGTTCAGACGGGTGGCGGGGTCGTCCACGAACTCCACGTCGATGCCCGTGGTCTGATAGAGGCCCTCATAGCGGGGATCGTTGTAGCCGAACCAGTTCTCGTTGCGCTCGAACACGATGTGCTTGTCCGCCTGGTAGGTGGTCAGCTTATAGGGCCCGCAGGAGATCCACTTGTCCGCGCTGGTGCCGTAGGTGCTCTTGACGATATCGCCGGTGTCCTGCTTCAGCTCCTCGTACATGGGCTCATAGATGGGGGTGATGGCCAGGCTGTAGCAGGCGAAGAACGGCGTGATGGGGTTGGTCAGGATCAGGGTGATGGAGTAATCGTCGTTCTTCACGATGCCCACCTGGTCGAAGTCGATGGCCTCGGACTCCTCCAGAGTGAAGCAGAACTCGATCCAGTTCTCCGGCACGTCTCCGCCGATCTCGCACAGATCCTGCAGATCGGCGTACAACGCCTCATCCACCAGGATGTCCACGCCGTTTTCATACTTCTCCAGAAAATCGGTGCCGTCGGACAGGATGAAGTAGTCGGCATAGCCCTCGTTGTAGGCGGCCTCCATGCTCTCGCCCCACCAGTAGCAGGACTCAGCGGTGTTGATGTACACCTCGCCGGCCTCCTCAAGGGGAACGTCGTAGCCCACGGTGTCGCAGGCGTCCAGGTGCATCATGCCGCCGCCGTTGTAGTACTGCTTGGCATTGGCAAGGCCCGCGGTGCCCTCATAGAAAGAAGAGGCGCGGTAGTTCTTCATCTCGGGGTTGAGGTACTGCTGCATGGAATAGAGATAGGTATCGGCGTTGATGGGCTCGCCGTTCTCCCAGCACATATCCGGATTCAGATTGATCTGCCATGCATAACCCTCGGTGGCGTCGGCGGGCACGCCGTAGGTCTCGTTGCCGGCGTAGTCCGCGGTCACATCGATGGGCATTTCAGAGGCCGCCACCGGCCAGATGTCGTAGCCGTCCTTGTCCTCGTTCATCATGAACTCATAGAACACGGAGCTGGTGTAGCCCTGGATGTCCGCCTCGTTGGAGTTCTCCCAGTCGGTGGGAGACCAGGTGTTTATGCCGCCGGTGGCCCACTTCTCATGGAAGGTGTAGGTGGGCTCCTGAGCGACCTCTTCCTCGGGGGGGACGTCGGCAGCGGGAGTGGCCTCGGCGCTCTCCTCGGAGCCGGAGCCGCCGCAGCCGGCCAGCAGCCCCAGCAGCATGGCCGCAGCCAGCAGAACAGCAAGGATCTTCTTCATGTTCATTTTCATTCCTCCTAGGTATTTGATCGGCGCGCCGCGCCGCATAGGATACGGACTGGAAGGTCTCATCGCTTGCGGGTACCGCAAGCGCAGTAGGACGTCCTACTGGGAATTTAACGATATAATGTGATAGCATCTTAAACTTTTTGTACTATATCATATCTCCTTTTGATGCGCAACTGCCGGAAAAAATTACGCCGTTTTGCCCACAGAACGGGCCATGATCTCCGCGAATATTTATGAATTTATGCAGTCGCCATTCATTCCATCCGTCCGATCCTTCGAGCCGTTCCCTCCTTATAACAGAAAAGGACCTGCCCCATGCTCCCGCCTGGCGGAAAGCATAAAACAGGTCCCCGTATGTGCGTGATATTGTCGAAAGCTCACAGGTACGTCGCCAAATAGGACCGCCGGATCTCTTCTGGCACCAGCAGTCCGCCGGTGGCCCAGACGATCTGCAGGGCGTTGGACAGCCGCTTTTCATCCAGGCCGTGCTCTTCACAATAGCGCCTGGAATCCGCATAGTGCAGCAGGCCCCGGGGGCCGGCAAAGCCGGCGCAGCTGGATGGCTCGATCTGGAGCTTTTCCGCATCATAGAGCAGCCGCAGATCGTCGTAAAGCCGCCCGTCGCTGACCGTGAACTCTCCGCTCAGCAGCGGCGACATGATCCGCGTGACAAAACCGGAGGGGCTGGCGCAGGCCAGGCCGTCCGCCTCGGTGATGCCTGTCAGGCCGAACGCATGGACATTTGCCCGCTCATACAGCCCGGTGGCGATGCCCAGCAGCACAGACGGACACTGGGTGGGCTCGGTGAAGAAGCAGTGCACGTCGTCCTTGAAGATCCGCTTCAGCCCGTAGGAGACCCCGCCGGGCGCGCCGCCCACGCCTGCGGGCAGATAGACCAGCAGCGGGTGGTCCCGGTCCACGGTCAGGCCCATCTCATCCAGCTGCGACTTGAGCCGTCCGGCGGCGACGGCGTAGCCGAGGAACAGATCCACCGACCGCTCGTCGTCCACGAAGTGGCTCATGGGGTCCTCGTCAGACTGCCGCCTCCCCTCCGCCACCGCTCTGGAATAGTCGTCGGCATACTCGATCACTTCCACGCCCTTGCTGCGCAGCAGGTCCTTTTTCCATTGCTTGGCATCGGCGGACATGTGCACCTTCACCCGAAATCCCAGCGCCGCGCTGGAGATCCCGATGGAGAGGCCCAGATTGCCGGTGGAGCCCACCTGCACTGTGTATCGGCCAAAGAAGGCGCGCATATCCTCCTCGGCCAGGATGGCGTAGTCGTCCTCCAAAGTCAGCCTGCCCGCCGCGATGGCCAGATCCTCCGCGTGCTTGAGCACCTCGTAGATGCCGCCGCGGGCCTTCACCGAGCCGGCGATGGGCAGATGGCTGTCCAGCTTCATCAGCAGCTTTCCCGGGATGCGGCAGCCGTAGGTCTCCTCCAGCCTCTCCTGCATGCGAGGTATCGCCAAAGTGGGCGATTCGATGATGCCGCCGCTGGACGCGGTCTCGGGAAAACGCTTGGCGATGAAGGGCGCAAAGCGGCGCAGCCTCTGCTCCGCGTCGGCGATGTCGGCGTCCGACACCACCAGCTGGCAGAGAGGGTCCGTCGCGGCAAAGGGAAGGCAGTTGGGATTGATCCACGCCGTCTCCTCCCCGCCGGCGATCTGCCGGATGACCGGGTCTTGCGCTATGGCTCTCCGTGCATTCATTCGTGATCCTTCTTTCTGTCAGGTCATGGACCTGCACGTCGTGTCATGGTGACGCATGGAAAATAATCATAAGTAATGGCTCTCACGCCCCCGTGTCGGCGATCATCCGGCCGGTGTTGTCCACGTCGTACTGGCCGCTCAGCAGCAGCTCCGACACCGGCACGATGGAATATCCCTCGCTCAGCAGGTACTCGATGATGCCCGGCAGCGCCTCCGGGGTATTTTTGCCTGCGTTGTGAAACAGCACGACGCTCCCCGGCGACACATTGGATGTGATGCGCTTGGTGATCTCGTCCGCTTCCAGGTCCTTCCAGTCCAGCGAATCCACATCCCACTGGATGGGATACAGCCCCATCCCCCGCAGGGTGGTGATCACCTCGTCGTCATACTCCCCGTACGGGCAGCGGAAAAGCTTCACCTCTCCCCCCGTGATCTCCTGGATCTTCCCGGAGCAGAGGCTCACCTCATCGATGATCTGTTTCTCCGACAGCCCCGACATATGGGGATGAGTGTCCGAGTGGTTGCCGATCTCCATCCCCGCGTCGGCCAGGGCCTTCACGCTCTCCGGATATTTGTCCACCCACTGACCCACCAGGAAAAACGTCGCCTTCACGCCGTACCGGTTCAGGATATCGATGAGCGTTTGGGTGTCCTCGTTGCCCCAGGCGGCGTCAAAGGTGAGGCTGACGGCCTTGTCGCTGCGCTGCACGCAGTAAATGGGCAGCTCCTTTGCCGAGGCGGATACGCCCACCACCGCCGGGCTGTTCACCACCCAGAATATGGCGATCACTGCCAGCACCAGGGCTGCCGGCCCCAGTATCCGGCGGTGTCTCATAAGCATGGTCCGCAGTTTTCCCACAAAATGTACCTCCGGCTTGATCTTGGTACATCCTATGTGGGGCCCCGGCGGATTATGAGGGCATGTTTTTCATAAGCAAGCGGCCCGGGTGGAGGTTCCGTCCGGGCCGTTCGTTGATTCATATCGCCCCGAAGATCCAAAGGACCAGCAGGCCGAAGCCCACGATGACCAGTATGGCGGGGAGCAGCAGCACAACGTACGCGGAAAAGACCATGGCAAACTTATCCTTCCACGACAGGTGGGTGTTCTCCATGCCCTCCCGCAGCTGTCTCTCCTTCTCCGGGTCCGGTTTCGACCGGAGGCGGCCCAGAACAGACATGGCCTGCTCAGTCCGCCTTGGGGGCGTCCTCGGTATGCCGAGACACGTTCACCATCTTCGGCATCTCGAACAGGTACGAGCCGTCCTCCGCCAGCTTCTTCTGGGGGAAGTGGCAGGCCAGATAGTGGCCAGGCTCGATCTCCGTCAGCTCCGGCGGCACGGTCTTGCACTTGTCGCAGGCCATATAGCACCGGGTGTGGAACTTGCATCCGGAAGGCGGCTTGATGGGACTGGGGATGTTGCCCTCCAGCAGGATACGGTCCCTCTTGAGCGCGTCCACATCCGTGGTAGGGATGGCAGACAGCAGCGCCACCGTATAGGGATGGCGGGGGTCTTTAAAGATCGTTTCGCTGTCGCCCAGCTCCACAACATTACCCAGGTACATGACGCAGATGCGGTCAGAGATATAGCGGACCACCGACAGGTCGTGGCTGATGAACATATAGGTCAGGTTCTGCTTATCCTTCAGCTCCTGCAGCAGGTTGATGATCTGGGACTGGATGGACACATCCAGCGCGGACACGCACTCGTCGCAGACGATGAACTTCGGCTGTACCGCCAGGGCACGGGCAATGGCCACACGCTGGCGCTGGCCGCCGGAGAACTGGTGCGGATAGCGGTGGAACATGTAATCCTGCAGGCCGCACATTTCCATGGTGTTGAGGATGTGCTCGCGCATCTTGTCCGACCCGTGCTTGAAGAAGTTATGGGTCAACAGGCCCTCCTCGATGATCTGGCCGACCGTCATACGGGGGTTCAGGCTAGAATAGGGGTCCTGGAAGATGATCTGCAGGTCCTTCCGGAACAGGCGCATCTCGTTGTACTTCAGCCTGGACAGGTCGATCCCGTCGTCCCGCATGGCCTCGTACTTGGCGAATTCCTCGTTGCCGGCATACTTTGCCCGCAGCTCGTCCAGCTGGGCGTCCACCGCCTTTACGGCGCTGTCGCAGGCGTCGAATTCCTTCTGGGCCTCGTCCAGCTTGCTCTTGGCGGACGCCGTACGGCTGTCCCCCTTCGGATCTTCCAAAAGGCTGTCGTAATCCAGCTTTGCCTTGAGCAGCACTTCCCTGGCCTTACGGCGCTTCACCTGCTCATTGTACTGCTTGAGCAGCAGATTGCGCCCGGCGTCATTCTCATCCACGGCAAAGAAGCCGCCCATGATCTTGACGATATTCACCAGGCAGGTCTGCTCTTCGCAGTGAGCCAGGTTCTGCTCCTGGAGGGTGTAGAAGTCGGCTTTGTCCTTGCCGCCCAGATCCTCGACCTTTTTGTCCAGCTCCGCCACCTTGGCGGACGCTTTTTTCAGCTTTTCCTTGTACTTCCCCAGGTCCTTCAGGGTGTTCTCCACATACAGCGGCGCCGTATCGGCCAGGGTGGAACCGTAATACATGGTGGTGCCGGCGGTCTGGGTATAGAGCTGGAGCAGCACACGGCCCAGCGTGGACTTGCCGCAGCCGGACTCGCCCACCACGCCCAGAGTCTCGCCCTCAAAGATATCCAGGGAAATATCCTCGTTGGCGCGGACATACAGCTGCTCGCGCTGAAATAGGGAGGTCTTTGCCACAGGGAAGTATTTTTTCAGATTACTGATTGACAGTAATTTTTTTGTGCTCTTCACTGCACCTTACCTCCTTTTCGGGATAGAAGCACCGGATCAGCTGACCGTCGCCCATATCCTGCAGGTCGGGCTCCTCGTCGATGCACTTCTGGGTGCAATACTTGCAGCGGGGAGCGAACTTGCAGCCCTTGGGCAGGTCCAGCGGATGGGGCACCACGCCGGGGATGGGTTCGATCTTCTTGTCGATGGCGTTCAGCCGGGGGATGGATGTCATCAACCCTTCCGTGTAGGGGTGGTTCTTGGGGCAGTCGGAGAAAATCACCCGGGCGGAGGCCTTCTCCACCACCTGGCCGCAGTACATGACAGCCACGTCGTCGGCCATCTCGTTGATCACGCCCAGGTCATGGGTGATGAAGATGATGCTGGTCCCCTTCTCCTTTTGCAGGTCGTTCATCAGCCGCAAGATCTGCGCCTGGATGGTCACGTCCAGAGCCGTGGTGGGCTCGTCGGCGATCAGGATCTTGGGCCGGCAGGCCAGGGCCATGGCGATCATCACCCGCTGGCGCATACCGCCGGACAGCTGATGGGGATACTGGCGGATGACCGACTCGGGGTTGGGGATCTGAACGTCATAGAGCATTTTCAGGGCCTGTTCATGGGCCTGCTTCTTATTCAGCCCCTGGTGGATCATGAACGGCTCGCACAGCTGCCTGTCCACGGTGAACACCGGGTTAAGGCTGGTCATAGGCTCCTGGAAGATCACGGAAATGGCGTTGCCGCGGATGTGGTACATCTCCTCCTTGGACAGCTTGGTCAGCTCCCGGCCCTCAAAAATGATCTCGCCGGATTCGATAAAACCGTTGGCGTCCAGAAGCTGGAGGATGCTCATGGCGGAAACGGACTTGCCCGAGCCGGACTCGCCCACGATACCGATGGTCTTGCCCTCGTCCAGGGTATAGGAAACGTCGTTCACCGCTTTGACGATGCCGTTCCTCGTCTTGAAGAAGGTCATCAGGTGCTTAATCTCAAGCAGATGATCGTTCGTCTTTTCCATCATCTATCCACCTCCGTTTTCGGGTCGAGCACATCTCTGAGCGTGTCGCCGATGACATTTATGCAGATGACGACAATGGACAGGAACAGCGCGGGGAACACCCATCTCCACCAGTAGGACTGGATGACCAGCGCGTTTCTCGCGCCGTTGAGCATGTTGCCCCAGGTCGGCCTGGGGAGCTGCACGCCAAAGCCCAGGTAGGACAGGCTGGATTCTGTCAGCATGCATCCGGCAAAGTCCAGCGTCAGGGTGACCAAGATGACCGAAACGATGTTGGGCAGGATGTGCTTGAACGCGATGCGCCGCTCCCGCACGCCCATGCTCCGGGCGGCGGTGACGAACTCCTTCTCGCGCTCCGCCAGGATCTGGCCACGGACCATATGGGCCAGGCCCGTCCAGCTCAGCACGCCCAGGATCACCATGATGATGAATATTCGCGTGTTCTCCTGCAGGTTCGACGCCTGCAGTATGACCGACAGCACCAATGCGAAGGGCAAGAACGGGATGGAGCCGCAGATCTCCGTGAACCGCATCAGCAGCATATCCGTCATGCCACCGAAGTAACCGGACAGGCAGCCGATGATGATGCCGATGATGGTGGAGATGATGACGGCCACCGCGCCCACGGTCATGGTCATCTTGCCGCCGTTCATGAGCCGGATGAAGATATCACGGCCCATCTCGTCTGTGCCCATCAGATAGCCCTTCAGGCCCCACGCGCCCACGAACTTGCCGTCCTTAAAGGCGTAGTTCTGGAACCCGCTGGCAAACACCTGATCCACCGCGCCGGCCTCGGTGAACTTCTCAGGCACCTCGCACTGGTTCCGGTAGTTCTGGCCCCAGGCATATACCCGCCCCTGCTCCGTCACCAGCACGAAGTGGCGCGTACCGGCGGAGACCTGCTTGACCTCGTCCCCCTCGGGGATGGTCGGCACAGGGGTCTTCATGCCGGACACGATCACGTCGCCGTCCTCAGTGACAAGGGCGAGGGCGTTGCCCGTGGCGGCGATGTCCACGAGCTTCCGCCCGTTGATCAGCTCCTCCAGCGAAGTCGTGGTGACCGCGCCTTTCTCGTCGGTGACTGTCACCGTGTTGAATTTGGTGGACTTTCCGGGCACAAAGACGCCGTTTTCGTCGATGCCATAGATGCCGTCAGTGGTGAAGGCCACCTTCACCAGCCGGGCCTCGTTGTTGTTATACTTGATAACGGAGGAAAGGTTGGTGGCGCTCAGACCGTCGTTGCCCCAAGCGTAGATCGTGCCGTCCTTCATCAGGATGGCCGTCACCTGGTTGCCGCAGGTGAGCTGCTGCACCTGGCTGGCGTCGATGGTGCCGTTGATCAGCTCATCGGGCTGCTTTCTGGCGGCCGCGATCATCGACCCGTCCAGGCCATACTGGCCCACGTCATAGGCGCCCCAGCAGTACACATGGCCGTCCTCGCTGATGGCCACGCAGTGGTCGGCGCCGGCCGCCACGTGAACGATCTTGCTGTTTTTCACTTCCTCCGGCACATTCAGCACGTTGATCTTGTCGTTGGTGGCGGAGTTGGGGTTGAAGCCCCACATGTACACGTTCCCGTCCGTGGAAACACCGATGGTAAACGTGCCCTGGGAGGAAATGTCTACGGCGCCGTCCTTCATGTCAGCGGGGATCTTCATGAAGCTCTGGGTGGGGGCCACGTTGCTGTGCAGCATCTCCGCGCCGGCCTCGGTCAAATCCACCGGTTCGATGGCCGAGCCGATGAACACGAACCCGAACATCGCGACCAGCACCACCACGGCCACCACGGCCACGGGGGTCTGGAAGAACCGCTTGAAGGCCAGCTTTCCGGGACTGTCATAGCGCTCGTCCCGCACGCTCTTGCTGGCGCCGAAGAACATCCGGCCCAGCCAGCCGCGCTTTTTCACGGCTTGGGAGGAATTTCTATTCTTACTCACGTCCTTTTCCTCCCTCACTTGTTGACCCGGACGCGCGGATCGGCGATGCCATAGGCGATATCGGTCACCAGGTTCCCGATGAGGCCGATGATCACGTAGAACATCTGCAGAAGCAGCACGACTTCAAAGTCTTTGTCGTTGAGCGCGTTGATGTACAGCCTTCCCACTCCGTTGAGGCCGAAGATATTCTCCAGCACGACAGAGCCGGAAAAGATGCCCAAAAACCATCCGATGACCAGGGTGATGATGGGGATGAGCGCGTTGCGGAAGGCGTGGGAGTAGACCACGACTTTCTCCCGCAGGCCCTTGGCCCGGGCCGTGCGGATGCAATCCATGCTCAAAGCCTCCGTCATGGCGGCGCGGACGTAACGAGTCATGCCGCCCAGAGAGGAGAACGTCATCACGATCAGGGGCAGGCTCATATAATACAACCTGTCCTTCAACTCCGCTAAACCGGTGTAGTTTGACCCAGGCGTTTTCATGCCGGACACGGGGAACCAACCCAGCATGATGGCGAACAGCCAAATGAAGATGATAGCGGTGATGAAGCTGGGGATGCTGTAGCCCACGATGGTGGCGATCTGGATACCCGTATCCCGCTTGCTGCCCCGGTGCACGGCGCAGAAGATGCCCAGGGGGATGGTGATCCCCAGGCCCAGGATCGTGGCGAACACGTTGATGAACACCGTGTTCAGCATCGGCGTTTTCAACACATCGATGACCGGTCGGTCATATGTATAGCTGTAGCCGAAATTCCCCTGGAATATCCCGTTGTACTTGCCGTTGATGGGCCCCAGCCCAAGCCAGCCCAGATACCGCTTCAAGACCGGCTGGTCCGTGCCCAGCTGTCGGCGCAGATCCGCCAATTTTTCCGCGTAAAGCTGTGCGGCGTTGGGGTTGCCCTTATAGGCCGTCTTGAAGCTCTCCGCCTCCGTCACGGCCCGGTCATAGGGGATCATGGTGTACACCAGGAACATCAGCAGGGAAAGAATGATCATGACCAAAAGCATATACCCGCATCGTCTGAGTACATATCTGCCCATAGCCAACCTCCCTTTCTCCTTTATTTTGGATCCGCCGAAAAGATCCGTGTCTGGTTCTGAAAGAAAATGAGGCAGCCGATATTCGGCTGCCTCATCCTCAGATAATTAGCCTTTTATGGTTTCGTCAACTGCGAAGACTCAGAAACCCTTGACGTTGGCGTAAACGATCGCGCTGGCAGCGCCAAAGAACGGGCTGGGATTGAAGTTCTCAATCTTGGCGTTGTACACGTCGTAGTAGTAGTTGGAGTACAGGGGGATGTCCGGCATGAGCTGGTTCCAGCGCTCGATGTAGGCTTCCCACCAAGCGTTGTACTCGTCCTCAGTCTGGGCGTTGTACACCATGCCGAAGGACAGGTAATCCATGCCCAGCTTGCCGTCGGAAGCGGCCATGGCGTCCTCCAGGGACAGCTTCTCAGCACTCAGGTCATAGGGGAAGGCCGTGTCGTACGGGTCGACCAGCTTGTTGACAGAGTAGTCGGCGTAGGCAACGTCGTCCATCCAGTTGTAGGCGTAATCATAAACGGCGTTGTTCCAGCCGGTGGCCAGGTTGTACATGCCATAGGTCGGAGTGCCCAGATAGCCCATGCTGGCGTCGCGGTAGATGTTACCGGTCAGAGTGGTGAAGTCGCCGGTGGTGGAACGGATCACCATGCCGGTCTCAGCCAGGTCGGAGCTGTTGGCCAGGGTGGTGCTCAGCAGGTCGGTGACGGTGTTGGGCTGAGAGCCGAACCAGTTGATGGCCAGAGGCATATAGTACTCTCCGTTGATCTCCACGGTCTTGTACTCCACGCCGTCGGTGTTGGCCACGGAGGCATACTCCTTGTTGCCGGCGTCATTGCCGTAGATATCCACAGCGTTGGCCTCTTCCTCGGTCAGCTTCTTGTAGCGGACAGCGTCCACGCCCTCGGCGCCAGCCTCAAAGGGCTCGCCCTTGGAGTTGTAGATCCAGCCGCCGTCCTCCAGCACCTTCACGGCGTTGGCGGGAGAATAGGAGTAGTCGATCAGCTCGATGTCGTCCCGGACAGCCTGCCACATATCGAAGTCGGGGCTGTAGGGGCCGTCCACCACCACGCCGTAGCCGCCGGTGAAGGCCTGGCAGAAGGCAGCGCGGTCAAGCAGATAAGCGATGGCCTGACGGACCTCGGGGAACATGGTGGGTCCGAAGTCGCAGTCGAACTGGATCTTGCCGTAGCCGGCGCGCTGATAGTGGGTCTCGGCAAAGTTCTCGCCGTCCACGACTTCCAGCGCGGACTTAGTCAGCTCGCCGCCGGTGATGTCGCTGAGCACGTCCACAGCGCCGCTCTTCAGCTGGTCGAGCTGGGTCTCCTCAACGATCTTCACGTAGATGATGGTCTCGATGGAAGGCTTCTGGCCCTCGAAGTTGCCTTGGTACTCGGGGTTCAGGGTCAGGGTCGCCTGCTTGGTGCCCTCGTCCCACTCGGAGATGACGTAAGCGCCGGAGTACGGATAGGTGCTGATATCGTAGCGGTTGGCCTCGATCTCAGCGGCCTTCACATAGTCCTCGCCGTTCTTCTCATAGAAGTTGTCGGACAGGTAGCAGCCCTCGCCGTCGTCCATGACGGTGACGTCAGAGCCGGTCATCAGGCCCATGGGATAGGGGCTGATAGCGCCGTAGGTGTAAGCGAAATAGTACGGATAGTAGTCGGGGCTGACAGTCAGTTCGAAGGTGTAGTCGTCCAGCATACGGATGCCGGAGAAGACCTTGCTGACCTCGGCGGCGGGAGCGGCCTCTTCGGCAGCCTCTTCGCCCTCAGCGGGCTCCTCAGCCTCAGCGGGCTCCTCAGCCTCAGCGGGCTCCTCAGCCTCAGCGGGCTCCTCGCCCTCAGCAGCGGCGTCGGGGCCGGTGTAGGCGTGGAACGCGTCATAGCCTACCAGGGACTGGCCGCCGGTGCCAGGCAGACCGGCGCCAATGGCCACGGGGCTGGCCAGAGCCAGGGTGGGGGCCAGATAGTTCTGGGCGGTGATGGGGGTGCCGTCGGAGAAGGTCAGGCCTTCCTTGATCTGAATGTGGATGGTGTAGGTGCCATCATCATTCTCGGTCTCGGTGTGCTCCTGAACAGCGGTCTCGTTCCAGACATAGGCGCCGCCTTGGTTGGTCTCCATGGTGGAGTAGCCAACGGTCAGGTTGTTGATGTCGATGTCTGCCGCGCCGGCGGAGCTGCCGCCCCAGCCGGGATAGCGGAAGTCACCGCTCAGGTCGGTGGTGCTGCCCAGGATGACCTGGTTGGTCACCTCAGCCGCGGGCTCTGCTTCGGGCTCGGGCTCGGTCGCGGGCTCCTGCGCTTCGCCTTCAGGCTCGGTCGCGGGCTCCTGCGCTTCGCCTTCGGGCTCAGTCGTGGGCTCCTGCGCTTCGCCTTCGGGCTCAGTCGTGGGCTCGGAACCGCCGCCGCAAGCAGCAAGACTCAGGACCATGACAAGCGCCAGAAGCAGGCAAATCAGTTTCTTCATCTTGTTTCCTCCTATAAAATTTTTGTTTTACGCTTTCTACAAATCCCCGAAGAGATGTTGTATATGTACCCATACGCCCCGTAGCATACGGGGCGCCCGGGGGCCGGCCCCCGGTGCTGTCCGCGGCGGACGAACGTTCGTCCACCCTATGAACATTTTAATGTATTTTAGTACTTTATCGTGATGGTGTCAAGAAAACAATCCGGAAATACCGCCGGTTTTGACCAATTACAGCACTTTGCCCAGCCACCGCAAATATCCGGCCGGGGATTTCGGGTGAAAATGACAGTGCCTTACCGGATGCCGCCCAGGTCGTAATCCGCCAGCCACTTGCTGGCCTTTTCGCACACGCCGGCCAGGCAGTGGGGATCGAAGGGGCTCTCCAGACCCGCGTTGGCCAGAAGCTCCGTGAACACCCGGCTGCCGCCCTGACGGGTGTAGGCCATGTACTTGGCCCACGCCGCTTTCTGGTCGTCCTGCAGCAGCGCCCAGAACTGCAGCGACACCGTCTGGGCCAGGCAGTAGTCGATGTAATAAAACGGCCGGGAGTAGATGTGGTGCTGGCGCTGCCAGCCCTCTCCCTCGCTGTAGAAGGGGATGTCCCCATCCAGCTTCATCCAGGGCATATACACCCCCAGCAGACGCTTCCAGGTGGCGTGCCGCTCCGCCGGGGTCATCTCCGGGTGGTCGTACACCTCGTGCTGGAAGTGGTCCACCATGGTGCCGTAGGGGATGAACGTCAGCGCCCCGGCCAGGTGGCTGTAGCGGAATTTCCGGGCATCGTCACCGAAGAAGTCCTCCTCCCAGGGCCAGGCCATGAACTCCATGCTCATGGAGTGGACCTCGCAGCCCTCCATGCTGGGCCAGATGTAGCTGGCGGGGACGCGGTCCTTGTTCATCCAGGAGGCGAAGGCGTGGCCTGCCTCGTGGGTGACCACCTCCACGTCGTGCTGGGTGCCGTTGAAGTTGGCGAAGATGAACGGTACGCCGTAGTCGGGGATGCTGGTGCAGTAGCCGCCGGCCTCCTTGCCCTCCGTGGACAGCACGTCCAGCAGCTCCATGTCCAGCATGGTGTTGAAAAACTCCGCCGTCTCCGGGCTCAGCTCGTTATAGAACTTCTTCCCCGCCGCCAGGATGTCGTCGGGCGTGCCCTGGGGCCTGGGGTTGCCGGAGCGGAACTCCAGCGCGTTGTCCGCAAAGCTCATGGGGTACTGCTTGCCCAGCCGCTCCGCCTGCCGCCGGTAGATGGCGTCCGCCACCGGGACGAGATACTGCACCACCGCCTCCCGGAAGCGCTCCACGTCCTCCCTGGTGTAGCAGTTGCGGCCCATGCTGTAGTAGCCCAGGGGGGTGTAGCCGCCGTATCCCAGCTTCTTGCCCATGCCGTCCCGCAGGTGCACCAGCTTGTCGTAGATGTCGTCTAGCTTGTCCTGGTTGTCCTTGTACCACTGCCCCTCCGCCTTCCAGGCCGCCAGGCGCCGGGCGTCGTCCGGGTCGTTTTTGAAGGGCGTCAGCTGGCTGAGGGTGTACACGCCCCCCTCGAAGGGGATCTGGGCCGACGCCAGCAGCTTTTCATACTCCTGGGACAGGTCGTTGTCCTGGATCAGGTCGGGGATGATCTCCGGGGAGAACGCCTTCAGGGCGATCTCCGCGTTGACGAACATCAGATCGCCGTACTCCGCCTCGAAATCCTTCCGGAAGGGGCTGGCCAGCATGGCCATGGTCCACTGCTGCTCATACTCCTGCAGGGCCGGGCCGGCGGCGTTCCAGAACTTCATCTCCCCGTCGTAAAACGCATCCCGGGTGTCGATGCTATGGCGGATGTGGGCCAGCGTGCCCATGGTGCGGCCGTGCTTGGCCTCCTGCTCCTTGGCCAGGAACAGCTCCTTCGCCTCGGCGTAGCTGGAGGCGTTTTTCAGCTTCTCCGTCATGGCCGCCAGATCCTTCTTCATCTGCTCCACGTCCGGGCGCACATAAGGCATTTCCGAGAATTTGATCATGTATGTCCTCCGTTCCGGTCCGCGTGGCGGACCTTCGATCAATAAAATCGTGATTTGATTTTATCATAGCCAGCTGCAAAGTGCAAGTGCCGGGAAATGGCGCATCGGAAATTGAATTCTCCCGCCGTTCGTGGTAAAATCGGACCATGGATATTTTGCAGACTGACATCCGGGATCTGAAAGGCGTGGGCGACGCCAGGGCCAAAGCCTTTGAAAAGCTGGGCGTGCGGACGCTGGGCGACCTCCTCAACGATTTCCCCCGGGCATATGAGGACCGGCGCATGACCTACGCCATCGCCGACGCGCCTCTGGAGACGCCGGTGTGCGTGCGGGCCATGGCCGCTGCGCCGGCCACCGTCTCCTTCGTGCGCCGGGGCATGGAGCTGCTGCACCTGCGGGCAGTGGACGACACCGGCACGGTGGACATCACCTGGTTCAACCAGAACTTTCTCAAGTCCCAGCTGATCACCGGCGAGAGCTATATCTTTTACGGCCGGCTCAGCGCCGCGGGACGGCGGCGGACCATGACCAACCCCGTCTTTGAGCGGGCCGACCGCCAGGGCGTGGTCACGGGCCGCATCCTGCCCATCTACCGCCTCACCGCCGGTCTGACCCAGAAGGCGGTCCTCTCCGCCATGGAGCAGGCCATCGCACGCTGCGGCAGCCACGTCCCCGACGCGCTGCCCCTGGCCCTGGCCGACCGGCTCCATCTGGCCCAGGCCCGCTACGCCTACGAGAATATCCACATGCCCCGGGACGACCAGGCGCTGGAGCAGGCCCGGCGGCGGCTGGTGTTCGAGGAGCTGTTCGTGCTGGCTGCGGCCCTGGGATACATGCGCCGGGAGCGGACGGTCTCCGGCGGACGCATCATCGCCGCGCGCCCCATGGACGAGTTCTGGGCCGCGCTCCCCTACCGCCCCACGGCCGCCCAGGTGCGGGCCGTGAACGAGGCCCTGGCCGATATGGCCTCCGGCGCGCCCATGGACCGCCTGCTCCAGGGCGACGTGGGCAGCGGCAAGACCCTGGTGGCGGCGGCGCTCATCTGGCAGTGCGCCAAAAACGGCATGCAGTCCGCCTTCATGGCCCCCACGGAGATCCTGACGGATCAGCACTATACGAATCTCTCCGCCCTGCTGGAGCCCCTCGGCGTGCGGCTCATCAAGCTCACGGGCTCGATGAAGGCATCGGAAAAGCGCAAGGCCCATGAGCTTCTCGCGCTGGGCATGGCCGACGTGGCCGTGGGAACCCACGCGCTGCTCGGCGCGGGGGTGACCTTTGCCGACCTGGGGCTGGTAGTCACCGACGAGCAGCACCGCTTCGGCGTGGAACAGCGCAGCGCCCTGGCCGGCAAGGGCCAGCGGCCCCACGTGCTGGTCATGTCCGCCACCCCCATCCCCCGCACCCTGGCGCTGATCATCTACGGCGAGCTGGACATCTCCGTGCTGGACGAGCTGCCCCCCGGCCGGCAGAAAGTGGACACTTTCGCCCTGGGCGAGGACATGCGGCCGCGGATCTGGCGGTTCGTCCGCCGGCTGGTGGGCGAGGGCCGGCAGGTGTTCGTGGTCTGCCCCATGGTGGAGGAAAACGGCGAGAGCGCCGACCGCAAGAGCGCCGAGAGCTGGGCCCGGACCCTGCAGCGGGACGTGTTCCCCGACCTGCGGGTGTCCTGCGTGCACGGCAAGATGAAGGCGAAGGAAAAGGACGCGGTCATGGCCGCCTTTGCCGCCGGCGAAGCGGATATCCTGGTGTCCACCACGGTGATCGAGGTGGGCGTGGACATCCCCAACGCGGCGCTGATGATCGTGGAGAACGCGGATCTGTTCGGCCTGAGCCAGCTGCACCAGCTCCGTGGCCGTGTGGGCCGTGGCAGCCATAAGAGCTACTGCGTGCTCTTTTCCGACGCGGACTCCCCGGAGGCCCAGGCGCGGCTGGGCATCATGACGAAGACGAATGACGGCTTCAAGATATCCGAGGAGGACCTGCGCCTGCGGGGCCCCGGCGATTTCTTCGGCTCCCGGCAGCACGGCCTGCCGGAGATGCATGTGGCGGACCTGGCCGGCGATATGCGGGTGCTCCATCTGGCCCAGCAGGAGGCCCATGCCCTGCTGGAGGAGGACCCGGCACTGGAGATGCCGGAGAACCGGCCGCTGCGAGAGCGCATCACGGCCCTGTTCGATCTCCACAGCGACACCTTCAACTAAGAGCGTGTGCTCGCATCAAAACAAGCGGCATTTCCCGAGCCGATGTGTAGAAAACAGATATGGACAAAGTCATTATTAAGAAGATAGAAACGGATACGGAAATCAGAGAAAAAGCGTATGTCCATTGGAAATCATGGCAAGAAGCTTATTCGGGGATCGTTGAACAGAAATACCTAGATGAGCATACTCTTGAACAGTGTGAAGAAATGGCTTTCTGCTCAACAGATAACACGATCATCGCAAAGAAAGACGGTCATGTTATTGGATTTGCTGAGTATGGAGAAAACCACGATGGAGATCTGCCAAACACGGGCGAGATCGGTGCGCTTTATGTTTTAGCAGACCACTATGGATGCGGAATAGGGAAACAATTATTACAGGAGGCTCTCGTTCTATTAAAAGACTATCCCCATATCGCGATTTGGGTACTAAAGGAGAACGAGAGGGCGATCGCGTTTTATAAACGAAACGGATTTCGGTTTGATGGACACCAAGGCATGACGCAAATCGGTGCTGCTGCGGCAAGAATGAGATTGGAAAGATAACTTCCAGTTCGTCTCACCGCGCACGGACACAATAAAAAACAAGCGGCAAAGCCGCTTGTTTTTTATCGTGCTTGTCTTATTCCTCTTCGGTGGGCTCGTCCTCTTCAGGAGCGACGCCGCTGACCTCGCCGGTGGCGGAGATCTCATACACCAGGGCGTCATCCTCCGGCTCGGGCTCGGGAGCGGGCTTTCTGGGCGCGCGCTGACGGGCGGGCGCCGGTTCCGGCTCGATGAGGGCGCGGATGCTCAGGGAGATCTTCTGCTTTTCGTTGTCGATAGCAGTGATCTTCGCATCCACCTCCTGCCCCACGGACAGGACCTCTTCCGGCTTGCCGATGCGGCGGTTGGCGATCTGGGAGATGTGGATCAGGCCGTCCACGCCGGGCAGCACCTCGGCGAAAGCGCCGAAGGGCATCAGCTTGACGATCTTCACGCTGGCCACGTCGCCGGGATGATAGGTCTCGGTGAACTTGGTCCAGGGGTTATCCTCCGGCTTGCGGTAGCCAAGAGAGATCTTCCGCTTCTCGGGGTCGAAGCTGATGACGCGGACCTCCACCTCCTGGCCGATGGACAGCACGTCCTCCGGCTTGCGGATGCGGTCCCAGCTGATCTCGGAGACATGGACCATGCCGTCCACGCCGCCGATGTCCACGAAGGCGCCATAGCTGGTCATGCTCTTGACGGTGCCCTGATAGACCTTGCCGTTTTCGATCTCAGCCCAGATCTTGTCCGCCTTCTCCCGGCGCTCACGCACGGCCACGCTGCGGATGGAGCCCACCACGCGCTTGCGGGAGCGGTTGACCTCGGTGATGCGGAAGCGAACGGTCTTGCCCACCAGCTCGCTCATGGGCACGTCCCGGCCAAGGCCGGTCTGGGAAGCGGGGATGAATACCCGGATGCCCTTGACGTTGATGACCACGCCGCCCTTGTTCTCCTCGGAGACCTTGCCCCCTAGGACGGTGCCATCCTCGTAGGCGGCCTCCACGTCGGTCCAGCTCTTGGCGGCGTCCAGACGGCGCTTGGACAGCTGCACGGTGCCCTCCACGTCGTTGACGCGAACAACGGAAGCCTGGATCTCATCGCCGACCTTGACCAGCTCGTTGATGTCCACACCGGGCTTGTCGTCGGTGAACTCGGATACGGATATGTATCCGGAGTGCTTGGTGGGCAGATCAACGGTGATCTCCGTGGAGCCGATGGCGGCCACGGTGCCGGTGACGGTGTCGCCGTTGTGGATGGTGCGGATGGAGTCCTCCAGAAGCTGGTCAAAGCTCTTCTCCGCCGGTGCGGCCGGGGCCTCCTCGACAGGGGCGGTCTCCTCGGCAACGGGAGCCTCCTCGGCGACAGGCGCTTCCTCTGCAGCGGGCGCCGTCTCGACGGCAGGCGCTTCGACCACGGGGGTCTCCTCGGCGACGGGTTCTTCTTTCAGGATCTCAGGCTCGTTCATTTTGTTTACTACCTCCTTAATTATCCACGAGGGCGTCGAGGCGCCAGCAGTGATGCCGACGGAAGAACACCCGGAAAGGGTCTCTCGGTCCAGCTCGTCCGCTCTTTCCACGAACAGGACGGTGGGACAATTCTCCGCACAGATCTGCGCCAGATGGATGGAGTTGGCGCTGTGCTTCCCCCCCGCCACGATCATCGCGTCGCAGGTAGCGGCGAGCTGTCTGGCCTCATTTTGCCTAATGCTCGTAGCATCGCATATTGTATCAAATATCTCAGCGTTTGTACACAGTTTTTTTATTGAATTAATACTTTGTTCACTAATTTCTTTGTTGGAGGTGGTCTGAAAAACCACCGTGAGACGGCTGTCCGGTCCCATATCCGCCTGTTCCATCCAGCGGAGGAACTCCTCCATATCCCGCACGACCGCGGCGCCCTCGCACCAGCCGCAGATGCCCCGGACCTCCGGATGGGTTGGCTCGCCGAACACCACCACCTGCCGGCCCTCGCCGCCGGCGCGCTCCACGATCCGGTGGATGCGGGACACCTTGGGGCACGTGGCGTCCACGATGGGGCAGCCCTTCCCTTCCAGTATGTCCCGTTCCGCCCGGGAAATACCGTGGGAGCGGATCACCACCGCCTCTCCCGCCGGCACGTCCTCCGCCCGGTCCGCCACCTGCAGGCCCTTGTCCTTCAGCCGCGCCACCGCGTCCCGGTTGTGGATCAGCTCGCCCAGGCTCCAGCAGGAGCCGACCTCCGCAAGCGCCTTTTCCGTCAGCGCCACGGCCCTGTCCACGCCAAAGCAGAATCCGGCGCTCTTCGCCACCGTGACGGTCATCTTTCGCCTCGCTCCACCATGCGCTCCCGCACCAGGCGGCATACCGTTTCGATGCTCTCCTCCAGGGTCATGTCCGAGGTGTCCACCGTCACCGCGTCCTCCGCCGCCCGCAGGGGCGCGGCGGCCCGGGTGGCGTCGTCATGGTCCCGCCGGGCCATGTCCGCGGCCACTTCGTCCAGGGTGCTCTTGTCCCCCTTGGCGTTCAGCTCCGCCAGACGGCGGCGGGCCCGGGCCTCCGGGGAGGCCGTGAGGAAGATCTTCAGATCCGCCTGGGGCAGCACCACCGTGCCGATGTCCCGGCCGTCCATGACCACGCTCTGGCGGCGGGCGGTGTCCCGCTGCATATCCAGCAGGAACGCCCGCACCTGAGGCAGCGCCGACACCGCCGAGGCATACATGCTCATCTCCGGCGTGCGGATGGCGGCCGACACGTCCTCCCCATTCAGGTGCATCCGCTGCGCGCCGTCGGCGCCATAGTCGAAGGATATGGCCAGCGCCGGCAGCAGCGGCGCTACCACGGCGGGATCATGGGGGTCCCTCCCCGCCCGGCGCACCGCCAGACCCACCGTCCGGTAGATGGCCCCGGTGTCCACATACACGAAGCCGCACCGGGCCGCCACCGCCTTGGCGATGGTGCTCTTGCCCGCGCCGGCGGGGCCGTCGATGGCCACGGAAAAAACGCGTTCGGTCAAGTCGATCCTCCTCCTACGGCCATGCCGGCCATGCGGCCGGTGGCCCATGCGATCTGCAGATTGAATCCGCCTGTGTAGGCGTCCACGTCCAGGATCTCCCCGGCAAAGAAGAGCCCCGGGACCAGCTTGCTCATCATGGTGCGGGGGTCCACTTCCTTCACATCCACGCCGCCGGCGGTGACGATGGCCTCCGCCACCGGCCGGGGACCGGTGAGGGGCACGGGGAATGCCTTCAGCATGCGGCCCAGCGCCCGGCGCTGCTCCCGGGTCAGATCATGGGCCTTCTCCTCCGGCAGGATATCCGCCAGCTCCAGCAGCACCGGGATCAGCACCCGGGGAGCCAGCTCGGCCAGGGCGTTGGCCATATCCCGGTTGGCGTATTTCTCCAGGTCCCGGCGGATGCGGCCGTCCAGCTTCTCCTCATCCAGGGCGGGCTTAAAGTCGATGGCGAGGGCATAGCGCCTGTCGCCCCAGCGGCGGATGTGGGCGCTGGCAGACAGCACCAGCGGTCCGGTGACGCCGAAGTGGGCAAAGAGCATCTCCCCCCGCTGCTTCCACAGGGCCTTTCCGTCCTCCAAAAGTGTCAGATCCACGTTTCGGGGCGACAGGCCCGCCAGGGCGGCGCAATAGGGCGCGTCGCTCTCCAGCGGCACCAGCGAGCCCCGCGGAGAAACGATTTTGTGCCCCAGCGCAGCCGCCATGGCGTAGCCGTCGCCGGTGGAGCCGGTGGCGGGATAGGACACGCCCCCCGTGCTGAGCACGGCCCACCGGCAGTCGATGACGCCCCGCTCGGTCTCCACGCCGGTCACGGCCCCCGCGGGGCCAGTGACGATCCGCACGGCCCGGCCGTGGACGTGCTCCACGCCCAGCGCCTGCATCCGCGCGGCGAGCGCGTCTGCCACGTCGTGGGCGCTGTCAGACACCGGGAACACCCGGCCGCCCCGCTCGGTCTTCAGCGGCACGCCCAGGTCCTCGAAAAACGCCATGACCTTCTCCGGCGGGAAGGCGGTGAGGGCGCTGTATAAAAACTTTGGGTTGGTGGGCACGTTGGCCAGCACGCCCCTGACGTCGCAGTCGTTGGTGAGGTTGCAGCGGCCCTTGCCGCTGATGCGCACCTTTCGGCCCAGCTGGCGGTTCGGCTCCACCAGCAGCACCCGCATCCCCCGCTCGGCGGCGGTGACGGCGGCCATCATGCCCGCGGCGCCCCCGCCCACGATCACCCCGTCAGCTCTCACTGCCGGTGAACACGCCGTACTCGCTCCACAGGCTCTCCAGATAGCCGAACGTCTCGTCCAGAGAGTCCCGCTTCCGGGAGGCCACGGCCACGATCAGGGCGTTGATGACGCTCATGGGGGCCACCAGGGAGTCCAGGAAGGACACCATGTCGCTCTTGGCATAGAGCTTGATGTCCGCCAGCGGGGCGAAGGGAGAATTGTCGTTGTCGGTCAGGGCGATGACCGTGGCGCCCCGGCCCTTGGCAAACTGCATGGCCTTCAAGGACCCGGCGGAATACCGGGGATAGCTGATGCCCATGTACACGTCCCCCGGGCCGATGTGCATGATCTGCTCGTACACCTCGTTGGCGGTGGTGTCGTGGACCAGGCGCACGTCCTGCACCAGCAGGTTCATGTAAAAGCCCATGAAGCTGGCCAGGGACGCGGAGGATCGCATCCCCACGATGTAGAGATGCTTTGCCCCTGCGATGGCGTCCACCGCGGCGGTGAAGCTGTCCCGGTCGATCTCCTCCAGGGTGCTCTGCAGCTTCTCCACGTCGGAGGTCATGACGGTCTTCATCACGTCCGCTCCGTCCATCATGTCCTTGGCCACGGCGATACGCTGCACGCTGGTCAGGCGGCTGCGGACCATCTCCTGCATGGCCCGGCGCATGCCGGGGTAGCCGTCGAAGCCCATCTCCGTGGCAAAGCGCACCACAGTGGACTCGCTCACGCCCACCGTCCGCCCCAGCTTTCCCGCCGTCATGAACGCGGCTTTATCGTAGTTCTCCGTGATGAACCGGGCGATGAGCCGCTGTCCCTTGGAGAGGCGGCGGCTGCTGTCGTTCATCAGAGAAAGGATATCTTTTTCCATTTCCGTCTCCTTGGCGCGAGGATCTTACGCCACTCTATCATAGCGGCCGAAGCTGAAAAATGCAAGTATCCCCGGAAAATTTTTCTTCTCCTTGCAAAACAGGCCGCTGATCCGGGAAATGATCAGCTTTTTTGCAGGAATCGTACCTCATCCGCCGTCATATAGCGCCACTTCCCCGCCGGCAGGTCACCCAGCGTCACCGGCCCCTCGGCGATGCGCACCAGGCGCTCGATCCGCAGCCCGCATGCAGCGCACATCCGGCGGATCTGGCGGTTTTTCCCCTCGTGGATCACCATTTGGATCTCCGCCCTGTCCCCCTGCCGCTCGATGAGCGTCACTTTCGGCCGGGCGATGGGCTCTCCTTCCAGGCTGTCCATGGTTCGCAGCGCGGCGAGGCCGCCGGGGATATCCCCGCCGTGGACGAACACGGTATAGACCTTGTCCACCTGATGGGACGGGTGCATCAGGGCGTTGGCCGCCTGGCCGTCGTCGGTGAAGATGAGCAGTCCCTCCGAGTCCATATCCAGCCGGCCCACGGGATAGACCCTCCCCCCTGCGTCCGCCACCAGCTGGGCCGCCGTGGGCCGGCCGCGGTCATCGCTGAGGGTGGTCACATGCCCCCGGGGCTTGTTGAGAACTATGTACCGGTGCCGGGCCGGGAGGCGCACAGGCGCGCCGTCCACCCGCACGTCGTCCGTCTCCGGGTCGGCGCTCATGCCCACCGATGCCCTCTCGCCGTTCACGGTCACCCGCCCCGCGGCGATCATCTGCTCCGCGCCGCGCCGGGAGGCGATGCCCGCGCCGGATATCAGCTTCTGCAGCCGCTGCTTCATGCTCTTCTCCTTCCCCTTCAGCTCACCATCTCCAGGAACCGCTCCCAGAGGGTGGGCGTCTTCTCCGATCGAGCCACGTCCTCCGCGTACACCAGCGCCGCGCCGCCCACCTCGACGCCGTCCACATAGGCCACAGCCTCGCCGCAGGGCGCGCCGGCCGTCACCTCCGCGTGGACGAAGGCGGGCAGCCGGTACTCCACCCGGATGGGCTCGGACGAAGCGTGCACCACGAACAGTCCCTCCTGCGCCGCCACCCGGACCGACTCCCGCTCGCCGCCGATCACCGGCACGGACCAGTCCCGTCCCGCCAGCACGTCGCTGCGGTCATAGCGGCGGTAGGCCCAGTCGTACAGCGCTTTATGGTCGTCCCAGTCGTTCGGGTCCGACAGGGTCACGCAGATAAGAGTGATCCCCTCCCGCTCGCAGGCGGTGACCAGGGTCCGGCCGGCGGCCTTGGTATAGCCCGTCTTCACGCCGAACACGCCTTCGCACTCCCGCAGCAGGCGGTTGTGGTTGACGAAGGTGTTGTCCCCCACTGTCTTCGACACGGTGGAGACGATCCGCCGGAGATCCTGGTTTTCCAGCGCCGCCCGGGTGATGAGGGCCAGGTCGTAGGCGCTGGCGTAGTGCTCGGCGTCATCCAGGCCGCTGGCGTTGACGAAGTGGGTGTTGGCGCAGCTCAGCTCCTGGGCCTTTTCGTTCATGAGGGCGGCGAAGGCGTCGTCGGAGCCGGCCGTCACCGCAGCCAGGGCCTCCGCCGCGTCATTGCCGGAGGCCAGCATCAGTCCGTATAACAGCTCCTCTACCGTGATGATCTGGCCGGGGGCCAGATACATGCTGGACCCCTCGATACCGGTCCAGGCCGGGTCCACCGTCACCTCCGCGTGCAGATCACAGTGCTCCAGCGCCACCAGGGCGGTCATGATCTTGGTGGTAGAGGCGATGAGCGCCCGCTCGTCCGCCTCCCGCTGCCACAGCACCCGGCCGCTGGCGGCGTCCATCAGCACGCCGGCGTGGCATGCCAGCTCCTTGGGCTCCTCCTCCGCCGCGCAGGCGGTCCCGCCTCGGGGCAGCAACAGCAGCGCCGCGGTCAGCACAGCCGCCAGCCATCGTTTCATGTTCATAATAAGCACCGCCTTTCAGCAGTGCTTATTCTTGCCGCATATGGGACGATCTAACCCTGGCCCGGGGCCTTTTTCCCCGCCTTGTCCAGATACCGCTCCAGCTGCTCCAGCAGCTCCGGCACCATGTCCAGCAGCCGGTCCGCCGTGGAAAAGGCGGGCGGCTGGATGGCCAGCATCCGGCTGGAGCCGCCCTTGTTCAGGAGAAAGCCCACCGGCTCCACCTTGACCGCAGCGCTGCCGCCGCCCCAGATCCCGGTCTTGGCCCCGGCGTTCCTGTCGCTGCCGCCGGAGGCGAAGCCAAAAGAGAGCCTGGACACAGGGATCAGCGTGGTGCCGTCCGGGGTGGTCATCGGCGTGCCGATGACCGTGTCCGGGTCCACCATGCCGCGGATCTTCTCCATGGCGCCCTCCATCAGCTCGCCCACCGCTCGTTCTGCCATATTTGCGTCATCCTTCCGTTTTTTTGTAACAGTAGTATTCCCGCAAAACGGCAAAAGAAAAACCGGCCGCCGCCCACGCCACCGTGCCCAGCCGGGCGGCGGCGCGTACCTCGGCGTCCAGCTGCGTCCGGCCTCCCGGAACCATCTCCGCCCGCAGGTCCGCGTCCGCTGCGCTGCCAACACACAGCCTGCCTATGCCCTCCAGTGCAAGGCCCGCACGACCGTAGGCCATGGCGGCCCGGTAAGGATCGTCTCCGCCCGCCGTGAAGCGCACCCGCAGCGCGGTCAGCCGCGTCCGGCGCAGGAGCCTCGCCGCCGCGCCCAGTCCCCGGCGGACGCCGGCGCACAGGACCCTTGACGGCACACGGCGCAGAAGGCTCTTTTTCCTCCCGGTCCCCTGCCGCCGCGCCTTTTTCCGCGGCCAGAGCCGCATCGGGCCGATCTCCGCCGTGACGGACAGTTTCCCGCCGCTGAAGCGGAGATGGACGCGCACCGGCGTCATCAGGACGAGATCCGCCGCGGCGACCAGCGCGGCCAGGGCGATGAGCAAACGCAACGCGGCTGTGGCCTCCCTTACGTTTGGGTATGTACCGCCTCCGGCGTCTCTTCCGCCAGCTCCGCCTGCACCTCCTCCGCCGCGCGCAGGGCATCGACCTTCTGCTGCAGCTGCATCGCCGCGTCACTGCTGCTCATCTCCGGCAGCGGCGGCAGCTCCTCTAGGCTGGACACCCCCATCGTCCGCAGAAAAAGCTCCGTGGTCCGATACAGTGTGGGCCGGCCCACCGCCTCCAGCTGGCCGCAGGGCTCGATCATGCCCCGCTCCGTGAGCACGCCCACGGTATAGGAGCTGTCCACGCCCCGCATCTGCTCGATGTAAGCCCGGGTCACCGGCTGGAAGTAGGCCACGATGGCCAGCACCTCCAGGGACGCGGCGGAGAGCTTCGGCGGCCGGCGCTGCTCCAGAGCGCGGGTGATGGCCGCGGCATGCTCCGGGGCGCTGTGCATCTGCAGGCTGTCGTTCAGCCGCACGATGCGGATGCCCCGCCCCGCGGCCTCATATTCCTCCGCCAGCTCCGCGCCCGCCTGCAGCACCTCTTCCTCGCCGGCGTCCAGCACCACGGCGATCCTGTCGGCCCTGACCGGCTCTCCGGAGGCGAACAGGATGGCCTCGATGCCGCTTTTCAATTCCATTTTATCCATAATCGATGCTCTCCAAAATGGCCTCTGTGTCGCCGCCGGTGAAGCACACGGTGTAATCCTCGCCCTCCCGGTCGATGGTCACGCTCCCCATGGAACACATGGTCAGCAGCGCCAGGAACGTGGCGACCACCTCCGAGCGGCTCGACGCCATGTCGTACAGCTGGCGCAGGCTCGCCTTTCCGCTTTTGCGCAGAAAGCCGATGAGCTGGCGGCTCTTGGCCTGCACGGAGTAGACGATGGGCCGGGGGACGGACACGGACGTCTCCTCCTCCCGGGCGGGCACGCCCTTTTGCATCATTCCCGCCAGAGCGGCCAGCAGCTCCCAGCCCTGGTGGTGATAGTCATACTCCCCATACCGGGGCATGGGCTCGCCGGGCGTGGAATACAGCAGCGCCCCCTGCTCCAGCGCCTTGCCCATGGCGGGGATGCGCTCCTTCACCGCGGCAAAGCTGTCGCGCATATGCAGCTGCTCCAGGCTGGTCATGAGCAGTTCCAGCTCGGAGACCTCCTCCGTGCCGGCCAGCAGGGTCCGGGTCTTGATGTACACCAGGTGGGAGGCCATCTGCACGAACTCGCTGGCCACCTCCAGGTCCATCTCCTGCATCTTCGCCAGCCAGGCCAGATACTGGTCCAGGATGTCCGCGATCTTGATGTCCCGGATCTCTATTTTGTTTTTCGCCAGGAGCATCAGGATCAGGGTCAGCGGACCTTCAAAGTCCTGCATCTCCTCCTTTGTCCTGATGACCCCCTCCAGGTGAAAGGTGGGATTCTCCATAGCTCAGTTCACCAGATCGAAGGCAAATTCCGCGATAAAGAAGAGCCTGTCATACAGCCAGTTCACCACGGTGGACAGCACCCCGGACACGGCGCCGGTGATCACCAGCAGCATCACGATGATCATCCCGTAGCGCTCATAGCGCATCAGCTTGGCATAGGCGCTGTCGCTCAAAAACGCAAACAGCACCTTCGATCCGTCCAGGGGCGAGATGGGGATGAGATTGAACACCGCCAGGGACAGGGACAGATACCCCGTGGTCACGATCATCTGAAAAAGGCTCTGGGCAAAGGCCCCGCCCTTTATGTACAGCGGCGTATACAGTAGCCCGTAAAGGAAGATGAACACAGCTGTGATCAGCACGTTCATCACCGGCCCGGCCAGGGCCGTGATGGCCATGCCCTGGCGGGGCTTGTCGAAGTGGCGCATATCCACCGGCACGGGCTTGGCCCAACCGAAGCGGAACAGCACCATCATCACCAGGCCCCAGGGGTCGATGTGGCGCAGTGGGTTCAGGGTGAGCCTGCCCGCCAGCATGGCGGTGTTGTCCCCCAGCTTATAGGCCGTGTAGCCGTGGGCCAGCTCGTGGAGCGTGATGCACAAGAGCGCCGGCACCACGGAAAACAGCATGTCCGTCAGCACCGACCAGTCCAGATTGCGAAAAATGTTTCCAAACTCTTCCATTTCACACCCGTGCGCTTATCGCGCCCAACAGTTCGTCCCGTCCCGTGCGCTTTTCTGCCGAAAAGGGCAGCAGCGGCGTGTCCGCGTCCAAGCGCAGCGTCTCGCGGATCAGGGCCAGGTTGGGCTCCATCTCCGAGCGCTTCAGCTTGTCCCACTTGTTGGCCACGGCGATCCAGGGCCGGCCGCTCCCGGCGAAGAGCCCGGCCATCATCCGGTCCAGCTCCGTGGGGGCGTGCCGTCCGTCCAGGATCTGCACGCCCACGGTGAAGCGCTGGCTGTCGGCGAAGAAATCCTCCATGAGCCTTCCCCAGCGGTCGATCTCCGCCTGGGGGCGGCGGGCATAGCCGTAGCCGGGCAGATCCACGAACCAGACCTTCCCGCCCACCAGAAAGTAGTTCACGTTGGTGGTCTTGCCGGGGGCCGCGCCCACCCGGGCCAGGTCCTTCCGGCCCAGCAGGCAGTTGATCACCGAGCTCTTGCCCACGTTGGACTTGCCTGCGAACACCACCTGCGGCCGGTCGTCCCGGATAAAGTCGTCCTTTTTCCCGGCGGAGCGGACAAATACCGCCGGATCAGTCTTCAGCATGCTCTTCCTCCCGGACCAGGGCGGCGTCCAGCACGGTCTCCACCCGGCTGGCGGTGATGAAATTCAGCGCCGCGCGCACGGCGGGATCGATATCCGCCAGATCCGGCTCGTTCTCCGCAGGGATGATGACCGTGTGGATACCGGCCCGCAGGGCGGCCATGGTCTTCTCCCGCAGTCCGCCGATGGGCAGCACCCGGCCCCGGAGGGTGATCTCGCCGGTCATGGCCACGTCCTGCCGCACAGGCACGCCGGCCAGCGCCGACACCAGGCCCGTGCAGATGGTCACGCCGGCGGAGGGCCCGTCCTTGGGCACGGCTCCCTCCGGGAAGTGGATGTGGACGTCCTTGTTTTTATAAAACTCCGGCTCCACGCCCAGCTCTTTGGCGTGAGCGCGGATATAGGACATGGCGGCGTGGGCGGATTCCTTCATCACGTCCCCCAGATTGCCGGTCAGCTCCAGCTTGCCGGAGCCGTCCATGACGCCCACCTCGGCGTCCAGCATCTCGCCGCCCACACGGGTCCAGGCCAGTCCGTGGACGAGGCCAACCTCCGCCTGGCCGCCGGAGCGCTGATCCCGGTACTTGGCCGGGCCCAGGAACTCCTCCAGTCCGCCGGCACGAAGGTATTTGCTCTTGAAGGTGCCGTCCACGATGCCGGCCGCGGTCTTGCGGCACACGGCGGCGATCTGCTGCTCCAGACGGCGCACGCCGCTCTCCCGGGTGTACCGGGCGATGATCTCCCGCAGGGCCCCGTCGTTGATGCGCAGCTGGTTGCCGTTGAGGCCGTGTTTTTTCCGCTGCTTGGGCAGCAGATGGTCCCGGGCGATGGCCAGCTTCTCCTCGTCGGTATACCCGGCGAACTCCACCACCTCCATCCGGTCCAGCAGTGCCGGCGGGATGGTGTCGGCGGCATTGGCGGTGGTGATGAAAAATACCTCGCTCAGATCGAAGGGCAGCTCCAGAAAGTGGTCGCGGAACTGGCTGTTCTGCTCCGGGTCCAGGGCCTCCAGCAGCGCCGCGGAGGGGTCGCCCCGGTAGTCGGAGCCCAGCTTGTCAATCTCGTCCAGCACCATCACCGGGTTGCGGCTGCCGGCCTGCTGGATACCGGCCATGATCCGGCCGGGCATGGCGCCCACATAGGTCTTGCGGTGGCCGCGGATCTCCGCCTCGTCGTGGATGCCGCCCAGGGAGATACGGCACATCTTCCGGCCCATGGCCTTGGCGATGGACAGGGCGATGCTGGTCTTGCCGGTGCCCGGAGGGCCCAGCAGGCACAGGATGGTCCCCTTCTGCTCCGGGGCCAGCTTCCGCACCGCTAAGTATTCCAGCACCCGCTCCTTGATCTTCTCCAGGCCGAAGTGGTCTGCGTCCAGGGCCCGGCGCACCGCCTCGGTGTCCAGGTTGTCCTCGGTGGCGCGCTCCCAGGGGATCTCCAGGCAGATGTCCAGATAGGTGCGGATCACGGCGGCCTCCGCGCTGCCGAAGGGCTGCTTGGCCAGACGGCCGATCTCCTTGTAGAGCTTGGCGGAGACCTCCTTGGGCAGCTTGGCCCGGGCCACGGCGGCCCGGTATTCCTCCGTGTCGTCGGTGTAGCCCTCTTCCTCTCCCAGCTCCGCCTGGATGGTGCGCAGCTGTTCCCGCAGGAACATCTCCCGCTGGGCCCGCTTCATATTCTTGGCGGTCTCCTCATGGATGGAGTGCTCCATGTCCAGGATATCCAGCTCCCAGCGGAGCAGCCGGTTCACCAGCGCCAGCCGCCGCATGGGCCGCAGCTCCTCCAGCACCATCTGCTTCTGGTCGTAGCGCATATAGATGCTCTGGGTCACGTAGTCCGCCACGTATCCGGCGTCGGTGCTGCCCAGGATGTCCCGCAGCACGTCGTCCAGCTCCAGGCCGGAGCCCTGGGCATACTTCTCCAGAAGACCGTAGCACTGGCGGATCAGCGCCTCCGCCTTCACGGCGCCCCGGGGATTGATCTCGCTCTGCAATATCTCCACCTGGGCGGACAGATAGGGCTTGGAGGCGGTCAGGCGGCTCATGTAGCCCCGGTCCACGCCCTCCACCATCACCTTGGCCCCCTCCTCGCCGGGGACCCGCAGCACCTGCTGGACGCGGCTGACCGTGCCGACCTTGAAAAGGTCGTCCGCGCCGGCCACGCTGTCGGAGGCGGGATCACGCTGGGCCACCAGGAACAGGGACTGATCCCCCTCCATGGCCGCGTTCAGCGCCGCCAGGGATTCCGTCCCTTCCACGTCGAATATGAGCCGCATGCCGGGGAACACGCTGATGCCCCGCAGAGGGATCAGCGGCAGCACCTGGTAGCGGGAAACGGTCGTAGCTTCAGTATCCATATAATAACCTCATGGGCCGCACATATCGTGCGGCCCCGTGACTTATGATGCGTCCTGCGTCAGGCGCCGGCGTCGGTATATCACCGGACGGGAGCCGTTTTTGACGCTGTCGGCCGTGATGAGCACTTTTTCGATGGTGTCGTCCGAGGGCGCCTCGAACATGATGGAGGTCATCAGCTTTTCCATGATGCTCCGCAGGCCCCGGGCGCCGATGTCCATCTCGATGGCCTTGTCGGCCACGGCCTCCAGGGCCTTGGGGTCGAATTCCAGCTGCACGTCGTCGTAGGCCAGCAGCGCCTGATACTGCTTCACCAGGGCGTTTTTCGGCTCGGTGAGGATGCGGATCAGATCGTCCCGGTCCAGACTGTCCAGGGTGGTGACCACCGGCAGCCTGCCGATGAGCTCCGGGATGATGCCGAACTTCAAAAGGTCGTGGGACTGGACGTGGCTGAGCACCTCGCCCACGTCCTTTTCCTTCCGGGAGGCCACCTCCGCGCCGAAGCCCATGCTCTTGCGGTCCAGGCGGTTCTCGATGATCTTCTCCAGACCGTCGAAGGCGCCGCCGCAGATGAACAGGATGCTGCTGGTGTCGATGTGGATGAACTCCTGGTGGGGGTGCTTGCGCCCGCCCTGGGGCGGCACGGCGGCCACGGTCCCCTCCAGGATCTTCAGCAGGGCCTGCTGGACCCCTTCGCCGGACACGTCCCGGGTGATGGAGGTGTTCTCGCTCTTGCGGGAGATCTTGTCGATCTCGTCGATGTAGATGATGCCCTGCTGGGCCCGCTCCACATCGAAATCCGCCGCCTGCAGCAGCCGCAGCAGGATGTTCTCCACGTCCTCGCCCACGTAGCCCGCCTCGGTGAGGGTGGTGGCGTCGGCGATGGCGAAGGGCACGTTCAGCATCCGCGCCAGCGTCTGGGCGAACAGGGTCTTGCCGGAGCCGGTGGGACCCACCAGCAGGATGTTGGACTTTTGCAGATCCACGTCCCCCTGCTGGCTGTGGGTGATGCGCTTATAGTGGTTATACACTGCCACGGACAGGGCGATCTTGGCCCGGTCCTGGCCGATGATATACTCATCCAGCGCCTTTTTGATCTGCCGGGGCACCGGAATGTCCTTCGGATCGATGATCTGGGCGCGGCCGGGCTGCTCATCCAGGGTGAAGTCGGGATAGTCCTCCTCCAGCTCCTCCCCCAGGATGCTCAGGCACAGGCGCACGCACTCATCGCAGATATAGGCGTCGTTGCCGGCGATGAGCCGCTGGACCTGAGACTGGCTCTTGCCGCAGAAGCTGCATCGCAGTGTTCTTCTCTCGCCGTCTCTCGGCATCACAGTACCTCTTTACCTTTTTGTTATGATCTTGTCGATCAGGCCGAAGGCCTGGGCCTCCTCCGCGCTCATGAAGTTGTCCCGCTCGCAGGCGGCCACCACTTCATCGTACGGCCTGCCGGTCTTCTCGGCCAGGATGTGGTTCATCCGCTCCTTGATGGTCTCCAGGCGCTTCAGGTGGATGGCCATATCCGTGATCTGGCCCTGGGTGCCGGCGGAGGGCTGGTGGATCATGAT
Organism: uncultured Oscillospiraceae bacterium; assembly: GCA_947626345.1. Taxonomy (GTDB): domain Bacteria; phylum Bacillota; class Clostridia; order Oscillospirales; family Oscillospiraceae; genus CAJOIG01. The sequence continues at coordinate 41,498 of CANQSF010000009.1, read as the reverse complement.
CTCCGCGTTGGGCAGAGCGATCCGCTTGCCCTTGGCGCCGCTGGCCAGCAAAAACGCCGCCATGGACGCTCCCAGGCCGATGCAGATGGTGGACACATCGCACTTGATATACTGCATGGTGTCATAGATGGCCATGCCTGCCGTGACGCTGCCGCCGGGGGAGTTGATGTAGAACTGGATGTCCTTGTCTGGGTCCTGCCCCTCCAGATAGAGCATCTGGGCCACGATCAGGGAGGCGGTGGTGTCGTTGACCTCCTCCGAGAGCATGATGATACGGTCGTTGAGCAGCCGGGAGAAGATGTCATAGCTGCGCTCTCCCCGGGATGTCTGCTCCACTACATACGGCACTAAACTCATGTGATCCGCTCCTTTCAGCACTGGAAGCCTATCCAAAATCTGCCGGGCTTATTCCGCCTTATTCTCGTCCTCCGCGGGGGCCTCCTCGGCCTTCTTCTTTCTGGGAGCGCGCTTTTTGGGCGCGGGCTTTTCCTCTTCCGCGGCCGCCGGCTCCTCCGCGGGGGCCTCCTCGGTCTTCTTCTTTCTGGGAGCGCGCTTTTTGGGCGCGGGCTTTTCCTCTTCCGCGGCCGCCGGCTCCTCCGCCTTCTCCGTGGGCACGCCGCTGTCAAAGATCAGCTGCGCGGCCTTGCGGGTCTTCAGATCGCCCTCGATCACTTCCCGGGACAGGGACTGCTTCACCTGCTCAGCGGTCATATTGTACTGCCCGGCCAGCTTATCGTACTCCGCGCCGATCTCCTCGTCGGACGCGGCGATGTTCTCCGCCGCGGCCACGGCGTCCAGGAGCACATCGGTCTTGGCCCGGCGCTCGGCCACGGGACGAATGGAGTCCCGGAAGGCGGCGGGGGTCTGGCCCAGATACTTCAGGTACAGCTCCAGGTTCAGCCCGTTCATCTGCAAGTTCCGGTCATACTCCCGGACCATGGAATCCAGCTGCTCCTCCACCATGGCGTCGGGGATCTCGGCGGTCATGTTGTCGCCGGCCTTCTCGATGAGGGCGGACTGGAACTCGTTCTCCGCGTCGGCCTCGGCGGCCTTTTGCAGCTTCTCCCGGATGGAGGCCTTATACTCCTCCAGGGTGTCGAACTCGCTGACGTCCTTGGCCAGCTCGTCGTCCAGATCGGGCAGCTGGGTCTCCTTGACCTCGTTGCACTTGACGTGGAACACGGCGGCCTTGCCGGCCAGGGACTTCTCGTGATACTCCTCGGGGAAGGTGACGTTGATGTCCCGCTCCTCGCCGGCGCTCATGCCCACCACCTGGTCCTCGAACCCGGGGATAAAGGAACCGGAGCCCAGGACCAGATTGTGGCCCTCGGCCTTGCCGCCGTCAAAGGGGACGCCGTCCACGGTGCCCAGATAGTCGATGACCGCGGTGTCCTCCAGCTTGGCAGGACGCTCCACGGTGACGATCCGGCTGTTGCGCCGGCGCACCTTCTCCAGCTCGCCGCTCACCTGTTCGTCGCTGATCTCCACCTTGGCCTTGGGGGCCTCCAGGCCCTTATACGCGCCCAGCGTCACCTCCGGCCACACCGCGGTGAGGAAGGTGAGCGTCAGCTCCTTGTCGTCGGACACATCCATGCCCCTGACGGCGGGGGTGCCCACCACCCGCAGGCCGGACTGCTCCGCGCCGAAGGTGAAGGCCGCGGGGGCCAGATCGTCGGCCGCGTCTTCATAGAACACGTCCTTGCCGTACAGGCCCTCGATGATCATCCGGGGGGCCTTGCCCTTGCGGAAGCCCTGGACGAATATCTTACTCTTGTTCTTCAGATAGGCGCCGTTGACCGCCTTCTCGAACTCGGCGGCGTCGCACAGCACCTCGAAGGTCACAGTGCTCTTTTCTTTCTTTTCTACGTTCTTTACGATCATGGGGCGGCTTCTCCTTCCTATATTACGCGGGGAATATATAAAATAATTGATCGTCGGCTGACACAGCTTTTTATTTTACCAAAACTTATAAGATTTTACAAGGTCTAAAATCGATCCCATCGGCGGAAACGCAAACATGCCGGGTATTTCCCTCCCAGCCGTTGAAGGCCATGCGCAGGCTCTCCGCGTGCAGATGGCCGGAACAGCACATCCGCACCTCGTACTTTTCCAGCAGCTCCAGGATGGGCCGGCAGGCATATCCGCCGTATTTCGGCGGATAGTGGAGAAAGACGTATTTCTCCCGCTCCCCCGCCGCCTTCAGGCTCGCCTCCAGGCGCTGGATCTCCCGGTCGATGAGCTTTTTGTCGTGCTCCGTGCCCCGGCCGGCCTCATAGAACCAGCCCTTGGCGCCGCATATGGCGGCGTCGTCCCCGTAGGGCCAAGCATTGTTGCGCAGTATGGCCAGGGACGTCAGGCCGTTTTGCGCAAAAAACGCGTTCATCTTGGCCGCCGAGGTCCACCAATAATCGTGGTTGCCCTTGAGGATGATCTTTTTCCCGGGCAGCGCGTGGATGAACCGGAAGTCCTCCAGGCCGTCCTCCAGCGTCATGGCCCAGCTGCTGTCGCCGCACAGGACGGTCACGTCCTCCGGCCCCACGGCGGCGAAGCCGGCCTGCAGCTTGGCCACGTGGTCCTTCCATTTCGGGCCGAAGATGTCCATGGGCTTATCCGTCCCCAGAGACAGGTGCAGATCTCCTATGGCAAAAAGTGACATGGCATAACGGCCTTTCTACGGCAGATACTATCCCCGAGGTGATAGACATGGATCAGAAAAAGAATTGCGGCGGCCGGGACTGCCTCAGCGGCGTGCGCTGCAGTGTGGAGAACTGCGTTCACCATACCATCGGCAACGAGTGCACCGCCGGGCACATCACCGTCAAGAGCGAAGACGCCACCACCAAGGCCGAGACCTTCTGCGGCACCTTCGCGCCTGTGGACACCTGGCAGTATGTATGACCTCAGGGGGAGGCGTTCATCGTCTCCCTCTACATATGCCGCCGCAGGCGGCACCTTGTTGAACGGCACCCTTGTCAAAGGTGGCTGGCAGCGCGAAGCGCTGACTGAGGGATCGTTCTCCCCGTTACGTCAGAAAATCCGATACCGCCGCGGGCATGTCCTCCCGGGCGACCCAGCGTGTGAACCGGACCATCTTCCCGCCCAGACCGGACAGGGGCTTCGGCGCGGCCAGACCGGTGAAGGCGGACAGCTCCTCCACCAGCGCCGGGCCGGTCTCGCTGGTGACGGCCCCCAGGGCCTCCAACACCGCGCCGCCGAATTTGAAGGGGCTGGCGGTGGACATGATCACCGTGGGCCGGACGGCGCCCTCCTTTTCCCGGATATCCGCCAGCACACGGCTGGCCACGGCGGTGTGGGTGTCCATGAGATACCCCTTCTCCCGCCACAGGCGGCCGATCTCCGCCTTGCAGTCTGCGTCAGTGCAGTATCCGCCGGCGAACTCCGCCTGCACCGCCCGGCGCAGAGCCTCGTCCACCGCATACCGGCCGCCGCCGGACAGCTCGCGCATATAGCCGTCCACCTTCTCCCCGTCGCCGGCCAGGCAATAGAGGAGCCTCTCCAGGTTGGAGGACACCAGGATGTCCATGGAGGGCGAGCTGGTCAGGTGGAAGGGGCGGTTTTTATCGTACACGCCGGTGGCGATGAAGTCCGTGAGCACGTTGTTGTCGTTGGACGCGCAGATGAGCCGCCCCACCGGCAGGCCCATGCGCTTGGCGTACCACCCGGCCAGGATATCCCCGAAGTTGCCGGTGGGCACGCACAGGTCCACCATGTCCCCCACCTGGATGCGACCGGCGTTGACCCAGTCGCAGTAGGCGGAGAAATAGTAGACGATCTGCGGCGCCAGCCGGCCCCAGTTGATGGAGTTGGCGGAGCTGAGGAAATACCCCCGCTCATCCAGCACCCGGGCAAAGTCCCGGTCGGCGAAGATGCGTTTGACGCCGGTCTGGGCGTCGTCGAAGTTGCCGTCCACGGCCGTCACGTTGACGTTGTCCCCCTCCTGGGTGGCCATCTGCAGCTTCTGCACCTGGCTGACCCCGTCCCGGGGATAAAACACCATGATCTTCGTGCCGGGAACGTCCTTGAACCCCTCCAGCGCGGCCTTGCCCGTGTCGCCGCTGGTGGCCACCAGGATGCTGGCCGTACGCGTCTCGCCGTTTTTGCGAAGGCTGGCGGTGAGCAGCCGGGGCATGATCTGCAGGGCCATATCCTTGAAGGCGCTGGTGGGGCCGTGCCACAGCTCCAGCACCGCGGTGTCCCCGTCCAGGATATGCAGCGGCGCGACGGCCTCGCTGTCGAAGTTATCCCCATAGGACGCATCAGCGATGGCCGCCAGCTCATTGCCCGAGAACTCCTCCAGGTAGAGGCCCAGCACCTCCACCGCCCTGCCCCGATAGTTGAGCAGGCACAGTCCCCGGATGAACGCCTCGTCTATTTGGGGGATGGTCTCCGGCACATACAGCCCCCCGTCCGGGGCGATGCCGCGGATGATGGCCTGGGAGGCGCTGACCGCCTCGCTGCCGTTTCTCGTACTGACGTATCTCATATCCCGTATGCGTCCTCCAGATGGTTGATCTGCGGTTTTTTTGTGTCCAGGCCCTGGGGCGCGTAGACCTCGATCACGTCGAACCGGGGCTGCAGATCCGTGGGATTCTGCTGCAGCCAGCGCTCCGCCGCTGCCAGCACCCGCCGCTGCTTGGCGGGGGTGACGAACTCCGCCGCCGCGCCGTGGGCGTCGTCCCTGCGGAGCTTCACCTCCACGAACACCACATACCGCCGGTCCCGGGCGATGATGTCTACCTCGCCGAACCGGCAGGCATAGTTGCGGCCCTCGATCCGATAGCCGCGGCGCTTCAGATACCGGCAGGCCGCGTCCTCGCCGAAGGCGCCCAGCAGCTTTTTATCGTTTGGCATAGAACTTTTTCAGAAAGGACATCCGGTGCACCGGCGAGGGGCCGTACTTTTCCAGCGCCGCGTAGTGCTCCTTCGTGCCGTAGCCCTTGTGGTTTTCAAAGCCGTACTGGGGGTACTTCTCCGCCAGCGTGAGCATCAGCCGGTCCCGGGTGACCTTAGCCAGCACCGACGCCGCCGCGATGGCGGCCACCTTGCCGTCCCCGCCCACCACGCTCCGGGCGGGCACAGAGATGCCCTTTACGATATTGCCGTCAATGAGGGCCAGCTCCGGCGCGGGAGACAGCTGGGCGATGGCCCGGTCCATGGCCAGCAGCGCCGCGGCCAGGATGTTCATCCGCTCGATCTCCTCCACAGAGGCGAAGGCGATGGCATAGGTCAGGGCTTTTTCTTCGATGAGGGGGAACAGCGCCTCCCGCTTTTTCTCCGTGAGCTTTTTCGAGTCGTTCAGGCCGGGCAGTTCGACGCCCTCCGGAAGGATCACCGCCGCGGCGCACACCGGTCCCGCCAGTGGGCCCCGGCCGGCCTCGTCCACGCCGCACACCAGCGCGACGCCCTCCCGGTGGAGGGCGCGTTCCATCTGCCATAGATCAGGGCCGTTCAAGACTGATCCTCCCCAGCTTTCCGCCGCGGAATTCATCCAAGAGCACGGCGGCCATCCGCTCGGTGTTCACCTCGCCGCCCGCCATGAGAAAGCCACGCTTCCGGGCGCACGATTCCAACAGCTCCCATCCCTGCGCTTCCGGCTCCGGGTCGATCTTATACCGCTCCGCCAGCGCCTTCGGATAGCTCTCCCGCAGCGTCACCAGCAGCTTCGCCGCCAGCTCCTCTGTGTCCAGCACCTCGGCCTTTACCGCGCCGGTGAAGGCCAGTCTCTCCCCCACCGCGGGATCGTCGAATTTGGGCCAGAGGATCCCCGGCGTGTCCAGCAGCTCCAGCTGCCCGTCCACGGCGATCCACTGTTTGCCCCGGGTGACGCCCGGCCGGTCGGACACCGCCGCGGTCTTCCGGCCGCAGACACGGTTGATGAAGGTGGACTTTCCCACGTTGGGCACGCCCACCACCATGGCCCGCATGGGCCCGGGCTTCGCCCGCAGAGACCGCAGCGCCTGGGGAAGCTGCTTCACCCCCCGGCCGGATTGGGAGTCGCACTCTAAAAAGGGCACGGCCTGTTTTTTATAGTATTCCCGCCACAGGGCCGTCACGTTGGGGTCCGCCTGGTCGGCCCGGTTGAGGATGAGCAGCCGGGGCTTTCTGCCGGCGATGATGCCGTCCAGATCCGGGTTCCGGCTGGACGCGGGGATGCGGGCGTCCGCCACCTCGCACACCACGTCCACCAGCCGAAGGGAGTCCTGCATCATCCGCTCGGCCTTTTTCATGTGGCCGGGGAACCACTGCACCTCAGCCATCGGACTGCCCCACGCCATAGATGGCGCCGATCTTCTCGAAGGGATAGATCCGGAAGACCACCTTCCCCATCACATCCCGCTCGTCTATGAAGGCGATGGTGTTCACCCGGCTGTCGCTGGAGTTGTTGCGGTTGTCCCCCATGACGAACAGGCAGCCCTCCGGCACCGTGACGGTGACGGCGTCGCCGGAGATGTCCTCATCCGGCTTGATACCATAGGTGTCGTAGTAGAGCGGGTCCATCAGGTCATACCGGTCGATGGTCCGCTCCAGGATATAGGGCTCGTCCATGACCTTTCCGTCCACCGAAAGGGTGCCGTCGGCAAAGTCGATGGTGAGCTTCTGCCCACCGGTGGCCACGATCCGCTTCACGATGGGCTCCCGCTTGAACCGCTTTGCCTGGAGCACCACGATGTCGCCCTGCTCATAATCCCCCGCTAGTCGGGTGATGATGATCTTGTCCCCCTCTTCCAGCGACGGGAGCATGGACGGGCCCACCACGTCGATGACCCGGGCAGCCAGCACGAACAGCAGCACGCACAGGATCACCGCTGCGATGATGCAGTGGATCCACTCATAGGCGTCCTTCAGCGGATCGTAGGCGGGCTCCTCCGAAGCCGGAGCCGCCGGGCCCTCCGCCGTGACGGGCGTCGTCTGTCCCTCGATGTGTTTTCCCTTGTTCCACCTGGCCATGCAGCAGCCTCCCGCTGACCCGCTCCCGACGGCGCGCTGCCGCGGACGGGTCTGACACTTGTCTTTAACAAGTCATTATACTATACCGCCGCCGGAAAACGCAACTAAAAACAGGCCCGTCTTCCGGGTTTTTCCTTTTTCCCGCCTGCGGCGCTCCCCGCACGGCGGCGGACAACAAAGCGGGAAAGAGGCACGCGCCTCTTTCCCGCTCGGTTTTGATGAGCCTTTTACAGCTTCTCCCGGATCTTGGCGGCCTTGCCCACGCGGTCACGCAGGTAATACAGCTTCGCCCGGCGGACCTTGCCTCTGCGGATGGTGTCCACGCCCACGATGGTGGGAGAGTGTACCGGGAAGACCTTCTCGCAGCCCACACCGTAGGAGATGCGGCGCACGGTGATGGTCTCGTTGATGCCGCCGTGCTTCTTGGCGATCAGGGTGCCCTCGAACGCCTGGTTGCGCTCACGGTTGCCCTCCTTGATCCGGACGGTGACGCGGACGGTGTCGCCCACGTTCATCTCGGGAAGCTCCGGCTTCATGTACTGCTGGGTCAGTGCATTGATCAGATCCATGTCTATATCCTTCCTTGCATAGACGTTCATACCGGGAATGACGCTCATCCGGCAGCGGACCGCCTTATTAGACGCATTGCATGCTCGGGTATCATACCATAGTTTTCCCGGATTTGCAAGGATTTTTTCAATTTTTTCTTTATTTAACGAAACGGCGTCATGTCCTCCCGGTAGGCCTCCAGGCGGGTGAAGCGGAAATAGGCCGGGGCGTCCTGGCCCAGGGCAGCCATCATCAGCTCCGGGCTCACGGTGGGCTCCTGGGCGTGGAGGATGAGCGCAGCCTCCGCCCCGCCGGGGATATCGGTGAATCGCGCCATTTTGATGGCCGGGGCGATGTCGTCGGTGCGCACGCCCCGCTTGGCCCGGTGCTCCACCAAGATGGAGCTTTGGGCGAAGAAATCGTTATAAAACGCAGCGTCACGGCCGCCCTTCATGACGCCGGAAAGCCGCAGCCACTTCAGCTCCGCGCCCTTGGCCGGCGCGGGATATGCCTCCAGGGCCTCGATGCCCTCCGGCATATAGGGGTTCAGCGCCTTCGGCAGCGCCGCCAGGTCCCGGTCCTCGGTGAGGGCAAAGTCCATGTACTCGCACAGGCTGGCCGTGCCCACGCTCAGCGGCAGGATGATGGAGATCTTGGCGTGGGGGTTGAACCCCTCGCTGTATTTGAGCGGCACGCCCGCCCGGGAGAAGACACGCTGCATGGTGCGCATCAGATCCAGGTGGGAGATGTACACAGCCCGCCCGGTCTTGGAGAATCTCAGTCGCAGCTTATCCACGGCACACGCCCTCCTTCAAAAGGCTGGCCGCGCCGCAGCCGGAGCAGCCCGCCCGGCAGTCCGGGGTGAGCACGCCCTCATAGGCCCGCTCCCGCTCCCTCTCCAGGTGCCGGCGGGAGATGACGCAGTCCATGTGCTCCCAGGGCAGCAGCTCATCCAGCGGCCGCTCCCGGGTGCCGTAAAAGTCGATGTCCAGCCCGCAGGCGGGAAATGCCTCCAGCCACCGGTCCAGGCTGAAGTACTCGCTCCAGCTCTCCAGCCGGCCGCCCCGGCGCCAGACCTCCTCGATCACCGCGCCCACACGCCGGTCGCCCCGGGCCAGCGCCGCCTCCACCAGACTCATCTCGGCGTCATGCCAGTTATAGGTGATGCTCTTGGCCTTGGCCAGCGCGTCGGTGAGCAGATTCACCCGCCGCAGGTACTCCTGGCGGCTGATCTGCGCCTCCCACTGGAAGGGGGTGTGGGGCTTGGGGATGAACTCGGAGGTGCTCACCGTGACGCGCACGCCCCGGCTCTTGTTGACCGCGTGCTGCTTCCAGGTCCAGAACACCTTTTTCGCCAGCTCCGCGATGCCCAGCACGTCCTCGTCCGTCTCTGTGGGCAGGCCCAGCATGAAATAGAGCTTGACGTTGTTCCAGCCGCCCTCGAAGGCGATGCGGCAGGAGTTGAGAAGGTCCTCCTCGGTGACGTTTTTGTTGATCACGTCCCGCAGCCGCTGGGTCCCCGCTTCCGGCGCGAAGGTGAGGCCGCTCTTGCGCACCTGCTGGACCCGCTGCATGATGTCCATGGAGAAGTTGTCCGCCCGCAGACTGGGCAGGCTCAGGCTGATCCCACGGGGCCGGCAGTAGTCCAAAAGCCCGTCGCACAGCTCGGAAAGGCCCCTGTAGTCGCTGGTGCTCAGGCTGGACAGGTTCAGCTCCTGGTAGCCGGTGTTCTCCAGCGTCTCCTTCCCCAGCCGCAACAGGGTCTCCGGCTTCCGGGAGCGGACGGGCCGGTTGGTGTGGCCCGCCTGACAGAACCGGCAGCCCCGGATGCAGCCCCGGAACACCTCCAGGCTCACCCGGTCGTGGACGATCTCCGTGGAGGGCACCACGGGCTTCGTGGGATAGTAGCAGCCGTCGAAGTCCTCCACGATGCGCTTGCGCACCTTGGCCGGGGCCCCGTCCTTCGCCGTGATGGCCGCCACGGTGCCGTCGGCGTGGTAGGCGATATCGTAGAGGCTGGGCACATAGATGCCGTCGATCTGTGCCGCCCGGCGCAGATATTCTTCCTTGGTCCAGCCCTCCCGCTTGGCCTGGCGGTAGAGCTCTATGACCTCCCGGTCCATGTCCTCGCCCTCGCCCAGAAAGCACAGGTCGAAAAACTCCGCCATGGGCTCGATGTTGCAGATGCACCCGCCCCCGGCCATGACCAGGTGCTTCAGGCCGGGCCTGTCCGCGGCATGCAGGGGGATGTTCCCCATGTCCAGCATGTCCAGCACGGTGGTATAGGCCATCTCATAGCCCAGGGAGAAGGCGATGATGTCGAAATCCTCCAGCGGATCGCCGCTCTCCAGCGCCCACAGGGGGATGTGCTCCCGGCGCATGGCCTGGGCCATATCCCCCCAGGGGGCGAACACCCGTTCGCACCACACCCCGGGCATCTCGTTGATGATCCCATAGAGGATCTTCACGCCCAGGTTGGACATGCCGATCTCATAGGTATCGGGAAAGCAGAAGGCGAAGCGCACGTCCACGTCCGCCTTGTCCTTCACCACCTGATTGTACTCGCCGCCCACGTATCGGGCGGGACGCTGTACCTGCCGGAGCAGGGCGTCGATCTTTTCGTTCATTTCCATGTACGGTAGTTTACCACGTCTCGCGCCCGGGCGCAAGCGGCCACTGTCAGCGCAGGGCGGGAAAATTGGCCAGTGCCCCCATCCAGATCCCCGCCGCCGCGGCCGCGATGGAGCGGATGCATATCCCCGTGGACAGCACCCCTATGGCGCAGAGCGTCCCCGTGACGCGCAGGACGGCGTCGGCCGTTCTCGGCTCCATCACGGTCTCCAGCGCGTATTTCGCCAGCCGGCCCCCGTCCATGGGCAGCACCGGTAGCAGGTTGAAAAGCGTCGCCAGCAGCGCCACCGCCCCCGTGTACAGCAGGAAGGGCACGTCGGTGAGAAAACACAGCACCGCGAAAAACAGCCCCGCCAGCGGCCCCGCCGCCACGATGCCGATCTCCTCCCGGTCGGTGCAGACCCCGCCGTACTCGATGACCGGCCCGCAGGCGGTGATGCGGATGCCCCGGACGGCGGCCCCCGCCAGGAACATGGCGGTCAGATGCCCCAGTTCGTGGGCCAGCGCCGCCGCCAGGAACGCCGCCAGCGCTCCCACCCCGCCCAGAAAATACAGCGCCGCCGCCAGCAGCACGAAGCCGGGACTCACCGTCAGCGCCAGTCCAGCCATGCGATCGTCTCCTCCGGCAGCGCCAGGCTGTCCCGGTCGATGTGCCCCTGCAGCTGCGGCAGCAGCCGCTGCGCCTGCTCCGGCAGGAATAGCTTCGCTCCCACCAGCAGCAGGAACAGCGCCGCCGCGATGAGCGCCAGTCGCTCGGTCATGTCATCCCCTCCCGGTACAAGCTATGCGGACCGGGAAATTTTATGCTTGCAATCCTCCCGGCGGGGTGCTATAATCTTTTAGCCGTGCAGGTGTAGTTCAATGGCAGAACATCAGCTTCCCAAGCTGAATACGAGGGTTCGATTCCCTTCACCTGCTCCACGTCGGAAGTTTCCCGAAGATGTCGCGGCCGCGCGAGCGCGTCCTCTCCATCGGTCGGAAAACTTCCTCCTTCTCCCCAAAAGGCAAGCGTGCCTTTTGGGGACCCCCACGGGGGAACAAGGTGTCCGCACAGCGGACAGACATAACGGGGTGTAGCGCAGTTGGTAGCGCGCTTGGTTCGGGACCAAGAGGCCGGGTGTTCAAGTCACCTCACTCCGACCATTTCGAGTGTTCGTAAGGGATCTCACTTTATGAGCACTCGAATTCTTTTATCTATATTACTATGCAGGGCAGGCGTAGCAGCCTGCCCTGCCTTATTTTGCGAGTTTGGTGCTTCTAATATATACAAGCTCCGGCTTCATTTGCATACAGCCTCTTTCGCTTAAAATATGCCCGGCAGGATCCTGGCGAGCAAGAAACCTGCTCCGAACGATACCGAATTGGCCACAAGGGAATAAACCACATAATACCAATCTCTCTTCTTTGTCTCCGATGTCTTTTTCAGAACTGTACAGTACAGAACGGCCTCCATAACAAAGACAACGATCTCAAGAAGTACATAGAAAACCGCAAATGCCAAGGGGCCGGACTGATAGTTGATGAAATTGAGCGCCACATTCAAGATCACTTGTGTGACGATGTTGGTGATCGCCAGGATCAGCAACTGCTTCTTTTTTCGGAATCCGAAAAGCAGGGCGACCATCATTTCGATCACGATGGTGAGGACGATACGAGCCGCAAGGGACAGCAGCTCCTGTCTGTACTGATAAGAGCGGTAGGCATCGATCCGCTGATCTGTACTTAAGTTTTCATTGTATTCTACTGAGCCGATGTTCACACCGTCCATATCAACGGTATAATAGGTGTCGAAAGCATAGCGCTCATAGATCCCACTGGATATAAAAGTCCCTGTTTCCGGGTAGTACAGAAGGATCTTAAAACTGGACGGCGGATAATATGTCCAAGCGATCTCTTTCGTTTCGCTCACCGTCCAGCCTTCCTGCAAAAAGAAATATCCGTCCGGGTCTTTATAGCCGACAAAAGCCTCCCATACAGTACGAGGAAGGTAGTTGGAATACGGAAGTTCTTCGTATATCAGGGCATTTTCTTCCGTCCCGTCCCAAGCGCTGGCCGGACCAGTAGATCCCTTTTCAGACAACAAGGTGCCATAACAGAGTTCGTCGCCCATGTTTTCAAACTGGATCCGCACAGAGGCCTTCGGTCCCATATCGGCATATGCAGTGATCGGAAGCGCTATAACTACAAATACTGCACACAGCAGCGTAATGAAGATTTGATCGCGCTTTCTCATTTTGAGGCTCCCTTACAAACTGTGATCTCGCTGCCGGATCGTTCTCTCGACAACGAATATTATAGCATACAACGGTGAAGTTGGAAAGGCCGATGGCCCGGACCTTGCCCTCCTTGTACGCCTTCTCCATGAGCCGGTATCCGGCCACATAGTTGCCTGCGGGTTGATGGATCAGCAGAAGGTCGATATAGTCCGTGTCCAGCCGGGCCAGGGTCTTTTCCACGGCGTCAGGCTGCTCATAAAAAGCGGGCCAGAGCTTGGTCTCCAGAAAGATATCCTTCCGGGGCAGACCGGAGCGTTTCATGGCCCGGCCCACGGCCTTCTCGTTCAGGTAGGCGTTGGCCGTGTCGATGAGTTGATAGCCGCTCTGCAGGGCGCTCAGGGCCGCCGCCTCCGGGGGCCGGAGCAATGCTCGCCGTCTATATATTTTAATCAATTTAATGTTTTCCTATTGACATTTGCGTAAAGGGGGTGTATACTGCGATCGATGTCACAAAATTAAATTTTTATACGCCAAAGGAGGAACAGACATGGGTATCTATGACTTTACAGTAAAAGCGCAGGACGGCGGTGAGGTCTCCCTGGAGCAGTATAAGGGCAAGGTTCTGGTCATCGTCAACACCGCCACCGGCTGCGGCTTTACGCCCCAGTACAGTGAGCTGCAGGACCTGTATGAGGCGCACCAGAAGGACGGTCTGGAGATCCTGGACTTCCCCTGCAACCAGTTCATGGACCAGGCCCCCGGCACCGACGAGGAGATACACTCCTTCTGCACGGGTCGCTTCGGCATCACCTTCCCCCAGTTTTCCAAGATCGATGTGAACGGGACAAACGCCATCCCCCTTTACAAACATCTCACGGCCAACACCGCATTCGGCGGATTCAGCGGTCACATGGCACTGGTACTGAAGCCCATCGTCAAGAAGATGGACAAGGACTATAAGAACAACGGCAATATCAAGTGGAACTTCACCAAGTTCGTCATCGACCGGTACGGCAATATCGCCGGGCGGTTCGAGCCTACGGACTCCATGGACAAGCTGAAGGCGAAAGTGGAGGAGCTGCTGTGATGTTTCACTACGACTATGTGACGGAGAACACCTGCTCCCAGCTCATCAGCATGGACCTGGACGGAGACGTGGTCCGCAGCCTGCCGAATGCGGCCGCCCTCCTGTCATAGCCGCGCAGTCCACGCGCCCGGCCGGTTGACATTCCATGGTGGGTTTGGTAGAATCAGCCTATGATTTCTATTTTTTTACAGAAAGGAGATCCCCCATGAGATGCGCGATTTATGGCGCCGGTTCACTGGGCACTGTGCTGGGAGCCTATATGTCCAAAGCCGGCCAGCCGGTCGAATTGGTCAATCGTAATAAAGCCCACATTCAGGCGCTGCGGGAAAAGGGAGCTCATATCAAAGGCACCGTGGATCTTACCGTTCCGGTGAACGCCATCTTCCCCGACGAGATGTCCGGAAAATATGACGTCATCTTTTTGATGACGAAGCAGCTTTTCAATGAAGAAGTCGTCACTTCCCTCAAACCGATGCTGTCGGAGCAGGGCGTGATCGTGACCTTGCAAAACGGCATTCCCGAGCCCGACATCGCCAACATCGTGGGGCAGGATCATACGATGGGCTGCGTGGTGGAATGGGGCGCCACCCTTTCCGCTCCCGGCGAGAGCACTCTCACCAGCAGTCCGGACAGTCTCTCTTTTCATATGGGCAAGATGGACGGCATCACCGACGAACAGGTGCGTTTGGTAAAGCAGCTTTTGGAGACCATGTGCCCCGTTTATGTGGAAGAGAACTTGATCGGCGCCAGATGGTCCAAGCTTTTGATCAACGCCACGTTTTCCGGTCTGGGAACAGTGATCGGCGGTCTGTTTGGAGACGTGAGCGAGGACAAGGCCGCCCGCAAAGTAGCCGTCCGCTGCATGAAGGAATGTATCGATGTGGGCCACGCCGCCAGCGCTGTATTTGCTCCGGTACAGGGAAAAGATATCACCAAATTGTTTTATTATAACGGCTCCCTCAAACGGGCGTTTGCCGAGTTTTTGCTGCCCATCGCCATGAAAAAGCACCGCGGCATCGAGCCCTCCATGCTGCAGGATCTGAAACACGGAAAACCCTGTGAGATCGACGCCATCAACGGCGTGGTCTGTAAATGGGGCAAGAAATGCGGCGTACCGACTCCCATCAACGACCGGATCGTGGAAGTCGTCAAGAAAGAGCAAGCGGGGGAACTTTCGCTGTCCAAGGACAACATCCATTTGTTTGATGACCTGCTGTAATATAAAAAGCAGCGAGCCGGCCTGCGGGCCGGCTCATCGCTTTTGTATGCCGTTGGTCACGGCCAGTCCTTCAGCCCGAAAAGCAGAACGTTAAATCGCTGCCACCAGGCAGATGATACCGGCCAAGATCAGTAAGACGCCCACGATCCGATCCACCGTCAAGGCCAGGTCAGAGGGCTCGGCATCCTTAAAACGCCAACCATATCCTATCATCCACGCCGTCCGGGGCGAGATCGCTTGGAACGCGCCCAACGCCAGCAGGACGACTGCCAGTATTGGGCTTGGACCGGAGCGCTCCTGACCGGCCGATCCCAGAAATAACACATCCCACAGGACGTCTCCCGGCACATAGCCTGAACCCTCCGGGTCATAGTCATCGCTCCACCCGCCGTGACCGAAGCTTCCATCCATCGTCCAATAGTATCTGGAACCGTCCGGGTACGTGATATCCAGCTCGACAGAGTCACCGCCTCTGCTGGAGACCTCGAACTGGTAGACGACCCCATCGCAGGTGATCGTTCCCTGTTCCTGATCCACGGTATAGGTCTTTCCATCATACGCGACGTCATAAGGACCCGGGTCTTCTTTGTTTTGGCAGCCGCATAAGGTGAGCACAGACAGTAACACCGCGATCCAGAGACAAAAGCGTTTCATCAAGCTCTCCCCCCTCAGATGCCGATCCCGCCCTTTCTTTTCTTGTCACGAGTATAACATCAAAATCCCCCGGCTTCAAGCCGGGGAGAGCCATCAAGGGCAGATCATCGCCAGAAAAAGACCTCTGAAAATCTCAGAGGTATTCTTTTTTCTGACAGATCATGGTATAATAACGGCTGAGGACAGGACTGCACGGCAGATCGTCGTTTGTGGGAGGGAACATCATGTTATTCCACGTTTTTGACTCTCAGGAAAAGCGAAAAGAATACGGCGGTTCCGCGTTTATAGAAATACAGTTCTGCAGACTTCCCGCCGGAACTCCGCTCAAAGATATCGTTGCGGTAGACGCGATACATCATTGGCAGAACGACTCCCTGTATGCAGATGATGATGATACATTTTACCGGGAGTATAGCCAATTCTTCGACTGTGGGACCTACAACGACCTGAAAAGCGGCATAGTCGATATATGCGGCATCAATTATTATGCGCCGGGATCGATCGACCCCATCATTGGAAAGATCCGCGAGGAAAAGCCTTTAGAGTATGAAGTCCTGGCCGACTGGCTGTATGCCGCCAAAGAATATAACGGGTTCTACATTTTGGGGATCTGAACGATCCCCCTTCAGCAGCTGCGCCCCGGAGGTCCGGGGCGCGGTCTTATTCTGCCTGCAGCAGCGCCGACCAGGTGCGGCGGCCCACCTGGCCGTCCCACTGGTCCGGCTCATCGGGAAACAGCGCCTTTTGTGCCTGGAGCACCGCCTTCGCGGTGGCGGGGCCAAAGACGCCGTCCGCCTGCAGGCGCTGCCCCTCCCCGCCGGTGAAGCCCGCCCCGGCCAGCAGCCGCTGCAGCGCGCGCACCTGGGGCCCGCTGTGGCCCTGAAAGAGCAGATTCGCCTGCACGCTCACCGCCGGACCCACCTGGGCGGCGGGAAACCCGCCGGCGGCTGTGCCGCCCGCCTCCCCGTCATAAAGCGGATGGCCGAAGCCCGCCACGTAGGGATCGTCCAGCCGGTGGGTGCGCTTTTCCACCCGGTCGTTGGCGTTGCCCTCCACGGTGACCACAGCGTCCGCCAGCACCTGCGTGACGATGCCGGTGTGGACCAGCGCGCCGTTTTCCCGGAAGAAGGCCTGGTCCCCCGCCCGCGGGCTGCGGTCATACCGCCCCTGGGCCTGATAGTACCCCGCGGAGAAGGGCACCGCCGCCCCCAGTGGGCCGCTCTGGCACTGGATGCGCTGGGCGTCCGGGCCGAAGGCGCGGTAAAAGCACCAATCCGCGAACACATCGCACCACTCGAAGCCGTTTTTGTTGCCGTTATAATACCCCGCCGCGGCCAGGTCACGGGCGTATTTCGTCCAGTTGGCGCTGCCGGCGTTGGCCGCCGGGTCGTCCAGGGAGGTGTTGGATGCCTTCTCCCGGTACCCTACCTCCGCCAGAGCAACGGCGGTCAGCTTTTCTGCGTCGCTCAATGAGCATCACCCGGCTCATCCTATGCCGGCGGCGAACATATGTGAAGGCCGCCGGGAAGACCCCGGCGGCCTGTTCTATCCGCTTGTAAGTCAAAGCAGCCCCATGATCTCGGCGTGGATGTCCTCCACCGGGCGCATGACCCCCTGGCGCAGGCACTCCACCACCGTCCAGCCAAGGCGCTTGGCGCAGTACTCCGCCGCCGTCCGGCTGCGGGCCATGTAGGCCGCGTCCGCCTCGTGGATGTCCTCCCGGCTTACGTCCCCGCCGTAGCGCTTCAAGAGCAGGTCGTGGGTGGTCTCGGCGCTGGTGCGCAGATAGATCACCCTGTCCGGCGCGGGGATGGCCAACAGGTCGTATTCAAATTGGAACAGCCACTGCAAGAACCCGTCCCACTCCCCCTCCGGCAGCTTGGAACACTGGTGCACCGCGTTGGAGGTGGTGTACCGGTCGGCCACGATCATGCCCCCGTCGCGGTAAAACTCCTCCCAGTCCCGCTTGAAGCTGGCGTACCGGTCCACGGCGTAAAAGGCGGAGGCCGCGTAGGCGTTCACATCCCCCGGCTCCGACCCGAGATCTCCCCGCAGGTACATCTTCACCAGCGCGGAGGAGTCGCTGGCATAGTCCGGGAAGGACACCTCCCGCACCATCTCGCCCCGGTCGGCCAGGGCCTGATAGAGCGCCTTCGCCTGGGTGGCCTTGCCGCTGCCGTCCAGCCCCTCGATGACGATCAGTTTTCCTTTTTTCTCCATTTCGTCACCCCTTCTCTCCCCGAGTATAGCACACGCCGTGGCCTGTTGCAAGAAAGCCTCCCGGACGGGAGGCTTTCTTTTGCGATCGTGCTCTCAGAACAGGCCGGAGATGACGCCCCTGTCGTCCACGTCGATCTTCTCGGCTGCGGGGACCCTGGGCAGGCCCGGCATGGTCATGATGTCGCCGGTGAGCACCACGGCGAAGCCCGCGCCGGCGGAGACCTTGACCTCCTTTACCGTCACGGTGAAGTCCTCCGGCGCGCCCAGCAAGGCCGGGTCGTCGGAGAAGCTGTACTGGGTCTTGGCGATGCACACGGGCAGGCCGCCGAAGCCCAGGTCGGTGAGCCGGGCGATCTGCTTGGCCGCCGCCGGCAGGATGTTGACGGCCGTGCCGCCGTAGACCTTCTGCACCACCGCCTCGATCTTCTTCTCCAGCGGCAGGTCCAGCTCGTAGCTGAAGCGGAAGTCCGGTTTTTCCGTCTCGCACACCCGGACCACCTCGGCGGCCAGGTCCGTGGCGCCGGCGCCGCCCTTGGCCCAGAACTCGCCCAGCACTGCCTTCACGCCCAGCTTGGAGCAGCTGGCGATGACCTGCTCTATCTCCGCCTCCGTGTCCGTGGGGAAGCGGTTCACCGCCACCACGCAGGGCAGGCCGTAGACGTTTTTGATGTTGCTGACGTGCCGCAGCAGATTGGGCATGCCCTTTTCCAGGGCCGCCAGATCCTCTTTTCCCAGCTCGGTCTTGGCCAGGCCGCCGTGCATCTTCAGCGCCCGGATGGTGGCCACCACCACCACCGCGGAGGGGGTCAGCCCGGCGTAGCGGCACTTGATGTCCAGGAATTTTTCCGCGCCGAGATCCGCGCCGAAGCCGGCCTCGGTGACGGCGTAATCCCCCAGGCGCATGGCCATGCGGGTGGCCAGCACACTGTTGCAGCCGTGGGCAATGTTGGCGAAGGGCCCGCCGTGGACGAATGCGGGGGTGCCCTCCAGGGTCTGGACCAGGTTGGGCTTGAGGGCATCCTTCAGAAGGGCGGCCATGGCCCCCACGGCCTTCAGGTCCTTGGCGGTCACCGGCGCGCCGTCGTAGGTATAGGCCACCACGATGCAGCCCAGCCGCTCTTTGAGGTCGTGGATGGAGCTGGCCAGGCAGAACACCGCCATGATCTCCGTGGCCACGGTGATGTCGTAGCCGTCCTCCCGGGGCACGCCGTTGACCCGCCCGCCGATGCCGTCGATGACGTGCCGCAGTTGCCGGTCGTTCATGTCCACGCACCGCTTCCAGGTGACGGTCTTGGGGTCGATGTGCAGGGCGTTGCCCTGGTAGATGTGGTTGTCCAGCATGGCGGCCAAGAGGTTGTTTGCCGCGCCGATGGCGTGAAAGTCCCCGGTGAAGTGGAGGTTGATGTCCTCCATGGGCACCACCTGGGCGTATCCGCCGCCGGCCGCGCCGCCTTTGACGCCGAACACGGGGCCCAGAGAGGGCTCCCGCAGGGCCAGGACTGCGTTCTTGCCGATGCGGCGCAGGCCGTCGGCCAGGCCGATGCTGGTGGTGGTCTTGCCCTCCCCCGCGGGGGTGGGGGTGATGGCGGTCACGAGAATGAGCTTCCCGTCCGGCCGGTGGCACTCGTCCAGCAGGGCGTAGTCCACCTTAGCCTTATACTTGCCGTAGGGCTCCAGATATTTTTCGTCCACGCCGGCCTTGTCGGCGATGGCGGCGATGGGCTGCATCTGGCAAGCCTGGGCGATCTCGATGTCGGTCATAGAGGCTTCCTCCTCACTTGATGGAGCTGGTGGTGCGCAGCGTCACGTCGTGATAGCCGCCCTCCACGATGCTGGTGGCGCTCACCAGGGTGAGCTTGGCGTCCCGCTGCAGCTCGGGGATGGTGGTCACGCCGCAGTTGCACATGGTGGACTTGACCTTGTAAAGGGTCTTCTGGACGTTTTCATGCAGGCCGCCGGCATAGGTGACATAGCTGTCCACGCCCTCCTCGAAGCTGAGGCTCTCCGCCCCGCCCAGGTCGTAGCGCTGCCAGTTCCGGGCCCGGTTGGAGCCCTCGCCCCAGTACTCCTTGACGATGGTGCCGTTGATGTTCAGCTTGGGGGTGGGGCTCTCGTCGAAGCGGGCGAAATACCGGCCCAGCATGACGAAGTCCGCACCCATGGCCAGCGCCAGGGTGATGTGGTGGTCGTACACGATGCCGCCGTCGGAGCAGATGGGCACGTAGATGCCCGTCTCGGCGAAGTACTCGTCCCGGGCCTTGGCCACCTCGATCAGCGCCGTGGCCTGGCCCCGGCCGATGCCCTTTGTCTCCCGGGTGATGCAGATGGAGCCGCCGCCGATGCCCACCTTCACGAAGTCGGCCCCGGCCGCCGCCAGAAAGCGGAACCCGGCCTCGTCCACCACGTTGCCCGCGCCCACCTTGACGCTGTCGCCGTAGCGCTCCCGGATCCAGGCGATGGTCTTCTTCTGCCAGACGGAGTGGCCCTCAGAGGAGTCGATGCACAGCGCGTCCGCCCCGGCCTCGATGAGCGCCGGCACCCGCCGGGCGTAGTCCCGGGAGTTGATGCCCGCGCCCACCATCAGCCGCTTGCCGGCGTCCAGCAGCTCATCGGGGTTCTCCTTGTGGCTGTCGTAGTCCTTGCGGAAGACGAAGTACTGTAGCCGCCCATCCTCGGACACGATGGGCAGGGCGTTGAGCTTGTGGTCCCAGATGATGTCGTTGGCCTCCTTCAGGCTGGTGCCCTCGGGGGCGGTGACCAGCTTCTCCCGGGGCGTCATGAAGTCCCGGACCACCTCCGTAGGGGCCATGCGGCTGACCCGGTAGTCCCGGCTGGTGACGATGCCCAAGAGCTTTCCGTTTGCCGTGCCGTCGTCGGTGACGGCCACGGTGGAAAAGCCGTTTTTCGCCTTCAGGGCCAGGATGTCCCCCAGCGTGGCGTCCGGCGTCACGTTGGAGGCGCTGACCACGAAGCCGGACTTATAGTTCTTCACCCGTGCCACCATGGCCGCCTCGTCCTCGATGGACTGGGAGCCGTAGATGAAGCTCATGCCTCCCTCCCTGGCCAGGGCGATGGCCAAGGTGTCGTTGGACACAGACTGCATGATGGCCGACACCATAGGGATGCTCAGGCTGATGGCCGGCTTCTCCCCCCGGCGGTAGCGCACCAGGGGCGTTTTCAGGCTGATGTTGTCCGGCACGCAGTTTTCCGAGGTATAGCCGGGGATCAGCAGATACTCGCTGAAGGTGTGGGACGGCTCATTGTAGAAATACGCCATATTGCTTCTCCTTTCAATTCCGGAAATACTCCACCGCGGAGCGGAACAGGCCCATGTCGTACGCTCCGGGAACGTTCTTGTAAAGGTGCTCGCCCACCCGCTCGGAGTGGCCCATCTTGCCCAGCACACGGCCGTCGGGGCTGGTGATGCCCTCGATGGCGCAGACGGAGCCGTTGGGGTTGTGGGCGGTGTCCATGGAGGGCGCGCCGGCCAGGTCCACGTACTGGGTGGCGATCTGCCCGTTCTCCGCCAGGGCGCGCACCGTCTTCTCCGAGGCCAGGAACCGGCCCTCGCCGTGGGAGATAGGCACGCAGTACACCTGGCCTGGCTCCGTGGCTGCCAGCCAGGGGCTCTTGTTGGAGGCCACCCGGGTACGCACGATCTTGGACTGGTGCCGGCCGATGGTGTTGTAGCTCAGGGTGGGACAGCTCCCGTCGGTGTCCACGATCTTTCCGAAGGGCACAAGACCCAGCTTGATCAGCGCCTGAAAGCCGTTGCAGATGCCCAGCATCAGCCCGTCCCGCTGCTCCAGGAGCTTTGTCACCTGCTCCCGCACCGGTCCGCTGCGGAAGAAGGCAGTGATGAACTTGGCGCTACCCTCCGGCTCATCGCCGCCGGAGAAGCCGCCGGGGAT
This sequence comes from uncultured Oscillospiraceae bacterium, assembly GCA_947626345.1. Lineage (GTDB taxonomy): Bacteria > Bacillota > Clostridia > Oscillospirales > Oscillospiraceae > CAJOIG01. Next base: position 20,042 of record CANQSF010000009.1, on the reverse strand, counting down.
CACGATCATCTGGGCACGCTGGATGGCCTGGGCCGCCTGCCGGACGCTGTCGGCGATATCCGCCGCGGTCAGGTTGCGCACCACCAGGATCTCCGCCTCTCCCCCGGCCTCGGTCACGGCCCGGGCGGTGTCGTACTCGCAGTTGGTGCCGGGGAACACGGGGATCAGCGCCCGGGGCCGGGCGAGCTTCACCGCGGGGGCGGTGCGCTCCTTGGCAGTATAGGAAAATGCCTCCACGGAGCCGGTCTCCCCGGTGCGGGTGGGATACACGTCCTCCAGCACGGCCTCGTTCAGGGCCAGCAGCTCGTCGATGGACGCGCTGTCATCGCCCAGGTCGATGACCGGCTCGGCGGTGGTAATGCCGATCTTCATGGCGCAGCCGCAGTCCACTTCTTCCGACAGCTCCGCCACGATGGCATGGGGCCAGGGGGCATACCAGTCAAACTCTGCGTTCTCGTCCATGGCAAAGCCCACGCGGTTACCGAAGGACATCTTCATCACGGCCTCGGCCACGCCGTTCTCCACCGCCCACGCGGCCTTGACCTTGCCGGCCCGGCACAGGGCGTGGAAGGTCTCCCAGGCGGCTTTCCGGCTCTCCGCAGCGGGATTGCCCGCGAACAGGTACACCGGATGTCCGGCTTCCTTGAACTCGGGGGACAGCACCTCCCCCGCTTTTACGGGGGCGATGGCGAAGGAGATCAGCGTGGGGGGAACGTCCTTGTCCATAAAGGAGCCGGACATGGAGTCCTTGCCGCCGATGGCGGCGGCCCCCAGCTCCAGCTGGGCGTCCAGGGCCCCCAACAGGGCCTGGAAGGGCTTGCCCCAGCGCTCGGGATCGTCCCGGAGTTTCTCGAAAAACTCCTGGAAGGTCAGGTACGCGTCTTTGTAATCCGCGCCGGCGGCCACGATCTTGGCCACCGAGGTGACCACCGCGTGGCAGGCCCCCTCGTAGGGGTCGGCGCTCATCCAGTCCGGGTCACATCCCCAGGCCATGACGCTGGCCTGGTCCGTGTGCTGTCCCGGCAGCACCGGCAGCAGCGCCGCCATGGCCTGGGCCGGGGTGGTCTGGGTTCGGCCGCCGAAGGGCATGAGCACGCTGCCTGCGCCGATGGAGCCGTCGAACCGCTCGGTGAGCCCCCGCCGGGAGGCGCACTTCAGGCTGCCGGCCATGGCCCGCAGGGACCCGAACTGGGCCGTGCCCAGCGCGGTGCGGTCGGTGGCAGGCACCCGGACCGCGGCGTGCTTCACCGCGCCGTTGGTGTTGAGGAACGCCCGGCTCAGATCGGCGATGGTCCTCCCCTTCCAGGTCATGACCATCCGGGGGCTCTCGGTGACCACCGCCACCCGGTAGGCCTCCAGGTTCTCCGCCTGGGCAGCGGCGATGAAGGCGTCCACGTCCTGCGCGGCCACCACCACGGCCATGCGCTCCTGGCTCTCGGAGATGGCAAGCTCCGTGCCGTCCAGGCCCTCATATTTCTTGCGCACCGCGTCCAGGTCGATGGTCAGCCCGTCCGCAAGCTCGCCGATGGCCACGCTGACGCCGCCGGCGCCGAAGTCGTTGCAGCGCTTGATGAGGCGAGTGACGTTCCCGTCCCGGAAAAGCCGCTGGATCTTCCGCTCCTCGGGGGCGTTGCCCTTTTGCACCTCGGAGGCCATGGTCTGCAGGGACTTCTGGTTGTGGCTCTTGGAGGAGCCGGTGGCCCCGCCGATGCCGTCCCGACCGGTGCGGCCGCCCAGCAGGATCACCACGTCTCCCGGCGCAGGCTCCTCCCGGCGCACGTTCTCCGCCGGGGCCGCCGCCACCACCACGCCGCACTCCAGCCGCTTGGCCACGTATCCCTCGTGGTACATCTCGGCCACGTGGCCGGTGGCCAGTCCGATCTGGTTGCCGTAGGAGGAATAGCCCGCCGCGGCGGTCTGGGCCAGCTTCCGCTGGGGCAGCTTGCCGGGCAGGGTCCTGTCCAGCGCCGCCCGGGGGTCGCCGCCGCCGGTGACGCGCATGGCCTGGTGCACATAGGCCCGGCCGGACAGGGGGTCCCGGATGCAGCCGCCGATGCAGGTGGCCGCGCCGCCGAAGGGCTCGATCTCCGTGGGGTGGTTGTGGGTCTCGTTTTTGAACATGAGAAGCCAGTCCTGCGTCTGGCCGTCCACCTGGGCGGGCACGTGGATGGAGCAGGCGTTGATCTCCTCGCTCTCGTCCAGCTCGGGCAGCTGTCCCCGTTTTTTCAGCACCTTGGTGCCCAACGTGGCGATGTCCATCAGTGTCTGGGGCCGTACCGCGGCCTTCTCGGGCCCGTAGACCTCCTCCCGGGCCGCCAGATACCGCTCATAGGATGCCCGCACCGCCTCGTCTGCGATGGATACATCGTCGATGTGGGTGGAGAAGGTGGTGTGGCGGCAATGGTCGGACCAGTAGGTGTCCACCACCCGCACCTCGGTGAGGGTGGGGTCCCGGTGCTCCTCGTTTTTGAAATAGTCCTGCAGGAATCTCAAATCGTCCAGGTCCATGGCCAGGCCCAGCTCGTCCAGCAGGGCGGCCAGCGCAGCCCCGTCCATGGCGGTGAAGCCCTCCACCGTCTGCACGTGGTCCGGCACGGCGTAGGTCCGCGCCAGGGTCTGGGGCTTCTCCATAGAGGCCCGGCGGCTCTCCACCGGGTTGATGACATACCCTCCGATGCGCTCCACATCCTCGGCCGTCAGCGCCCCCCGCAGCAGATACACCTTGGCGTAGGACACCAGCGGCCGCTCCGCCCCGGTCATGAGCTGGATGCACTGGGCGGCGGAGTCCGCCCGCTGGTCGAACTGGCCTGGCAGGGCCTCCACCGCCAGCACGGTCCACTGCCCCTCCGGCATGGGGAACGTCTCGTCGTAGACCAGGTCCACCTGGGGCTCAGAGAACACCACGCTCCTGGCCCGCTCAAAGACTTCCCGGTCGATGCGGTCCACGTCATAACGGTTCAGGATGCGCACATCCTCCAGGGCCTTCACGCCCAGAAAGTCCCGCAGCCCTGCCAGCAGGCCGGCGCTCTCCGGGGACAGGCCCGGCTTTTTCTCTGCATATATCCGATAGACCATAGGCTTTTCAGTCCTCCAGCGCTTTCAGGGCACGCGCCCCGATATCATGGCGGAAATAGGCGTTGCCGAAGTGGATCTTCTCCACGTCGGCGTAGGCCGCGTCGATGGCGGCGGGCAGACTTGCCGCCACGGCGGTGACGCCCAGCACACGGCCGCCGCTGGTCAGCAGCTTCTCCCCCTCCAGCTTCGCCCCGGCCACGTAGACCTGGGCGGCGACGCCCTCGTCCCGGGTGATCTCATAGCCCTTCTCATAGTGCTCGGGATAGCCGGAGCTCGCCATGATGACGCAGCAGGCGTGCTTCGCCGCGAAGCGCACCTCCGTCTCCGCCAGGGTGCCGTTCCGGCAGGCCATCATGGCCGTGAGCAGGTCGGACTCCATCAGCGGCAGCACCACCTGGGTCTCCGGGTCGCCGAAGCGACAGTTGTACTCGATGACCTTCGGCCCATCGGGGGTGAGCATCAGCCCGAAATAGAGGCATCCCTTGAAGGGACGGCCCTCCGCCGCCATGGCGGCGATGGTGGGCTGGAAGATGGTATCCATACACACCCGGGCGACATCCTCGGTGTAATAGGGGTTGGGGGCCACGGTGCCCATGCCGCCGGTGTTGAGGCCCTCATCGTTGTCATGGGCCCGCTTGTGGTCCATGGAGGACACCATGGGCTTGACCGTTTTCCCGTCAGTAAAGGCCAGCACGGACACCTCCGGGCCGGTCAAAAACTCCTCCACCACGATCTGGTCGCCGCTGGCACCGAACTTCTTGTCCTCCATGATGCTCTTCACGGCCTCGATAGCCTCCTCATGGGTCTGGGCGATGAGCACGCCCTTGCCCAGGGCCAGGCCGTCGGCCTTCACCACGATGGGCACGGGGGCGGTCTGCACATACGCCAGCGCCGCGGCCGCGTCGTCGAACACCTCATAGGCCGCGGTGGGGATGCCGTACTTTTTCATCAGGTTTTTGGAGAACACCTTGCTGCCCTCGATGACGGCGGCGTTCTTCGCCGGGCCGAAGCAGGGCACCCCCGCCGCCTCCAGCGCGTCCACCATCCCCAGCACCAGGGGATCGTCCGGGGTGACCACGGCGAAGTCGATGGCGTGCTCCTTGGCAAAGCGCACCGCGCCGTCGATGTCTTTCGCGCCCACGTCCACGCACACCGCGTCCGCGGCGATGCCGCCGTTTCCGGGCAGGGCGTAGATCGTCTCCACGTCGGGATTCTCTTTCAGCTTGCGGATGACGGCGTGTTCCCGGCCGCCGCTGCCGATGACCATGAGTTTCATAATCTCCACCTCTTGCATCCAAATCTTATTCCCACGCGCCTGTTTCCAAATATCGCTTCGCCCGGCGCTCCGCCCTGGCAACGAGCGCGGCGTCGAAGCCCATCATCCCCAGGAGCCGGATGGCGTTCCGGGACCGGGCCGGTCCCTCCCGGAGCTGGTAGTCGAAATCCATCGAGCCCTCGCCCACCGTCTCCGCAAAGTGGCACATCCGCCACTTTCCCGCCAGCAGGGCACACAGCTCCAGATCGTGGGTGGCCGCCAGGCACAGGACCCCCGCGTCAAAGAGCGTCTCCAAAATGGCGCTGGACGCCGCGATGCGCTCGGCGGTGTTGGTGCCCCGCAGGACCTCATCCACCACGCACAGGATGGGCCTTTCCTCCTCCGCCGCCGTCAGGATGCGGCGGATGGACTTGATCTCCGTGACGTAATAGCTCTCCCCTGCCAGCAGGTCGTCCTCCAGGGCCATGGACGAATAGAGAGTAAACGCACCTCCCCGGTAGCTCTCCGCCGCCGCTGTGCACAGGCTCTGGGCCAGCAGGGCGTTCAAAAGCGCCGTGCGCAGATAGGTGCTCTTGCCGGAGGCGTTGGAGCCGGTGAGCAGGATGGGGCCTCCCAGCTCCAGATCGTTGGGCACGGCATCGTCCAGCAGCGGGTGGACCATGCCCCGGATGTGCAGCTGGGCCGAGCCGTCAAAGGCGATGTCCGGCACAGTATACACGTCCATGCTCGCACGCCAGGAGGCCGCCGCGATGGCCGTATCCAGCCGCCCCAGGCCCACGATAACGGCCATCAGGTCCTCTTGGCGGGTCCACAGCTTGTTTTTCAGGTACTCATAGGTGATGATATCCAGCAAAAACAGCGAGGCCAGCAGGTCCCCCGCGCTGCCGGTGTCCATGCCGGACACGCCGCCGGTGCGCAGTACGAACCGCAGCTTTTGCAACGCCTCGTAGGCGTCCGTCAGTTCCCTGTCCAGATCCGGTATGCCCAGCTTTTGGACCCTCCGCAGGGCGAACACCTCCGCCACCGAGTAGTTGAGGGTGTCGAATTCCCGGCGCACCTGCCGCAGCGCGAACTCCCGGAGCGTTATATTGATGGACATGAGCAACAGAGCTGCCATGATCGGCATGACGCCCAGCGCTCCCAGCACCAGGCTGACCGCGAACGCCGCCGACAGGGCCGCATAGAGGATGAGTCTGCCCCGGCCCCTGGCCTCCGGCGCGAACGCTGTGCACAGGTCCGACCGCCGTGTCCGGCCCAAGGCGTCCAAAATGACCTGGACCTCCAGCCGCTTTGCAGGCTGGGCCTGCATGAATGCGATGAGCCTGGACCGCCGGCCGTATTCCTCCCCGGTCAGGGCCGGGTGGCGCAGGGTATCGTAGAGCACCTGCTCTCCCGGCGTGGAAAGGCCCGGGTCGATGCGCCGGAACACACGGTCCATGTCCAGGTCATGCCAGGTGACGTCGTCCACGCTGTAGCCGTCCTCCCGCTCCCGGCGATAGTCCGACCAGGCCCGGATGCGCTCCATGTCCCCGTCGGCAAAATACACGTCCGGCCTCTTCCCGAAGGCCGCCTCCAGCCGCTGCCGGCGCTTTTTCTCCCGTCCGAACACAATCAGTGATGGAACAGCCGCATGCCCGTGAAGGCCATGACCATGCCGTACTTGTCCGCGGTCTCGATCACGTTGTCGTCCCGGATGCTGCCGCCCGGCTCGGCGATATAGGCCACACCGGATTTGCGGGCCCGCTCCACGTTGTCCCCGAAGGGGAAGAAAGCGTCGCTGCCCACGGTGACGCCGGACTGGCCGGCGATCCAGGCCTTTTTCTCCGCCGCCGTGAGCGGCTCGGGTCTCTCGGTGAACACGTTCTGCCACGCCCCGTCGGCCAGCACGTCCTCCCACTCGTCGGAGATGTACACGTCGATGGCGTTGTCCCGGTCCGGCCGGCGGATATCGGCCTTGAAGGGCAGGCTGAGCACCTTCTCATGCTGCCTGAGGTACCAGTTGTCCGCCTTATTGCCCGCCAGGCGGGTGCAGTGGATGCGGCTCTGCTGGCCGGCGCCCACGCCGATGGCCTGGCCGTCTTTCACGTAGCAGACGGAGTTGGACTGGGTGTACTTCAGGGTGATGAGGCCCACGGTCATGTCGATGACCGCCTCGGGGGGCAGGTCCTTGTTCTTCGTCACGATGTTGGCGAAGGCGTCCGCCGTGACCTTGTAGTCGTTCCGCCCCTGCTGGAAGGTGACGCCGTACACGTCCTTGCGCTCCACCGGGGCGGGGACATAGTCCGGATCGATCTGCACCACATTATAATTGCCCTTTTTCTTCGTCTTCAGGATGGCCAGGGCCCCGTCGGTGTAGCCCGGAGCGATGACGCCGTCGGACACCTCGGCTTTCAGGTACTGTGCCGTGGCCTCGTCGCATACCTCAGACAGGGCCGCCCAGTCGCCGTAGGAGCTCATCCGGTCCGCGCCCCGGGCCCGGATGTAGGCGCAGGCGATGGGAGAAAGCGCCGCGTCAGGGTCCACGAAGTAGATCTTTCTGTCCGTTTCGGAAAGGGGCTTGCCCACGGCGGCCCCCGCCGGGGAGACGTGCTTGAAGCTGGCGGCGGCGGGCAGACCGGTGGCTTCCTTCAGCTCCTTCACCAGCTGCCAGGAGTTGAAGGCGTCTAGGAAGTTGATGTATCCCGGCTTGCCGTTGAGCACCTTTATGGGCAGCTCGCCCCCGTCCGCCATGAAGATGCAGGAGGGCTTCTGGTTGGGGTTGCAGCCGTATTTCAGTTCCAATTCTTTCATCGTGCTTCCTCCCTCTCAGCCGTTGTGTTTGTTCACGATCACCGTGTCCCGCTCGCCGGTGGCCAGGTCGATGTAAGAGACATACAGGGACACCTTGTTGTCCTCATTGAGCGCCGCCCAGACCTGCTCCGCCAGGGTCCCGGCGTCGTCCGCGCCGATGGCCACCGGGGCAGGCTCCCCCACGTAGGAGGGCAGCGGCTCGCCGTCTGCGGCGTAGGTGTGGATGATGTGGCCCATGCCCGCCTTGGGCGCTTCGTATTCATAGAAATACCGGCAGCAGCAGGACGGATCCCCGTCCAGGCTCTTCAGGATGGACAGCTTATAGCTGCCGTCCGGGCTCACCAGGCCGGAGATGCGGGGCGTCCAGTTGGGCCCGTCCGGCTCGAAGGTGCGGGTGCGCAGGGCGGCGGCGAAGGTCTGTCCCGCCAGCAGGGCGTCCCGGATGGTGTCGGTCTGGTCGCCGTTGGTGACCACGGTGTCCTTCCCCACCGTCCGCACGGGGTGATAGATGATGAGGCTGGGGTCCGACATCTTGGCCGGGTCGTGGGCTTGGGTGCGGATACCGTCGTCGGTGGCGGCGAACACCCGGTTGCGGCTGTTGACGCTGCGGCCCATGATGAAGTAGACGATGACGGCCTTCTTGCCGTCGGCGCTGCGGCCCAGGGCGATGCCCCGGCCGGGGTAGGTGCGTTCCCGCAGATACGCTGTCAGATCAGTCATGCTCTTTCCTCCTGGCAATGTCCGCGGCGACCATCTCCGCCGCCTGGGGCAGGATGATCCACTCCGCCTGTTCCATGACCCGCCGCTGCAAGCTCTCCGGCGTGTCGCCTTCCTCCACCAGCACGGGCTTCTGGGCGATGATCCGCCCCCCGTCTGGGATCTCGTTGACAAAATGCACCGTGGCGCCGGTGACCTTCACACCCCGCTTCAGGGCCTCCTCGTGGACCTTCAGGCCGTAATAGCCCTTGCCGCAGAAGGAGGGGATCAGCGCCGGGTGTACGTTCAGGATGCGCTCCGGGAACCGGTCGGTGAAGTCCTTGCTCAAAATGCTCATGAATCCGGCCAGCACGATCATCTCCGCGCCGTGTTCCTCCAGGGCCTGCAGGATGGCCGCCTCGAAGGCCTCCTGGCTGCCCAGGGCCTTCCGTGAGCAGACCACCGCCGGCACCCCGGCCTTCTCCGCCCGGGTGAGGGCGTAGGCCCCAGGCTGGCTGGACACCACCAGCACGATCTGGCCGGAGCAGAGCTTTCCGCTCTCCTGGGCGTCCAGCAGCGCCTGCAGGTTGGTGCCGCCGCCGGAGACGAATACGGCGATGCGCGTCTTCGTCATACCAGCTGCACCCTCTCTCCGCCGGAGACGATGGTCCCCAGCACATAGGCGTCGACGCCCTGCCCTTTCAGCACGTCCAGGGCCTTGTCCGCGTCAGCCTCGGCCACGGTGACGGTCATGCCCACGCCCATGTTGAAGGTGTTGAACATATCCCGCTCGGGGATGTCCCCCGCCTTTTGGATAAGGTCAAAGATGGGCATGCCCCGCACCGTACGCTTTTCGATCCGGGCGGAGAGCCCGTCCGGGATGCTACGGGGGATGTTCTCATAAAAGCCGCCGCCGGTGATGTGGCTGACGCCCTTCACGGTCACGGCCTCCATCAGTGCCAGCACAGGCTTCACATAGATCTTCGTGGGGGCCAGCAGCGCCTCGCCCAGGGTCATGCCCAGCTCGTCGCAGGGCCTGTCCACGTTCTCCGGATGCCGGTCCAGGTCGAACACCTTCCGCACCAGGGAGAAGCCGTTGGAGTGGACCCCCGAGGAGGGCAGAGCCAATATCACATCTCCGGCGCGCATGGAAGAATTATCCAGTATCTTGCTCTTGTCCACGATCCCCACGGTGAAGCCCGCCAGATCGTAGTCGTCCGCGGGCATGACCCCGGGGTGCTCGGCGGTCTCCCCGCCCACCAGGGCACAGCCGGCCTGCACGCAGCCCTCGGCCACGCCGGCGACGATGGCGGCGATACGCTCCGGCACGTTCCTGCCGCAGGCGATGTAATCCAGGAAGATGATGGGCCTGGCCCCGGCGCAGATCACGTCGTTGACGCACATAGCCACGCAGTCGATGCCGATGGTGTCGTGTTTGTCCAGGTACTGGGCGACGCGCAGCTTGGTGCCCACGCCGTCAGTGCCGGAGATGAGCACCGGGTGCTCCATCCCCGCCAGATCCGGCTCGAATAGCCCGCCGAACCCGCCGACGCCCCCCAGCACGCCGGGGATGGCGGTACGGGCGACGTGGCCTTTCATCAGCTCCACGGCCTTGTAGCCGGCAGTGATGTCCACCCCGGCGGCGGCGTAGGAGGCAGAATGGCTGTTTTCCATATGCTTTCCCTCCGGATCTTACAGTTCCTTGCCGCGGGCGGACTGGCTCAGCGGCCGGGAGAAGAACTCCTCCATGGTCTTTTCAGGCGGCGCCACCGGGTAGCTGCCGGTAAAGCAGCCCACGCAGTAGCCGCACTTGCTGCCGGGCGTCAGCTGCTGCACCTGCTCGACGCTCAAAAAGCCCAGCGTGTCGGAGCCCACCAGGGCGTTGATCTCCTCCACGGTGTGGCCGGTGGCCACCAGCTGCTTTTCGTCCGGGATGTCGGTCCCGAAATAGCACGGGTGGGCGAACGGCGGCGCGGAGATCCGGTAGTGCACCTCCGCCGCCCCCGCGTCCCGGAGCAGCTTGATGGTCCGGGCGCTGGTGGTGCCGCGAACGATGGAGTCGTCCACCAGCACCACCCGCTTGCCGGCCACGGTGGCGGGCACGGCGTTGAGCTTGATGCGCACGGTGCTCTCCCGCAGGGCCTGATCGTTCTGGATGAAGGTGCGGCCAATGTACTTGTTCTTGATGAAGCCGACGCCGTAGGGGATGCCGCTCTCCAGAGAGTAGCCCAGGGCGGCGTCCAGGCCCGAATCCGGCGCGCCGATGACCACGTCGGCCTCCACCGGGTGGCTCTGGGCCAGGAAGCGCCCGGCCTGCTTGCGCGCCTCGTGGACGCAGGTGCCCTCGATCACGCTGTCCGGGCGGGCAAAATAGATATACTCGAACACGCACATGGTGTGGGGCGCCTGGCCGCACATCGCCGGGATGCTGCGCATGCCCTGGCGGTTGACTACCACCACCTCGCCGGGGAGGATGTCGCGGATCAGCTTTGCGCCCACGGCGTCCAGCGCGCAGGACTCCGAGGCGAAGGCATATCCGGCGCCGTCGGGCAGCGCGCCCACGCACAGCGGCCGGAACCCGTGGGGGTCCCGGGCGGCGATGAGCTTGGTGGCGCTCATGATGACCAGGCTGTACGCCCCCTCCAGCTGCTTCATGGTCTCGCACACGGCGTCCTCGATGCTGGGGGTCTTCAGCCGGTTGCGGGTCAGGATATAGGCGATGACCTCGCTGTCCGAGGTGCCGTGGAAGATGCAGCCGTCCATCTCCAGGTCGTGGCGCAGCTGGTAGGCGTTGGTCAGGTTGCCGTTGTGGCACAGCGCCATGCCGCCCTTGCAGTGGTGCACGATCATCGGCTGGGCATTAGAGCGGGTGCACTGGCCGGCCGTGGCGTAGCGCACGTGGCCCGAGGCCATTTTTGCGCCCTGGGGCAGGCTGCGCAGCACCTCGGGGGTGAACACCTCGCCGGCCAGGCCCAGGTCCCGGTAGCCGGAGAGCACGCCGTCCACGTTCAGGGCGATGCCGCAGCTCTCCTGGCCGCGGTGCTGCAGGGCGTACAGCGCGCTGTACACCGCCGAGACCATGTCGGTGCGGCCGGTGGAATCATAGATGCCGAACACGCCGCACTCCTCGTGCAGGGCGCGCTGGCTGAGACTGTTGACCATATGAGACCTCGCTTCCGCTGTCAGCCCAGAAGGCGGCGCATGACCTCCTGGTAGGCGTCCTCCTCCCCACCCAGATCCCGGCGGAAGAGGTCCTTGTCCAGGTGGGCGCCGGTGGTGGCGTCCCAGAAGCGGCAGGTGTCGGGACTGATCTCGTCGGCCAGAACGACGGTGCCGTCGGCCAGGCGGCCGAACTCCAGCTTGAAGTCGATCAGGCGGATGTTGGCCTGCAGCAGGACGGCTTTGAGCACCTCGTTGACCTTGAAGGCGTAGGCGGTGATGGCGTCGATCTCCTCCTGGGTGGCCAGGCCCAGCGCCAGGGCGTAATAGTGGTTGATGAAGGGGTCGTGCAGCTCGTCGTTTTTATAGCTGAACTCCAGGATCGGCTGCTTGAAGGGCGTGCCCTCCTCCACGCCCATGCGCAGGGAGAAATGGCCCGCGGCCACGTTGCGGACGATGACCTCCAGCGGGATGATATCCACCTTTTTCACCAGCGTCTCCCGGTCGCTGAGCTGCTGGACGAAGTGGGTGGGGACCCCCTCCTGCTCCAGCTTCTGCATCAGCGCGTTGGACAGGCGGTTGTTGACGATGCCCTTGTCGCGGATGGTGCCTTTTTTCGCGCCGTCGCCGGCGGTGGCGTCGTCCTTATAGGAGACGATCACCAGGTCCGGCTCGTCGGTGGCGTAGACCTTCTTGGCCTTGCCCTCGTAAAGCTGCTCTTTCTTCTGCATGGGATATCCTCCGTTCTGAAAAGATGTCAGTGATTGAACCGCGCCTCGGCGGCGGCGTTTTTTGCCAGGACCTTTTCGGTCTCGGCGGCCCGATACCCGGCCAGCTTCTCCGCCAGAGCCCCGTCGGAAAGGGCGAGGATCTGCACGGAAAGAAGGGCGGCGTTGACGGCTCCGTCTATCGCAACGGTGGCGACCGGGATGCCGGAGGGCATCTGCACCGTGGACAGAAGAGCGTCAACGCCGTCTAAACTTTTGGACTTTAAAGGGATGCCGATGACGGGCAGGATGGTGTTGGCCGCGACAGCGCCGGCCAGGTGCGCCGCCATGCCGGCGGCGGCGATGATCACGCCGAACCCGTTCTCCCGTGCCCCTCGGGCAAAATCCCGGGCCTGGTCCGGCGTGCGGTGGGCGGAGAAAATGTGTACCTCGAAGGGCACGCCGAATTCCGCCAGCTTCCCGGCGGCCTTCTCCGCCACGGGCAGGTCGCTGTCGCTGCCCATGATGATCGCTACTTTCTTCATGAATGCACTTCCTTAAAGCAAATTGAGCAGCCCTGATCTTTCATCAAACAGGAGCTGCCCAGACGGTCGGCGTTTCAATGAAATTGGCTCCCCCGCGTGCCTCGCGTACCGTCAGTCGCCAACTCATAGCTGTATCATTGTCACGAATATTATAGCAAAGCGGCAAACGGAAAGTCAATTCTTCCCGCTCCCGCCGATAAGACATTTTTCTGCCAAGAATTTGGTAATTTTTAGCCATTCTGACCAGTGTGTCCCGGTCCGCCTGTAAATGCCGAAAGGAATTGATACAGAAATTTAACTTGCCGCCATCTTGCTTGTGTAATAAGATATATTTAGGAGAATTTGGGCCTATATACAACCGGTCTGTTTTATCCGTTTTTCTGGGAAGAGGGAACACAATGGAGATATTTTACAAGATCATCGCCATGCTGGGCGGGCTGAGCATGTTCCTGTACGGCATGCGCCTCATGGGCGACGGGCTGAAGAGCTGCTCCGGCGGGGCCATGAAGGCGGCCCTGGCCAAGGTCACCAGCCGTCCCGCCATGGGCTTTCTGCTGGGCATGCTGGTCACCTGCATGATCCAGAGCTCCACCGCCGCCATCGTGCTGACGGTAGGACTGGTGGGCGCGGGGTTCCTCACCTTCCGCCAGTCCATCGGCATCGTGCTGGGGGCCAACGTGGGCACCGCCATCACCGCCCAGATCATCCGCCTGATGGACCTGCAGGCCGGCAGCACCAGCATCCTGTACCTGTTCAACGCGGACAACCTGGCCCCCATCGCCCTGGTCATCGGCATGGTGCTGTTGATGTTCGTGGCCAAGAGCGCCGCCAAAAACGCGGGCACCATCGCCGTGGGCTTCGGCATCCTGTTCATGGGACTGATCTTCATGAGCGACGCGGTCAGCTCCCTGGGCGACCGGCTCAGCGGCCTTCTCACCGCCTTTGAGGACAACTACATCCTGGGCTTCCTCTCCGGCGCGGCGGTCACCGGCGTCATCCAGAGCTCCTCCGCCGTGATCGGCATCCTCCAGTCCATCGCCAGCTCCGTGGGCGTGCGCTTTTGCGGGGTGTTCGCCGTGATCATCGGCGTGAACATCGGCGACTGCCTGACCACCTTCCTGGTCTGCCGCATCGGCGCCAAGCCGGAGCAGATCCGCACCGTCGTAGTGCATGTGATCTACAACATCTGCGCCGCGGTCCTCATCGCCCTGGTCATGACGGTGCTGCGCACGGCGGGGGTGCTCACCGACGGGCTGTGGTACAGCTCCCTGGACTCCGGCGGCGTGGCCAACATCCACGGCCTGTTCCGGCTGGTGCCGGCGGTGCTGCTGCTGCCTATGAGCGGCGCGTTCGCCCGGCTGGCGGAGAAGCTGGTGCCGGATAAGCCTCTGGACGCGGAGGACCAGGACATCCTGACCAACCTGCGGGAGCTGGACAGCCACCTGGTCACCAACCCCACCCTGGCCCTGGACCAGTCCGCCCACCTGATCGGCCACATGGCGGACGTGGCCCTGCACAACTACGACGCAGCCTTCCAGCAGATCTTCGAGTACGATGCCAAGCGCACCGAGCGCGTCAACCAGCGGGAGGAGCTGCTGGATAGGATGGCCGATGCGGCCAACCAGTATATCGTCAGCCTCTCCCCCTATGTGACCCGGGCCGCCGACAACCGGGACCAGAACTTCCAGATCAAGGCCCTCACCTGCTTTGAGCGCATCGGCGATCTGGCCCAAAACATCCTCCACGACCAGCAGCGGTTCATGGAGTCCGGCAAGACCCTCTCCCCCGCCGCCCAGGAGGATCTGCGGGGCACCATGGCCGCGGTGCGGGACATCCTGGCCCTGACGGTGGACGTGTTCAAGGCCGACGATCTGGACCGCGCCCGGACGGTGGAGCCTCTGGAGGAGGTCATCGACGACATCATCGAGGCGATGCGGTCCCGGCACGTGGACCGGATGACCCGGGGCGCCTGCGACGTCTACATGGGCATCCAGTACGAGAATATCCTTCAAAATCTGGAGCGCGTCAGCGACCAGTGCTCCGATCTGGCGGTGTACATGCTGGGGCGGGACGACCTGTCCATCTCCGGCCACGAGCACCTGTATTTGCACGAGCTGCACCACTCCGGCAACCAGACCTACAACCGGCTGTTCCGGGACAACTACCACAAATACTCCCACCAGCTCCATTTGGAGTCCCAGGAGGACAAAAAATAAATTTTTCTTGACAAATCCAGAAGACGCGCTTATAATCCAGCCCAGAGCAAAGACGTTCTGCACCGCAGAGCGTCTTTGCTCGTTTTCATGCAAGGCAAGGAGAAAGAGGATATGTGTGCGATCATGGGATTCACCAAGAGGACACTCACCAAAGAGCAGCTGCAGCCCTATATTGCCCGGACCAAGTCCCGTGGCCCGGACATGAGCCGGATCGAGCCGGCCGGGGACGGGTGGCTGTGCTTTCACCGGCTGGCCATCATGGGCCTGCATCCGGAGGGGATGCAGCCGTTCCATCTGGACGGGGACATGGCGGTGTGCAACGGGGAGCTGTACCTGTTCCGGCCGCTGAAGGCGGAGCTGGCAAAGGAATATGATTTTATCAGCGATTCGGACTGCGAGATCATCCTGCCCCTGTACCGGAAATACGGCCTGGACATGTTCAAAATGCTGGACGCGGAGTTCGCCATGCTGATATACGACAGCAAGGCGGACCGGCTCATCGCCGCCCGGGACCCCATCGGCATCCGGCCGCTGTACTACGGCAAGCTCGCCGACGGCAGCATGGTCTTCGCCAGCGAGGCAAAGAACCTGGTGGGCCTGTGCGAGAAGGTGCTCCCCTTCCCTCCCGGTCACTACTGGGCCGACGGGAAGTTCGTCCGCTACGCCGACCTGACCACCGTGGATGCGTACCTGCCGGACGATGTGGAGACGGTGTGCAAAAACATCCGGGAGAAGCTGATCCTGGCCGTGGACAAGCGCCTGGACGCGGACGCGCCCCTGGGCTTTCTCCTGTCCGGCGGGCTGGACTCCAGCCTGGTGTGCGCCATCTCCGCCCGCATCCTGGGCAAGCACATCCGCTCCTTCGCCATCGGCATGGACACGGACCCCATCGACCTGAAGTACGCCCGGCAGGCGGCGGACTACCTGGGGGCGGAGCACACGGAGGTGACCATGACCCGGGAAGAGGTGCTGGCCAGCCTGGAGGAGGTCATTGCCCTGCTGGGCACCTGGGACATCACCACCATCCGGGCCAGCATGGGCATGTACCTGTGCTGCAAGGCCATACACGAGCGCACGGATGTGCGGGTGCTCATGACCGGCGAGATATCCGATGAGCTATTCGGCTATAAATACACCGACTTCGCCCCCTCCCCGGAGGCCTTCCAGGCGGAGGCGAAAAAGCGCATCGACGAGCTGCACATGTATGACGTGCTCCGGGCGGACCGGTGCATATCCGTCAACTCCATCGAGGCCCGGGTGCCCTTCGGGGACCTGGAGTTCGTGCGGTATGTGATGCAGGTGGACCCGAAGCTGAAGGTGAACAGCTACGGCATGGGCAAGTATCTCTTGCGCCACGCCTTTGAAAAGGATCATCTGCTGCCCGACTCCATCCTCTGGCGGCAGAAGGCGGCCTTCTCCGACGCGGTGGGCCACTCCATGGTGGACGATCTCAAGGAATACGCCGAGACGAAGTACACCGACTCGGAATACGAGGCGGCGCGGCAGAGATATACCTTCGCCCGGCCCTTCACCAAGGAGAGCCTGCTGTACCGGGAGATATTCGAGAAATACTACCCCGGCCAGGCGGAGATGGTGGCGGATTTCTGGATGCCCAACAAAAGCTGGGCCGGCTGCGACGTGGACGACCCCAGCGCCCGGGTGCTGGCAAACTACGGCGCCAGCGGGAAGTAACCAAGATAAGCGGAGCGGGTCCCATCCCGGGACCTGCTCCCTCTGTTCATCTCACCCGCAGGACCATCTGGGCGGCGGTGGAGCCATCGGGCTTCTGCACCAGCATGTGCCAGCCCTCCTCGTCCCCGCGGCGATAGATGCGCAGCCGCTCTCCCTCCCGGCAGGCGGCGCTGTAGGATATCTCCGCCTCGGCGATGTCCATATCCTCCAGCTCCGCCACGGGGAAGGCGCCCAGCAGCATGCGCACATAGGCCACGTTGTTCATGTGCCGGCCAGTGTCGATGTCCCGGGAGGTGACCGTGTACTCCGCCCACAGGTTCGCCGGGTCCGGCTTCTCCCGGAAACGGGTGAAGGGGCCGTCGCAGACCCGCTCGGGCAGCGGTGTCATATCCACGGGATAGCCGTACTCCTCCGGCTTCATGATCCTGCCGGTGTCCACGTTCTGGGCCACCCACTCGGTCCTCCCCTCGGCGACGGTCTCCCCGTCCCGGGTGAGCCGGTAAAAGCGGTCGCATTTGACGTTGCCCGGCTGGGCCGGCCAGGTGCGGGCCCGCACCTGATCCATGTATCGGGGCATCTGATAGATCCGCACCCGCGTCCGCACCGCCAGCCAGAAGGCCCGGTGGGAGAGCATGTCCGCATAGCCCACGCCCACGGTCTCCGCGTGCTCCGCCGCCAGATCCATGAACAGATCGAACAGCCCCGACAGCCGCAGCTCGCCCCGGAAGTCCGTCTTGCTGGTGCTCAGTATATCGTCTCTTTCCAGATAGTTGCGCATCGTTCCTCCTCTAATGGATAAGACCGGTCCCCCGTCAGCGGGAGGCCGGTCCTCTATGGTCGTCCCAAAGGACGATCTGTCCCCGATCCCGGGTGGCGTTCATGTCGATGAGCCGCTGATTGGACGAGCCCCGGAAGCGGAGACTGATGTCCTTCAACCGCTGGACGAACGGTCCGTCCACCAGCACGTCGATCAGCCCCAGCATCTCGTCCGTCGCCTCGCAGCGGGGGTGGCTCCCCTCCCGCAGCAGGTCTTCATAGAGGAAGCCGGTGAAGGCCCAGATCGTCTTTTTCGGGTACCGCTCCCGCACCCGGCGCAGGAACGGCGTCAGGGCCCGCTGGTTGTCCGGCTCGAAGGGGTCGCCGCCCAGCAGAGTCAGGCCGTTGATGTAGCTGGGAGCCAGCATTTGCAGCAGCTTCTCCTCCGTCTCGGCGGTGAAGGGCTGGCCGTAGTCGAAATCCCAGGTCTCCGGCTGGAAGCAGCCGGGGCACCGGTTGGTGCAACCGGACACGAACAGCGTCACCCGCACGCCGATGCCGTTGGCGATATCGCAGTTTTTGATCTCTCCGTAATACATGCCTTACAGATGCAGGACCCGGTCCTTGATCTCCTGGGTCCGGCCCTGGTTCCAGAACTGGGTGCCGATGTAGCCGCAGGTGCGCCGGGCCACGTTCATCTTGGCCTGGTCGGTGTTGCCGCAGCGGGGGCAGCGCCAGATGAGCTTGCCGTCGTCCTCCACGATCTCGATCTCCCCGTCCCAGCCGCACACCTGGCAGTAGTCGCTCTTGGTGTTCAGCTCGGCGTAGATGATGTTGTCGTAGATGAAGCGCATGACCTGCAGCACGGCCTCCAGGTTGTTCTGCATGTCCGGCACCTCCACATAGCTGATGGCGCCGCCGGGAGACAGGTGCTGGAACTGGGCCTCGAACTTCAGCTTGGTGAAGGCGTCGATCTGCTCGGTCACGTGCACGTGGTAGGAGTTGGTGATATAGCCCTTGTCGGTGATGCCCTCGATGATGCCGAAGCGCTTCTGCAGACACTTGGCGAACTTGTAGGTGGTGCTCTCCAGCGGCGTGCCGTACAGGGAGTAGTCGATGTTCTCGGCCGTCTTCCACTGCTTGCACTTGTCGTTCATCATCTGCATGATGTCCAGGGCAAAGGGGGTGGCGGAGGGATCGGTATGGCTCTTGCCGGTCATGTACTTGACGCACTCATAGAGCCCCGCGTAGCCCAGGGAGATGGTGGAATAGCCGCCGTAGAGCAGCTTGTCGATGGGCTCGCCCTTGGGCAGGCGGGCCAGCGCGCCGTACTGCCACAGGATGGGGGCCGCGTCGGAGAGGGTCCCCTTCAGCCGCTCGTGGCGGCAGCGCAGCGCCCGGTGGCACAGCTCCAGCCGCTCGTCGAATATTTTCCAGAACTTGTCCAGATTGCCTCCGGAACTGAGGGCCACGTCGGGCAGGTTGATGGTGACCACGCCCTGGTTGAAGCGGCCGTAATACTTGTGCTTGCCCGGCTCATAGTTGCCGGCGTTGGCGATGTTGCCCACGCCCGCGTCGGTGAACCGGTCCGGGGTCAGGAAGGAGCGGCAGCCCATGCAGGTGTACACGTCGCCCTTCAGCTCCAGCATCTTCTTCTCGGAGATGTAGTCGGGCACCATCCGCTTGGCGGTGCACTTGGCAGCCAGCTCGGTCAGGTAGTAATAGGGCGTGCCCTCGTCCACGTTGTCCTCTTCCAGCACGTAGATCAGCTTGGGGAAGGCGGGGGTGACCCAGATGCCCTGCTCGTTCTTCACGCCCTCGTAGCGCTGCAGCAGTGTCTCCTCGATGATGATGGCCAGGTCCCTCTTCTCCTGCTCGTTCTTGGCCTCGTTCAGGTACATGAACACGGTGACGAAGGGGGCCTGTCCGTTGGTGGTCAGCAGCGTGACCACCTGATACTGGATGGTCTGCACGCCGCGGCGGATCTCCTCCCGCAGGCGCTTTTCCACGATCTTGTCCACCTGCTCGGCGGTGGGCACCACGCCCAAGGTGCTGATCTCGTCCCGGACGATGGCGCGGATCTTCTCCCGGCTGACCTGCACGAAGGGGGCCAGGTGGGCCAGGGAGATGGACTGGCCGCCGTACTGGTTGGAGGCCACCTGGGCCACGATCTGGGTGGCGATGTTGCAGGCGGTGGCGAAGGAGTGGGGCCGCTCGATGAGGGTGTCGGTGATGACGGTGCCGTTCTGGAGCATGTCCTCCAGGTTCACCAGGTCGCAGTTGTGCATGTGCTGGGCGTAGTAGTCGGTATCATGGAAGTGGATGATGCCGTCCTCGTGGGCCTGCACGATGTCCTGGGGCAGCAGCAGACGGGCGGTGATATCCCGGCTGACCTCGCCGGCCATATAGTCCCGCTGGGTGGAGTTGACCACCGGGTTCTTGTTGGAGTTCTCCTGCTTGGCCTCCTCGTTGTTGCACTCGATGAGGGTCAGGATCTTGTCATCGGTGGTGTTGGACTGGCGCACCAGGCTCCGGGTATAGCGGTAGGTGATGTACCGCTTGGCCACCTCATAGGCGCCGTGGGCCATGATCTGCTCCTCCACCATGTCCTGGATCTCCTCCACGGAGGGGGACCGGCCCAGCTCCACGCAGCTCTTCTCCACCGAGTCCGCGATGCGGTGGATCTGGGTGTTGGTCATGCGCAGATCCTCGTCCACCACGGCGTTGGCCTTGGTGATGGCGTTGATGATCTTGGTGATGTCGAAGGTGACCTCCGAGCCGTTTCTCTTGATGATCTTCATGGTTTCCGCCTCTCCTTCTGTGCTTTCTCTCTATCGTCGCCCCGGTCGTGCCGGTTGGTTACATAACGCTGCTGGATGCTATACTAGCACAACATCTTGTGCCTGTCAATAGCTTTTCTTTCAACATTTTGTTTTCCGGCAAGAACCCGCAACCCCCTGAAAAATCTAAGGATTTCGGTTTTCCCGCTAAAATGATATCTGTATCGGGGCGGCGGAGACAGATAAAATTTTTTCAGGCGGAACAAGATCCGGCCCAAATAGTCATGACCACCAGTAAACTGGTGGCATGACCAGCCCCTAGAAGGGGCAAATACGGACGTAGCCCCTGG
>CANQSF010000008.1 GCA_947626345.1 uncultured Oscillospiraceae bacterium | reverse complement strand
GGCGATGGGAATCGAACCCACGTCCCCAGCTTGGAAGGCTGGTGCACTAGCCGTTGTGCTACGCCCGCAAGCTAGGAAATTTTATCATCCTCCCGGGGAAAAGTCAATAGGTCCCGGGAGAAATCTTAATTTTTTTCTCTCGCCTCCGGCACGGGCGCGGGGACGTCCTCCCGGCGCAGCAGGTGGATCACGCCGCTGTCGTCCAGGTTCTTGATGATGGCGCAGGCGATGGGCAGGCCCAGCAGGCCGATGCCGCCGAAGAGCTTGGTGCCCACCAGCATGGCGATCAGGGTCACCAGTGGGTGCAGCCCCACCTGATGGCCCACCACACGGGGCTCCATGAACTGGCGGATGATGGTGATGACGATGTACAGGGCGATCAGGCCCAGGCCCTTGACGGTGGCGCCGCCCAGCAGGGTGATGATGGCCCAGGGGATGAGGATGAAGCCGGCCCCCACCACCGGGAAGATGTCGAATATCGCGATGAGCAGGGCCAGCAGCGGCGCCTGCTGCTGCCGCAGGAGCAGCAGCCCCACCAGCAGCTCGCAGAAGGTGATGCCCATGATGATGCCGTAGCTCTTGCCGTATTTCAGCACCACGGACACGAAGGTCTCCTTGGCCTTGACGGTCACATGCCGGGCCCGCTCGGGCAGCTGCCGGAGCAGGAAGGCGGTCATCTTGTGGAAGTCCAGGGTCATGAATACCGTGGCGATCACGCAGATCAGGGTGCTCAGCAGCATGGAGGGCAGCTTCGTCACCAGGCCGGACACCACGCCCACGGCCCGCATGGAGAAGCTGGTGACGGCGTTGCCGATGGAGGAGATGATGTCGGGCATGGCGGAGTTGACGATCTCGTAGGCGTCGGGGCCCATCCGCTCGGCCAGGTCCATGATCCAGCCCATGGCGACCTGCAGCCAGGGCTCGATGGTATCCCGGTACAGCTGGGGCAGAAAGACCATCAGATCCTGCAGCCAGGACACCACGCTCACCAGCAGCACCGTCAGCAGTCCGCCCAGGACGGTGAAAAACAGCAGCAGGCACAGGACCGCGGCGATGGGACGCTTGAGGTGGCACTTCACCGTCATCCAGCGGATGAGGGGCGTCATGGACCAGGAGAAGACGAAGGCCAGGAAAAACGGCCAGATCAGTCCCAGCACATACTTCACCACCAGCATCACGATGGCGAAGATCAGGGCCACATAGACGGCGTTGATGATGAAATTCCTGCGACGGTCGATGTCCGTGACGGCTCACTCCCTTCCGCTCGATAGGTCCGCGCCTGACCGCACGGACCGGAAAAGGCAAACTCCCACTTTCATCCAGCATACCATCGGCGGGGCGGGTTGTCAATGTGAAGGAGATTAATAATTCTTTAATGTATCGTCCAGCCACTGGGCCAGATCGTTCCACCACTCCACCAGCCGGAACCGGATCACGTAGCCGCTCTCCTGTGTGATGAGGCCCGCGCTGCCGTCGGGCAGCGCCTGAAAGACGTCCTCCGCCGGCTCCGCCAGCGCCTCGGTGCACAGCGGCGGGAACACCACGCACCACCAGTTGCGGCCCTGTCCCGCGCCCATGACCACCCGCAGGGACAGATATTCCCCTGCGGGCAGGGAGAAGGTGTCGTAATCCCGGGTGGGATACCGCTCCGTGCCCAGGGTCACGGCCACGTTTCCCAGCGCCTCCAAGTCGGGGATATGGTCTTGAATTATGTCAACCGCATCCTCCCGGCTGGCGCAGCCCTCCAGGGCGGGTGAGAGCACCGCCAGCACCCGGTCCCGCATTTTGAGCTTGGCGGCCTGGTCGGCCTGGGAGTCAGAGTTGGCGATCACGTGCAGCCGCACCAGCCCGCCGGCCAGGTCGCGCTGGGTCCGGCAGGACAGAAGACCGCTGAGGAAGAACAGGCACAGCGCCATCAGCAGCGCCGTCTCCCATTTTTTCAGGGCGTAAGTACCCTTTGGTTCGGGGCGTTTCCGCATAAAAACATCACCGACGGGATTATCGCCGGTGATAGGATCGATTATACTATGTTGGTCGTGCGGTTTTCGGTGCAAGCAGGTTTTTGGAGATGTACTGCACTTATCTCGTCTGCTCTCTGTGCAAGAACGTCAGACCAAAACCGTTGTATGTTCATTCTATCGCCTTACCAAAAATTCGCTCTCCGTCTGATGATACACGAGAGAATTCAAACCCATTACGGAAATAAAAGCATTCAGCCTTTTCAGCAGGATTTGTCTCTATATACTTTGCGCCCAATGATCGAAGATGGTTTTCGACGATTCGACATACAGCGGAACCAACACCGGAGCTTCTGCGCTCTCTACATACATAGAAGTTGTTGATAAAGCCCTTGTTGCGTTCCTCATTATACGAATAGGTGATCAATCCAATGCAAACTTCATTTTCGACGATCCGCATAACAAAATACGGATCATGTTCTCGAAGCGACTGCCCGATCATTTCCGCGTTCAGTTCATCATTGTGAAGATCGTCGATCTCCTCTTGATATTCTTCTTCGCCGCACACTTCGCTCAGAAACGTACTGAACAAATCATAGAAATCATCCCATTCGTCTTTTTTCTGTAAATCAAATCGTATCAGTTTGATCATAGCCTATACCAATTCGTTCAAATAAGAAATCAGATCATAGGGGAATTTGTTATTCATTGCATCGGCCGTCAGCACTCGAACTGCATATTTCTCAAAGGCATTTCGTCTGCCTGCATTATCACCGGATAAAAAATAGGATCCATCAACTGAATCATTGTTTTACGCCTGCCCGCCGGACCAGGGGCGGGTGAGCCAGCACTCCTGATGCTGCCCGGACAGGGCCTCCCAGGCATCTTTCGCATCATCCTCCGAGGCGAACAGGCCGAACACGGTGCTGCCGCTGCCGGTCATGGCCGCGCCCAGGGCGCCCATATCCGTGAGCAGGCTCTTGATGGCGGCGATGTCGCTGCCCCGGCCGCCCAGCACGTCCTCAAACACGTTGAAACACCGCCTGGCCACGCCGGCCAGATCTCCCGCCTCCAGCGCCGCCATCAGCCCCGCCGTGTCCGGGTGCAGACGGCTCCGCCGCCGGTCGATCCGGGCGAACAGCTCCGGGGTGGAGATGGAAAAGGCGGGCTTGCACAGCACGATGGAGCACCGGGGCAGGGAGGGCAGGGCCGTGAGCTGCTCGCCCCGGCCCTCTGCCAGGGCGGAGCCCTCCGCCACGCAGAAGGGCACGTCGCTGCCCACCTGGGCGCCCAGGCCGGACAGCTCCTCCGCCGTCATGTTCCGGCCGGTGAGGGCGTTGAGGGCCCGGAGCACGGCGGCCGCGTCGGCGCTGCCGCCACCCATGCCGGCGCAGACGGGGATGCGCTTGGTGATGCGGATGTCCGCGCCCAGGCCGGTGCCCTCCAGAAACAGGCGCGCGGCCTTCACGGCCAGGTTCCGCCCGTCCGCGGGCAGATAGGACTGGCCCGGGTCGATGGTGAAGCTGCCGTCGCTGGTCAGCTCCACCTGCACGTCGTCGCCGAAAGCCACCGTGTGCATCACGGAGCGCAGAGCGTGGTATCCGTCATCCCCGCGGCCCAGCACGTCCAGGGACAGATTCAGTTTTCCATGGGCCGTTACGATCATTTCTCAAATAGTATATCCAAAAGTTTCGTCCCCTCAGGCAGGAACAGTCCGGTCTTCAGACCATTTTTTTCCGTATAGCTCAGGCCGGAGCACTCCCGCTCCCGGCTGTCGTAGACGAGGAAGGGCACCGGATCGGCGCCGTGGGCCCGGTTGGAGGTGAGGGTCTTGTGGTCGGACAGGATCAGCACCCGGAAATCCTCCCCCGTGGAGCGCAGATACGCCAGGATGGGAGCGGTCTCCCGGCTGGAGAGCCACTGGATGGACTGGATCTTCCCCGGGGTGTCCCCGTTGTGGGTGCACTCGTCCGGCGCCTCGATGTGCAGCGCGGCGAAGTCGCACCGGGACAGGATCTCGATGGTCTTTTGGCACTTGCCGTCCCAGTTGGTGTCGATCTCCCCGGTGACGCCCTCCACCAGGGGGGCGGGCAGGCCCGAGAGCTTGGCGATGCCCCGCACCAGGGGCACGGCGGAGACCACCTCGCCGGTGTGGCCGTATTTTTCCGCGAAATCCGGCAGCAGGGCGGCGGTGCCCTCCGCCCAGAACCAGATGCCGTTGGCGGGCAGCTTTCCCGCTGCCCGGCGGGCCTCGTTCAGAGGGTGATGGTCCAAAAACCGGAACGCCGCCTCCTGCAGCCGGCCCAGCTTCTCCGCCACGGCGCAGCCGGAGGGGGCCAGCGGGCCGATGACCTCGCCCAGATGGTCGTGGGGCGGGATGAGGGAGATGCCGGAGATGTCCGCCCCGTGCATGACGGCGAAGTGGCGGAAGGAGGAGCCGGGGTTGATCTCGATGCGGTACTCCTCCGCCAGGGCGGTGAACTCCGGGCTGGTCCAGAGGGCGGTGATGAGCGCGTCGGAGGTGGGCCCGTCGATGGAGCCGGCGCTGTGGGACAGGATGCGCCGCTCCTCATAGGGCATGTCCCCGTCCTCCAGGGCCACCATATTGCACCGGCAGGCCATGTCCCCGTCGGCCAGCGCGATGCCCTGGGCGGCTGCCTCCAGCGGCCCCCGGCCGTGGTAATAGGTGAGGGGAGAGGCCCCGAAGATGGACATGATGGCCGTGGCGCTGCCCGGCTCGAATTCCTTGGGGCAGTTGACAACGCTGCCCAGCAGTCCCCGGCGGCTCAGCTCGTCGATGACGGGCTTGTCCGCCACCTCCAAGGGGGTCTTGTCTCCCAGCGCGGGCACGGGATCGTCCGCCATGCCGTCGCCTATGATCAGAAGATATTTCATCGTATGCTCCTCTTGCGGCTTGATCTGCCGTCATTTTGGGTCAAATAGCGATTTTACCGCTATTTTACCACGGTTCCCGCCGTTGGGCAACAAAAAACCGCCGGCGTTTTTGCCGCCGGCGGGGACCGAAAAAGGACGGCATGGCAGCGCCATACCGTCCTTGTCGGCCATGGGAGGGGCCGATACCGTCACGCCTGTTCCGCTGGCTCCTGCTCCCGGTCCGGCCTGTGCTTGCGGAAGCGGTTTTTCTTTTCAGCCAGGTCGATGTCCCGGTACAGCGCCTCGATCTTGGCCTCCTTGGTGATCTCCCAGTAGATCAGCGCCGCCACGAGACCGCGCAGGAGGATGATGACGAAGATGCTCACCAGTTCCGCCGTCTCCGTGGCGATCACTGTGCGCAGCACCTCGCCGCCCATCTTGAAGGCCAGGGCCAGCAGGATGCCCTCGGACAGGGTGGTGCGCACGTCGTTGGAGCGCTTCACCCACTTCCGGATGCTGATGATGGCGGTGACCAGCAGCACCAGCACGCCGAAGGACTCCAGGATCAGGATCCCCCACTCCACGATGTAGTGGAATATCGCCTGAGAATTGCTCAAAAGCGTTGCCATTTCTCCCTTCCTCCTGTATTATTTTTATACAATTTTACTATATCGGCAGGGAGATGTCAATAGAGCAGCGGCATCAGGCGTCCGCGGAGCGGCCGTCCATGGCCGCCAGATAGTCCCGGGCGGCGGTGAGGATGCGCCGGTCGTCGGCGTAGGTGAGGCTGTCCAGGGCCTGATCGAAGGGCAGGAAATGCACCCAGCGGATCTCCTCCGGCTGGGGCACGGCGTCGGTGCTCTCCGTCCGGGCCAGAAAGAAGGTCACGGTCTTCACCCGGTCGGCAAAGGCGCTGTAGCGGGAGATCTGGCGGAAATCCCCCAGGAAGGACACGTCCAGCCCGGTCTCCTCCCGGATCTCCCGATGGGCGGTCTGGTGCTCGTCCTCGCCGGGCTCCATGTGGCCCTTGCACAGGGCGGTGTGGCCCTTGCGGGTGGTCTCGGTGAGCCAGAGGATCTGGCCGTCCCGGCGGGCGAAGATGGCCGCGCCGCAGCACCGCTCCCGCAGCCGGGGCTCCCGGCCGGGGAAGCAGACCAGGCGGGCAGAGCCGTCCGGCTCCTCTCCGTCGGGGGAAAAGCCCATCTGCAGGAAAAAGGGCCGGGCGCCGCTGTCCGCCGGCAGGGACAGGCGCACCTTCTCCGCGCCCAGCGAGGTCATGTCCCGCAGCGCGGCGGAGAGCATCCACCGGCCCAGCCGCTTGCCCCGGTACTCCGGCTTCAGATACAGCGCCGCCAGCCGGTTCCAGCCGGTCCCGTCCGGCCTGGCGTCGTAGGTCACGAGGCCCACCGCCCGGCCGCCGTCCCGGAGGACCAGGACCTGCTGCCCAGCGGCGTCCGGCAGGGGCCGGCCCAGGGCGGCGGCCGCCTGCAGCGGGGACAGGTCGTCCCCGGGACGGAGGGGAGATAGTATTATGTCAACAGAATTATGTAAATGCATAGGAAGACCGCCTTTCCCCGTGCCGGGAAAAATGAGAGGGGCCCGGCTCTTCTGAGCCGGGCCCCGCGGGGCCTGGACCCCTCGAAAGCGCGATATGGATTACTTCAGCTCGACCTTGGCGCCCACGTCCTCGAGACGCTTCTTCAGCTCCTCGGCCTCTTCCTTGGAGACCTGCTCCTTGATGACGGCGGGGATGCCCTCCACCTTGGCCTTGGCCTCGGCCAGGCCCAGGTTGGTGATGGCGCGCACTTCCTTGATGACCTTGATCTTCTCAGCGCCGAAGTCGGTCATGACCACGTCGAACTCGGTCTTCTCTTCCACGGCGGGGCCGGCGGCGGCGGCAGCGGGGGCGGCCACAGCGGCGGCAGCAGAGACGCCGAAGGCGTCCTCGATAGCATGCACCAGCTCAGCCAGCTCCAGCACGGACAGAGCCTTGATCTCCTCGATCATAGCGGTAACTTTTTCGCTAGCCATTTTAACTTTCTCCTTCTAATAATCAGAATGTCAGATGATGGTGTGCCGAATCACTCGGCGGCGGGGGCTTCCTCCGCAGACGCGGGAGCGCCGCCCTTCTGCTCCAGGACCTGTCCCAGGACGACGGCCAGGGACGTGATAGGAGCCAGCATGGTGCCGAGCACCTTGGAATACAGCGCGTCACGGCTGGGGATGGGGGCCAGCTCCGCCACCTCGGCGTCGCTGAGCACCTTGCCGTTGATGAAGACGCCCTTGAGGGTGAACAGCTGTCCCATCTTGTCGCTGAACACGGTCAGTTCGTGCAGCGGGACGAGCGGATCGCTGGCGCTGGTGGCCAGGCTGGTGGTGCCGTTCAGGTGGTCGTCCAGACCGGACAGGCCCACCTTGTCGAGAGCCAGGCGGGTCAGGGTGTTCTTCACCACCGTGTACTCCACGTCCTTGGTGCGCAGATCGCGGCGCAGTTCGGTGTCCTGGGCCACGTTGATGCCCTTGTAGTCCACCAGAACGCCGCCTTCGGCCTCCTTCAGCCGCTGGGCGAGAGCCTCCACGATGGCCTGCTTCTCGGTCAAAACTGCTTTGCTGGGCATAGGTTTCGTTTCACCTCCTGTAGAAGAAAAATGTCCTTGTCCAAAGAGACAACGACACATAGAAACATCAAGATCCTATTTGACGTCCTCGGCGGGTCTTACGCCTCGCGGCTGCCAGCTGTCTTTGAACGGCCATTATCTTACCAGAACCGGGCGGCGTTGTCAAGGTTTTTTTCACCGGAGCGCTGTGCTATAACAGACGCTGTGCGCTGTTATACCAAAATGATACCGGTCGTGCTCCCGGCTTGTGCCGGAACCGCACGACATGGTATAATGGGACGGCGCGGCGGGATCTGGGGAACTTTTTTCCGCCGGCGGCGTCATAGGGAGCAAGACGCACGAAAGGAGCCATTGGATATGAAACGCTGGATCGCGCTCATGCTGGCCCTCGTCATGGCGGCCGCGCTGGCTGTGCCGGCCTTTGCCGAGACGGAGGACGAGGCGCCCGAGATCGACACGGGCATGATGGACCTGGAGGACACCGTCTGTTTCCTCGCGCCGGAGCAGGAGCAGGCGGATATGCAGGAGCGGCTGGAGGCCGTCACCCTGGCGGTGAAGAACACCCTGGACGTGGGGGATGCGTACACTGACTTCTCCGGGGAGTACCGGGACGGGATCAGTCCCCGCTGGAGCCTATACTGGTCCATGGACGGCCGGGAGCTGAACGTGGCGGCGGACGAGGCCGGAAAGGTCCTCTCCGCGGACCGCTGGATAGACAGCGGCGTCTCCGATCGGTTCTACGGCTTTGCCCCCGCCTTCCCCTCCGTGGGGCGGGACGAGGCGGAGCGGCAGGCCGACGACTGGCTGGACAGGCTCTTCACCGGCGAGGAGAGCGGCCGGATCGACAGCGTGCGGGCCAGCCTTGGCCGCAGCGGCTATTACATCTTCCGGGGCGGCGTGCTGAAAAACGGCCTGCCCAGCCCGGTGAGCTTCACCCTCATCGTGGACGGGGAGGGGCTGCGCAGCTTCTACCGCTCGGACAGCTACAGCGGCTATGTGGGGGCTCTGCCCGCCCCGGAGCCGGAGACGGATGAGGCGGACGCCGCCCAGGCACTGGCCGGGGCGGTGGAGCTGGAGCTGCGCTACGTCTCCGATGGCGAGGGCGGCGCCCGGCTGCGCTATGTGCCCGTGGGGCCCTATACGGTGGTGGACGCCGGCACCGGCGAGGCGGTGGATATGGACGCGCTGTACGCCGCCGTGGGCGGCGATCGGGGCAGCAACGAGGCCGCCATGGACGCCGAGGCCCCGGAGGCGGAGGCCGTCATGGCCGGGGGCGGCGCGGTCCTGACGGAGACGGAGCTGGCCTCCATCGAAAACTACGGCGACGTGCTGGACCAGACGGCCATCGACGAGGCCCTCCGCGCCGTCAAGGCCCTGGGCCTGGATGGGTTCGCCATGAGCCGCTGCTCCTATGCGCTGGACAGCGACAGCGGCGACGTGACCGCCACGGCCCGGTATACCGGGACCATGACGGAGGAGGAGCTGTACGGCTTCTCGTCCCGGGCCTTTGAGGACGCCCAGGAACAGGGCCGGGACCTCGTCATCTATAAGACCGTGCTCCTGGACGGCAAGACCGGCCAGATCCGTAGCGTGTACACTCAGTATCCCCTGTGGGAGAGGGACGGGGACGTGACCATGTCCCAACGGGCCGCGCGGCGGGCTGCGGACAACTTTTTGAAAAATACCGTGCCGGAGCTGGCGGAGCAGAGCGCGCTGTGCACCCTGAAGGGCTATAACCAGGGCGAGGACAGCACGGTGGTGTACGCCCGGACCCATGAGGGCTATTTCTTCCCGGAGAACACCCTGACCGTGGCGGTCAACCCCTCCACCGGCACAGTGGACAGCTTCACGGTCCAGTGGGACGAGGACCTCGCCTTTGCCCCGGCGGAGGACATCGTCGGCGGGGAGGAGGCATTGGACGCCTACCTCGGCGCGCTGGACATGACGCTGGGCTACGTGGCCTGGCCGCTGGACGTGACGCTGGAGGAGAACGCCGTCTACGCGGACAGCCTGGAGTGGGGCTACACCTACGTGGAGGAGCTGCGCCTGGCGTATTTCTACGGCGGCACGGACGATGTCCGGGGCGTGGACGCCCTCACCGGCGAGGCGGTGACGGAGACCGGCGCGGACGGCGTCTTCGCCTATGACGATCTGGACGGGGAGGACCGGGCGGACATGATCCGCGCCCTGGGCCTGGCGGGCATCGGCTTCGCCGGCGGGCAATTCCGTCCGGAGGCGGCTCTGACCCAGCGGGACGCGCTGGTCCTGCTGCTGCAGGCGGACGGCAGCTCCGTCGATCCGGCGGAGGAGCAGTGGCTCCGGGAGCAGGCTGTGCGGCGGGGCTTCATCTCCGACGGGGCGTGGGACCCGGATGGCCCGGTGAGCCGGATGGCGCTGCTGCGGATGCTGCTGGGGCCGTCCCGGTACGGCGCGGCGGTGGAGCTCTCCGGCGTCTGGGACGCGGGCTTCAAGGACGTGGACGAGGCCGACGCGCCCTATGCCGCCATCGCCCGGGCTTTGGGCCTGGCGGAGGGCGAGGCGCTGGAGCCGGAGGCGGCGCTCACCCGCGCCGACGCGGCGGAGATCCTCTGCCGGTTCATGGAGCGGTAAAATAAACATAGAGAAAGGGCACGGCGAACGCCGTGCCCTTTTGCCGCTTTGGCGAGCCCTTACACCTCGATGAGCTCATAGTCCTTGCTGCCGATGCCCAGCGCCTCCGCTGCGTCCACGGTCAGGGGCCCGTGGAGGGACTCGATCCGCTCCAGCAGGTGGTCCCGGCCGTGGTCCTTGGAGGCGTATATGAGGTCCAGGCAGGCCCGGTCCAGGGCCACCGGGTCCAGGCTGGACAGGATGCCGATGTCCGCCATGCAGGGGTCCTCCGCCACCTCGCAGCAGTCGCAGTCCACGCTCAGGTTCATCATGGCGCTGACATAGGCGATCTTGCCCGGACCGAAGAACTTCACCACGCTGGAGGCCGCGTCGGCCATGGCCCGCAGGAAGCTGTCGTGGTCGGAGTGCCAGAAGTTGTCCACATCGCCCACGCCGTGGATATAGGCCTTGCCGTGGGAGGAGGCCAGGCCGATGGACAGCTGCTTCAGCGCCCCGCCGAAGCCGCCCATGGGGTGGCCCTTGAAGTGGCTGAGCACCAGCATGGAGTCGTAATTCTGGATGTTCTTGCCCACGAAGTTCTTCTTGAT
The DNA here is from genome assembly GCA_947626345.1 of uncultured Oscillospiraceae bacterium. Taxonomy (GTDB): domain Bacteria; phylum Bacillota; class Clostridia; order Oscillospirales; family Oscillospiraceae; genus CAJOIG01. The sequence goes on along the minus strand of CANQSF010000008.1, from coordinate 76,750 downwards.
GCAGGCTCCGTCGGGGATGGCCAGCTCCAGGTCGGGGCCCTCCGCGTCCAGGATGTCCACGGTGAAGTGGCGGCTCCAGCCGTGCAGGTCCATGGTCTTCCAGTGCTTCTCGGTGGTGTTCCGGCCGCCGTCGTAGGCGGTGTTGCACTCCACCACGGTGCCCTTTACCTTCTCGATGGCGGGGGCCATGAATTCCGGACGCAGGTAGTTCTGGTTGCCCACCTCGCCGGAGTGGAGCTTCACGGCCACCTTGCCGGGCAGCTCAATACCCAGCTTCTCGTACAGGCGCACCACGGCCTCGCCGGTGCGCTCCTTTGTGAAATAGACGATCGACTTTGCCATAATATGACCTCCCTATAGATTTAAAGGTAGTATATCCGGTTTTTCAAGCCAGCCGGCGGCCCATGAGCACGCCCATGACCGAGCTCATCATCAGCCCCCGGGTCCAGCCGGAGCTGTCCCCCAGGCAGTGCAGCCCCGCCACGTTGGTGTTGAAGTTTTCGTCCATGCGGATGCGGTTGGAGTAGAACTTCAGCTCCGGGGAGTAGAGGAGCGTCTCATAGGCGGCGAAGCCGGGGACCACCTGGTCCAGGGCCTTGATGAAGTTGATGATGTTGATCATGGCCCGGTAGGGCATGGCGGCGGTGATGTCCCCGGCCACCACGTCGGGCAGGGTGGGGCGGACGTTGGACCGGTCCAGCTCCTTCTGCCAGGTGCGCTTGCCGTCCAAAATGTCCCCGAACCGCTGGACCAGCAGCTGGCCGTTGGCCAGCATGTTGGTCAGCTCGCCCACCTTCTGGGCGTAGGCGATGGGCTGGTTGAAGGGCACGGAAAAGTTGTGGGACACCAGGATGGCCAGATTGGTGTTCTCGCTCTTGATCTCCTTATAGGAATGGCCGTTGACCACCGCCAGGCCGTTGTCGTAATTCTCCTGGGCCACGAAGCCGCCGGGGTTCTGGCAGAAGGTGCGGACCTTGTTTTTGAAGGGGGGCGGGTAGCCGATGAGCTTGGACTCATAGAAGGCCCGGTTGACCACCTCCATGACCTCGTTGCGCACCTCCACCCGCACGCCGATGTCTACGGTGCTGGGCACATGGTCCACCCCGTAGGTGGAGCACATGCCCTCCAGCCAGTCCGCGCCCCGGCGGCCGGTGGCGATCACCGTCTCGCCGGCGGTCAGCTCGTGCTCGGCGTGGCCGTCGGAGAAGGTGACGCCCTGGCAGCGGCCGTCCTTCACCAGCAGGCCGGTGCACTCGCTGTCGAAGAGGATCTCCACGCCCCGGTCCAGCAGCCAGTGCTCGATGTCGGTATACAGCTGCTGGGCCTTCTCCGTGCCCAGGTGGCGGATGGGGCAGGATACCAGCTTCAGCCCCGCCTGGATGGCCCGGGTGCGGATGCGCTTGACCTCCTCGGTCTCCTGCAGGCCCTCCACGTGCTCGTCCGCGCCGAATTCCAGATAGATCTTGTCTGTGTAGTCGATGGTGTCCTGGGCCAGCCGCTCGCCGATCAGGGAGGGCAGCTCGCCGCCCACCTCGCAGGACAGGGAGAGCTTCCCGTCGGAGAAGGCCCCCGCGCCGGAAAAGCCGGTGGTGATGGCACAGTAGGGCTGGCAGTTCATGCACCGGCCGGTCTGGGCCTTGGGGCAGCGGCGCTTTTCCACGCTCCGGCCCTTTTCCAGGATGGTGATCTTTTTATGGCTCCCCAGGCGGAGCATCTCGATGGCCGTGAAGATGCCGGCAGGGCCGGCGCCCACGATGGCGATATCAGTTTTCAAGGGTATTTCCTCCCGTGAGATGAAAAGTGGTGCGTATGCCGGGAAAGTGTGCTATACTGATATTTGAGGCAGTACAGTGACTTTATCACTATTAAATCATAGATAAAATGCCCCTGTCAAGAGGACTTGCCCCATGCGATTGCAGCTGATCGGACACGATTATAAATACGCCGCGGAGCAGATGCTCCTCACCCTGTTCCCCCGGGAGCGGCCCGTCTATCCTCCGGAGGGCGTCGCCGATGACGGCGCGCGCATCGCCCTGGAGGGCGGCGAGGCGGTGTGCACGCTCTTTCGGAATGGCCGGACCTATACCGGCCGTGCGCCGGCGGACGGCTGGCGCACCCAGCGGGAGCGGGTCCGGGCGGAGCAGCGGGCGGTGAAGCTGAGCTTCTACCGGGCGGCGCTGGCCTCCGGCGCGCCCAAGCCCGTGTGGGGGGCGCTGACCGGCGTCAAGCCGGGCAAGCTCATGGCCCGGTATCTCAGCGAGGGCAAAACGGCGGCGGATTTTGCCGCGGATTTCGACGTGGACCCGGACCGGGCGGCGCTGTGCGAGGCCACGACCCGGGCGGCGCTGGCGGCGAAGGCGTCCCTGGCGGCGGGGGATATCGGCCTTTATGTGGGCATCCCTTTTTGTCCCACCCGGTGCGCCTACTGCTCGTTCATCTCCAGCGATGTGCGCGCCAGCGAGAAGCTGGTGGCGCCCTATCTGAAGGCGCTGCTGGGGGAGATCCGCGCCGCGGGGGAGGAGGTCCGCCGGGCGGGACAGCGGCCCGTGGCCCTGTATCTGGGCGGCGGCACCCCCACCACGCTGACGGCGGAGCAGCTGGACACACTGTGCGCGGCGCTGGCGGAGGCGTTCGACCTTGCTGCCCTGCGGGAGTACACCGTGGAGGCCGGCCGGCCTGACACCATCACCGCGGAGAAGTTGGCGGTGCTGAAAAAGCACGGCGTGGGCCGGGTGTCGGTGAACCCCCAGACCATGTCCGACGCGGTGCTGGCGGCCATCGGCCGCAGGCACACGGCGCAGCAGGTGGCGGACGCCCTGGCGCTGGTGCGGGCGGCGGGGAACTTCGCGGTGAACATGGACCTGATCGCCGGCCTGCCCGGCGACACGCCCGAGGGCTTCGCCGACACGCTGGAAAAGGTGCTGGCGCTGGCGCCGGAGAACGTCACCGTCCACACCCTGGCCATCAAAAACGGCTCCTTCCTGGCCAGCCGGCCGGAGGCCCTGCCCGGGGCGGAGGATGTGGGCCGGATGGTGTCCCTGGCGGGACGGCGGCTGGCCGGGGCGGGCTACCGGCCCTATTACCTCTACCGGCAGAAGTATATGTCCGGGGGCTTCGAGAACGTGGGCTGGGCCAGGCCCGGCACCGGGAGCCTTTACAACATCATCATGATGGAGGAGCTGGCCACCGTGCTGGCCATGGGCGCGGGCGGCTCCACCAAATACGCCGGACCGGACGGGTCGGTCCGCCGGCGGACGAATCCCAAGTACCCGAAGGAATACATCGAAAGGATGAGGGAAAATGGCATTTGAGCTGGAGAAGATCAACCACGCGGCAAAGACGGACCCGGCGGGGTTCATCGCTGCCTGCGACGAGGACTACAACCACCGCATCCGCGCCACGGCGGAGAAGATCATCGCCAATCTGAAAAACAGCCCCATCGTGCTGCTGTCCGGTCCCTCCGGCAGCGGCAAGACCACTACCGCCATGAAGCTGCGGGACGAGCTGAGCCGCCAAGGCGTGCGCAGCCACAGCATCTCCATGGACAACTATTTCAAGACCGTCCGGCCCGAGACCGTCCCCCGCACGGCGGCGGGAGAGCCGGACCTGGAGAGCCCGCTGTGCATGGATATGGAGCTGCTCAACGAGCACTTCACCATGCTCAGCCGGGGAGAGCGCATCTTCGTGCCCAAGTATGAGTTCGCCCGGCAGATGCGCACCATCGAGCCCAGCCTCTCCCTGCGGCTGGGGAAGGACGAGGTGGCCATCTTCGAGGGCATCCACGCCCTGAACGACTCCATCACCGGCGTACACCCGGAGGCGTTCAAGCTGTATGTGAGCGCCCGCTCCAACATCATCGACAGCCGGGAGGAGTACGCCTACAAGGGCACCTGGCTGCGGCTGACCCGCCGGGTGGCGCGGGACTACCTGTTCCGGGGGGCGGACCCCACGGACACCATGCGCATGTGGGAGAACGTGCGCCACGGGGAGATCCGCAACATCTCCCCGTTCAAGAACAAGGCGGACGTGCAGCTGGATACCGCCTTCCCCTACGAGCCGTGCATCATGCGGCCCATCGCCGAGCCGCTGCTGGCCCACGTGCCGGAGGATATCCCCTACCAGGAGCTGCGCCAGGTGGGGCCGGCCCTGAGCCGGTTCGAGCCCCTTGACCTGGCCTATCTGCCGGAGGACGCGCTGCTGCGGGAGTTCACCGGCGGTGGGATCTACGAATACTGAGAGGGCGTGACGCCGCCGGGGGCCGGTCCTCCGGCGGCGCTCCGTCCGCGCCCCGGAGACAGGCAGGGTGGGGCATGGATATTTTTAGGTTGACACGGATTTGGTTTTTTTATATAATAGGGCAGTTGCCAACTACGGCGGCCCAGGCCGCTGATGAGTAATACGAAAAGAAAGGAAACGAAAAAATGCTGCGTACCTATCAGCCCAAGAAGCGCCACGCTCAGAAGGAGCATGGCTTCCGCAAGCGCATGAGCACCCGCAACGGCCGGAAGGTGATCTCCGCCCGCCGCGCCAAGGGCCGCAAGAGACTGAGCTACTGAGGACCATCCCGGGAGCGGGGGACCGTGAGATTCACATCCTCGTTAAAATCGAACCGTGACTTTCGCCGTGTGTACCACAAGGGGACGAGCGCCGTCAGGCCCTGCCTCGTGGTATACGCCCGCAAAACAGGCGCAGAGGGCAACCGCCTTGGCATCACCGTGACGGCCAAGGTGGGAAAGGCCCATACCCGCAACCGGGTGCGCCGGCGTCTGCGGGAGATCTATCGGCTGCATGAGCAGACCATCCGCCCGGGCTATGACCTGGTGGTGGTGGCCCGGACGCGGGCGGCGGCGGCGGAATACGCCAGGCTGGAGAGAGAGTTCCTCTCTGCCAGCAAGGAGCTGGGGGCGGCACTGTGAAGGGGCTGCTGCTGGCTTTGATCCGTTTTTACAGGAAGTATATCTCCCCCCTCACCAAGCCCAGCTGCCGGTTCATCCCCACCTGCAGCCAGTATGCCCTGGAGGCCATCGAGCGCTACGGGGCGTGGAAGGGCGGCTGGCTGGCGCTCAAGCGCATCTGCCGGTGCCATCCCTTCCATCGGGGAGAGCACGATTTTTATGATCCTGTGCCGTAAATAGGAGAGTACTATGTTAAAAACTATTGCGAAGCCGTTTGGCGCACTGATGCTCTGGCTTTACAACCTGGTGGGCAACTACGGCGTGGCCGTGATCCTGTTCGCCCTGGTGGTGAAGCTGATCATGCTGCCGTTCCAGCTCAAGAGCAAGAAGAGCATGATGCGTACCTCCCGGATGACTCCCCGGCTGAAGGAACTGGAGAAAAAATACGGCAACGACCAGCAGCGCTATCAGCAGGAGATGGCCAAGCTCTACAAGGAGGAAGGGGTCAACCCCATGTCCGGCTGCCTGTGGAGCCTGCTGCCGTTCCCCATCCTGATCGCCCTGTACAGCGCCATCCGCTACCCCCTGACCACCATGATGGGCGTGCCGGAGAGCATGCTGGCCGAGGGCGGCGCCATCTATCAGAAGCTGGCCGAGCTGGGCTACAGCCTCAGCCAGTACTCCACCGGCCGCAGCGCCGCGTTCTACGAGCAGATCTATCAGTCCCAGTTCATCAGCGATCACTTCAGCGCCTTCTCCGGCATCGCGGACAAGCTGCAGCAGATCAGCTACCGGTTCCTGGGCCTGGACCTGGGGCAGGTGCCCAGCTTCTCCTTCTGGAGATGGGACTTCTCCAGCGCGTCGGCCTGGCTGCCGGTGTTCGGACTGTTCCTGATCCCGGTGGTGTCCGCCCTGCTCAGCTGGCTGAGCATGAAGGTGGCCAACGCCTCCACCCCCCAGACGAAGGATCAGCAGCAGCAGATGCGGACCATGAACCTGATCATGCCGCTGATGAGCCTGTATATCTGCTTCACCATGCCCGCCGTCATGGGCATCTACTGGATCGCCCAGAGCGTGTTCGCCATGCTCCAGGACGTGATCCTGAACAAGGTGTTCACCAAGCAGCTGGACGTGGAGGACGCGGACCGCATCCAGCGGGAGAAGGCCCGGGAGGCGGAGCTGGAGGCCAAGCGCCAGGAGACGGAGCGGCTGAAGGCCGAGGGCGCTACGGTGGCCAACCGGAGCACCTCCAAGAAGAACAAGCGCGCCGTGGCCGCCCAGAAAGAGGTGGAGCGCAAGGCCGCCGAGGCACGCGCCGCCAAGGCCGCCCGCCGCGCCCGGCTGGGCATCGAGGAGGAAGAGATCCCGGCCTCCCAGGTGGGGGACCGGCGGTTCGCCCGGGGCCGGGCCTATGTGCCTGACCGGTATACCAACCCCGACGAGGCGGAGGAGAAGACGGCCGCCGCCGCGGCGGAGAGCGAGAGCTATGAAGCGGAGATGGCCGCGGCCGGCCAGACCGGCGCGGACGCCGTCCCCGCGCTGACGCAGACCGACGGCGCTCCGGAGCCCGCCGAGGCCCAGGAGGCCCCTGCGGCGGAGGAGCTTGCCCCTGAGACGGCGGAGAGCGCCCCTGCGGAGGAGCCCGCCCCCGCGGGAGAGGAGCCTGCCGCTGAGGCGGAGGAGCAGCCGGAGAAAACGGACGGGGAAGCCCCGCCCCAACAGTAACGGAGGAGAACGAAAGAGACATGCAGAAGTCGATCGAAGTCCGTGGAAAGACCACGGACGACGCCCTGGCGAAGGGCCTGGCGCAGCTGGGCCTGGAGCGGGACGATGTGTCCGTGGAGATCATAGAGCGGGGCAAGAAGGGCATCCTGGGCATCGGCGCTGTGGACGCGGTGGTGCGTCTGAGCTATGAGGCCCCCGACGAGGCCCCCGCCCCCAAGCCGGCGCCCGCGCCGGAAAAGCCCGCCCCCAGGGCGGAAAAGCCGGCTCCCCGGCCGGAGAAGCGCCCGGAGCCCAAAGCGGAGCGGCGTCCGGAGCCGAAGCCCGAGCCCAAGCCTGAGCCCAAGCCCGCCCCGGCCCCGGCGGTACGCGCCGAGGGGACCCAGGCGGAGCAGACCGAGGCCTTCCTGAAGGGCCTTTTGGAGCGCATGGGCGTGCAGGCGGACATGGTGATCACCCCCCGGGAGGGCGGCGGACTGGACGTGCAGCTCACCGGCAACGGCATCGGCGCCGTCATCGGCCGCCGGGGCGAGACCCTGGACGCCATCCAGCATCTGACCAATTACGCCGTGAATCGCGGCAGCGACCGCCGGGACCACATCAACGTGGACGCGGAGCACTACCGGGCCAAGCGGGAGGAATCCCTGGTACATCTGGCGGAGAAGATGGCCGCCAAGGCCGTCAAGTACAAGCGGGCCATGGCCCTGGAGCCCATGAACTCCTATGAGCGGCATGTGATCCACACCGCGCTGCAGGATTACGAGGGCGTCACCACCAGCTCCATCGGCACCGAGCCCAACCGCCGGGTGGTGGTGTCCTATGTCAAGCCGGAGCCGGAGAAGAAGGAGCCCTCGGGCTACAAGGAATGGTGCTAATTTGATCTGCGAGCGGGACGGGCTGAGCGCGTCCCGCTCTTTCTGAAGGGAAAGGAGGTCCGGCGAGATGGTACTGTCCAGCGCCATATTCCTGTTCGTCTTTTTCCCGGCGGCGTTCGCGGTGTATCATGTCGTGCCGGGCATCAAGGGGAAAAACGTCGTCCTGCTGGCGTTCGGTCTGGTGTTCTACGCCTTCGGGGGGCTGTGGTCCGTGCCGCTGCTGGCGCTGTCTGTGCTGGTCAACTGGCTGTGCGGCCGGGCGCTGGCCCGGGCGGAGGCCAAGCGCGCCCGCCGGGCGCTGGTGACGGCCGCCGTCGGCTTCAACGTGGCGCTGATCGCGGTGTTCAAGTACGCGGATTTCGCGGTGGCCAACCTCAACGCCCTTCTGGGCACGGCCATCCCCCTGCCGGGCATCCCCCTGCCGCTGGGGGTGTCCTTCTTCACTTTCACGGCCATGAGCTATGTGATCGAGGTCTACCGAAAGCCCGCCAACGCTGCCAAGGGCTTTTTGGAAACGGCGCTGTACATCAGCTTCTTCCCGGCTATCGTGTCGGGACCCATCGTGCCCTGGCGGCAGGCCGCGCCCCAGCTCCGGGAGCGGACCCACACCCCGGAGGCGACGGCCCGGGGCATCCGGCGGTTCATCGTGGGCCTGTCCAAAAAACTGCTCATCGCGGACGTGGTGGGCAGGATGGTGGACGGGCTGTTCGCCGCCGGCGCGGTGGACGCGCGCATCGCGTGGCTGGGGGCGGCGGGCTACGCCGTGCAGATCCTCTTCGACTTCTCCGGATACACGGATATGGCGCTGGGCGTGGGGCAGGTGTTCGGCTTCACGCTGCCGGAGAACTTTGACCGGCCCTATACGGCGCTGGGCCTGACCGACTTCTGGAAGCGGTGGCACATGAGCCTGACCGGGTGGTTCCGCAATTACCTCTATATGCCCATCGTCATGAGCCGGCCCCAGCAGAGGCTCTACAAAAAATGGGCCGCCCGATACGGCCGGCCGAAGGCCAACAAGCTGGCCATCCTCATCCCCATGGCGGCGGTGTGGATGCTGACGGGCCTGTGGCACGGCGCAGCCTGGAGCTTCGTGCTGTGGGGGCTGTGGCAGGGACTGTTCTGCGCGCTGGAGGGCGTGGGGATCATCCGCACCGACGGGCTGAAAAAGACCGCCGGCGGACGGCTGGTCCTGCGGCTGTATACGGCGGCGGTGATCCTGGTGGGCGACGTGCTGTTCCGCGCCGGGAGCCTGTCCCGGGCCGGGACCATGCTGGCCGCCATGTTCACCGGCTGGCGCTTTTCCCCGGCGTGTACGCTGCAGCTGCAGCTCGCGTGCACGCCGATGGCGGTGTGCGCGCTGGTCCTGGGTGGCGTGCTGAGCCTGCTGCCCGGGAGCGTGCAGCAGCGTCTGGCTGAGACCAGGTGGGCGCAGCCGGCCGGCTACGCGCTCAGCCTGGCGCTGCTGGCGCTGTGCGTGGCCAGCATGGCCCAGAGCGGCTTCGTGCCGTTCATCTACCAGCAGTTTTAAAAGGGGGGACAGCGCGATGAAAAAGACGGCCTGCATCATGTTCTCCGTAGTGTTTTTCCTGCTGTGCCTCATCCCCGGGGTGGGCATGCTCATCCGGGGGCCGGCCCCCGCGGCGGCCAACGAGCTGCCCGCGCCGAAGCCCGTGCTCATCCGGGCCGACGGCTCGCTCAATACCGGGTACCTGTCCCAGCTGCAGAACTATGTGGCCAACGGGTTCTTCCTGCGCCTGGAGGGCGTCACCGCCTGGGACACCCTGGCGTCGAAGGTGTTTCGCACATCCGCCAACGAGGACGTGCTCATCGGCCCGGATGGGTGGCTATTTTACGGCGGGGCGGTCAGCGACATCTCCGGCGCGGACCAGATGTCCGACCGCCAGATCTGGTGCGCCGCCCGCTCCCTGGCGCTGATGCAGGAGTACGCCGAGGGCCAGGGGGCCGGATTCCTGTTCGCGCCGGTGTGCGGCAAGTATACCCTCTATCCGGAGCACGCGCCGGCGTATATTACCGTGGCCGAGGGGAGCGACCGGGAGCGGCTCCAGGATGCGCTGGCGGAGCAGGGCGTGAATTATGTAAACCTATACGACCCCTTCGTCCAGGCGGGCGAGGAGCTCTATTACCAGTGGGACAGCCACTGGAACAGCCGGGGCGCTGCCCTGGCGGCGGACGCCATCCTGGCCGTGGCGGGGCGTGACACGGATTATTTCGCCGGTCCCTTCACCGCCGTGCGGGACCACACCGGCGACCTTTACGAGATGCTCTATCCCACGGGGAAGGCCCTGGAGGACGATTACGCCTGGGACCCGGGATTCACCTTCTCCTATAGGAGCGACTTCCATTCTGCGGATGACATCACCATCGAGACGGAGAACGCCGGTGCGGCGGGCAGCCTGGTCATGTTCCGGGACTCCTCCGGCCGGAGCCTGTATCCCTACATGGCCCAGAGCTTCGGCCGCGGGTATTTCTCCCGGCAGAACGCCTATCGGCTGGACCAGGCGGCCGAGCAGGAGGCCGATCTGGTGGTGGTGGAGATCGCGGAGCGGACGCTGGACTATCTTTTGCAGTATCCGGCGGTGTATCCGGCCCCGGCGCGGGAGGCGTCCGTGCTGGACGGGGCCCGGGCCGTGGAGAGCGCCCTGGAGGCGGACGACGCGGACGCGGTCCTGGAGGGATACAGGCAGCTGCGCGGCACCCTGCCGGAGACGGCGGTGGACGCGGCGGTCTATGTTGCGGTGGACGGCGCGGTGTACGAGGCCATCCCCAACGAGGGCGGCTTCACCGCGTATATCCCGCTGCAGGCGGATTGGGAAAACGCACAGATCTACGTTGGCATGTGAAAGGAGAACGATCATGGAGCAAAAGCAAGCACTGCAGGTCCTGGAGGACATCCAGAAAAAGATGTACGCCTTTGGCTCAGCCAGCTCGGCGCTGTATCTGGACAGCGTCACCGTGGCCCCCAAGGACACGGCGGAGGGCCGGGGCGTGGCCCTGGGCATACTGGCGGGGGAGGAGCACAAGCTCATGACCGGCCCGGAGCTGAGCGAGGCGCTGGCCTGCCTGGAGGAGCACAAGGGGGAGCTGGACACCCTCCACGCCCGCCAGGTGGAGGAGCTGAGCCGGAGCGTGGGGAAGCTGAAACGCGTCCCCGCCGAGGAGTATATGGCCTACGCCCAGCTGACCAACGAGGCCAGCGACGTCTGGCACAAGGCCAAGGAGACCAGCGACTTCGAGCTGTTCCGGCCCTGCCTGGAGAAGCTGGTGGCCTTCAACCGGAAATTCGCCGGGTACTATGACCCGGACAAGGCCCCCTACGACGCGCTGCTGGACAACTACGAGCGGGGACTGAACACGGCCTATCTGGACCGGTTCTTCGACGTGCTGCGCCAGCGGCTGGTGCCCCTGATCCAGGCGGTGGGCCAGAAGCCCCAGCCGGACGTGAGCTTTCTGCACAAGCACTATCCCGCCCAGCAGCAGCGGGCGTTTTCCGACTATCTGATGGAGGTGATGGGGCTGGACCGGGCCCACTGCACCATCGGGGAGACGGAGCATCCCTTCACGCTGGAGTTCAACAACAAGGACGTGCGCATCACCACCAACTACCGGGAGGACGACGTGTCCGGGTCCATGTACTCGGTGATCCACGAGGGCGGCCACGCCCTGTATGAGCGGGGCATCTGCGACGAGGTGCAGTATACCTGCCTGGCGGGGGGCACCTCCATGAGCGTGCATGAGAGCCAGAGCCGGTTCTATGAGAACATCATCGGCCGGTCCAGGCCCTTCATCGAGGCCATCTATCCCCAGGTGCAGGTGTTCTTCCCCCAGCAGCTGGCCGGCGTGACGGCGGAGGCGTTCTGGCGGGCGGTGAACATGGCCCAGCCGTCGCTGATCCGCACGGAGGCGGACGAGCTGACCTACTGCCTGCACGTGATGATCCGCTATGAGATCGAAAAGCAGCTCATCGGCGGCACCCTGGAGGTGAAGGACGTGCCCGGGGTGTGGAACAGCATGTACAAGGAATATCTGGGGGTGGACGTGCCCGACGACAAGCACGGCTGCCTGCAGGATTCCCACTGGTCCGGTGGCAGCTTCGGCTATTTCCCCTCCTACGCCCTGGGCAGCGCCTACGGCGCCCAGATGCTGGCCAACATGGAAAAGGACATCGACGTGTGGGGCCCGGTGGGCCGGGGAGACCTGAGCCAGGTCACCGGCTGGCTGCGGGAGAAGGTCCACAAATACGGCAGCCTCCTCACCCCCGACCAGGTGATCGCGGGCGCCTGCGGCACCTTCGATCCCACGTACTACACCGATTATCTCACCAAAAAGTATTCCGCCCTGTACGGGCTGTGAAAATTGGGAAATAATTGGATAATTTGACATATTCGTCCGTATTGACGGGAAGGGCGCATACAGGTATACTGTATGCGCCTTTTTGATATCCACAGAGCGTATATTATGATTTAGGGTGAGAAGATGAAAAAAGAAAACCGACAAGCAGACGCGGTGAGACGGATCGTGGACAGCTATGACTGCCAGCAGTCCAATCTCATCGCCATTTTGCAGGATGTGCAAAATGAGTTCAAGTACCTGAGCGAGGAGGCGCTGGTGACCATTGCCGAGAAGCTGGGCGTCAGCACCGCAAAGGTCTACAGCGTGGCCACCTTCTACGAGAATTTCTCCCTGGAGGCCAAGGGCAAACACATCATCCGCATCTGCACCGGCACCGCTTGCCACGTGCGCAAGAGCCAGCCCATCTACGACACCATCCGGGAGTACCTGGCCCTGTCCGGCAAGCGGAGGACCTCTGACGACGGGCTGTTCACCCTGGAGACGGTGGCGTGCCTGGGCGCCTGCGGTCTGGCGCCGGTGATGACCATCGACGGCGAGGTCCATCCCAAGATGACGCCGGAGGACGCCGTGGCGCTGCTGGAGGATATCCGGAAAAAGGAGGATGCGGCGGTATGAGAAGACGCAACAAGCTGACCCGGGACACCTTCCATGTGTTCCAGGCCAACGCGAAAAACGCCCTGCGCCAGAGCGGACAGGTCACCAGCGTGCTGATCTGCGCCGGCACCGGCTGCATCGCCGGCGGCGCGCTGAACATCTATGAGAACATCAAGGCCGAATGCGCCAAGCGGGGCCTGGCCGTCTATGTGGGGCTGAAGCACGACTCCGACGAGGAGAAGAGCCTGCACATCAAAATGAGCGGCTGCCACGGCTTCTGCGAGATGGGCCCGCTGGTGCACATCGAGCCCATGGGCGTGATGTACATCCACGTCAAGCCCGAGGACTGCCACGAGATCATCGAGAAGACCGTCATCGGCGGCGAGATCATCGACCGGCTGGTGTACAAGCTGGACGGGGTGGCCTATCCCCGGCAGGAGGACATCCCCTTCTATAAAAAGCAGCACCGGGTGGTGCTGGCCAATTGCGGCCGCTCCGACGCGGAGGACATCGAGGAGTATGTGGCCAAGGACGGCTACGCCGCCTTTGAAAAGGCCCTGTTCGAGATGACCGACGAGGAGATCTGCCGGGCCATCACCGACTCCGGGCTCCGGGGCCGGGGCGGCGGCGGCTTCCCCGCCGGCCGGAAATGGGACGGCGCCAGAAAGCAGAAGGCCGACGTCAAGTACATCGTCTGCAACGGCGACGAGGGCGACCCCGGCGCATTCATGGACCGGTCCGTCATGGAGGGCAACCCCCACTCCGTGCTGGAGGGCATGATGATCGCCGGCCGGGCCGTGGGCAGCCATGAGGGCTACATCTACGTCCGGGCGGAGTATCCCCTGGCGGTGAGCCGGCTGAAGGCGGCCATCGCCCTGGCGGAGGAGTACGGCTTTTTGGGCGAGAACATCATGGGCTCCGGCTTCAGCTTCCACATCCACGTGAACCGTGGCGCGGGCGCCTTCGTCTGCGGCGAGGGCAGCGCCCTGACCGCCTCCATCGAGGGCAAGCGGGGCATGCCCCGGGTCAAGCCGCCCCGCACCATCGAGCACGGCCTGTGGGGCCAGCCCACGGTGCTCAACAACGTGGAGACCTTTGCCAACGTCCCCCTGATCATCCGCAACGGCGTGGACTGGTACCGCTCCATCGGCACCAAGACCAGCCCCGGCACCAAGGCCTTCGCCCTCACCGGCAACGTGGTGAACACGGGCCTGATCGAGGTGCCCATGGGCACCACCGTCCGGGAGGTCATCTTCGACATTGGCGGCGGCATCCGCAATGGCAAGGCCTTCAAGGCCGTGCAGATCGGCGGCCCCTCCGGCGGCTGCTGCTGCGCCAGCGAGGAGCATCTGAACTTGCCCCTGGACTTCGACTCCCTCAAGGGCATCGGCGCCATGATCGGCTCCGGCGGCCTGGTGGTCATGGACGAGGACACCTGCATGGTGGAGACCGCCCGGTTCTTCATGGAGTTCACCCAGAAGGAATCCTGCGGCAAGTGCGTCCCCTGCCGGGAGGGCACCAAGCGGATGCTGGAGATCCTCAACCGCATCGTGGCCAACGAGGGCACTCTGGAGGATCTGGACCTGCTGGAGGAGCTGGCGGACACCATCACCAACACCGCCCTGTGCGGCCTGGGCCAGAGCGCCTGCAAGCCGGTGCAGAGCACGCTGAAATACTTCCGCAACGAGTATCTGCGCCACGTGGTGGACCATCACTGCCCCATCTGCAACCGGGAGAAGCCCCATCCCGTCATCGACGGGGAAAAGTGCAAGGGCTGCGGCAAGTGCCGCAAGAACTGCCCCATGGAGGCCATCTCCGGCACGGTGAAGCAGCCCCATACCATCGATCCCGCCAAGTGTGTCAACTGCGGCGCATGCGTGGCCAACTGCCCCTTCGGGGCCATCGCCGCTGCGAAGGAGGGCTGAGAAAATGGCAAAAGGCATCATGTATATCGACGGGCAGCGTGTCCCCTTCGACGGGGAGAAGAACGTCCTGGCCGTCATCCGCAAGGCGGGCATCGACATGCCCACGTTCTGTTACTACTCCGAGCTGAGCGTCTACGGCGCCTGCCGGATGTGCGTGGTGGAGGACGAGCGGGGAAAGATCGACGCGTCCTGCTCCATGGAGCCCCGGGACGGCATGCGCATCCGCACCAACACCGCCAGACTTCTCAAGCACCGGCGGATGAATCTGGAGCTGATGCTGGCCAGCCACTGCCGGGACTGCACCACCTGCGAGAAAAACGGCAACTGCCGGCTGCAGGAGCTGGCGCTGCGCTTCGGCGTGCGGCGCATCCGCTTCGAGGACACCCGCCCCCACTATGAGCGGGACTCCACCTCGCCCTCCATCGTCCGGGACCCCAACAAGTGTATCCTGTGCGGCGACTGCATCCGGGTGTGCGAGGAGATGCAGGGCATGAGCATCCTGAACTTCGCCTATCGCGGCAGCGAGCTGCAGGTCATGCCCGCCTTCGGCAAAAAGCTGTCGGAGACCAACTGCATCGGCTGCGGCCAGTGCGCCGCGGCCTGCCCCACCGGCGCCATCACCATCTATAACGAGATCGGCCCCGCCTGGCGGGCCCTGCACGACCCCACCAAGCGGGTGGTGTTCCAGATCGCCCCGGCGGTGCGCGTGGCGGTGGGCGAGGCCTTCGGCCTGGAGCCCGGCGTCAACACCCTGAACCGGCTGGTGTCCGCCCTGAAGATGATGGGCGCGGACGAGGTCTACGACACTACCTTCGGCGCGGACCTGACGGTGATGCAGGAGGCGGACGAATTCTTGGAGCGGCTGGCCAAGGGCGGGCCTTTCCCCATGTTCACCAGCTGCTGCCCGGCGTGGGTGAAGTATGTGGAGAAGGAAGCGCCCCAGTTTTTGAAGAACATCTCCACCTGCAAATCCCCCATGCAGATGTTCGCCGCCGTGCTCCGGCAGGAGCACGACAAGCTGGATGAGGCCGAAGGCCGGACCACCTACCACATCGCCATCATGCCCTGCACCGCCAAGAAGGGCGAGGCCGCCCGGGAGGAATTCACCCACAACGGCCGCCGGGACGTGGATCTGGTGCTGACCACCCAGGAGATCATCAACATGATCAAGGAGTCCGGCATCCGCTTCGCGGAGCTGGAGGGCGAGGCCCCCGATCTGCCCTTTGGCATGGGCACCGGCGCGGGCACCATCTTCGGCGCCACCGGCGGCGTGGCGGAGGCGGTGATCCGCCGGGTCATGGAGGACAAGAGCAAGAACACCCTCCGGGACGTCGAGTTCTCCGGCCTGCGGGGCACCGACGCGGTGCGCACCGTGAGCCTTCCCGTGGGGGACCGGATGCTGCGCATCGCGGTGGTCCACGGCCTGGTGAACGTGCGCAAGCTCCTGGCCGACATCGAGGCCGGCGAGGAGTACTACGACCTCATCGAGGTCATGACCTGCAAAGGCGGATGCGTGGGCGGCGCCGGTCAGCCCTACGGCCTGACCGCGGTGAAGAACCAGCGGGCCGGCGGCCTTTACGACACCGACCGGCGGGCGCTCATCAAGAGCTCCGAGCGCAACCCCATCGCCGCCAGAGTGCTGGACGAGCTGCAGGAAAGGACCCACGAGCTGCTCCACGTCCACTATCAGGCAGCGTCGAAATAAGCAAAGCGATATAGACAGACCGGGGAGCGGACCGCTCCCCGGCCTTTTGTCCTTCGCGGCGCAAAAAAAGAGCATGGCTCCGGGTAGCTTCCAATAAGACAGTATCAAAACAATACTGACATTGGGTAGCTGCCAAACAGGGGTGCAACAAGGAGAACAGCCATACTCGGAAAGTTTCCGGGTATGGCTACTCTCTTTGTGATATGTTATCATTTTTTTGTTGCAATCAAGGAATTAAGCCGTTTGAACATCATACCAAGATTTACTATGCCATTTTTCGGCCGCTACTTCCAATGACATATACTCTTTTGTTTCCATACCCCATCTCCAAATTAAACTTCCAGTGCCTTTTTGTTGTTCTATCCGCACCAAACGCTCCAAGATACGTGCCTCAATCCGTTTCTTCGACCTCTCCCATCTCCAGCGCAAGGTCAGTCAATTCACGGAGCTTTTCCTCCAACAGCTTCTTATCCGGCAAATGCTCGGTATAGCTCGATACCAGCGTGGGCGAAGTGCTGCGGCTGAGCGCGTACTCAACAACTGCATCGTCCTTAGCCGCACACAGAATCACTCCTACGCTGGGATTTTCGTTGGGCTTCTTCACATCCCGGTCGAGCGCCTCCAGATAGAAGTTGATCTGACCGATATGCTCCGGCTTGAATCTGCCGATTTTCAGCTCCACAGGCACCAGACAGCTCAGGGCTCGATTGTAGAAAAGCAGGTCAATGTAAAAATCCTGCCCGCCGACTTGGATGCGGTATTCCTCACCGATAAAGGAGAAATCTCTGCCAAATTCCAAAATAAAGTCCTTTAAATTTGCAATAATTGCTTTTCGCAGATTGCGCTCGGAGTAATCCTTCGGCAAGTCAAGAAACTCCAGCACATAGGAATCCAGGATACTGTTTCGCACGTCCTTTGTTACGAGATTCGGAAGTGGTTTCTGGTTGGACAGCATATACCGCTCATAGTAGGCGCTGTCCATCTGGCGTTCCAGCTCGCGGGAAGAATAATGCTCCTTTACGCAGAGCGCCATGTAAAAATGCCGCTCCTCGGTGGACTTTGAGCCGGACATGATCAAGAGGTGGTTAGTCCAGCTGATTTGTGTCAGCAGTGCTGACACAAATTCGTCGTCCTTGTAGGTCTCATAGAACTGCTTCATTCGATATAGTCCGCGGCGGTTAAAGCCTTTGACGCCGGGGTTATGTTCGGCAATATAAGCGGCGACCTCGTCAATCACCTTGTCGCCAAAGCCTGACGATGCGCACAGATCGGAGAGATATTCTCCCACATCCCAATACATCCGGATAAGCTCAGCGTTGACTGCTCTCAGAGCGCGATTGCGGGCCTGATCGATGATGGAAATGATCTTATCAAATTGACTCATTTTAGGGGTTAATTCTTCGCTCATGCCTG
This sequence comes from uncultured Oscillospiraceae bacterium, assembly GCA_947626345.1. GTDB lineage: Bacteria > Bacillota > Clostridia > Oscillospirales > Oscillospiraceae > CAJOIG01. Next base: position 59,250 of record CANQSF010000008.1, on the reverse strand, counting down.
TATGCTCCCCTCCAACATCCGAATCAAAGTGTTCTTCAACCGCTCATTCATGGGCGAACCCGGATTAAAGCACATCTCGACAAATTTCTGCAATTCCGGGTTGTCATCTGAAACGGGAGGCACTGCCTGATACAACTTTCCCTGCGGCGCATCACAGCGGGCAAAAATGTAGTCCATAGAAACATCGAAATAGTCCGCATATTTCCGCAAAAGTGCAACTGTAGGCGTAGCCTGACCGTTCTCATAGCGGTTGATACTGGACTGTGTAGAGCCAAGGATCTCTGCCAACTTAGATTGTGAAATATTGATGCTCTCCCGCAAAGCCCGAAGTCTGTTACCCAGTTGCTTCATTTTAAGAGACCTCCTTTTCGGGTGAATTATAGTATACACAAAATCCGGGCTGCTGTCAACCCGGATTTTGATGAACCCAAATGCATTCAATAATGAATATTAGTCTAATTCCGTCTCAAATGGTAGTCTAATACTACATGCAGTATGTCTTTACCCTTCACCGAAAACGTCAATTTTTCCGGGTCAAAATCCGGTTTGAGCTTATGTATCAATCTATGGTGGTTAGGACATAAAATTATGATATTATTTGAATCGTTGTTTTGAGATTCCGAAAAAGGCAAAATATGGTGAGCTTCACAGATATTGGTATTGAATTGTGCTACCGGATTAATCCCACATATTTGACAGCATCCGCGATATAATATTTTCAACTGTACTACTTTTGATTGATTGTATACTCGATAAGTGCCTGTTTCAGTTTTAACAACAAGTCTTGCAGTCGGATCAGAAAAATTAATTAAACTTTCAAATTCATTTTCATCCACTGTATCCAAAACAGAGTCGTTCTGCGAATCCGTTAAATTAACAGGGATACTGTCTTCATGTTCTATAAGTGCTTTAACTATGTCAGTTATTTCATCAAATGAAAATTGTCGTAAATACGCGGCCATCTCAACGACTTCTCTAATAGGCGGTCTATTTCTCCACCCTTTTCTTGAACTTGAGCTTTCAGGCAGGGCATCAAACTCATCACGCCTGAGTTTTAAATAGTTATTGCCATTTCCTACATTGTGAGAAATGCTGTTGATCGCTTCACTGCGAGTTTGAAACCCCAAGGCATTGACTGCTTTCATATCATATTCAGACAAATAAAACGCAATAATTGATAAAGCTCTATTTGTTGTATTCACCGTGTACCCTCCAATTCTGCAATGACTCTTTGCAAGGTTTCGCTTCTGCTTTTTGCCTTTAATTCACACTCCCAAACGATGAGAACGTTCCATCCTGTTTGCTGAAGCAGATCAGTATTACGCTTGTCTCTTTCCACATTATGCAGAATCTTTTGACGCCAATATTCCTGATTTGATGTCGGCCAAACAAATCTGGAGCAATTATGCTTATGCCAAAAACAACCGTTAACAAAAATCACGGTATGGTATTTTGGCAATACAATATCAGGGCAGCCGGGCAGTGATTTTACATTCTTTCGATACCGAAAACCATTTGCAAATAAAAACTTGCGAACAATCTCTTCCGGTTTAGAGTTCTTGCTTCGAATATGCGACATATTCATGCTGCGAACTTCTTTTGTAAGATTATCTGCCATTGTCTCAGTCCTTTGGTAAATTATCGTTAAGTATCTTTGCCAATTTCTCTGCAATAGCCTTTGCCATAATAGGAGGCACCGCATTCCCGACCTGCTGATACTGTTTATCTTTAGTGCCACAGAAAACAAAGCTGTCAGGAAAAGTTTGCAGCCGCGCAGCTTCTCTCACGCTGATTGCCCTGTTTAAAGTTGGGTGTATCCACATAGATTTCCGAACATTTACAACGGTGCCGCTGGGTTCATCATAATTTAAGCGAAGATATATCGTGTTCTGCGTCCGAGAGGCATCAGTATACGTATTTGATTTCATGCTCTCGTCAAGCGAATGGAAATTTTCTCCCTGCTTGAGCGCCTTAAATCGATCCATAGCGGTGTCTGTTGTCTTTGTAACGATATGGTTTCTAAGTATTGTTGAATCTCTTAAATATAAAGCGAGCTCTCCACATAGCTCTTTTGAGGGAAGCGCAATACCTTTTCTTTCATCGTCCAAATCAAAAACAGGATCCACATCTTCCAAATCTTCTATTGCATTTCTGACAGTTCGGTACTCATCTTTGTCGAATTGACCTTTTGGCAGTGCTATCTTAGGTGATATGCTCTTTTTTATACCGACAACAACAAAGCGCATTCTTTTTTGTGGGGCCCCATAATCTGCTGCACATAAAACATCACTGTCAATTACATATCCATCCTCTATTTTTTCTAAAATATTTTTTAAATAATCGAACACCGAAAATGACTTAATGTTAGCCGCAACGCCTTTTGTTGATGAATACGAATCCACAATGATACGATTATTATATATTTCCTGTGCTTTGCTGAGCATTCTCTGAAGCATAACAGCTGGTTCAATTTGCTGCTTAATTTTGTCTGCCGACAGGTTTCCCTCATAGAAAGCAGAGACAGCGGAAAAGGCTTTCCTTGACTCCGTAGATATATATCCCGTATCATTTTTCTTAAGCTGCTTCTTGATAATTTTTTTCAAACTTGCTTCATGCTTTTCAAGCGCCTTTTCCAGCTTATCATTGCTTTTTGATGCTTTATATATGACATTCAATTCAAAATAGTCATTTTCATCCCAAATATATGCTGCAATCTTCTGTGGATCTTGGATAATGTCTATAACACCGTCAAACGTGTATTGTTCATCAAGCAAAATTAGAGGCGTAACTTTTACAGGAATGTCATACTGCTGAACAACATTGACATCCAAATCTTCCATATAAAATCTGTGAACTTCTGACTTCAGCATGCTTACATTTTCCATAACAAATGCTTTCGGCTTCAGTTCAAGAATTGCACGGAGATACTGTTTTACAAGCATATTATTTTGGCTGACAGCATGATTCTTCTGCCGATTTGCATTAGAGAACCCCTGGCAGGGGGGACCGCCAATAACGACATCAATATCTCCGTATTTTCTTTTGATTTCCGTATAATCAGCAGCGCAAACATCCCCCATAACATCTACGTTTCGATGATTATTGCGGTATGTTTCCTGCATATAAGGGCTGTTCTCAAATGCAACTTTGATTTCAAATTTTTGTGTTTGCGCAAAGCCGAGACTCAAGCCTCCCGCTCCGGCAAACAAATCTATGACTGTATACAATTTTCTTTTCCTCTTTCCCTGCGTATTCAGAACTTAAATCCCTCTGCGAAAACTCTCTCAAGAAGTCCTAACAACCGTTGGCTTTGATAAGGGCTTGGAATTTTGTTTGGTATTTGACACGCATATCTTAATGCTGTCATCTCATCAGGACTCAACATTTTCTTTTGTGCAGCAAACTCTGACAACTTTCGCCACTGCTCGGCGTTGTATGCAAGCACACTCGTCTGGGCTTCTGCACCGGAAATAATCCGTTGATCTTGTTTTGCTTCGCTTTCAGCAGTTTTCTTTTCCGCTTTGCTGATCAACACACTTGTAAATGAAGCCGGAAGGCGAATATCTATTTCTTGGACGCTTTTCCAGCAGGCATCCCGTTTGCACCACTGAGTAACATTAATGGTTTGCCTGCTCGGATCAGTAATTTTACGAAATACCTGTTCAGAAATATCTTCAAGGACTTTTGAAATAATATCAGGAACACTTTGCCGCTGCCAAATCCCCTGCAAATCCAAATCCATATCCTTGAATTGCCTCTTTATCAGCAGCCTAAGAAGAGAAATAGAGTATGTAACAATATTTGCCCTGTATCCTTGTTCGTACCAGGATTGTTTAGGAATCATTGCCTCCAAATGTTTAAAAAGGATCATGAGCGCAACTGATTCGGTAAAATAACGTTCATTGAAAACGTAGTCTTTTTCTGCCCATACTTCACCAATAAGCTCAGCGAATTTCATGAAATTCGTCTGAGCTCCTTTGCTTACGATCTGCGGATATCCGCTCCAAGTATTTCTGACCTTCGCTAAATCTGTTTTAGTAATGACTTTATTCTTTGGATTCTGTAAAGCAAACTGCTTTTTCTTAGCAGGTGTCAAACGCATTTGCGCCTGAAGATATTGTCCTCTGGCGCGTTCATAAAACCATTTTGTTTCATACTGAGCACCAGCTTCCGCTGGTGCAAATATTCTGCGTGAGAACTGCTCTATACGGACATGGAACGGATGAGTGGCAAAGAAATCAGCATCGCTTACTTTATTTTGACTGTTTGATGAACGTGAAATATTTCTTATTAATTCTGTAGAACGATCCGGATCGCTCTCATCAATTTCTGTCAGCTTCATCTGCACATATATTCCGCGGAGATCTGCCCGGTCTTTATATCTCGTATTTGAGAGCGATGCTGTTGTTTGACCGCCATTTATTATCTGAAAGTCCCTTGCGCCAATAATAAAGTTTCCTTTTTCTGTCGATTCGATTTCGACTTCTTTTGCTGTTGCAGAAACGCCATTATTATACGCGAAGAACATAGATGGATTTCGTAAAATAGTTTCACGGATTTTTTTGTTTACGGCCACCTTGGTCGATAAAAATGAACGCACATTCCCTTCGAGAAGCTGACTTCCATATTTATCATATATATCAGCCAATACCTCTCCCGGAATAATGCATAAATAACTATTGTACTCTGCGGTGGCCGCGCTGCTCGCTTCAAGGCAAGGGATGCCCTCGCCTGTGTAATCGCGGAAATTTATCTCTATGTCCTGCCTTCCCAAATCAGATGAACAGACTCGATAAAGACGGTCGATATCCCAAATCTGGCATTCTGCTTCAACTCCACAGATTACAAGATTGTCCAACGCAGTAATTGACCCGCTCATTTCTGCATCAGTAAAAATAATAAGTCTGTATTTGCGTATGCGGTCACGATATGAGCGAAGCATATCAACAAGGTCTGCGCAAGGAGTGCTCATTTCAATTTCTTTATAAAGGCTGCTGGTCAACGCTTGGTCAACAAACAAAGCAAGCCTTAAAAAATCATTATTCGCAACAGATTTCGTCAACGTTCTTTCATCTATCCCATCATAATCCGCAATGATCAAATTCATGGTAAAGTCAAACTCATCAAGTGCGTACCCATCTACTCGGTACTTCTTTCTGCCTGACGTATTAGTATAAAAAGATGAATTGAAATCCGGCAGCACTTCTGCTTCCACGAGATACTGTGCCATATATTCCACGAACGATGCGCAGGAGCCCTCCCCAGTAGCTGCAGCTTCTGCCTTTACATTTTCAAGAAAATCTTTTCTGAATTCCTGCGCGTCCATATGTTTTACCCCTCCAACCGCCAGCCTTCAATACCTGAAAGGCTGATGACATATTGTGCTGAAATAATCTGTGCTGGTGTTGAGCTTCCAGTAAGTTTTGGGAAACTTGAATCTACCGTAAAATGTGATTCTCCTGAGAGAATATATTTCTGTTCCCGATATTCAGGCAAATCAATATATCCGCAGCTTGCAAGTTTACGCTCCATTAGAGACAGCGCGTCAGAATCCCCCTTAATGAGATTCATAGCTGCATCCACCTGATCACCAAGAGAAAAAGTGCCATTGCGTTCCGGTGCGCATTTATCAATGCGCATAACAACAATTTCACCCGGATCTTCTCTGTCTAACTGTTCCAAAGATGAAATGGTAATTGACGCAGCAGATAAACCTATAGATTTTATCTCGTGCCATCCGTCAGCATACACAAAATCCTGATCAGCCCCATCTGGCCCAACCCATCCTTGTACCGCAGATAAAACTGGGTATCCGTTTTTTATAACATGACAAAGATATATCAACTCTCCCAGCAAGCCTTTGCGGCTACTTTCGTCCATCAACCCTTTTTTCTGATATTCAAGCAGTTTATTCCATTGCTTATATCTTTTTAATGTTAAAGCCAAGGCAGACGACTCGTCTTCGGCTGTCCCTGAATATGTAATAATGTCAGCACACAGCGTTTCAAAAACGCTTTCCTGCTCTGTCCGCATCAGTGTCAGTAATAAAGTCCATTTATTATCCGCGCGCAGCCGTTTAGAAACAATAATTGATTTAGAGGTCGGCAGGAGCTCCGGCTCTTTTTCAGAAATAATTAAAAGGGCCTTTTGACTGACTTTTTCATACCCCACAAACCAATCCAGAGGGTGCTGTGCTTCTATCTGAATATATCCGCCATCATAGTAATCGATGGAACTCCATTTTCTATGAAGTTGTTCAGCCGTTATTTTCATTCGTCTTCTTCCTCGTCCGGATCCATCCAATTTTTAAGCTCCACCATATTGACTACATAGTTTGCTTTCTTGGTTCCAACGCCCGTATCAGGAAAGCCGACACCTAATGCGAATAAAAACGGTGGAACATTCACGCTTGTTGATTCCTGCTCAAGCAAATCAACCTCAATGATATGCAGCATCAGCAACGGATTACGTTCTTTGATGAGATATGCGCTGTCTGACATATGTTTATTTCCATTCAGCTCTTTAAACCTCTGCTCTGCATCTCTGACTTGCTCTTTTGTCAATCCGACTTTTGTGCACCCGCCTGAGCCGACTTTAATCTTTGTGCCGCTTATCCTAATCATCTTATCATCAGCGATGACTTTACGTTTCTCGGTCGCGCCGATGGTAAGAACCTTGTCTCCGTATTTTAACCCCTCAGAATAGGACCTGCCGTCACCGCTTGTAATCAAGGCAACATCCCAAAGAGCATCATTCATTTGCGTATCTATGTATTCTGAAAGGGCCCGTCCCTGGAATTGCAAGTGCCAAGGATGAGTTTCAAAATCCAACAACAGCTGAGAAACAAGTTCCTTTGGAACACCGCGCCAGTAATACGGTTTTTCTGAAGAATCCAACCGTCCGGCGACCGCCAAACTGTCTACAAACTCCTTAAATGTATTTTCATTAGCTTTGAGAATTTCATTACTCGCCTTTAATCGAGGTGTTTCAAGAAGCTTTCCGGAAACAGTAATGGGGCGGCTTACTTGGACAGCGGAGCGCATTTTATTACGCGCCGTTGCTATAAGCGAGTTTGGATCTTGTCTTACCTTCAATCCAAACTCCATTGGAGTTTGATTGGCGAGTTTCATTTTGGATATTTCATCTTTCAGCTCATTGGCTGCATTCGTTATATATCCATACCAGTCAATTGCTTCTTCTGCGATCCATATTTTAAAGAGGTCTTCATAATTTGGCCGATATCCAAACCATCTTCCCATTTGAAGCAGAGTATCATACATCTGAGATTTACGATAGAAGTAACTAACCCCCAGCCCCTCCAGAGTTAAACCTCGTGAAAGTGCGTTCCCCCCAACTGCAATCACACGCAGCCCATCGTCTTTATGGTTAAAATAATCAAGACTGGTGGCTCCAGTTTTACTGTTTACAGCTCTTACGGCTACAGGGGCAACTGCCTTATAAAGGTACTGACGGCAAACACTATCCCAATTCTTGCCGCTGATCTGCTCAAGGTTGTTCTTTTCCCAAATCTTTTGCAGATATTTTAAATTTGTGATTTTTTCACGTTCCTCAGCCGACAAAGCTGCATAATTAAGAATATCAGATTTAACTTGTACCAGCCATTCGTTGACAAGATCTGTAATTTGATTTTGTACGTCAATAAAACGGCTTACATGAATCATCATTGAGCGATGCTCGGTTAGGTCTCCTCTAATATCTCTAACGACATTGAACAGCAAGAAATAGCTGATTGCTTCATACATACTTGGAGGCAATGCGTCTACTTCCAAAGTCTTTTTATGCGTAAATGAAAAGAATAAATCCATTTCATCGCGGGAAAGTGGAACCAATGCATTTGCAAACTCCGGAACCTCTCCAAAAATTTTGTCAGCTCCAATATAATTTGATGGCGGAGCAAGTGAATATATAAAATCACGCGGGAATAGATCGTCCCCCACCATTTCGTCATCGGTTTCAGGATTGATAAAAATATTTGCAAAAGGGGTAGCAGTAATACCTAAATACGATGCTTGGCTGAAGCATTTCAAAAGTCTGCGGATACAGGCATTGATTGCCGCAGGATTTTCATCTTCACTTTTTGTATTCACGGAAGCATTGTCAGCCTCATCATCAATCAGCATCATCGGAAGAAGGATCTTTCCGGAAGCGGAATCCTTGCTTTTCGACAGCCATCTGATTAAATTGTTCAGAATACTTTTGTTCTTTTTTACAACGAGCACGACCGGATCAGATACGCTCTGAAGGTTCAGATCATTGCTTTTTAGGACGTTGATATCGAAGTCTTTAGTTACAGATGTGAATGCCGCTATACGCTTTTGAACGCCGTAACGGCCTACTCCAACCGGCTGATTTTTAATTTCAAGTTCAGCTTTTGGGTCAAGATAATATTCGCTCTTTCGCCCTGAAAATTCAGCATCCAGTCGAGATTGTGTCTGCTGCCGAAGATTTTCTGTCATTCCGGCAAGGACAATAATAATGCGGTATCCTGTGTCTGCCGCCTTGTTGCAAATGGCAGTATAGTTTGCCGTTTTTCCAGATTGAACATCACCAAGGACTAATCCTCTGCGTTGAAATGGGTTTTCGCTGTGTGGATCCCCCAAAAGATCGACTATTTCATCGGACACCTTATCGAGAGTAGCTGTTACGCGAGGGTTCCAATGCTTTATTTCTTCGAGATACCTTTTATATCTTTTCCAAAAGAAGAAATCCAAATCCGCTTTCCTTGCCGGCAACCACGACTTATGCGGAGTATTACGGTCGTTGATGAACACGCCGACATCCATTTGAATTACTATTGTTGACCTGAGCCTAAAAAGAATATCAACAAATTCGTCATCCTTCACAGGAAAGCTAGCCATATTACTACGCATTGTCGCTGCAAGCACATTAAATTCTTCTTCCGTAGGCGGGACATCTTTGTACTGAGTGCTTACCGCTGCTGAAATAACGCTTTCCAGCATAGCAATGTTTGGGTTCATCATTTGGAATTCTCCTCCATAAACTGCTTAATGATTTCAGGAAAAAAGCAAAATGGTTCAGTGTGTTCAATTTGCGTAAGGAACTCTGCTTTTTCAATTTTGCTTGTCATAGAAGAAAGCAGCTGTTCCAAAGTGCTTTTTACGTCCGCTTCTTTAACACCTGAGTCATTTTCAATTTTTTCATCATTATTTAAGTCAACATACAACTGATTCAGCGGAATGTTTTGCTCAATATATCTCAGCAGGGTCTCTACTTTTGTTTTTGTTGCTGGGAATGCACGAACAATCTGTTCTACCAGAGGATGGTCTCGGTTAATTTCATATGTCACGCCTTGATTCGGGGTTTTCAAGCGGAACCACATATGCTCAACTGAGTCCGAAGTTTCTTTTTTTCCTCTGAACGTCCATGTCCTTTTACTTTTATCTGCAATTCTATCTATTACCACCTGAAGGTTTTGCCGTACTTCTGCCGGGGGGATTGCATGAGATTTTTTAATGTCAAGGGTCCACAAGTCATCAAGATCATTTGGAATGTCAACCATTATACGCGCAAGTTTTGATAAATCCCCCTGGCGCATCATGCGGAACCACGTTCCCCAAATCAAAAGCCGTTTATTTCGATACACATAAAATCCTTGATTTTTGCGGATACCCTCTTTGCCTCCAAGTTGTTCTTTCTCAGCGTCTGTAAGCTTAGAAATATGCGGCAATATGTAGGGTTTAACAAGTATTTTCTTTTCTCTTACAATTAGCGTCTCAGTATCCATAGCCTGTGTACTTTTCTTCAACAGGAATGGATCTGCCGCGTTAATTTTGACGCCATTAAAATCGATCTCAAGCTTTTTTATCCCTTGCTCGCCTGTAAGATATCTATGAAAAACAAGTTCAAGATGGCTGCGAACTGCATCCATTTTGCGGCCAAACGATTTTTCAAAATCAAGTTCTCCTATCATAAGGCGGTCGAGTTTCTGCCAGACAACAAGTGTTCCGTGATCCTGTTTCTTTAAATCAGAAATATGCGGTACGGAGTCCAATTCATCTTCGTCTAAAATGAGCAGTGACCATTTGCCTGTTTTTGCGACATAGTCTAAATTCCACTGCCGCCCTGCTATGCAGTTGTCCTGCTTGCTTATAACAGTCAACACACGGCACTGCGACAAAGAGGCTGTTTTTAATCCCAAGCCATATCGCCCTAAATCAGATGATTCTCTAACTTCACTTGGACTCATGCTGCCATACTGCATAGCTCGGTCTATTTGAGTATCGTCCATTCCAAAGCCATCGTCAAGAATACACACATATGCGTCATCTACCGGGAAGAAAAACAGTTGGACTTTTCCCGCTTTAGCCGCGATACTGTTGTCGATCAAATCCGCAATGGCGGCTTCTAAGCTATATCCAATAGCCCTTGTTGACTCCATCAATACCGGAGCAAAAGGCGGCATTTCTCGTTCCCTCATAATTTTCCCCCCACCACGATAGATTTGAAGTGCGTTGAAATATTCTTATATTAAAGCATTACTCTTTCGACGCCGTAGCCTTAATATATTTCCCACTCTTGATTCTCGCGTCCTTTGGCTTTGGCTCGTCATCAGGAATTGCCCATGCATAGCCTATCCGCACCGCTCCGGGAATGCGACCTTCGCAGCAAAGAATCTGTATGCGCCGGGTGGAGATGCCCCAGCGTTCCGATGTCTGCCGGACAGACAGATATTTCATCTTCCATCGCCCCTTTTCCCTATAATTCAACAAGCATATTATACTCGAAAACACGAATGAAATCAAGAGACCTTGACGGATTTCTATAAGGGTGTGGGACTATCCCACGAATAAAAATGACCGTTCTCTGCGGCGTGGAGGATGGTCATTTTTCCGCTGTGTACGGACAGCGGATTTGCTTGCTGTTCTTCCCAAAATGTATCCATGCAACAGCGGCATCCTCGGCTTTTCAAAGTAGAGGATGCCGCTGTTCTCAAAATAATCTTTCTCAGCACCCCCTCATTTGTCGAAAAAATGTCCGTTGTAAAATAGAGGGGATGTTCGCTGCTTGATAAAATTTTCTTCTGGCGATACCTGCGTTTCGGGCAATTTATGTCCGTTGTAAAGTGAGGGGGTTCCCGAAAAAATTTCACTCCAGATGTCAAGTTTTTGCTCTGAAGTGTCCGTTGTTATATAGAGAGACTTAGTTTTTGAATAGAGATGCCCCGTCAAACGGCTTTATTTTATCCGTTGTAAATTGAGCGAGGAAACTGTTGTTCATAAAAATTTTACAATTTAAAGGGGTGCATTTTGGCGAAAAAATGTCCGTTGTAAAGTAGAGGGGTATTCTCGTCTTCGGAAAATTTTCTTTCGGTATGCCCTGTTATTCGCCGCAAAAATGTCCGTTGTCTTATAGAGGGATATTTTCGATGGCATACCCCCAAAAGGGCGCGGAGATGTCCGTTGTATAGTGAGGAAATACCCTCTCACCTGAAAATCTATTGCCAGCCAAAGGAGGAATCGAATATGGCAAACAGAGTAAGACCAATCCGTAAGGAAATCTGCCTGACCGAACAGGAGGAGCAGATCATCAAATCCAAGATGGCGGAGCTTGGGACGCACAACTTCGGGTCGTATGCCCGCAAGATGCTGATCGACGGTTACATTATCAATGTGGACTACACCGAGCTGCGGAAGCTGTGTGCCGCAGTGAGCAAAATCGGCAGCAACATAAACCAGATTGCCTCTCGCATGAAGAACACCAGTCATTTCTATGCCGAGGACATCGCAGAGCTTCATGCAGACATGGCTCAGGTAAACGATGCACTCAGAGGGCGCTTGAAAGAAGAAACCAAATGGGAAGGAAAAGCCGCAAGGATTTCCAAGAAAAACAGGGAGGTGCTCAATGGCTAACAGCAAAAACTACAACTTCAAAATTGCTTCCGACGGTGAGATCACCGCGCCGAATTATCTTGCCGCCGTTCTCCCATCCGTCACCGTCCGCATCGAGTCCGGCAGGACGACATACCGCTTCAACGGCAGCTATGACGGTTCAAAAAGCCTGCCTGAAAAACTGCTCTGCCACATGGCAAAAGAATCTGAAAAAGAATCGGAAAAGAGGTGAATCTGAGGGTGGAATATGATATAATGGACTCGCACGAACCTGTATTGGCAGACTGCCCGCCGACGAAAGGAGAAGAAAACATGGCAAAGCAGTCTGACAAGATTACTGCGATCTACTGCCGACTCAGTCGTGACGACGAGCTTGCAGGTGAGAGCAACAGCATAACCAATCAAAAGGCACAGTTGACCCGGTATGCACATGACCAAGGCTTCAGAAATATCGAATATTTTGTGGATGACGGATACTCCGGGGCGAATTTTCAAAGACCCGATTGGCAGAGAATGATGGAACTTGTTGAGGCAGACAAAGTGGGAGTCCTGCTTGTCAAGGACATGTCGAGGGCAGGAAGGAACTATTTGGAAGTTGGCTTCTATACGGAAATCCTTCTGCCGAAGCACAACGTCCGCTTCATTGCCGTAAACAGCGGCGTGGACAGCGCCAACCAGCAGGAGAATGACTTTACGCCGTTTCTCAACGTAATCAACGAGTTTTATGTCAGAGACTCCAGTCGTAAAGTCACAGCGTCCATGAAACAGAAGGGCGAGTCCGGCGAATACCTGACCACCAATCCGCCATACGGCTACATGAAGGACCCGGAAAATCCAAAGAAGCACTGGATCGTAGACCCGGAAGCCGCCGCAGTTGTTCGGCAAATCTTCGCATGGTGTATGGAGGGTTATGGCCCCTCTCAGATTGCAAAGAAGCTGAGAGCCGCCAAGGTAGACTGTCCCACCGTTCACTGGATGAAACAGGGCAGAAATGCTCCCGCAAAGGCACCCGACGATCCGCATCAATGGGCGCCGCGCACCGTCTCCGGCATACTTGACAAGCAGGAGTACCTCGGACGGATGGTGAACTTCAAGACCCACCGGCAATCGTATAAAAACAAGCGCAAAATTGAGAACCCACCGGAGCAATGGGTCGTGTTTGAGAACACGCATGAAGCCATCATAGACGAGGATACCTTTGCCCGTGTGCAGGAGTTACGCCAGAACAAACGCCGCCCGACGAGAACAGGAAAAAGCAATATGTTTTCCGGCATCGTCCGCTGTGCCGATTGCGGAGAAAAGCTGTACTACTGCACAAGCAAAAACTTTGAGGCAAGGCAGGATCACTTTATCTGTTCCACATCGAGGCTTAAAGGAAACGAGGTCTGTGGGTCACATTTTATTCGCGCTGTCGTTCTCGAAGAAGGCGTACTGAAGCATTTGCAGCTTGTGGCATTCTGTATCTCCAACTATGAAGATGCGTTTCGGAAGGCTCTGGGCGCAAAGCGGGATGCTGAGGCAAGAAAAGAACTGTCTGGCAAGCGGAGAATGCTCCAGAAATCCGAAAACCGTATCGCCGAGCTTGACAGGCTTTTCAAGCGGATCTATGAGGATATGGTGGCGGGACGGCTGAGCGAGGCGAGATTTCAAATGCTGTCCGACGACTACGAAAAGGAGCAAACGGCGCTTCGGGATGAGGTCACTGTCCTGACCAAGGAGATTTCCGAGCAGGAAGATCAGGCGGACAATGTAGACCGTTTCATCCGCACGGTGAAGAAGTACCTCTGCCTGACGGAACTGACGCCCGCAATCCTGAACGATCTGGTCAAGGCGGTCTATGTTCATGCGCCGGACAAGTCCAGCGGACATCGGGTGCAGGATGTGGATATCAGCTACAACTACATTGGGATACTCCCGGCCTCGCTTTTGAGCGACCTCATAAACGGAACTGCGGCATGACCGAAATCATGCCGCACTCCGAAAACAATCTAAACTTGTTTTATTGGATGACACCTCCGGCCATGCTCTTTTTTGTATGTCCGGCGTCAGCCGAACAGGTTCCGGAAGAAATCCGCGATGCTCTTGAAGAAGCTGGCCACCTTGGCACCGAAGCCCTGGACCTGCTGGGCGTAGTGGGTGACGGAGGAGAGGGCGTCCTTGAACTGCTCCACCTTCTCCTGCAGCTCGTTGGTGGACAGCCCCTCCAGATCCCGGCACAGGCCGATCAGCTGGCTGATGGTGGCGTCGTCCAGGGTGTAGCCGTACTGGGAGGCGATCTGGACCACCTGGGCGCGCAGCTCGTCGTCCGTCATGGTCCTGGTCTCGTCCAGCAGCAGCTTCAGCTCGTTGACGATGGCCACCGCGTCCACCTCGTCGATCTGGTCGGCCAGCTGGGCCGTGATCACCAGCTCGTCGGTGGCGGTCTCCTTGGCCTGCTCCTGCAGCTGCACGCCGGTGATGTTCTCATAGGCCTTGTAGATGCCCGTGAGAGCGGCGGTGCCGGACACCCCGAAGGGGGCGGCCACCTTCACCTCGGCGTCGTAGATGCCGGCGGTCATCAGGGCGGCCTTGTACATCTCCTCGGTGCACCAGGTGATGTTGCTGGCGGTGACGGTCAGACCGGAGTCGGCCGGCAGGGTCTTGATATACACGCAGGAGATGGACTTGGTGCCGATGACGCTCTCGTCCACCAGACCTTCCAGATACTGCCGCTCCTCGCCGTTGCTGACGGTCAGCTCCGTCACGGAGCCCCGGGTCAGGCCGAACTGGCTGTAGACGTTCAGGATCTGGTCCTCGGTCAGGTCCGCGCCGATCACCGCCCGCTCCTGGCCCTCGCTCAGGGCGAAGGCGGGCGCGCTCATGGCCAGCAGCAGACACAGGGCGAGAAGGATGCTGAGAGTTTTTTTCATGAAAATGGGGAATTACTCCTTTCCAAATGCCTCCGCCACGGCGGCGCAGGCGTCGATCTTGGCCTGGCACTCGGCCCGCTCCTTTCCGCGGACCAGGATATAGACCTTGATCTTGGGCTCGGTGCCGGAGGGCCGGATGATAAAGTTCGTGTCGCCCTCCAGCTCAAAATACAGCACGTTGGACCCGGAGATGGGCGTGCGGCCCACGGGGCCCAGGCCGGGTACGGAGACGGTGCCGTCCCGGTAATCCCGCATGCGTATCACCCGCTGGCCGGCAAACTCGGCGGGGGTGTTCTCCCGCAGCCGGGCCATCAGCGCGGCCATGCGGTCCGGTCCGTCCACGCCCTCCATGTAGATGTTCACGGTCTTCTCGGCGAAGAAGCCGTATTTGGCATACAGCGCGTCCAGCGCGTCCAGCAGGGTCATGCCCTTCTGGTAGTAGTGGGCGGCCATCTCGGCGATCATCATGGAGGCGGTGACAGCGTCCTTGTCCCGGACATAGTCGCCCACCATGTAGCCGTAGCTCTCCTCAAAGGCCAGCAGATACTGCTCGCCGGTGCCGGCGGCGGCATAGCCCGCCAGGCGCTCGGCCATGAACTTGAAGCCGGTGAAGGTCTCGCCGAAGGCCACGCCGTTGGCCTCGCAGATGGCCTTGGTCATGGAGGTGGACACGATGGTGGACAGGATCACGGGCTTTTCAGGCATGGTGCCCGCGGCCTGCCGGGCGGTGATCACATAGTCCGCCAGCAGGGAGCCCATCTGGTTGCCGGTGATGGTGTGGTAATCTCCGTCCTTGCCCCGGGCCATGACGCCCACCCGGTCGGAGTCCGGGTCGGTGCCGATGATCAGGTCGCTGCCCACCTTCCGGGCCAGATCCACCGCCAGGTAGAAGCCCTCGGGGTTCTCCGGGTTGGGGCTCTCCACCGTGGGGAAGGAGCCGTCGATGACCATCTGCTCGGGCACCGGGTGGATGTGCTTCAGGCCCAGACGCTTCAGCGCCTCGGGCACCAGGATGTGGCCGGCGCCGTGGAAGGGGGTGTAGACCACCTGGAAGTCGTCCGCCACGGCCTGCACCGCCGCCGGGTCGATGGCCTGGCCCAGGACGTTTTTCAGGAACAGCTCGTCCGTCTCCTCGCCCAGATACTCGATCAGACCCTTCTCCACCGCCTCGTCGAAGGGCATGGTGACCACGTCGGAGAAGATGTCGATGGCGGCCATGTTCTTGGCCACCACCTCCGCGTGGTGGGGCGGCAGCTGGGCGCCGTCGGACCAATAGACCTTGTAGCCGTTATACTGCTTGGGGTTGTGGCTGGCGGTGACGTTGATGCCGGCGGTGGCGCCGTAGTGCAGCACCGCGAAGCTCAGCTCCGGGGTGGGGCGCAGGGAGTCAAAGATGCGCACATGGATGCCGTTGGCCGCGCACACGCAGGCGGCCTCCCGGGAGAATTCCGGGCTGTTGATGCGGCAGTCGTAGGCGATGACCACGCCCTTGCGGCGGGCGGCGTCGCCCTCGGCCACGATCAGGCTGGCAAAGGCCTGGGTGGCCCAGCGGATCACGTGGATGTTCATGCGGGCCAGGCCGGCGCCCATCATGCCCCGGAGCCCGGCGGTGCCGAACTCCAGCGGGCCGCGGAAGCGGCTTTTGATCTCGTCGTCGTCCTGGCGGATGGCGTTCAGCTCCCGCCACTCCTCGTCGGAAAGAGCGGGACTGTTCAGCCAGCGTTCATATTCCTTCCTGTAGTTGGTCATTTTCAGGCTCTCCTTTCAAAAGCTCCTGGGCGTCTTCCAGGAGGCTTTTTGGTACAAAGATATCCACGCCGTTGCCGCTCATGCCGATCATGACCTTGCCGAAAGCGCCGTCCCCGGGGTAGCGGATGGCGCTGGGGATGCCATAGGCGGACAGCATGTTGCGCAGCATATCCGAGGCCATGTCCAGCTGGGACAGATTGGTCAGGAAGGCCGGCTCCTCCGGCTCTCCGTCCGGGCCCTTGGGCCAGGCGTCGTATTCCTCTCCGAATTTGTGCAGTCCCCAGGACATGCAGGATCACCTCATTCGATATGACTGTTATTTGTGATATTTTGTTCCCGCGGTGATGGAAAATGCCCGGTAGATCTGTTCCAGGACCATCACCCGGGCCAGATGGTGTGGGAAGGTCATGTCCGACATGGACAGGGAGAAGTCCGCCGCGGCCTTGGCCTGGGGAGGAAGGCCGTCAGACCCGCCGATGAGAAAGCAGATGTGGCTGCGGCCAAGATTCGCCTGTTTTTCCAAAAGCGTCGCCAGCTCCGGGCTGGAGAGCTTGCGCCCCTCGATGCACATGGCGATCACGTACGCGCCCCTGGGGACGCGGGCCAGCACATCGCCGCCCTCGGCCAGCTCGATCACCTCCGGCTTGCAGTAGGCGCCCAGGCGCTTGACATACTCCCGGCAGGCGTCGGCATACCAGGGCTCCTTCAGCCGGCCCTGGCAGATGAGGCTCACACGCAGCAAGGGGACACCTCCACTTCCAGGCAGCCCAGCTCCGGCGCCAGGAAAAGCTCCGTCCGAGTGCCCTCCAGGCCCCGGATCACCGTCCGCCGGGCCAGGGAGGGGATGTTGTTGTTTTTGGACAGATGGCCCAGCACGATCCGCCCCGTGCCCTGCCGGGCCAGCACCGCCGCCAGCCACGTGCACTCGGCGTTGGACAGATGGCCCCGGTCGGAGAGGATGCGCCGCTTCAGATAGGCGGGGTAGGGCCCGTTGCGGAGCATGGCCTCGTCGTGGTTGGCCTCGATGAGGGCCGTGTCCGCGCCGGAGAAATACCGGAGCATCAGGGGCGTGACGCAGCCGGTGTCGGTGGCGGTGACCAGCGCCGCGCCGTCCGCCTCGATGCGGTAGCCCACGCTCTGGGCCGTGTCGTGGCTGGTGGGAAAGGCCGTCACGGTCATGCAGCCCAGGGACAGGGGCCGCTCCGGCTCGATGTCCTCAAGAAACGGGCATACCCCCGGGAACGACCGGCGCAGAGCGCCCGCCACTGTCCCAGGGGCATAGACCGGCAGGGGATACCGCTTGGTGAAAACAGAGAGCCCCGAGACATGGTCCGCGTGTTCATGGGTGATGAAGATGCCGTCCAATCCGGCCGGGTCCACGGCCACGGACTCCAGCGCGGCGCAGATGCGCCTGGCGGAGATGCCCGCGTCCAGCAGGATGGCCCGCCCGCCGCCCCGCACCAGAGCGCAGTTGCCCGTGGAGCCGCTGGCGAAAACGGTCAGACGCATCTCACCCGGCGATATGGGGCCGGGCGGAGCGGCTGTCCGACTCCTCCGGCTCGTCGATGCAGGTGATATCCGCGCCCAGAGCGCGGCACTTTCCCACCAGGTTCTGGTACCCGCGCTCGATATAGCTGATGTCCTCCACGGTGGTGGTGCCCTGGGCGGCCAGGCCGGCGATCACGACGGCGGCGCCGGCCCGCAGGTCGCAGGCCTTCACCACGGCGCCGGTGAGCTGATCCACGCCCTGGATGAAGGCGGACTGGTCCTCCACCTGGATGTCGGCGCCCATTTTTTTCAGTTCGCCCACGTATTTGAACCGGCCGTTGCTCCACACGCCCTCCGTCACCACGCTCAGACCGGGGGCGCAGCAGAGCACCGCGGTCATCTGCGGGTGCATGTCGGTGGGGAAGCCGGGGTAGGGCATGGTCTTCAGATTCGCCCGGTGGAGCGGACCGTCCCGGCGGACCAGGACATAGTCGTCGCCCTCCTCCACGGACACGCCCATCTCCCGCAGCTTGCTGGAGATGCACTCCAGGTGCTTGGGAATCACGTTGGACACCCGGATGGCACCGCCGGCGGCGGCCACCGCCGCCATGTAGGTGCCGGCCTCGATCTGGTCGGGGATGAGGGTATAGGAGCCGCCGTGCAGCTCCCGCACGCCCCGGATCTTGATCACGTCGGTGCCCGCGCCGCGCACGTCCGCGCCCATGGAGTTGAGGAAGTTGGCCAGGTCCACGATGTGGGGCTCCCGGGCCACGTTCTCGATCACCGTGCGTCCCTCGGCGGTGGCGGCGGCGATCATGATGTTGATGGTGGCGCCCACGGAGACCTTATCCAGATACACGGTGGCGCCCTTCAGCCGGCCGCCCTTGGCGGCGGCGCGGATGAAGCCGCCGTTCACGTCCATGTCCGCGCCCAGGGCGGTCAGGCCCTTGATGTGCTGGTCGATGGGCCGCTCGCCGAAGTTGCAGCCGCCGGGCATGGTGCTGCGGGCGCGGCCGAACCGGCCCAGCATGGCGCCGATGAGATAATAGCTGGCCCGGATCTTCCGGGTCAGAGCCCACATCTGCTTGGGCAAAACATCCATCTGGACGCTGGTGCAGTCCAGCTCCACGGTGGAACGGTTGATCATATTCACCTTCGCGCCCAGATAGGTGAGGATACGCAGAAGCGTGTCGGTATCGCTGATCTCGGGAAGGTTTTCCAGACGGCATACGCCCCGCACCATGAGGGCCGCCGGGATGATGGCCACCGCCGCGTTTTTCGCGCCGGAGATATCCACCTCGCCCCGGAGGGGCTTTCCGCCATGAATCACATACTTTTCCATAAGAGCTCCCAATGAGATGTATTATAACGGTGGGCCGGCCGCCGGCCCGATGGGGTTGCATGGCAAAGTTATCAGTATTCTACCATATTTGTGCGGGAAAATCAATTCCCGGCGAGAAGTCTTGCCGCCCGCAGCGCGCCGATCACCGTCTTGGCGTCGTGGATCTCGTCCCGCTCCGCCATGGAGACCAGCTCCGCCAGGTCCATCCAGGCCACGTCCAGAAACTCGTTGGGGTCCGGATGGGCCGCGCCCTGGCGCAGGCCCGTGGCCAGATACAGGTACAGCCGCTCCGTGGAGATGCCGGGGGAGACGTAGATGGAGCCCATCGGACGCCAACGGTCGGCCTCCAGGCCGGTCTCCTCGCTCAGCTCCCGGATCACGGCCTGGTCCGGGTCCTCGTCTTTCTCCAGCTTGCCCGCCGGCAGCTCCAGCAGCGTGCGGGCGAAGGGATAGCGGTATTGGCGCACCACGGCCACCCGGCCCGCCTCATCCACCGCGGCCACGCATACGCCGCCGGGGTGGTGGACCACCTCCCGGACGGTGTGCGCACCGTTTGTCAGCTCCACCATATCCTCCGTCAGCTCCACGACCACGCCCTGGTAGGAGCTGATCCGGCGGATGGGCTTTTCCACATATTCCAAACCCTATGCCCCCTCTTTCAGATGGTACAGAAGACGAAACAGGTTACATAATACCAGCTCTTTCCCCAGTATAGCACGTTTCTGGCTAAATTACCACATTTTTATTCTATGCCTCGCCACTTTCTTTGCATTATAATCAGGATGAGGATCTTTTGTGCGCGGGAGGGCATACATAGCATGAAAACGGTACAGGCCACGGACACGGCGGTGTCCATATGGATCAGCCGGGAGGCGGCGCCCACCCGGGAGCAGATGCTCTCTCTGGTGCGCCAGGCGCTTGAGGAGCGGGGGCTGGCCCCCTGGGCGGAGACGGAGGCGGAGTGCTTCGCCGCGGGGGAGGACACCCTGGTCATCGCCCGGCCGGTCCACGGCCGCCAGGGCTTTTTCTTCGCCGATCTGGAGGCGCTGCTGGGCGGGGCGCTGGCCTGCGCCGACGTGCCCTCCAGCCTGTATGTCACGGAAGACGGGTATCTGCTGGCGGTGGCAGCCGACGGGGCGGCGCCGGCGCTGTATGAATACGGCCAGGCGCGGCCGGTGAACGCCGGATGGGAGGCGCACGCCGCCGAGCAGGGCGCGTGCCTCATCCGAGAGGACGCCGTCGCCTGCCTGCGGCGGTTTTTCTCCCGGGGCGGGAGCGGACTGTAAACTTTTTTCAAATAGTGACCGGAACCGTTTGCCAAATCGGCCGGATTACGGTATAATAAACGCTGCGCGCTATTATACCACAATGAGACTGTCAGACAGAAAGCGCGCCGGAGGAGCGGAGGTGATACGTCATGCCGGTGAAGGGAAAGGGCACCAAGACCATCGCGGACAACCGCAAGGCCCGGCACGACTATTTCATCCTGGACCGCTATGAGGCGGGCATCGAGCTGACCGGCACGGAGGTCAAGTCCATCCGGGCCGGGACGCTGAACATGAAGGACTGTTATGCCCGGGTGAAGAACGGCGAGCTCTGGGTGAAGGGGATGCACATCAGTCCCTACAAGCAGGGCAGCTATTTCAACGCCGACCCGGACCGGGACCGGCGGCTTCTCATGCACCGGCGGGAGATCGTCCGCCTGGGGGCCAAGGTGCAGCAGGAGGGGCTGGCCCTGGTGCCCCTGAGCCTGTACTTCAAGGACAGTCTGGTAAAGGTGGAGCTGGGCCTGTGCAAGGGCAAAAAGCTCTACGACAAGCGCTCGGACGCGGCGGAAAAGAGCGCCAAGCGCGAAATGGATCGGAAATTCAAGGAGGCAAACGCATGAAAAATCCCATCGTGACCATCCGGATGCATGACGGCGGCGTCATCAAGGCCGAGCTCTATCCCGAGATCGCCCCCAACACGGTGAACAACTTCATCTCCCTCGTGCAGAAGGGATTCTATAATAACCTGATCTTCCACAGGGTCATCCCCGGCTTCATGATTCAGGGCGGCTGCCCCCAGGGCAACGGCACCGGCGGGCCGGGTTACTCCATCCCCGGGGAGTTCGCCGCCAACGGCTATACCAACGACCTGCGCCACACCCGCGGCGTGCTGAGCATGGCCCGGGCCATGGACCCGGACAGCGCCGGCAGCCAGTTTTTCATCATGCATGAGGACGCGCCCCACCTGGACGGCCAGTACGCCGCCTTCGGTCAGGTGCTGGAGGGCATGGACGTGGTGGATAAGATCGCCGCCACCAAGACCGGCTGGGGCGATAAGCCCCTGGTCCCCCAGATCATGCAGAAGGTCACGGTGGACACCTTCGGCCAGGATTATCCCGCGCCGAAAAAAGCATAATAATATAGATCGTTCGTTCTCATGCCGCGCGCCCGGACGGGCGCGCTCCGAGGGGCTGCAATGGTTTCGACGGGGGTGTGGGGGCGGAATAAGCGGGCGGATGCCCCGGCCATCCATAAAACCGGGAACCTTCAAATTAACTGAGAACGACAACGCCGTTCTGGCCGCCGCTTAAGGCAGGCCCGTCCAGCCCGGGAGCGCTGCGGCCCGGGACCTGGGCGTCGACTAGCAGCGTCCGTGCGTGCGCAAAGCTTTGAGCGCACCATGCATCATGAAGCTACCTGACTCGTACCGCGTGTCGGCCTGCGCCGGGAAAGGGAACAGCGCGTAAGCGCAAAATGACCGTCTGCGCCCGGAGAAGGTTCCGTTGAAACGCTTTCGGACAGGGGTTCGATTCCCCTCAGCTCCACCAAGTGGAGTGCCTACAGTATTTTGGACAGTCTGTTTCGGACTGACCGGATACTGTAGGCACTTTTTATTCTTGTTTTTGTCTTTTAATTTATGTGGATGCTGTGGTGGAAAACCATTCATCCTCCGCCTGATTGGGAGTGAGAAAACCCAGCCGCTGGTGGGGACGATAGTCGTTGTAATATTCGATATAGCTGTCAACGGCGGCGCGGAATTCCTCTTCGCTGGCATAATAGTTGCGGCGAAATTCCTCCTTCTTTATGGAGGCAAAAAATGACTCCGCTACGGCGTTGTCATAGGGATTTCCCGGTGCGGAGAAAGACTGCGAAACGCCGTACTGTTTCAGCAAGGTGCGAAACTCGTAGCTGGTGTATTGGGTGCCTTGGTCGCTGTGGAACGTGAGGCCGGATGGCTTTCCGCGAGAGGAATACGCACGCTGAAAGGCGTCGGTGATCAATGCGGTATCGATATACTCAGATATGCTGTACCCTACGACCTTCCGGGCATACAGGTCGATGACGACGCAGAGATACAGAAAGTCCATGCCGACCTTGGCACAGGTGATGTCGCTGACCCAGACGGTATTTGGCGCGTCGGTGAGGAACCGGCGCTTCAACTTGTTGGGATAGTATTGATATTGCCGGTCGTTGGCGGAGTTGAGACGCGGGCGCGGCCCCGTGGACGACAGGCCCATCTCCTTCATTAGGCGGGTGATCCTGCGTTCGCTGATGGTGTGTCCGTTTTGCTTCAGCTTGGCGCGTATCCGGCGTGCGCCGAACCGCCCATGGCTCTTTTCAAAAATCTCCTGGATGAGGGGCTTGAATGCTTCATCATCGGCCTGCACCTGCGTGACCTTGGGCGCATAGCGGGCGTGATGGTAATAGGCGGAACGGTTCACCTTGAGCACGCGGCAGAGGGCATGGAGGGAGAATCGGTCCTGATGGGCGTCAATAGCGGCAAACCTCTCCTGCAAGGGTGAAGCGGCGGAACAGCCGCAGACGCGGAATATCTCGTTTTCTGTCCGCAGCCGTTCCACCTCCTTTTGCAGCAGATAGATATTTCGCGGGAGCTGGCCGGTCTCATCCGGCGAATACTCCCTGACCCAGAGAAACAGAGTGCTCCGGGCCACACCGTACTGCCGGCACAGCTCCTCGATAGGCGTGCCCGACTGGTGGAGGCTGACGACGTGCTGCTTGAACTCTTCGCTGTAACGCATGGTGGTTATCCTTGCCCTTTCATAGAAATAGGGCTATAATAGCACAAAAAGGGCATCAGATGGGCCTCCGTCACGAAACTATCCAAGGAAGAAACCGTAAGAGCGGAAGTCCTAACATAAACCTGTAAGGCGTTGGACTGCAACATCGGAAATATAATGGATCTTATCTCGGAGGAGGCAAATGGTGAGTAGCAGTGATGAGATAATCGGCCACGCTAATCCGCACACGATTAAGAAATTTGAACTGATTGAAAAGTATGTAGAGGCATGGGCTCATAAACTGCTCCAAAATCAATACTGCTCCGGACTTGTCTTCATTGACTGTATGTCAAACAGCGGAGAGTACGTTGATGACGATGGTAAGCAGGTGTTCGGTACGCCGGTCCGAGTTGCAAAGTACCTCCGAAACGTTGCGGGGCAGTATCCCTATAAGCAAATAGACTTGTATTTTAGCGATTTGTGTGATGCCAGAACAGACCACTTAAAGGGCTTGATGCCGAATGAAAGCCACAACTTTCATGTCCACATTACTACCGAGGACGGAAATGAGCTGGCAAAGCGTTTAGGCCATAAAATGTCTAGTAAGAAGCACTACCTTCTCGTCTATGATCCGTTTGAGGCCACTATTGATTGGAATGCAATCATGCCGTTCATCAATAATTGGGGTGAGGTCATTCTTAACCACATGGTTTCGGATTCCATGCGGGCCGTCAAGATGGTCAAGAAAGACGAGGCCAGAAGTAAATATGAGAAGACTTATTTGATGGATCTGAAGGATCTCATTCCTTACGGTAGTGATAAGAAGGCTTATGAAAAACGAATTGAGGATATAATCAAGGCTCTAAGACGTGACAGCGGCTACCAGTACTATATTGCGGCTTTCCCGTTTTTTAATGAGAAGAATGCAATTGTTTACAACCTGATTCACTGTACGAGCAATATCAAAGGGTTCAGATTATACAAACAGTCTGCGTGGCAGACATTCGGAGGCAAGTCCTCAACAAAGAATACACATGGCTTAGAGAGCCAGTTTATGTTCGATTTAGAAGGAATGGACGCCCCGAAGACTAATACCGATGAGTTTTGCTTTTACATAAAGGATATCGCTGAATACCTGCAGAAATCATTCAACGGAAGATCCGATGTTCTTCTGGACGATGTATGGGCGCTTCTTGACGCCCATCCGATATTTCCTTCCGATGGGTTCAGGACTCAGATAAAAAACGAACTGAAACAGAACTACGGTGCCAGCGTAAGCCGAAGCACAATTAGTTTTGTTGATAGGGGCTGAGCCGATGAAGAAAGTAAAGGGTTACATCGAAAGAAAAACCATGCTCTACAAAACCGGTGTAGAGTATGGTGACTATACGATGAATCATATACAGGGCTGCGCCCATGGTTGTAAATATCCCTGCTACGCTTTCATGATGAAGAAGCGTTTCGGGCAAATAAAAACCTATGAGGAATGGCTGGAGCCATATCTGGTGTCAAACACACTGGAACTGCTGGATAAGGAAATTCCTCGCCTGAAGGATAAAATCCAATCTGTGCAGTTGTGCTTTTCAACGGATCCATTTATGTATCAGTATCCTGAAATACAGAATATGAGCTTGGCGTCGATCAAGAAGCTCAATGAATCTGGAATCAAGTGTTCTGTTCTGACAAAAGGTGTTTTACCGATTGAACTGGTAGAACTTTCAAAAGAAAACGAATATGGCATCACGCTTATTACTACAAATGAAGCGTTTAGAAAGCGTATGGAGCCGGGTTCTGCACCTTGGAAGAAGCGGCTTGCTTCATTAAGAGCTCTACATGACGCCGGGTGTAAGACATGGGTGAGCATTGAGCCTTTCCCAACACCCAATATTGTCAGGCAGGATTTGCAGGCGTTGCTGGAGGAAGTGAGCTTCGTCGATCGGATCATTTTCGGGCGGATGAATTATAGCACAGAAGTTACTGCCTACCCCTTATACAGGCAATTCTTCAATGATAGGGTTGCAGAGGTGGTAGCGTTCTGCACCGAGCGTGGTATTGACTATCACATCAAGGACGGAACGATAACACACTCGTAAATGATATGGCCTGATCTTGGGGCAGTGCCATTGTTTAACGATTCCTCGGCGGTGGCTTTGGAAAGTGCCATTTTGAAAGGCGAATAGGGGAAATAGTGCCATTGTATTATTTGACCCCTATGGAGCCACGTCAAAAGACTCTTGGAGATGGTGGGAGGCTGTGAACAGCCTTCCATCCATCGGCCAAGAGTCTTTCTCCTTTTTCCCAGCGCAAACGCTGCGCTGGTTTGCGCTGGGAGCCCTAAAACTGAGTGCCTACAGTATTTTGGACAGTCTGTTTCGGACTGATCGGATACTGTAGGCACTTTTTTGTTTGCTGGCGGCACAGCTCCGTAATAGGCGTGCCCGCCTGGTGGAGGCTGACGACTTGCTGCTTGAACGCTTCGATGCAGAGCACGGCTGTGGCCTTGCCCTTTCGTGAAAATGGGGCTATAATAGCGCAGCAGGTGAGCATGCCAAGGCATGCTAAGACCTTTGGCGTCTTTGAGACTGCTGGTGATCTGCCCGGGATCGCGGCGGGGATGAAACGGGAGAAGTGAACAGCTGAACGAAAAGGAGCGGGAGATCCGATGAAAGAATATAAGCTGCTGGGTGCTGACGGAAAGTTCTATACCTCTGCGACCCCAGGGACCTATGGGGGAAACAGCAATGCCAGGATCTACGGCCGCCTGGACTGCCCGGCTGCCCTGTCCGCGATAAAGGCGCATCCGGGAAGCTATGAGAAGGGCAGAGTGTTCTTCGCCGATGAGAGGACGGCGGTCGCCGCGGGCTACCGTCCGTGCGGCAGGTGCCTGCGGGAGAAGTATATCGAGTGGAAAAGCGATGAAGAAAAATACCGGGAGAAGGTCCTCGGCGAGTGATGTATGTGCGTGCGGCCGTGTTCCATTTGGCGGCGCATAGAGACCGGATGTGACAGGAGGAACGAGGATGAGAAAGAATCCTTCCGCGATGGGGATGCTCTGCTATCCGCTTTTGCGGGACAATTCCATGATACGGCTCTACATCGAGCTGAAGGAGCCTGTGCGGCCGGACGCGCTGCGGCGCGCGGTGAAGACCACCATGGAGCGGTATCCCTATTTCACCGTGCAGTTCGTGCCCAAACAGGGCGATATCCTGCCCGAGATCGTGTATAATCCGCGGCCCGTCGTCGTGCGGGCGGGGCGTGGGGCGCCGACGCTGGGCTCTGAGGAGACGAACCGGCACCTGCTGGCCTTCGGCTATGAGGGAAGGACGGTCATCGTGGATTTCTCCCACGGCCTGGCCGACGGCACCGGCCTTATGGAGATGGTGAAAACGCTGCTGTATTACTATTTCCATGAGGCGACGGGGCAGTGGCTGCCCGCCGACGGCATCCGAACGGTGGAGACGCCCATCACGGCGGAGGAGACCGACGACCCCTACCTGGACCCGCCGCCGCTGGAGGAGCGGTTTTCGCCGGGACGGAGGGGCGCGCCGGATTCTTTCTCTCTGGCGGAGGACGGCGTATCGGACGCCGGCCCGGCCACGCTCTGGCGCTTTCGCGTGGAAGAGGACGCCTTTTTGCGCTACAGCCGGGAAAACGACGGCAGCCCCGCCACCATGTTCGCGGTGTTCATCGCCAAGGCGATGTTCCGCCTGCACCCGGATCTGACGTGGGACGTCAACATCATGCTGGCCCGCAACCTCCGCCCGGGCTTCGGCACGCCCCTGGCGCACCACTCGCTGGCGGACGCGTTCCTGCTGTGCTATCCGGCCAAGTGCCGGGATTGGAGCGTGGAGCGGCTGGGCGGGGTCAGCCGGGGCATCGTATACCTGAACACCGACCGGGACGCGATGCTCACCAGCATCCATGACAAGCGCGCGTTCATCCAGCAGCTGTACGCCGCGAAGGACCCCCAGGAGATCAGCGACAGGATCCGCGACTCCTTCCGGGAGGCGTCCCGCCGCTGCGCCGCGGTGAGCTATGTGGGCAGGTGCTTCCCCCGCCAGATGGACGCGGTCGTGGAGGGCATCTACAGCGTCGTGGGCGCCATGGGCACGCTGGTGATGGAGATCAACGCGGTGAACGGCCGATTCTGCTGTACGCTGATGCAGGGCTTCGCGGAGGACACCTATATCCGCGCCATCGCGGAGGAGCTGCGCCGGGAGGGCATCGAACCGGAGATCGACGAGCCGGAGCCCCTGATCCTGGCGAAGATCGAGATGTAGATCCGCACCGGCATAGAAAACTGAAAAAAGGCTGCCTTCCCGTTCCGGGAAGGCAGCCTTTTTTGATAGGTCGCAAGGAAAGTACGGCTTTCCAGCGCCGCGAACGGGAGCTTTTGTGGTCACGATGCGGCGGCTTTCCGGCCAAATCTGGCCTCCAGCCGGGAGAAGCACAGCGGATAGACCGCCATCAGCACCATCAGCTCCACGAAGGTCAGCACGAAGCCGATCCAGCCGGCACTCACCGCCCCCGTGACGGCCGGCATGACCGCCATCTCGTAGAGCATGATGATGAGCGCGCCCACGCCGCAGCGGGTCACCTTCGTCAGCACGGGCACGTCCATGGAGAAGCGCACATAGCGCCGCTCCAGATACCACCCCAGGCTCACGCCCAGGATGCGCCCGGCGTCCTTGTAGCCGTCCTTCATCATCTTGGCCGGGTCCACCAGCAGCTTGCCCGACGCGTCATAGTCCAGGGGATAGGACTTGAGGTTGATGTACAGGAGGAACAGCGCCGTCAGCGCCACGCCCGCAAGGGGGATGATCCGCTCCCGGCCGGGCTTTTCGTCGATCCACTCCCAGGCGCGGATGCCCAGGAACACCATGACGAGGCCCAGCGTCGCGCCCACGGCCACGTCCTGGGGGGTGTGGACGCCGATGTAGTTGCGGGAGAACATGGTCAGCAGTAGCATGACGATCATGAGCGCGCCCAGGGGCTTGTGCTTTTTCCCGTACCGGGCCAGCACGGTGCCGTAATTGGAGGCGCTGGTCACGCTGTGGCCGCTGGGGAAGGAGTAGCCGGAGGCCGTCTCCACCGGCACGATGTCGGCCGAGCGGATCCAGGGCCGGTACACGCAGAAGGTCAGCTTCAAAAGCTGCATCAAAAACCGGTTGACCGCTATATTGAGAAACAGGAACGCTCCCGTCTTCTTGTCCACGGCCCAGAACAGGATGCAGGCCAGCATCCAGATGAAGATGCCGTAGGACAGGTCGCTGATCTGTAGGAAGAAGTCGTTCAGCACCCCTCCCGTGGCCTCGCGGAACTTTTGCAGCAGGAGCAGATATTGCAGATCCATGTTTTCGATCCCCTCGATCCATTGAACTTTCGCGCGCGCCCGCCGTATCGGAGGGGGAGGGGCATCTGCCCCCGCCTGCGCGCGGAACGACTGTAGCAAAGCAGGGGGCGTTTGTCAACGGCTGCGCCCTGAAACGGTGAGGATACGGCATGAATGACGGCATTTGCCTCTGTGCGCGCAGTTTTTTTGCGGCATTTGCTTGACGAGCGGAGCGGGAAGAACTATAATAAAAAGTAATTAGAAAGATTAGAATATCCGATTAGGCGCACCGTTCCCTTTTTCTTCGCGAAAAGAACAGAAACTGAAAGGAGCCTGGATCGCTATGATCAAAAAGACGATGGACGGCAACGAGGCCGCCGCGTATGCCAGCTATGCCTTTACGGAGGTGGCGACGATCTATCCCATCACCCCCTCCAGCCCCATGGCGGAGCACGTGGATACCTGGGCCGCCAACGGCAAGCTGAATATGTTCGGCCAGCCGGTGAAGCTGATGGAGATGCAGTCGGAGGCCGGCGCCTGCGGCGCCATGCACGGCTCGCTGGAGGCCGGGGCCCTGTCCACCAGCTACACCGCCTCCCAGGGCCTGATGCTGATGATCCCGCCGCTGTACCGCATCGCGGGGCAGCTGCTGCCCGGCGTCATCCATGTGGCGGCACGGACCGTGGGCACCAGCGCCTTCTCCATCTTCGGCGACCACTCGGACGTGATGGCCTGCCGGCAGACGGGCTTTGCCCAGCTGGCCTCCTCCTGCGTGCAGGAGTGCATGGACCTGGCGGCGGTGGCCCATCTCTCCGCCATCAAGAGCCGGGTGCCCTTCATGCACTTCTTCGACGGCTTCCGCACCAGCCACGAGATCCAGAAGATCGACGTGCTGGACTATGAGGACCTGGCGAAGATGGTGGACCGGGAGGCCCTGGCCCGGTTTCGGGCCAATGCCCTGAACAGCGAGCATCCGCTGATGCGCTCCACCGTGGTCAACCCGGACACGGCCTTCCAGCTGCGGGAGGCGGTGAACCCCTATTACGAGGCAGTACCCGGTATCGTGGAGGAGTATATGCGCCAGATGAGCGCGCTCACCGGCCGGGACTATAAGCTCTTCAACTACTACGGCGATCCGGACGCGGAGCACGTGGTGGTGGCCATGGGCAGCGTGTCCGGCTGCCTGCAGGAGGTGGCGGCCTATCTCAACACCCGGGGCCGGAAGGTGGGCTTTTTGCAGGTGCGGCTGTACCGTCCCTTCTCCGCGGAGCGGTTTTTGGCGGCGCTGCCGGCCAGCTGCAAGGTGCTCACGGTGCTGGACCGGACCAAGGAGCCCGGCGCCAACGGCGAGCCCCTTTACGAGGATGTGTGCTCCGTGCTGATCCACGGCGGCCGGCACATCAAGGTGCTGGGCGGCCGGTACGGCCTTTCCAGCAAGGACACCACCCCCGCCCAGATGATCGCCGTGTACGACAACATGGCCGGGGCGCAGCAGGACCACTTCACCGTGGGCATCACCGACGATGTGACCCATCACTCCCTGCCCATCGGGGAGAACGTGGTCACCGCCGATGCCAAGACCATCTCCTGCAAGTTCTGGGGCCTGGGCTCCGACGGCACGGTGGGGGCCAACAAAAACTCCATCAAGATCATCGGCGACAACACCGACCAGTACGTGCAGGCCTATTTCGAGTACGACACCAAAAAGTCCGGCGGCGTCACCAAGAGCCACCTGCGCTTCGGCCATAACCCCATCCTGTCTACTTACTACGTGACCATGGCGGACTTCATCGCTTGCCACAACCAGAGCTACATCCCCAAATACGACATCGTCACGGAGCTGAAGCCCGGCGGAACGTTCCTGCTCAACTGCAACTGGTCCGACGGGGAGCTGGAGGAGCGGCTGCCCAACAAGGTCAAGCGCCTGCTGGCGGAGAGGAAGGCCAGGTTCTACATCATCGACGCCACGGACATCGCCGAGGACATCGGCCTGGGCAACCGGACCAACACCGTGCTCCAGGCGGCGTTTTTCAAGCTCTCCGGCGTGCTGCCCGTGGACGAGGCGGTAGGGTACATGAAGGCCGCCATCGAGAAGACTTACGGCCGCAAGGGCGATAAGGTCGTTGCCATGAACTGCGCCGCGGTGGACGCGGGGCTCACGGGCGTGCATGAGGTGAAAGTGCCCGCCGCATGGGCGGCCCTCACCGACGAAGCGGAGAGCGAGGACACCGCGTCGCCCTGGTACGTGCGCACGGTGATGGCCGCGGTGAACGCCCAGAAGGGCGACAGCCTGCCGGTGAGCGCCTTCGCCGGTGCGGCGGACGGCAGCGTGCCCATGGCCACATCCAAGTATGAAAAGCGGGGCTTTGCCGCCCACGTGGCCAGCTGGGTCCCGGAAAACTGCATCGGCTGCAACGTGTGCTCCGTCATGTGCCCCCACGCCGCCATCCGGCCCTTCCTGCTGGATGGGGAGGAGGTCAAAAACGCCCCCGAGGGCTATATCACCAACGAGGCCAAGGGCAAGGGCCTGGCCGGCCTGCGCTACCGGATGCAGGTGGACCCGCTGGACTGCACCGGCTGCGGCAGCTGCGCCGCCGCCTGCATCGCCAAGGAGAAGGCCATCGTCATGCGGCCCATCGAGAGCCAGCTGCACGAGCAGCCCAACTGGGATTACAGCCTGTCCCTGAAGCCCAAGGCCAATCCTATGGACAAATTCACCGTGAAGGGCAGCCAGTTCGAGCAGCCCCTGCTGGAGTTCTCCGGGGCCTGCGCCGGCTGCGGCGAGACGCCCTACATGAAGATGATGACCCAGCTGTTCGGCGAGCGGATGGTGGTGGCCAACGCCACCGGCTGCACCCAGGCCTGGGGCTTCAGCGCCCCCAGCTATCCCTATACCACCAAGCCCAACGGCCGGGGCCCGGCGCTGTCCAACTCCCTGTTTGAAAACAATGCCGAATACTCTCTGGGCATGGTGCTGAGCGTGCGCCAGCAGCGGATGCGCCTGGCCAAGGAGGTCATGGAGCTGATGGACCAGACCGGGGACGAAAAGCTGAAGGCCGCGCTGAAGGCCTGGCTGGACGGCTTTGAGGATAAGAAGAACACCCTGGCTCTCAGCGACGCGGTGATTGAGGCGCTGAAGGCATGCCCGGAGAAGGGCGGCGTCATCGACGCCGTCCGGGCCGCCCAGGATCAGCTGGTGAAAAAGAGCATGTGGATGTACGGCGGCGACGGCTGGGCCTACGATATCGGCTACGGCGGGCTGGACCACGTGCTGGCCTCCGGTGTGGACGTGAACATCCTGGTGGTGGACACGGAGGTATACTCCAACACCGGCGGCCAGGCCTCCAAGGCCACGCCCTACGGCGCGGTGGCCCAGTTCGCCGCCGCGGGCAAGCGCACGGCCAAGAAGGACCTGGGCATGCTGGCCACCCAGTATCAGAACGTGTACGTGGCCTCCGTAGCCATCGGCGCGGACCCGGCCCAGTTCATCCGGGCCCTGAAGGAGGCGGAGGAGCACGACGGGCCGTCCCTGATCGTGGCCTATGCCCCCTGCATCAACCACGGCATCGTCAAGGGCATGGCCTTCTCCCAGGAGGAGGCGAAGCTGGCGGTGAAGAGCGGCTACTGGGTGCTGTACCGGTACGATCCCAAGCGCAAGGCCCAGGGCCTGAACCCCTTCATGCTGGACTTCAAGGACCCCAAGTACGATCTGCGGGAGTTCTTCATGGGCGAGGTGCGCTTCAACTCCCTGCTGCGGACCTTCCCGGACCAGGCGGAGGAACTGCTGGCGGAGGCCAGGTCCCAGATCCGGGACCGCTGGGCGCGGTACAACCACCTGGCCAACCAGGATTACTCCCACATGCTGGACGTGCTCAAGGACTATCCCATCGAGAAGGGGCCCGCCAACTAAGAGACGGACGAAAAAACGGGACTGGCAGGAATACTGCCAGTCCCTCTTTCTATTTGACGCCGTCCCCTCAACAGGGCCGGATGCTGACCTCACCGGAAAAGAGGGTCTCCTCCGTCCCGTCCTCGTAGCGCACCAAAAGCCGGCAGGCGTCGTCCACCCCCAGGGCCAGGGCCCGGCGGGACGTTTCGCCGCGCAGCACATCCACGTACCTGCCCGCAAGGCAGCTCCGGGACCGGTATTCCGCCGCGAAGGCCCTGTCCGGCAGGGCCGTGTATATCTCATAGAACTGCCGCAGGAACTCCGCCGCCAGGCGGGCCCGCAGATCCCGCCCGGGGGAGGGGAATACCGCCCCGGCCACTGCCGCGATGTCGGCGGGAAAGCCGCCCGCCGGCTCTGTCACGTTGATGCCCACGCCCAGTACGGCCCAGTCCAGCGTCCCCGGCGCTGTGCCGGCGGCCGCCTCCGTCAGGATGCCGCAGACCTTTTTGCCCCGGATGAGCACGTCGTTGACCCACTTGATCTCCGCCCGGTCCGAGCCCAGCGCCTCAGCCGCCCTGCACACCGCCACCGCTGCCGCCGTGGTGATGAGCGGCGCGTCCTCCGCCGCCAGCTCCGGCCGCAGCAGCACGCTCATGTAAAGGCCGGACCCATCCGGGGAATAGAAGCTGCGGCCCATCCGGCCCCGGCCGCCTGTCTGCCGCCGGGCGATGAGCGTGTGCCAGGCGGGCAGCGCCGCCGCCCGCGCCTTCAGCTCAAGGTTGGTGGACGCACACACCGGCAGCACCTCCAGGGGGATCGTCCCCGCCAGAGCGCCCAGATACCTGCGCACGCCGGCCTCCGTCACGCCGTCGTCACGCTCCGTCGGCGCCGGAAGGGTGTCTATTCTGCTCAAATCCATCACCTCGGGCTTTGCGGTATAATAGCGGCTTTGGCGCTATTATACCATGTCGCGCGGTTCCGGCGTTTGCCGGGAGCGCGACCGGTATTTTGGGTATAATGGCGATTTTATCGCTATTATACCGCAGAACGCCCCCGCTTGTAAACGGCCGGGCCCCGGAATTGACGGTGCGCGGGAGATGTGATAGTATTACATATCAGTATATGCATATTTGCAGGCATTCCCGTGCGATCTTCGATGTGAGATGACGCGAAAGTGCGAAGAGCAAAATGGCTGCTGCCGGTGCTGGCGCTGCTGATGCTGCTGGCGGCATGCGGCGAAGAGCCGTCTGCACCGGCCGGGACGCCGGAGCCGCAGCCAGCGGCGACAGGGCCGGCCGTGCCGGAGCCGACAGAAGTACCCACGCCCGAGCCGACGGAGGAGCCCGCGGACCCGGTGGCGGACGCGCTGGAACAGTACCGGATCGTCGTCGGCCAGGCGGATACCTATCTATACGATCCTGACGCGGAGCCGTCCGGCAATTACCGCTATGCGCTGGTGCAGATGCAGCCGGAGGACACGGCGCCGACGCTCCTGCTGGAACAGGAGACGGCGGACTATCTCTACTATGCGCTGGCGTTCCGCTATGACCCCGCGAGCGGGAGCGCGATCCAGCTCACCGGCAGCCTGATGGAGGGCATGTCCCAGATGGGCGGCTATCGCGGCGGCCTCACCATGCAGGGAGACGGGAACGGCATCCGGATAACGGAGATGTCCGGCGGGACCGGGCAGACGGATATTTATCGGGTGACCCTGGACGGGGACTGCCTGAAGACGGAGCAGCAGTGGTCCGGCCTGATGGACGCGGTGCCGGCAGAGCTGAGCTTCATCCAGATCGAGTGGCATGAGACCGGCGATACCGCCGCCTTGGACGGCTGGACGCCGGGAGAGGTGCCGCAGCCGGGGACGCCCGCGGACCCGGTGGCGGACGCGCCGCCGGAGGACGAGGGCAGGCTCGTGCTCACCGGGACGCTGGATGCGTACAGCTATGACGACGTCGCGGCGATGACGGGCAGCCATCTGACCAATGACTACGAGCGGCAGAGCAACCCCACCTATTGGCTCATCGTGCTGGATGAGCCGCAGACCATAGAGATCATGTCGGGGGGCGGCCCCGGGATGTTCAGCAATGAGGCGTCCATGATCTGGGTCTCGGAGCCGGCGGGACTGGAGGCGTATGCCGGCCAGCACGTGACCTTCAGCATCGATCCCGAGCATACGTTTTGGCCCAGCGATACATCGCTCCCGCTGGGGCAGCCGCGAACAGAGGACGTCCACATCTTGAATTGAAAGAGCCCACGGGCCGCGGAAAACTGTCGGGGCCTGCGTCCGAGGCTTTCGCGCAGCCACGGGACGGGATAAGGAGAGGGGAACATATATGTATTGTCATAACTGCGGCAAGCCGCTGCCCGAGGGGGCGAAGTTTTGTCCCGCCTGCGGCGCAGAACAGAAGGCCTGGAACGCCGGCGCGGGAGGGCAGAGCGCTCCGCTGCCTTCTCCGGGACCGGGATCTGCTCATGAGACAAGCTCCCGTCCGGCAGCCGCGCCGGCGAAAAAGCGGAGACTGCTGTCCCCGGGCCTGCTCGTGGCGGTCATCGTCATCGGGGCCATTCTCTGGGGGCTGTGGCCCTCTCCCCTCGGCAGCAAGGAGAACTCCGAGGTGGGGAATGACTTTCTCAAGGCGCTGAAGGCGGACCATCTCGCCGTCGACGCCGACACCCGGGTCATCGTCGACGGACGCGCGCTGCCGGAGAAGTTCGCCGGCGAACAGATACCGGACATGCAGACCCAGCTGGACGACGCGATCCGGGACATGGCGGAGCACATCCTGGTGGTGTCCTTCGACGAGTTGATCAGCTTCGATACCATGGGGCAGGCCTTTGCCTATCCCTATTTCTGGATCGACGCCGACGGCATCTCCGTCTCCGACCTGCAGTGGGTGTCCTGGGAGGGAGAGATGACGGCCTTCCGCTACTACACGCTGGAATACAACGTGGACGCCGACGGCCGGGACGCCATGCAGGCCCAGATCGACGCCGCTGTGGAGCAGTATATGGCCCTGATCCCGGCGGGCGCCGATGAGTGGCAGGCCGCGAAGATCGTCCACGACGAGATGGTCCGCCGCATCACCTACGACCAGAGCATGAGCCGGACGCACCGGGCCGATATCTACGGCGGACTGGTGGAGAATTCAGCGGTCTGCTCCGGGTATACCTATACCTTCAGCTACCTGATGCATGCCTGGGACGAGCGGGCCGGCCGGAAGCCCTATCAGAGCGACAGCGACTACTGGCAGGAAAACTTCGGGACGAACTGCTACCCGGCCGTCATGAGCGAGGACCACGGCTGGAACCTGGTCTACAGCGTACAGACGCCGGACGGCAACCTGGACGTCACCTGGGACGACCTCGACGTGACCGACAAATACGGTCAGCCCTACATCCTGTACAACTATTTTGGCCTGACCTCGTCGGAGATCAGCCTTGTGGACTCCCACATCCGGTCCGGGTCCCGTCTGTTTACAATGGCGACGGGCGGCGCGGACGGCGAGACGTTCAATTACCACAAGCACGAGGGATATTACCTGACGGCCTTCGACCTGGACGCCATCACGTCTGCTTTCGCCCGGCAGTACGCCGCCGGGTCCAATGTGCTCACGGTGCGCTTCGCTGACCAGGCCGATTTCGCCCGCATCAAGGCCTGGGCGGGAGCCAACGCCCAGGAGTGCTATCAGGTCCTGGCGTCGATCGGCTATTCCGGGACCTATGCCAGCACCTCCGCCGATGAGCTGCTCACCTTCAATATCCTGCTGGATTACCTGGACACATAAAGCGAGAGGCGGCCGGTGTGCTGCAATGGGAAAAAGGATGCCGCGGACGAACGATCGTGTCGTCCGCGGTATCCTTGCTGTTGACACTGTGTCAGAATGGTGCTATACTATGCTCTGACAAGATGTCAGAACATAGACGGAGGCGTTGCAGTCATGAAGAAGAACATCGGGCCCAAGCTGGCGCTGTTCGAGTTTCCCACCTATCACTATCTGAAAACCGGCGATGTGCTCTGCAAGTGCCTTTCTCTGAAGGGCCGCGCCATAGAAGCCGGTGGAGAGGAAGGGGAAAAGGCATGAAGTACACGAAGCTGGGAAAGTCCGACCTGACCGTATCCCGCATCTGCATGGGGTGCATGGGCTTTGGCAACGCCGCCACGGGGCAGCACAGCTGGACGGTGGGCGAGGCCGAGACAAAGGAGATCATCAAGCGGGGCCTGGACTTGGGCGTCAATTTCTTTGACACCGCTATCGCCTATCAGAACGGCACCAGCGAGCAGTACGTGGGCAAGGCGCTGCGGGAGCTGGCCAAGCGGGACGATTATGTGATCGCCACCAAGTTCACGCCCCGGACCCAGGAGGAGATCGACGCGGGCGTCACCGGGCAGAAGCACATCGAGAACTATCTGGACCAGAGCCTCCGCAATCTGGGCATGGACTATATGGACCTGTACATCTATCACATGTGGGACTACCATACGCCCATGGAGGAGATCATGGAGGGTCTGCACAGCGCGGTGAAGGCAGGCAAGGCGCGGGCCATCGGCATCTCCAACTGCTTCGCCTGGCAGCTTGCCAAGGCCAACTTTTACGCCCGGGAAAACGGCCTCACGGAATTCGTGTCCGTCCAGACCCACTACAATCTGCTGGCCCGGGAGGAGGAGCGGGAGATGGCCCCCTTCTGCGCCGACCAGAACATCGCCATGATGCCTTACAGCGCCCTGGCCAGCGGCAGGCTCTCCCGTCACCCCGGTGAGACCAGCAAGCGTCTGCGGGAGGACGCCTACGCCAAGTTCAAGTATGACGCCACCGCTGAGGCGGACGGGAAGATCATCGCCCGTGTGGCGGAGCTGGCCGATAGGCGGGGCGTGTCCATGACGGAGGTGTCCCTGGCGTGGCTGCTCACCAGGGTGACCGCCCCGGTGGTAGGCGCGACGAAGTTCTCCCATGTGGAGGGCGCGGCAAAGGCCGTAGACCTGGAGCTGACACAGGAGGAAACAGAATACTTGGAGGAGCTGTATGTGCCCCACGCCCTGGTGGGCGTCATGGCTCAGAACGGCAAGCAAAAGGCCGGAAATGTAGTTTAAATTTGATCGGAGGTATCATCATGGAGAAGATCACACAGACCGCGGGAAGGAATCAGCTCGGCGATTTCGCGCCGGATTTCGCCCATTTCAACGACGACGTTCTCTTCGGGGAGAACTGGAACAACCACGACATCGACCTGAAGACCCGGTGCATCATCACCGTGGTGGCGCTGATGAGTTCCGGCATCACGGACTCGTCACTGACCTACCATCTGGAGAACGCCAAGACCCACGGCGTCACCCGTGCGGAGATCGCCGCCATCGTGACCCACGTGGGCTTCTATGTGGGCTGGCCCAAGGCGTGGGCGGTGTTCCGTCTGGCGAAGGATGTTTGGAACGAGGCGGACTGAGTGAAAAAGGTCCGGGAAGCGGGGCTTCGCCCCCGCTGGCGGAAATATAAATAAAATAGTGCGAGGCGAAAATGCAGCGTCCGGGGAGGGAGCGCTGCATTTTGCCGTTTCGGGCGGCGAGGGGACGGCGCGGGTTTTCAAAAAACCGATACGCCGCTATTGACAGTTGTGCAATAGTTAATTATACTAAACTCGATCCGGGAGAACGGATCGAAAAGGAGGAAGATACGATGAGCAAGACATTGGTGGCCTATTTCAGCGCCAGCGGCGTGACCGCTGACGCGGCGAAGAAGCTGGCGGAAGCCGAGGGAGCCGACCTATATGAGATCGCCCCCCAGGTGCCCTATACGGCCGGGGATCTGGACTGGACAAATAAGCGCTCCCGCAGTACACTGGAGATGACCGACAGGTCCAGCCGCCCCGCCCTGGCCGACCGGGACGCGGACGTCGCCGGATACGACACCATCCTGCTGGGCTTCCCCATCTGGTGGGGCACTGCCCCCAGGATCGTCAACACGTTTCTGGAGAGCTACGACTTTTCCGGCAAGACCGTGGTCCTGTTTGCCACGTCCGGCGGCAGCGGATTTGGCGGTACCGTGGGAGACCTGAAAAAGAGCGTGAGCGGCGACACGGTGATCCGGGAGGGCGTCCTGGTCCACAGCAAGAAGGACGAGGCCTTCTGGGCCGATTGGGCGAAGAAGAACGCCTGAGCCGGTGGTCGGGGAGGAACAAGAGCATGGACATGATGGAGCTGGTCAGGACGAGACGGAGCGTGCGCACCTTTGACGGACAGCCGCTCAAAGCGGAGGACGAGAGCAAGCTCCGGGAGTATATGCGGGAGATAGAAAATCCCTACGGCATCCCGGTGCGGTTCGTCCTGCTGGACGCCAAGGAGCACGGTCTTTCCAGTCCGGTGATCGTGGGGGAGAGCCGCTACGTGGCGGCGAAGGTGGACAGGGTCCCCCACGGCGAGGAGGCCGTCGGCTACTCCTTTGAGAAGCTGGTGCTCTACGCCTGGTCGACGGGGATCGGCACCACTTGGATCGGTGGGACCATGAAGCGCTCGCTCTTTGAGCGGGCGGCGGACGTGCGGGACGGGGAGTGGATGTTCTGCGTCAGCCCCCTGGGCTATCCGGCGAAGAAGATGTCCGCCCGGGAGAGCATCATGCGCAAGGCGATCAAGGCGGATGAGCGCAAGAGCGCGTCCCAGCTCTTTTTTGACCGGGACTTCTCCACGCCCCTGACGGCGGAGGACGAAAAGCTCCGGGACGCCCTGGAGATGGTGCGCTGGGCGCCGTCCGCCACTAACTCCCAGCCCTGGCGCATCCTCCGGGACGGGAGCGCCTTCCACTTCTATCTGGAGCACACCAAGGGCTACACCAGCGACGCCGGCTGGGATATGCAGAAGATCGACATGGGCATCGCCCTGTGCCATTTCATGGGCGCGGCAGGCGGCGAGCTGGTCCTCTCCGACCCGGGCATCCCCGCGGGAGAGGGCCGTGAATACATCG
Organism: uncultured Oscillospiraceae bacterium; assembly: GCA_947626345.1. Taxonomy (GTDB): domain Bacteria; phylum Bacillota; class Clostridia; order Oscillospirales; family Oscillospiraceae; genus CAJOIG01. The sequence goes on along the minus strand of CANQSF010000008.1, from coordinate 19,712 downwards.
CCACGGTGAAGCTGTGAGAGAAAGCGATGGACGAGAGATTTGACATACAAGCCTACATGACCCGCGGGGTGGAGAACATCGTCTCCGGCGCGCTGCGGGCCACGCTGAAAGACCCCCGGGAGAGCGCCTTCATGGTCTGGTTCGCGGCGGCCAGCCGCAGGGCATCCCAGCGCCGGGCGAAGGCGGAAAGGGCCGGGGAGCACATCCCGCCCTTTCTCATCGCCAGCATCACCAGCGCCTGCAACCTCCACTGCGCCGGGTGCTACTCCCGGTGTAACCACGCCACCGTGGACGCCGCGCCTGTGCTCCAGCTCACGGACGAGGAATGGCTGAGCCTCTTTCGCCAGGCAGAGGACCTGGGCGTCAGCTTCATCCTGCTGGCCGGGGGCGAGCCCATGCTCCGCCGGGGCGTGCTGGAGGCGGCCGGGAAGCTGCCCAATATCCTCTTTCCCATCTTCACCAACGGTACATACATGGACGAGGGCTATTTCAAGCTGTTCGATACCTGCCGGAACCTGATCCCGGTGCTGAGCATCGAGGGCGGCCGGGCTGAGACGGACGCGCGCCGGGGCGCGGGCATCTATGATACCCAGATCGCCAACATGGACGCGCTGCACGAAAAGGGCCTGCTGTTCGGCGCGTCTGTGACGGTGACCACCCAAAATGTGGACGAGGCTGTGTCATCGGACTTTATAGACGCCTTGGCGGACCGGGGCTGTAAGCTGGTGATCTACGTGGAGTATGTGCCGGTGACGGAGGAGAGCGTCGATTTGGCCCCCGGCGAGCCGGAGCGGGTCCGGCTGCGGGATGGCATCGCCCGCCTGCGGGAGCAGGTCCCCGAGGTGGTGTTCGTGTCTTTCCCCGGAGACGAGAAGAGCTCCGGCGGCTGCATCGCGGCGGGGCGTGGCTTTTTCCACATCAGCTCCCACGGCGGGGCGGAGCCCTGCCCCTTCTCCCCCTACTCGGACGTGAACGTGCGGGACACATCCCTGCGCCAGGCACTGGCCTCGCCGCTGTTTTCTGCCCTGCGGGAGGGGGAGCTTCTGGCGGACGACCACGCGGGCGGCTGTGTGCTCTTTGAAAAGCGGGCGGCCGTGGAGGCGCTCCTGGCAAAATAGCCCGCGCCTGGAACGATCATATATTTCGGAGGGACGGACCATGGACATCGAAGCGATATGCAAGAGCATGACCCTGGAGGACAAAATCGCCCTGTGCTCAGGGGAGAACTTCTGGGAGACGAAGGCCTTTGCCAAATACGGCGTGCAGTCCCTTCGCATGAGCGACGGACCCAACGGCCTGCGCAGGCAGGAGCAGGGCGTGGACATGGTGGGCGTGAACCAGTCCCGGCCCGCCACCTGTTTTCCCACCGCCGTCACCGCCGCCTCCAGCTGGGACCCTGCGCTGCTGGAGGAGGAGGCCGGGGCCATCGCCGAGGAGGCCGCGGACCAGGGCGTCGGGATGGTGCTGGGCCCCGGGGTCAACATCAAGCGCAACCCCCTATGCGGGCGGAATTTTGAGTACTTCAGCGAGGACCCCTACCTGGCGGGCAAGCTGGCTGCCGGTTTCATCCGCGGGCTGGAGGCCCGGGGCGTCGCCGGCTGCCTGAAGCACTTCGCCGCCAACTCCCAGGAGCTGAGCCGCTTCAACTCGGACAGCGTCATGGATGAGCGCACCCTGCGGGAGCTGTATCTGACCGCCTTTGAGATCGCCGTGAAGGAGAGCGGGCCCTCCGCCGTCATGTGCGCCTATCCCAAGCTGAACGGCGTCCACTGCTCCGACGACCGGAAGCTGCTGACGGACATCCTCCGGACGCAGTGGGGCTTCGACGGCATGGTGGTCACGGACTGGGGCGCCATGAACGACCGCGTCGAGGGCTTTCGGGCGGGGTGCGATCTGAACATGCCCGGCGGCAGTGGCTATATGGAGAGAGAGGTCCTGCAGGCGGTCCGGGAGGGCTCTCTGCCGGAGTCCGCCGTGGACGACAGCGTCCGCCGGGTGCTGCGCCTGGCCTTCCGGGCGGCGGAGAGCGCGCCGGGAGAGGCGAAATGCGACTATGACGCCCACCACGCCCTGGCGGCCCGCGTCGCCGCGGAGGGCGCGGTGCTGCTGAAAAACGAGGGGGGCGTCCTGCCCCTGCGTGCCGGCCAGAGCGCGGCGCTGATCGGCCACATGGCGGGCCATCTGCGCTTTCAGGGGGCCGGCTCCAGCCACATCAACCCCACCCGGGTGACCGAGCCTGTGGACGCCATGGCCCAGCTGCCCTTCGCCCCCGGCTGCGACGAGAGGGGCGATACCACAAACGAGCTCATCGCCCAGGCGGCGGCCCTGGCGAAGGACGTGGAGGTGCCCGTGGTGTTCGCGGGACTGCCCGCCCGCTATGAGTCGGAGGGCTTTGACCGGGCGGATATGCGGATGCCGGAGGGCCATCTGCGGCTCATCGACGCGGTGGCGGCGGCAAATCCCAACACGGTGGTGGTGCTGCTGTGCGGCGCGCCGGTGGAGTGTCCGTGGGCGGATCGGGTGAAGGCCATCCTCTATATGGGCCTGCCGGGCCAGGCGGGAGGCGAGGCCGCCGCCCGGCTCCTGTACGGGGACGTGGTCCCCAGCGGCAAGCTGGCGGAGAGCTGGCCCGTGGCCTATGAGGACGTGCCCTCCTCGGCGATATACGGCCGGGCGAAGGATGCCCTGTATCAGGAGGGCGTCTATGTGGGCTACCGCTATTACGACAAGGCGGGCGCGGCGGTGCGCTGGCCCTTCGGCTACGGGCTGAGCTATACCAGCTTCGCCTATGGGGATCTGCGGGTGGACGGCCGGCGCGCGGCCGTCACGGTGGAGAACACCGGCGGCCTCCCCGGCGCGGAGGTGGTCCAGCTCTATATCGCGCCGCCCCAGGGCGGCCTGCACCGCCCGGTGCGGGAGCTGAAGGGCTTTGAGAAGGTGTTTTTGCAGCCGGGAGAGCGGCGCACGGTCACCTTCGAGCTGGACGAGCGGTCCTTCGCCCTGTGGCAGGACGGATGGAAGACGCCCGGGGGCCGGTATACCCTGACCGTGGGCGGACTGTCCGCCGCCATCGACATAGAGGGCGGTCAGGTCCCCGCTCCCGCGTGGCAGGCGGGGAGCTGGTACGAGACATGCCGGGGAAAGCCGGCGCAGAGCCAGTGGGAGGCCATGCTGGGCCGGACCTACACGCCGGACCAGCCGGTCAAGGGGCGGTTCACCATGGACAGCACGGTGTCGGAGATGAAGGACAGCTCCCTGGTCATGAAGATCCTCTATAAGTTCGTGGAGGGCACTGTCGCCAAGGGCTTCGGCGGGAAAAAGGACTATGAGGACCCGGATTTTCGGATGATGATGGAGTGCAGCGCGGGCAGTCCTCTGCGGAGCATGCAGATCTTCGGCGGCATGAAGGGCGGCCTCTTCCAGGGGCTGCTGGACATGGCCAACGGCCGCTTTTTCCGGGGCCTGGGAAAGATGCTCCGCGGGTGAGGCCGGCGGGGGCTTTGCAAGAGAAAGGAGATGATATGGCATATGGCGTATGCGTTTAATGAGTGCGAATTGGAATCAGCAGCGATCCGGAAGCTGATAGATGCCGGGTATCCCAAGGATGCGATCGTAGCGGGCTGGCGCAGCAAGAATCATCGCATCGATATCGTCGTATTTGATGAGAGCACAAAGATCCCTCTCATGTTTATTGAATGCAAATCGATAAGAGGGCAATACGACTATGCTGCGCTGGTGAGATCCTTGCGCAATCTTAGCAAGTGTTTCGACTGTCCGGTCAGGGCGTTCGTTGCGTTTGCCGGCAAGTCGGGCGTTGACTTTTATGACTTCACCGATGAGGTCAGCGACGATTCGCGCCTGGCATCTGACTTTAAGCCGGTATCCGTGCCAAGCTACGACACTTTACGGATAGGTGCGGAGAACAAATACATAAATGCGCAGAAAGAGAAACGGAAGACATATGTCAACGGATTAAAACTCGTATGCTGGATCATTATCCCCCTGCTTATCATCGCACTCTTCCTGCTGGACGCTCTTTCCTGCTATCATCTGACGACAGAACGCCTGATCCTGTTTGGAGGATTGCTGCTGTCTATCCTGCTGCCGTTCTTTGGGGAGATAAAGGTGGGGGAGATAACCTTATCAAATAAGAAAAAGAACAAAGATTGATCAGCCATGCCCGCGCGACCGTGATCGGTCGCGCCGGGGGCTGGAGGTACGCGGGGCGGCTTATTGTTGACGCGGGGGCGCTTTTTCGATATAATACGCAGGCGCAGACGCGGGCGCATGGAGCCGCCGGCGTCTGCGCTTTTGCAGGAGCTGCCGGGCCATCGGCGCGGCGGCGGGACGGACGACCCTTCGGAGGAGGACGGATGGAAAAGCTGGGACGGTACATCAAGCCCTACGGCTGGTTCATAGCCCTGACCATGGGGATCAAGCTGCTGGGAGCGGTCATGGAGCTGCTGATCCCCTTCTTTATGGAGATCATCCTGGACGACGTGGTGCCCACGGGCCAGAGGGACACGGTGTTCCTCTACGGCGGGCTGATGCTGGCCTGCGCCGCGGCGTGCCTGACCGCCAACGTGTGCGCCAACCGCATGTCCGCCGTCAGCTCCGGCAAGATCACCCGCAGCCTGCGGTACGATCTTTTTGAGAAGCTGGAGCACCTGTCTGCCAGGCAGATGGACCGGCTGACGGCCTCCTCCGCCGAGTCGCGGCTCACCAGCGACACCTACAACATCAACCAGCTGCTGGCCCGGATGCAGCGGCTGGGCATCCGCGCGCCCATCATGCTGATGGGGGGCGTGGTCATGATGCTGGGCATGGAGCCGGTACTGTCCCTGTCGCTGATCGGCCTGCTGCCCTTCATCGGCGTCATCGTATACGTGGTGACGAAAAAGAGCGTGCCGCTCTACAAGGAGGAGCAGGGCGAGCTGGACGTGATGGTCCGGGTGCTGCAGGAGAACATCACCGGCGTGCGGGTGATCAAGGCGCTGAGCAAGACCGACTATGAAAAGCAGCGGTTCCACCGGGTCAACAGCGAGCTGACGCGCATCGACCAGAAGGCGGGCATGATCACGGCGATCACCAACCCCTCCACCTCCCTGATCCTGAACCTGGGCCTGACGATCGTGGTGCTGGCAGGGGCCTTCCGGGTGAACGCGGGCAGATGCCAGAGCGGCGTCATCATCGCGTTTTTGCAGTACTTCGTCATGATCCTCAACGCCATGCTGGGCATCACCAGGATCTTCGTCATGTGGTCCCGGGGCGAGGCCAGCGCCCACCGGGTGGCGGAGGTGCTGGCCATGCCGGAGGACCTGACGGTCCGGCCGCCGGAGGAAGAGGAAGAGGCCCGGACCGAAGAGGGGGAAGAGCCCGCCCACATCGAGTTCCGGGACGTGACCTTCTCCTACAACGGCATCGGCGCCAATCTGGAGCATTTGAGCTTTTCCCTCAAGCGGGGGGAGAGCTTGGGCGTGCTGGGCGGCACGGGCTCCGGCAAGTCCACCATCCTCAACCTGCTCATGCGGTTTTACGATCCCCAGGAGGGGGCCGTGCTCATCGACGGGCGGGACGTGCGGACCATCCCCCGGGAGGAGCTGACCGCCAAGTTCGGCGCCGCCTTCCAGAACGACTTCGTCATGGAGGGGACCATCGCCGACAACATCCGCTTTTTCCGCCCCCTGGCGGACGGCGATCTGACCCGGGCCGCTCAGGACGCCCAGGCGGCGGAGTTCATCGCCGCCCGGGAGGGCGGGATGCAGGCGCCTGTGGCGGTGCGGGGAAACGACCTGTCCGGCGGCCAGAAGCAGCGGCTTCTCATCTCCCGGGCGCTGGCCTCCCGGCCGGACATCCTGCTGCTGGACGACGCCTCCTCGGCGCTGGACTACCGCACCGACGCGCTCCTGCGCCGGGCGCTGCACAACGGTTACGGCGACACCACCATGATCCTCATCGCCCAGCGGATCAGTTCCATCCGCGGCTGCACCCACATCCTGGTGCTGTCCGACGGCAAGACCATCGGCTACGGCACCCACGAGGAGCTGATGGCCGGCTGCGAGGAGTACCGGATCATCGCCCGCTCCCAGATGGGCGAGGGAAGGGAGTCCGCGTGATGGGAAAGACGGCCGAAAAACAGTCCAAGAACCGGCTGCTCCGGCGGCTGTGGCAATACCTGGGGCGGAACCGGCTGCTGCTGGCGCTGGCGCTGGTGCTGTCCGTCTCCAGCAGCCTGCTGGCCCTGTACGGGCCCAAGCTCTCCGGCCAGGCCATCAACGCCATCGACCTGGGGCAGGGGCGCGTGGATTTCCACACGGTGTATACCTGCGTGATCCTGATGGGGATCTTCTATCTGCTGTCCGCGGTGCTGACCTATCTTTTGAACGCCGTGATGATCCGGCTTTCCAAGATCATCTCCAAGCAGATGCGCCACGACATATTCGAGAACATGTCCCGGCTGCCCGTCAGCTTTTACGATAAGTATCAGACCGGCAACATCATCAGCATCGTCATTTACGACGTGGACACGGTGAACCAGTCTCTGTCCTCGGACCTGCTGCAGATCCTGCAGAGCGTGGTGACCGTGGTGGTGTCCTTCGTCATGATGCTGACCATCGCGCCGAAGCTGGTGATCATCTTCGCGTTCACGGTGCCGGCCACGGCGGTGTTCACCCGGTGGCTGGCCAACCGGGTGCGGCCCATGTTCCGGGAGCGCAGCGCGAAGCTGGGCGAGCTCAACGGCTTTGTGGAGGAGATGATCTCCGGCCAGAAGACGATCCGGGCCTACGGCCGGGAGAAGGCCGTGCAGGAGCGGTTCAAGGGGAAAAATGACGTGGCCATAGCGGCCTATACCCGGGCGGAGGCCAACGGCACCGTCACCGGGCCGGCGGTGACCTGCATCAACAACATCTCCCTGACCATGGTGTGCGTGTTCGGCGCGCTGCTGTTTTTGCGGGGGGACATCCGGCTGGGGGACCTGTCCAGCTTCGTGCAGTACTCCCGCAAGTTCTCCGGCCCCATCAACGAGGTGGCGAACATCTTCGCGGAGCTGCAGAGCGCCTTCGCGGCCGCGGAGCGGGTGTTCGGCCTGATCGACGCGGAGCCGGAAAAGCCGGACGCGCCGGACGCCGAGGTGCTCGCCGATGTGCAGGGACAGGTGGAGCTGCAGCACGTGGACTTCTCCTACGTGCCGGAAAAGCCCGTCATCCGGGACTTCAGCATGCTGGCCAAGCCCGGCTCCCTCACCGCCATCGTGGGGCCCACCGGCGCGGGAAAGACCACCATCATCAACCTGCTCATGCGGTTTTACGACGTGGACCGCGGCGCGGTCACCGTGGACGGACGGGACATCCGGACGGTGACCCGGGACTCCCTGCGCCGGTCCTATACCATGGTGCTGCAGGACACGTGGCTGTTCCACGGGACGGTCTTCGACAACATCGCCTACGGCAAGCCCGGGGCCACTATGGAGGACGTGGTGGCGGCGGCCAAGGCGGCGAAGATCCACTCCTACATCTCCCGGCTACCGGAGGGCTACGACACGGTCCTCGCCGACAACGGCGCCAGCATATCCAAGGGCCAGAAGCAGCTGCTCACCATCGCCCGGGCCATGCTGCTGGACGCCAACATGCTGATCCTGGACGAGGCCACCTCCAACGTGGACACCCGCACGGAGCAGCAGATCCAGGCGGCCATGCGGGAGCTGATGAAGGACAAGACCTGCTTCGTCATCGCCCACCGGCTGTCCACCATCCGGGCCGCCGATCATATCCTGGTGATGCGGGCCGGCCAGGTGGTGGAGCAGGGGACCCACGAGGAGCTGATGGCGGCCGGCGGGTTTTACCACCAGCTGTATCAGGCCCAGTTCGAGACGGCGTGAGGCGTCCGGGCCAGAGGAAAAAGACATGAAAAGGGGGAGCCGGTCTCGGCTCCCCCTCAGGCATATCCAGCTTCAGTTCACTTTGTTCTTGGGCGTCCGGCCGTCCAGCAGCTGCTGGAACTGGCCGCGGATGATGGAAACGGAGTTTGCGAAGGCGTCCACCGTGGTGCCGGCGGAGTGGGGCGTCAGGGTCACGTTGGGCAGGGAGAGGAAGGGGTGCCCCTCCGGCAGGGGCTCGGCGTCGAACACGTCGATGGCCGCGCCGCCGATGCGCTTTTCCTGCAGGGCGGCTATCAGCGCCTGGGTGTCCACCAGGCCAGCCCGGGCGCAGTTGACGAGAATGGCGCTCTTTTTCATCAGGGCCAGCTCCTCCGCGCCGATGAGGGGGGCGTCGCCCTCCCGATAGACCATGTGCATGGTCACGAAATCCGACCGGCGCAGGAGCGTCTGCTTGTCCACCGCCTCGTGGCAGCCCCGGGCCAGGACCTCCTCTTCCGGCAGGAAGGGGTCGCAGCCCAGGATCCTGCAGCCGAAGCCGGAAAGCCGCCGGGCCACCAGGGAACCGATCTTGCCCACGCCCAGGATGCCCACGGTGCAGTTGGCCATGTCGTGGCTGTCGTATACGTTGGGGAAGACCTTGATCCACTTGCCGGCCATCAGCGCCGCGTGGCCCCGGGCGATGTTGCGCATCTCGCACAGCATCATGGCCACCGTCTGATCCGCCACCGCCGCGGCGTTACGGCCGTCGGCGTTGTAGACCGCGATGCCCCGCTGGGAGCACAGCTCCACGTTCACGTTCTCCACGCCGGTGCGCAGCACGCCGATGTGCTTCACCGCCGGGGCCGCGTCCAGCACCGCCCTGTTCACCGGCGCGGTGTGGACCACGATGGCGTCCGCGTCCCGGACCGCCTGGAGCATCTCCGCCGTGACCGGGCAGCTCTCCGCGCCGTTCACCTCCGCGTTGCGGCCCATCATGGTGATGGCCTTGATGTCCATGAGGGTCTTCTCGGTGTACAGGCTCACCTCGCATCCGGGCAGGCCCTGCATCATCTTCATCAGCATCTCAGGCACGCCGGCGTCGCAGACACATACGATCTTCATCTGTCCATCTCCTTTCAGGCCCTGTCCGTCAGGGCGCGTATTTGTCCAGGAGCGCCCGGATGGTCTTCTCCAGGTAGGGGCGCTCGAACTCGATGCCCCAGCTGCGGCGGATGATGAGCGCCGGCAGCCGCCAGCGGTCGATCTCCTCCGCGGAGAGGGGCGTCAGCTTCTGATACTCCTTGAAAAACTGCTTGCCCACGAAGCCGCGGACCGCGTGGAAGAATTTCCTCTGGGTCTCCGACGCCTCCGGGAACAGCTCCGCCTCGGTGAACAAAAACTCCATCAGCGCCTCCTCCACCGCCCGGTTGCCACGGGCCGCGGTCATCCAGTCGATGACCTTGCAGGCGCCGTCCTTGTCCACCAGCACGTTGCCGGTGTGGAAGTCCAGGTGCAGGACCGTGTCGTCCTCGGGAAGAGAGCGGAGATAGGTCTCGGCCCGCTTTTTCTCCCCGTCGGAGAGAAAGGCCATGGTCCTGTCCCCCAGCAGGTCCAGACAGACCTGGCGCACGTCGTCCAGCTGGCGGGTGTGCTTGGACTGGACCCGGACGTGGCACTTCGCCAGATCCTTGCCGCCCCGGAGCAGATACAGCGGGTTCTTGCCCGGCATATCGTTCTGGGACACGCCGTCCACCAGGTCCATGATAAAGCCGAAGCGGCCGTCCTGCTCCACCATCTCGTACACGTTCATCCCCGTGCAGCCCAGATCGGCGGCGACCTTGGTGTTGCGGTATTCCTTCTCCGCGTACTCCCGGGGATAGTTGCTGAAGAACAGCTTCATGATCTTCCCGTCGCTCACATGGAAGATCTCGGCGGATCTCCCTCTCGCAAAATACTCGCCCATGTCATCCATCCTTTCTTAAGATCCCATCATATCTGCAGCAGCGTGCCCGCCAGCGCCTCCGCCTCCGCCGCCCGGGCGAAGGCCTCCTCAAGTCCCGGCCCGCCGGCGACAAAGCCGTGGTTGGCCATGACGCAGCCGTCGTGACCGGCCATGACGGCGGCCACCTTTTCCGCCAGCTTTTCCGAGCCGCTGACGGCGTAACCCGCGCAGGGGTAGAGCGCGCCGTCCGCCCGCAGATCCTTCCGGCAGGCGGCGAACACCTGGCAGCAGGCCGAGTGGGTGTGGATCACGGCCCGGATATCCGGCCTGGCCGCATAGATCAGCCGGTGCATCTTCCGCTCGCTGGAGGGGTGCAGTCCCTCGGCGTAGGACCCGTCCGCGATGCGGACCTCCGCCACGTCCTCTGGCCGGATGCGGTCGTAATCCACCCCGGAGGGGGTGATGAGGAAGCGGCCGTCGTCGATGCGGACGGACACGTTGCCCCATGTGGCCTGGATCAGCCGCTCCGCCACCAGGCGCTTGCCGTATTCGATCACCGCCTGCCGCAGCGCCAGATCGGGGATATCCCCCGCCGGTTTCGCCGGACCGGGCGTCTCGCCGGCCGCGGCCTTCCGGGCGTTCCGGGAGTACTTTTTCAGATAGACCGCGTGCTCCAGCGCGCACAGCGGCCCGCTCAGGGGATGCAGGCCGCCCAGCTTCGGCGCGGCCGCCTGGGCCAGGCACATCTTCTCCATCAGGATGCAGGCGGCGATGAGCTCGCTCCCGAACCGGGCCGTCACCAGAAAGCCACGGCCCGGGATCAGCCAGGCCGGCCCGTCGCCCGGCCTCGCCGTCCGGCGCACCCGGGCGCCGAACATCTGGGCCATGTCGTCCGTGCAGGCCCGGAGCGGGCCGCCCGCTCCGTCGCAGGAGGGAAAATGGGGCCCCCGGGTCAGCACCGCCAGCGGCGCGCTGACGCCGGCAAAGAGCGCGGGAGAAGTCTCGTTCCCGGCGGCGTCCAGCACCGCCCGCTCGCCCCCGGCCCCCAGCATGACCAGGCTGTCGGGACCGAACAGCCCCAGCTGGGCGAGCTGGGAGCGGATGCTCTCATAGGTCTTTCGGACATCTGCCATCATCTTTCCATCCTCCCGGAGATGTGGCCCCGCGGTCCGCGGAGCCCGGTCAGCCGCCCCGGCTGGCAAAAAATAGAAGAACTGTTGATTTGAATATATCACACAAAAAGACGCAAATCAACACGCTCTTTCGTGGTTATTTTTAATAACTTGTTTTTTCTTGTAACAGATGGCGTTTAAACGAGCCGGAAATTTGACGGGAATGTCACCGGAAAAAAGCGCGCAAGTCTGGCAGGATTGCCCTTGCAGAGGGCGATCGGGGAGCGTATAATCATGCTGGGACCGGCAGGATATCGGCCGGTCAAACATATAGGTGGGAGATTCAGCGACTATGAGCGATAAACAGATCAAGCGTATCGGCGTGCTCACCAGCGGCGGCGACGCCCCCGGCATGAACGCCACAGTGCGTGCCGTGGTGCGCTCGGCCATCGGCTACGGGATCGAGTGCGTGGGCATCCGCCGGGGCTGGAACGGCCTGGTGTTCGGCGACTTCTTCCCCATGGACACCGACTCGGTCAGCCACATCCTGGCCGCCGGCGGCACCATCCTTTACACCGCCCGGAGCAAGGAATTCATGACCGTCGAGGGCCGGGAGCGGGCCCTGGCCACCTGCAAGATGCTGGGGCTGGACGGCGTCGTGGCCATCGGCGGCGACGGCACCTTCAAGGGGGCGCTGGAGCTGTCCCGGCTGGGCGTGACCGTGGTGGGCATCCCCGCCACCATTGACAACGACGTGGGCTGCTCCAACTATACCATCGGCTTCGACACCGCCTGCAACACCGCCGTGGAGTGCATCGACAAGCTGCGGGACACCATGCAGAGCCACGAGCGCTGCTCGGTGGTGGAGGTCATGGGCCGCCACGCCGGGTTCCTGGCGCTGTACGTGGGTCTGGCCGTGGGCGCCACGGCCGTGCTCATCCCAGAGCGGGAGCTGGATTTCGACCAGGACGTGGTGGAGCGCATCCGCCAGTCCCGGCTCATGGGCAACACCCACTTCATGATCGTGGTGGCCGAGGGCGCCGGCAGCGCCGTGGAGATCGGCAAGCGCATCCATGAGGAGATCGGCCTGGACCCGCGGGTCACCGTGCTGGGCCACATCCAGCGGGGCGGCAGCCCCACCGCCCGGGACCGGGAGATGGCCGCCCGCATGGGCTACAACGCCGTCAAGGCCCTGATGGAGGGCAACGGCAACAGCATCGTCTGCACCCGGGAGGGCGGCATCGTGGTGACCCCCATCGAGGAGGCCCTGCAGCAGACCAAACACCTGCAGATGGAGCGCTACGCCGTGCTGGAGGCCATGCACGCCACCAAGCGCTGAAGCGCCGCACATTGGCATTACAAAGGATAAAAGTATTGTTTTTTGGGGAGCGCATGCCTCCCCTGATATGGCCGAAAATGGATACGGTCCGGCCCCGCAATGGGGCTGCAGAATGTCCCGCCCGCCGCCCTGCGCGGCGGGCGTTTTTTATTGCGCGGCCAGGGGAATTGGTGTATCATGAAGAAAAAACGACCATAGGGGGACGAACCGATGGAATTGACATTTCTTGGCGCTACGCACGAGGTGACCGGCAGCTGCACGCTCATCGAGGTGGGCGGCGTGTACGGTCTGGTGGACTGCGGCATGGAGCAGGGGGAGAACTTCTTCGTCAACCAGGACATCCCCGTCCCTGTCAACCAGCTGGAGTTCGTGCTGCTGACCCACGCCCATATCGACCATTCCGGCAACCTGCCGCTGCTGTGCAAGCGGGGCTATTCCGGCCCCATCTACGCCACCGAGGCCACCAGCCATCTGTGCGAGATCATGCTGCGGGACTGCGCCCACATCCAGGAGTCGGAAGCGGAGTGGAAAAGCCGCAAGTCCAAGCGGTCCGGCGGCCCGGCGGTGGAGCCGCCGTACACCATGGCCGACGCGGAGGCCGCTATCGGCCATCTGCGCCCCTGCGAGTACGGCAAGCAGATCCACATCTCCGAGAACGTGATCATCCGCTTCACCGACGCGGGCCACCTCATGGGCTCGGGCAGCATCGAGGTGTGGCTGACGGAGAAGGGAGAGAGCCGGAAGGTGGTCTTCTCCGGCGACATCGGCAACCTGGACCAGCCCATCATCAACGACCCCCAGTATCTGGACGAGGCCGACTACGTGATCACGGAGAGCACCTACGGCGACCGGGACCACGAGAAGGCCGACGTGAACAACGTCCAGTTTTTGGCCGACGTGATCCAGCGGACGCTGGACCGGGGCGGGAACCTGGTGATCCCCGCCTTCGCGGTGGGCCGCACCCAGGAGCTGCTGTACTTCATCCGGGAGGTGAAGCTGGCGGGCCTGGTCACCGGCCACGGGGACTGGCCCGTGTACATGGACAGCCCTCTTGCCAACGAGGCCACGGGCATCTTCCTGCAGTGCGACCGGTCCTACTTTGACGACGACACCCGCGCGCTGCTGGACCAGGGGGTGAATCCCCTGGTGTTCCCGGGGCTGCACGTGGCGGTGTCCAGCGAGGAGTCCAAGCAGATCAACTTCGACAAGGAGCCCAAGGTCATCATCTCCGCCAGCGGTATGTGCGACGCCGGGCGCATCCGCCACCACCTGAAGCACAACCTGTGGCGGAAAGAGTGCACGGTGCTGTTCGTGGGCTATCAGGCGGCGGGCACCACCGGCCGGGCCATCCAGAGCGGGAAGGACCACGTCAGCCTCTTCGGCGAGGATGTGGCCGTGAACGCGGAGATATGCGTGTTCCGGGGCAAGAGCGGCCATGCGGACAAGACGGGGCTCATCAAATGGATCACCGCTTTCAAGAACAAGCCCAAGATGGTGTTCGTCAACCACGGCGACCCCACGGTGTGCGACAGCTACGCCCAGTGCCTGCACGACGAATACGGCTTCGAGACCTTCGCCCCCTATTCCGGCACGGCCTTCGACCTGCTGGCCGGCCGGTTCACGGAGGTGACCGAGGGCATCCCCGTGGAGAAGAAGACCACCAAGCAGGAGCGCAACGACGGCGTGTTCGCCGCGCTGCTGGCCGCCTGCCAGCGGCTCACCGACATGGCCCGCGGCTGCCGGGGCATCCCCAACAAGGAGATATCCAAATTCACCGGCCAGGTCAACTCCCTGGCGGACAAACTGTCCGGCTGGGCAAAGAGAAAATAAAACCGCCGCGGCGCGTGTATGCGCCCGAAACGATCTTAATTATTGAGGAGGTTATATCATGGGACTGTTCGGATTCGGAAAGAAGAAACAAGAGGCGCCCAAGGCCCCGGCGCTGTCTGAGGCCGAGATCGAGGAGGGGCGCAGGCTCTACAGCGAGGGCTTGGCGGCGGATAAGGCCGGCGAGTATGAGCGGGCGCTGGAGCTGTACCTCAAGGCCACCGAAAAGGGCCACGTGAAGGCCATGTTCAACTGCGGCTCGATGTACGACAGAGGCGAGGGCACACCGGTGGACAAGGCCAAGGGCTTCTATTGGTATAAGAAAGCCGCGGAGCAGGGCCACGCCAAGGCCCAGTATTGCTGCGGCTACGGCTATGACTTCGGCGAGGGCACGGCCGTGGACAAGCAAAAGGCCATGTACTGGTATGAAAAGGCCGCCGAACAGGGCCATGCCGCGGCCCAGTTCAACCTCGCCTACGGCTACGACAACGGCGAAGGCGCGGCGGTGGACAAGAAAAAAGCCTTCTACTGGTATAAGAAGGCGGCGGACCAGGGCGAGGCCAAGGCCCAGTTCAGCTGCGGCTACGACTATGACTTCGGCGAAGGCACGGCCGTGGACAAGAAACAGGCTTTCTATTGGTATGAAAAGGCGGCGGAGCAGGGCCATATGGGCGCCCAGTTCGGCCTGGGCGTCTTGTACGAAAAGGGCGAGGGCACGGCCAAGGACCTGGTCAAGAGCCTGTACTGGTATGAGAAGGCGGCGGAGCAGGGCTATGTCCCGGCCCAGTTCAACGCGGGCAACGACTATTTAGCGGGCAGGGGCACGGCCGTGGACAAGGCCAAAGGCATTTACTGGCACGAGAAAGCCGCCCAGCAGGGTATCGCCCAGGCCCAGTACAACATGGGCGTCTCGTACATGAAGGGCGACGGCGTGGACAAGGATCTGGCCAAGGCCCGCCAGTGGCTGGAAAAGGCCGCCGCCCAGAACGAGGCGGGGGCAAAGGAGCTGCTGGAAAAGGTGGCCGCCCTGGAGAAGGAGGAGGCCGACGCCCAGGCCAAGGCCGACCAGCGGGAGCGGGAACGGGAGGAGCACTACGTCCGGGGCATGGAGCTGTACCGGGCCGGGAAGTACGACGAGGCGTTCCCACTGCTGAAGGACTGCAGCCCCATCCTCGCCCGCGGGAAAAAGCGCTGGGCCGACGCCCACGCCGCCCTGGCATGGATGTATGAGAACGAGCGGGGCGTCAGCGGGAAGAGCTCCTGGGCCAGCAGCCACTACAACATCGCCGCCATGATGGGAGACCGGGACGGCAAGGCCGGGATGGTCCGTCTGACGGCCCGGAAGGACGACGCCAGCGCGGAGAGCTACCAAACGGCCCTGGACTATGCCCGGGAGCTGAACGATGCCGGGTGCAACTCCCTGATCCCCGTGCTGGAGGGGAAGCTGGCCCAGGCCCGGGAGAGGGAGCGGGCCAAGGCTGAGGCCCAGGCACAGCAGGAAGAGGCGGAGCGCCTTTTCAGAGAGGGCGTGGCGGCGGACAAGGCCGGCGACCATGTCCGGGAGCTGGAGCTGTATCTGCGCGCCGCCCAGATGGGCCACGTCGCAGCCATGTTCAACTGCGGAGCCATGTATGACACCGGCGAGGGCACGGCCATGGACAAGGCCAAGGCCCTTTCCTGGTATGAGAAGGCGGCGGAGCAGGGCCATGCCAGCGCCCAGTTCAACTGCGGCAATATGTATTTCCAGGGCATGGGCACGGCGGCGGACAAGGCCAAGGCCCTTTCCTGGTATGAGAAGGCCGCACAACAGGGCGTCGCCCGGGCCCAGGGGACCTGCGGCGTCATGTATAACGAGGGCATAGGCACGGCGGTAGACAAGGCTAAGGCTCTGGCGTGGTTCGAGAAGGCGGCCCAGCAGGGCGACGCCCAGGCCCAGTTCAACTGCGGCGTCATGTATGACCAGGGCGACGGTGTGCCGGCGGACAAGGCCAAGGCCCTGGCGTGGTACGAAAAGGCGGCCCAACAGGGCGACGCTTATGCCCAGTTCAACTGCGGCAACATGTATAGTCAGGGTGAGGGCACGGCGGTGGACAAGGCCAAAGCCCTGGAGTGGTTCGAGAAGGCCGCCCAGCAGGGCAATGCCAGAGCCCAGTTCAGGAGCGGCAACAGTTACTATCTCGGCGAGGGCACGGACAAGGACGATGCCAAGGCATTTTACTGGTTTGAGAAGGCGGCCCAGCAGGGCAGCGCCCAGGCCCAGTACTCCCTGGGCGTGATGTACGAGCACGGGGAGAGCGTGGAGAAGGACATGTCCAAGGCTCTGGAATGGTACGAAAAGGCGGCGGAGCAGGGCGATGCCAGGGCCCAGTTCGCCTGCGGCAACTGCTATGAGGAGGCCATCGGTGCCGATGAGGAGGGCCTCAGCGAGGAGGAGAAGAAGAAAAAGCGCGAGGAGACCAAGGAAAAGGCCGAAGACTGGTACATCAAGGCCCATCAAAACGGCGACAGACGGGCAGCCTATACCCTGGGCTTGCTGGCCGCCCGGTACGAAGACATCCGCGCTGCCCGACTCTGTTTCACCACCGCTGCCGAGCTAGGCAACGAGGACGCCAAGGCAAAGCTGGAGGAGCCGGAGCGCCTGAAGAAGCTGATGGAGGAGATCGGCTACGAACATAAAAACCCGGAGTACCTGGACTACTACGCTTGGTATGGCGCGCTGTTATTGGAACTGACGATACTGGTGGGGGACCCGGAGAAGGACAGCGAGGAAAGCGATTCGGACAAGCGGAAGTTCTATCTGCTGAAGTACCTGTGGCTGGCGGAGAAGGGGAACATGTATGCCCAATTCCACGCAGGCAGCATCTACGAAAGAGGTTACTTAGGTGTGGAGAAGGACGAGGCCAAGGCCCTGTATTGGTACGAAAAGGCCGCGGAGCAGGGGTTCAGCATCGCCCAGTACAACTGCGGCCACATGTACCTCCGCAAGGGCAACGATGAGGAGAATAGGAAAAAGGCGCTGTACTGGTATGAAAAGGCGGCCGACCAGGGCGACGAGGATGCCCAGTTCACCTGCGGGCTGCTGTACTATGCAGGTGAGGGCACGTCGAAGAACGAGCCCATGGCCCTGCACTGGTTCCAGAAGGCCGCCGATAAGGGACACGCCGATGCCCGGTACTATCTGGGCCGGATGTACTACGATGGCGCGGGCACATACGTGGACAAGAAAAAGGCCTTCTCCTTGTTTGAAAAGGCCGCCCAGCAGTGCGTGCCCGAGGCCCAGTTCCGCTGCGGCGTGATGTACTACAAAGGCGATGGCGTGTCCATTGACAAGGTAAATGCCCGGTACTGGTTCGAGATGGCCGGCGACCAAGGGCTGGCTGTGGCCCAGCGCGCCGCCGGCGTGATGTACCTTGAGGAGTACAGGAACACCGAATCGTCGATCGCTGAGTTGCACGCGAGAAAGTGGCTCCAAAGGGCCGCCAAACAGGGAGACGAGGTTGCGACGAAGCTCCTGCGGGAGCTGTGATGCGGCCCGATGCCCCGGCCAGGGCGGTCCCCTGGCGACCAATGAGAGGAGGAAGGACCCTTGAGCAAACAGTTCGACCGGCTGTCGGAGGGTGAGCAGATCA
Source organism: uncultured Oscillospiraceae bacterium (assembly GCA_947626345.1). Classification (GTDB taxonomy): domain Bacteria; phylum Bacillota; class Clostridia; order Oscillospirales; family Oscillospiraceae; genus CAJOIG01. The sequence continues at coordinate 2,005 of CANQSF010000008.1, read as the reverse complement.
TCCTCACGGCCAGATCCGGCTGGCGCAGCTACATCCAACCCGCGTGTGTGGCGCTCATCCTGGGCGGGGTGACGTATACGGCGTTCCAGCTCAGCGGGTGGCTGCTGCGCGCCCTGCTTTTGGCGGTGGTGGTCGCCCTGGCGGGGTGGGCCCTGCGGTTTTATGCCCTGCGCCTGCGGGCGTTTTTGGTGCTCACCGACCGGCGGGTGTACGGGGAGCTGGGCTTTTTCGTCACCCGGACCATGGAGGTGCCCCTGAGCCAGGTGGGCGGCGTGTACATCGAGCAGAACCCCCTCGGCCGCATCACCGGGCGGGGCACCGTGGCCATCAGCGCGGCGGGCAGCCTGTTCGTCTTTGCCCACATCCCCGCCTGCGTGAAGGTGCGGGACGCGCTGATGAAGCAGGTGGAGCTGGTCCAGGACGCGGACGATAAGCGCCGCAACGAGGCCATGGCCGCCGCCGTGGCCGGCCGCGCCCGCAGCCGTCGCTGCCACCGCCACGGAAAGCGGCTGAAGCGCGGCGCGGGAAGGTGAGCCCCTTCCCCGGCGGGACAAAAGAAACGAAGATCCGCACCCGTTCGCTGAAAACGGGCGCGGATCTTCCGCGTGTTCGTGGGGGGCGTGAAATCATAAAATGTATCATATATTTTCATCATATTAGGCAGTATACAACGGCATAAAAAACAGCCGAATAATCATAGAGGGCGGGGGAGGGCCGTTTATGCCGATCTGCGGACGAAAACCGGGCCGTGGATGAGACGGCAGGAGGAAAATTTTTCCGGCGTTTTCCACAAAGGGAGGGCAATATCGGGCTGAATGTGTTGTCGTAGATGGAGTTAGCGGGGGGGGGGTACCATAAAATAGTAACTAAATGTAATTGACAAGTCCCCCCGCAGAGAGTAGAATAAGGTGAATTTAGGCCTTTTTACGCGCACCAATCTATCGCATTTTTCTACGTTTATTCAAATATGGTTTTTCGGGGAAGCGGAAGGCTCCCGCACCCCCATACAACAATCGGAAGAGAAGACAGGAGAAGGACATGTACAACAACCGTCCAGAGACAGACGAGATCGAGATCGACCTTTTGAAGCTGGCACAGGTGCTGATTCGTAAGCTCAAGTTCATCATCGCCATCACACTGCTGGCAGCGGCCGGGACCTTCGCGGTGACCTATTATCTCATCACACCGAAGTATACGGCCACCGCCATGATGTACGTCAACAACTCCAGCTTTACCCTGGGCAATACCTCCTTCAGCATCTCGTCGGGAGAGCTGTCGGCTGCCCAGAGCCTGGTGGATACATACGTGGTCATCTTGAAGAGCCGGACCACGTTGGAGGAGATCATTGATCTGGATCATCTTGACTATGACTACGAGGAACTGGATGAGATGATCGAGTCGGAGGCGGTGAACTCCACGGAGATCTTCTCCATCGACGTGACCAGCACGGATCCCCATGAGGCGGAGCGCATCGCCAACACCATCACGGAGGTTCTGCCGGCGCGCATCGCGGACATCGTGGACGGCAGCGACGTGCGCATCGTGGACTACGCGGTGGTGCCGTCGGAGCGGACGTCGCCCAGCTTCACGCTGAACACGGTGATCGGCGCGTTGGTGGGTCTTGTGGTGTCGGCGGCGATTGTGATCCTGCGGTACATGTTCGACGACCAGATCCACGAGGAGGACTACCTGACCCAGACTTACCCGGATATCCCGCTTCTGGCGGTGGTGCCGGATATGCTGAGCAGCGAGGGAAAGGGGTATTATTATGCCCCCTCCAATGCCAGCGAGCCCAAGCGCAGCGGCGGGAAGAAGCCGCGGGAGGAGCAGAGCGGCCATTCCCAGCACGCCCGCCCCGCCCAGCCGCAGCGCCCTTCCCAGGCGCAGGCGCGTCCGCAGCAGGGGCAGTCCCAGCGCGGCGCCGGCCAGGCGGTGCGGCCTGAGAGCAGCCAGGCGCAGAAGAGAGACTGAAGGGGGGAGCGTCGACAATGGCAAAGAACAGCAA
>CANQSF010000007.1 GCA_947626345.1 uncultured Oscillospiraceae bacterium | reverse complement strand
TACGGCGTGCTCACCATCTTCTTCATCATCGCCTTCATCTACACCTGGCGGGTGAACGTGAAGCAGAACAAGATCTCCGAGCAGATCCTGCGCTCCGGCAAGAAGCTGAAGGGGAGCAAGGACGATCTGCGTTCCATGGTGGACGAAAACTTCCACGCCACGCTGCTCGCCCTGCCCATGACCGGCATCCTGGTGTTCACCGTCATGCCCATCGTGTTCATGGTGCTGGTGGCCTTCACCAACTACGACGGCGCCCACAACGGTTTCTCCAACAACCTGTTCACCTGGGTGGGCCTGGACAACTTCAACACGCTGCTGTCCTGGTCGGCCGGCTCCGGCGGCGGCCAGTCCTATTCCGCCACCTTCGGCGAGATCCTGGTCTGGACGCTGATCTGGGCCTTCCTGGCCACCTTCACCAACTACTTCCTGGGCATGGGCGTGGCCATGATGATCAACAAGAAGGGCATCCGCCTGAAGAAGATGTGGCGGACCATCCTGGTCATGACCGTGGCCATCCCCCAGTTCATCTCCCTGCTGTACGTGGGCAAGATGTTCGCGCGCAACGGCCTGATCAACCTGTCGCTGATGAATCTGGGGTGGATCAAAGAACCGCTGCCGTTCTGGGAGGATCCCACATGGGCCCGCGTGTCGGTCATCGTGATCAATATCTGGGTCGGCATCCCCTACCTGATGCTGATCACCACCGGCATCCTGATGAACATCCCTGCGGACCTGTACGAATCCGCCCGCATCGACGGCGCCAATGCCTGGCAGCAGTACCGGAAGATCACCCTGCCCTACATGCTGTTCATCACCGGTCCCTATCTGCTCACCAGCTTCACCGGCAACATGAACAACTTCAACGTCATCTATCTGCTGACCGGCGGCGCGCCCACGAACCCGGCGGCCTCGGGCGCGGCAGGCTCCGTGGGCTACACGGACTTGCTGATCACGTGGCTGTTCAAGATCACCACCGGCGCCGAGAGCCAGTACTACCTGGCCTCCGTGGTCGGCATCATGGTGTTCGTGGTGGTGGCGCTGATCTCCCTGGTGGTCTACAACGTGCTGCCGTCTATTAAGAACGAGGAGGATTACCAGTGATGAATGAAAAACGTCATATGGGTCTGCGGACCCTGAACCGGATCAGCAACACCACCATCTACATTCTCCTCATCATCATCAGCATTATCTGGCTGCTTCCCTTCATTTTCATCGTGCTGCAGTCCTTCCGCGTGGAATCCACCTATCAGGTGGGCTACGTCATCCCCCATGAGTGGGGCTGGCAGAACTACATCAACCTGTGGAACTCCGACTTCAAGCGGTGGTATCTGAACACCTTCATCATCGCGCTGGCCGCGGCGGTGTTCATCACCATCATCCAGCTGTGCATGAGCTACACGCTGTCCCGCTTCCGCTTCAAGCTGCGCGGGCCCCTGATGCGCTTCATGCTCATCCTGGGCATGTTCCCCGGGATGCTGACCATGATCATCCTGTACCGTGTGCTGAGCGACCTGGGCCTGACCCAGGCCAACGCGGTGCCCGGCCTGATCCTGGTGAGCGTGGCGTCCTCCGGCATGGGCTACTATGTGTCCAAGGGCTTCTTCGACACCATCCCCAAGTCGCTGGACGAGGCGGCCCGTGTGGACGGGGCCACCCGGTTCCAGGTGCTGTACAAGATCATCCTGCCGCTGGCGAAGCCCATCGTGATCTACACCATCCTGACCGCCTTCATGGGCCCCTGGGGCGACTTCGTGTTCGCCCGTTACGTGGCTTTCGGCACCTCCTCCGGCTACAACGTGGCTGTCGGTATGTACAGCTGGCTGACCAATGACCAGATCGCCAGGATGTACACCACCTTCTGCGCGGGCGGCGTGATCGTTGCCGTTCCGGTGACCATCCTGTTCCTGTGCCTGCAGAAGTACTACGTTGAGGGCGTTACCGGCGGCGCCGTCAAAGGTTGATATGAAAGGAGCTAAAGGATAATGGCAAGCGTTAAACTGACGGGAGTCAAAAAGATATACGACAACAAGGTCGTGGCGGTCCACGACTTCGACCTGGACATCCACGACAAGGAATTCGTGGTGTTCGTCGGCCCCTCCGGCTGCGGCAAGTCCACCACCCTGCGTATGATCGCCGGCCTGGAGGACATCAGCGAGGGCACCGTGGAGATCGACGGCGAGGTGGTCAACGACCTGCAGCCCAAGGACCGGGGCATCGCCATGGTCTTCCAGAACTACGCCCTGTATCCCCACATGAGCGTTTACGACAACATCGCCTTCTCCCTGCGGCTGAAGAAGGTGCCCGAGGACGTGGTCTATGAGAAGGTGACCAACGCCGCCGAGGTGCTGGGCATCACCGATTACCTGATGCGCAAGCCCCGGGCTCTGTCCGGCGGCCAGCGCCAGCGCGTGGCCATCGGCCGCGCCATGGTCCGCGACTCCAAGGTGTTCCTCATGGACGAACCGCTGTCCAACCTGGACGCCAAGCTGCGCAACCAGATGCGCGCCGAGATCATCCTTCTGCGGCAGAAGCTGGACACCACCTTCATCTACGTCACCCATGACCAGACCGAGGCCATGACCCTGGGCGACCGGATCGTGATCATGAAGGACGGTTTCATCATGCAGGTCGGCACTCCCACCGAGGTGTTCGAGATGCCCCACAACCTGTTCGTGGCCGAGTTCATCGGCGCGCCCAAGATGAACATCGTCAAGACCAACCTGCTGCTGGAGAACGGCAAGTACTACGTCACCCCCTTCGGCGCCAAGATCCCCGTGGAGGGCGAGAAGGGCCGGATGCTGGCGGAGAAGAACGTCCAGCCCCAGGAGATCCTGCTGGGCGTCCGCCCCGAGCACATCGTGCTCAGCGAGGGCGGCGAGCACGCCATCCCCTGCAGCCTGGTGGTCAACGAGATGATGGGCTCCGAGCTGCACCTGCATGTGGACACCGCCGACGGCAGCCGTCTGATCGTGCGCATCCCCACCATCGATCTGGACTCCGCCGGCCGCAGCGAGCTGGTGGCCGGGCATGACCTGCACATCACCTTCGAGGGCAAGGCCATGCACTTCTTCGATCCCGGCACGGAGAAGAACCTGCTGGTGTGATCCCATCACGCAAAAGAGGGGCTGTGACCGTTGGCGGCCACAGCCCCTTTGTCTGCCAAAGCCGCGGCCGGGAGCGGTCCGCGCAAGACCATGACTTTTGATGAAAGGACGGAGAGAGCATGACACGAAACAAAAGACGCTGGGCCCGGCGGGGAGCCAGCGCGATCCTCGCGCTGATCCTGCTGGTCACGGCCGCGTTCGGCGGCATGGCGCCCGCCGCTGCCGCCAGCGGCGGCGTGGTGATCAAGCTGCACTACGACCGCCCGGACGGCAACTATGACGACTGGGACGTGTGGGCCTGGCCCGACGGGAAGGAGGGCGCCGGCTATCCCTTCGCCGAGGAGGACGGCCAGATGGTGGCCACCATCCCGGTGCCGGCGGGCGTCACCAAGGTGGGCTTCATCGTCCGCCAGGGCGGCGGCAGCTGGACGAAGAAGGACATAGACGCCGACCAGTTCATCGAGCTGCCGGACGTGACGGCCGGCACTGTGCATATCTATGTGGAGTCCGGCGTGGAGGGCTACACCCGGGAGGACGGGGACGATGTGGCCACCGGCGTGCTGGTGTCCGGGGCGGCGTATGACGGCGAGGCCGCCGCGGTCACCGTGACGACCACGGGCGCCGTGGACGGCGAGCCGGCGGAGGCGTTCCAGGTGTGCGCCGCGGACGGGACGGCCATCCCCGTGGCGTCGGCGGAGCAGGCCGGCGACGGGGAATATGTCCTGACGCTGGAGCAGGCGCTGGAGGACGGCCAGTCCTACCAGCTGATATTCAACGGGACGGAGTATCCGATCACCATGCCGAACGTGTTTTCTACTGAGAAATTTGAGCAGGCCTACACCTATGACGGCGACGATCTGGGCGCCGTGTGGACGGAGGAGAAGACCACCTTCCGGGTGTGGGCGCCCACGGCCCAGGCCGTGTCGGTGAACCTCTATGAAGGCGGCGCGGCCGGGGAGGACGACCTCATCGAGCAGCTGCCCATGGAGGCGGACGAGAACGGTACCTGGGTGGCGGAAAAAGAGGGCGACCTGAACGGGACCTACTACACCTATTCGGTGGAGGTGGCCGGCCAGGTGAACGAGGCATGCGACCCCTACGCCCGGACCACCGGCGTCAACGGCGAGCGGGCCATGGTCATCGACCTGGACGCCACCGACCCGGAGGGCTGGGAGGAGGACGCGGACCCCAACGCCGGCATGACCTACAACGACGCGATCATCTATGAGCTGCATGTGCGGGACCTGTCGGTGGACGAGAGCTCCGGCATCGAGAACAAGGGCAAGTTCCTGGGCCTGACCGAGACCGGCACCAAGACCCCCGGCGGGGTCTCCACGGGCCTGGACCACATCAAGGAGCTGGGCGTCACCCACGTGCACCTGCTGCCGATCTATGATTTCGGCTCCGTGGATGAGACGCGCCTGGACGAGGAGCAGTTCAACTGGGGCTACGATCCGGTGAACTACAACGTGCCGGAGGGCTCCTATTCCACCGATCCCACCGACGGGGCCGTGCGGGTGAGCGAGATGAAGCAGATGGTCAAGGCCCTGCATGACAACGGCATCAGCGTGGTGATGGACGTGGTGTACAACCACGTGCAGAGCGCCGAGAACTTCTGCTTCAACCGGATCGTGCCGGGCTATTTCTCCCGCATCGATGATAACGGCAATTACTCCAGCGCCTCCGGCTGCGGCAACGACACCGCCTCGGAGCGGAGCATGGTGCGCAAATACATCGTGGACTCCGTCAAGTACTGGGCGGACGAATACCACATCGACGGCTTCCGCTTCGACCTGGTGGGCATCCTGGACACCGAGACGGTCAACCAGATCGTGGAGGAGGTCCACGAGGACCATCCCGACGTGATCTTCTACGGCGAGGGCTGGACCATGGACACCAAGGTCACCAAGCCGGGCGTGACGCTGGCCACGCAGACCAACTCCGCCGAGACGCCGGGCTTCGCCTACTTCAGCGACACCATCCGGGACGCCATCAAGGGCAGCGTGTTCAACCACGACCCCGGCTTCGTCTCCGGCGCGCCGGGGAAGGAGCGGACCATCGCCGAGTGCTTCACGGGTCTGACCAGCTGGTGCACCTCTCCCAGCCAGACCGTCAATTACGCCTCCTGCCACGACAACAACACCCTCATCGACCGCATCGCCCTGGGCGCGCCGGACGCCTCCCGGGAGGATATGATCCGCATGAACGATCTGGCGGCGGCCATCTACATGACGGCGGAGGGCATCCCCTTCCTGCAGTCGGGCGAGGAGATGCTCCGCACCAAGACCAATGAGGACGGCTCCTTCAACTCCAACAGCTACAACGCCACCGACAGCGTCAACAGCCTGAAGTGGTCCACGCTGGAGGAAGAGGAGTACAGCGACGTGTTCGCCTACTACAAGGGCCTCATCGCCTTCCGCAAGGCCCATCCGGCCCTGCGGCTGACCGACGCCGAGCAGGTGCAGCAGAGCGTGACGGCGGTGGAGGATCTGCCCAAGGGCGTGGTGGCCATGCAGATCGCCGGCGGCGTGAACGGCGAGAGCTCCGAGGGGCTGTTCATCATCTTCAACGCCAGCGCCGAGGCCCAGCAGATCGCCCTGCCCGAGGGCAGCTGGGACGTGTGCGTGGACGGCGAGCAGGCGGGCACCGAGGCGCTGTACACCCTCACCGGCACGGCGGACGTGGAGCCCATCTCCGCCATGGTGCTGGTCAGGAGCGCCGACTGATCCCTCCCGACAGAGACACAGATACACAACAGAAAACAGCAAAGAGACAGCGGCCCGAAACGGGCCGCTGTTTTCTTGTGTCTGCGTCTCGGGCCCCGGTCAGGGCTCGATGATGACCTTGATGGACCCGGGGCTCATCTGGGTGAGGATGGCCTCCTCCAGCTTCTCCACGGGGAAGGAGTGGGTGATGATGGGGTCCAGATCGATCCGGCCGGCGTTGATCAGCGCCACCGCCCGGGCCTGGGTGTCGGGGTTGATGAAGGAGCCGCGGATGGTCAGCTCTTTCTTATACACGTCCTCCAGGGACAGGGGGTATTTCGCCCCGGGCTTGGGCACGCTGAACAGCACCACCGTGGCCCCCCGCCGGGCGGCGGAGAAGGCCTGCTCCGTGGCGGAGAGCACCCCGGCGCACTCGATGACCGCATCCGCGCCGGGGGCGCCGAAAATGGCCTCCAGCCGGCCGTTCAGGTCCTCGTGGATGGGGTCGATCGCCCCGTCCGCGCCCAGGCGCAGGGCGGTTTCGCGCTTCACGCCGTCGGGCTCGCTCAGGGCCACTTTGGCCGCGCCGGACAGCTTCGCCAGCTGCAGCAGCATCAGCCCGATGGCCCCGCCGCCGATGACGCATACGTCCTGCCCCGGCCGGATGCCCGCCAGGTCGATGCCGTGCAGGCAGCAGGCCAGCGGCTCCGCCATGGCGCCGTAGCGCAGGGGCACCTCCGGCGACAGGGGGATGCACTGGGTCTGGGGCACCACGCACGCCTCGGCGAAGCCGCCGTCCCGGTTGACGCCGATGGCGAACAGGTTATCGCACATGTGCTTTTTCCCGGACCGGCAGCCCCGGCACCGGCCGCAGTATATGTTGGGGTCCACCGCCACGTGCTCGCCCACGGCCAGGCCGGTCACGCCCGGGCCCAGCTTTTCCACCACGCCGGCGATCTCGTGGCCCAGGATGACCGGCGGCGTCACATCCGCGGAGCCCTTGTCCCCGTGGTAGATGTGTACGTCCGTGCCGCACACGCCGCAGGCGGCCACCCGCACGGTCACCTCGCCGGGCCCGGGCTCCGGCAGGACCACGTCCCGGACCTCAAACTTGCCGTTGCCAAGAAAAACGGAGCTTTTCATGTCTGTCTCCTTTCCGCCTGAGGCGTCACCATTTGTCCGTGGCCAGCGGCAGAGGATCCACCGTGTCGGCCATGCGGTCCGTCAGCAGCTCCAGCATCCGGACCTTCACCGGCAGATAGGCCGGGTCGTCCCAGAGGTTGTTGAATTCGTCCGGGTCCTTCTCCAGGTCGTACAGCTCTCCCTCTTTGGAGGTGTGGTAGCGGGACAGCTTATAGCGCCCGTCGTAGACCATGGTGCCAAAGGCCATGGGGTCGGTGTGCCAGGGCATGGCCTCGTAGTACTCGCAGTAGACGCTGTCCCGGTGGGTGTCCGGGTCCTTGTCCCCGGTGAGCACGTCCGCCAGGGACCGGCCCTGGACGCCGGGCTCGATCTGGCCCAGGCAGAACTCCTCGATGGTGGGCACCAGGTCCGTCAGCTCCGTCAGGGTGTCCAGCACCGCGCCCTGCATGAAGTGGCCCTTCCAGGACATGATCAGGGGCACGTGGCTCATGCCCTCGTAGAAGTAGGGCCCCTTCAGGTAGATCCCGTGGTCGCCCAGCATCTCCCCGTGGTCGGAGGTGAAGATGACGATGGTGTTCTCCGCCTGGCCGCTGTTTTCCAGCGCCTGCATGAGCCGGCCGAACTGGATGTCGATCAGCTCCACCATGGCGTAATAGGCGGCTTTCAGCAGCCGGTGCTCGTCGTCGCTCATCTCGGCGAAGCTAAAGTGGTGGGGGTTGGGGTTGTTGTAGGCGCTGACGTGGTCCTGGGCCTGGAAGACGGTCTTTTTGGCCCACTCGCCGTCGATGTACCTGGGCAGGGGCAGCTCGTCCGCCTTGGCCAGGTATTTTTCCAGCAGCCGCCTGGGGGGATCGAAGGCGTGGTGGGGGTCGAAGATGTTGATGTTGTAGAACCAGGAGGTGTTCACCTCCGGCATGCGCCGGCGCTCCTCGGCGAAGTACTCGATGGCGTCGATGGCCTGGTCCACGCACCACTTGGTGAAGTGGTACGGCTCGTCCATGCCGGTCTTCACGTAGCCCATCTTGTCGTAGTCCGGGTAGCGGTACTCCTGGCCCTGCTTGAACAGCCAGTGGGCGTACTCGTTGCCGCTCCAATAGGTGCCGCCGGACTCGGGCAGACCGGCGTTGCCGATGCCGGAGGGGTTATGGGCCCAGTGGAACTCGGTGAAGCCGTCGTCGATGCGGGCCTCTCGGATGGGGCACACCGACGGCCCGCAGGGGGCCAGATGGAGCTTGCCCGCCAGGGCGCAGTAATAGCCGTGGTCGGCCAATACCCGGGACACCAGCCGCTCATAGGGGGGCATGGACTGGCCGTTGGCCCGGCAGCGGGTGGTGCGGGGATAGCGGCCGGTGAGGAACGAGGCCCGGCTGGGGGTGCACACCGGGGACTGGCAGTAGGCCCGCCGGAAGAGCACGCCCTGGGCGGCGAAGCGGTCCAGATTGGGCGTGTCCACGTGGGGATTGCCATAACAGCCCAGTGTGTCGAAGCGCTGCTGATCGGTCACCACCAGCAGGACGTTGGGCCGGGTGTTGCTGTATTTGTTCATGGATGATCCTTCCTTTCAGGGGCCGTGCGCCCCAAGCGGGGGCGGGCGGTCAATAGTTGAAGCTGCGGCCCAGGATGTTGTCGATGTTGCACAGCACCGCGTGATCGAAGCAGCGGCGGACCATCTCGTTCTGGAGCGTGGCATAGCGGGGGTCGTTCCACAGGTTCTCGAACTCGTGGGGGTCCTGCTTCAGATCGTACAGCTCGCAGATCTGCTCGCCGTGGTGGACGGCGATCTTATACCGGCCGTCGAAATACATGGTGGCGTAGATCCGGTGCATGAGCATGGTGGTGAAGTAAAACTCCGTGTACACCGCGTCCTTGTGCTTATCCGGCGGGCACTGGCCGGTGAGGATGGGCAGCAGGCTCTTTCCCTGGATGAAGCCGGGCACGGGCAGGCCGGCCAGCTCCAGCAGCGTGGGGGCCACGTCCACCAGCTCCACCAGCGCGTCGGAGCGCAGGTCCTCCCGGATCACGCCGGGCCAGGAGACGATCAGCGGCACGTGGATCAGCCCCTCGTAGAAAAAGCCGCCCTTCCAGTACAGGCCGTGGTCGCCCAGCATCTCCCCGTGGTCGCTCATGAACACCACCACGGTGTTCTTGCGCAGACCGCTCTCGTCCAGGTAATCCAGCAGCCTGCCCAGCTGGTGATCGATCAGCTCGATCTGGGCATAGTAGTCACGGGTGACCTCCCGCTTCTCGTCGTCGGTCATGGACACGGTGTCCCGCACCATCCCTTTCTGGTTGCCGTGGAGGTAGCAGTCCTTGTGGGCGAAGGGCTTGTTGTCCAGCTCACCCTCCTTCCACAGGGGCAGGGGCATGTCCTGGATGCGCAGCTTTTCCTTGTACGCGTCGGGCGGATCGAAGGGGGGATGGGGGTCGAAGGGGTTCACGCTCAGGCAGAAGGGCGTCTCGTCCGTCCGGCCGGACATGAACTCGATGGCCTTGTCCACGCACCAGGTGGTCTGGTGGTCCTCCTCCCGCAGGCCGCGGATGCGCTCCGGGAGCATGTATCCATTCCTGGGCGGCCACTGGCAGGGCATGGCGTATTCCTTGTGCCAATCCACGCCCTTTTCCTTCAGCCAGTCCATGTACCTGTTGATCCCCGGGGCCCAGTCGTCGCAGGGCTGGGGGCTGTACTGCCAATAGGTATAGCCGTCGTCCACCCGCTCCTCCTCCCGGTGGTAGTGGGAGGTGAGGTGCAGCTTGCCGATCAGGCCGCAGGTGTAGCCCCCGTCAGCCAGCATTTTCGTCACCAGCACCTCGTCCTTGGAGAAGTGGTCGTTGCCGTTGATGGAGGAGCGGGTCGTCCGGGGATAGCGCCCGGTCAGAAAGCTGCCCCGGCTGGGGGAGCAGATGGGATTCTGACAGTAGGCGCGGGTGAACGCCACGCCCTGGCGGACCAGCCGGTCCAGGTTTGGCGTGCGGATGTAGGGGTTGCCCAGCGCGGCGATGGTGTCGTAGCGCTGCTGGTCCGTGCAGAACCAGATGATGTTGGGTGGCTGCATGATCAGACCTCCTATCAAACACCTGATTACCGGAGAAGCGGCGTTCTCCGATAAAGAAATGTTATGATAAGATATTTTACATTATTGTTTGCTTTTTCTGAGGTGGGGTTTTAAAAGACGCTCAAATCGTAACGTATTATAACAATTCGTGCAGGAAAATGCAATATAGAATATTTGGTTTGTAAAACATACACAATTTCTATGTCACAAAATTTACGTTTTGAAGATTGACACGTTTGTAGAAAATGTGATACCATTCAACAAAAGGAAAGAAACTTTTTGAAAGTGAGCTGCCTTTGACGGCGGAGAGGCGGACATACATATTTCATAAGCGGCGTGCCGAAGGGCGCTCAAATCATCCTCTGGCACTATGTTATCCCGGGCAAACCAATCAAAAAAAGACCAAAAGATCGAAAGGAGAACTTGAAAATGCGCAAAATGACGAAACTGCTGTCCCTGCTGCTGGCGCTGTGCATGGTGTTTTCCCTGGCCGCCTGCGGCGGCTCCTCTGCGGAGCAGAAGGAGGACACCGCTCCCGAGACCCAGCCCGAGACGGAGCCGGAAGCCGAACCGGAAGCGGAGCCCGAGGCCGAGGAGCCCGAGGCGGAGCCGGAAGCTGAGGCTGAGCCCGAGATCTCCGAGGCGGCGCAGAACTATCCGGACGGCCCCATCACCTGGTATATGCAGGGGCCCGGCAGCGCGGCGGACACCATCGGCCGTATCCTGGGCGACGCGCTGGCGAAGGAGCTGAACTGCACCTGCCTGTATGAGAACCTGCCCGGCGCCGGCGGCATGAACGAGCTGAACCCGGTGTTCGACGCGGAGCCGGACGCTACTAAGATCGCGATCCTGGCGGTGCCCTATCTCACGATCACCCCGCTGACCAACTCCTCTTGCCGGTATACGATGGACGACTTTGAGATGATCCACTGCATCTTTGAGCAGCCCCAGTGCCTGGTCGTCCCGGCGGACGCCCCCTATGACACCTTCGAGGAGTGGTATGCCTACGTGGAGGAGAATCCGGGCACCTTCCGCTTCGCGGTCCCGGGCCTGTCCTCGGTGCACACCTTCGCCCTGGAGCACCTCAAGCTGGAGACGGGGCTGGACTATTCCTGCGTCGTCTATGACGGAGCCGCCGAGATGAACGCTGCCCTGCTGGGCGGTCACGTGGAAGGCCTGGTCCTGGGCTTCTCTGAGTTCTCCGCCCACTTCTACACCGGCGAGTTCAAGATCATCTGCTACACCACCAACTTCAAGAACCCCGATTATCCCGACTATCCCACCCTTGAGGAGCTCGGCTATGAGGCCAGGGGCATCCCGTTCCAGGGCCTGTGCATCAAGGCCGGCGCCGATCCGGACGTGGTCGCGAAGCTGAACGCCGCCATCGATAAGATCCTGGCGGACGAGAGCGTCATCGAGCAGCTGAAAGCGGCGGACTCCTGGGTGGACGGCACCTGCTATGGCGGCGAGGAATTTGCACAGACCGTCAAAAACGCGTATGATTACTATGATGAATTGCTGGTGAGCACCGGACTGATCGACGAGCTGTCCAGCTGAGAACTGATAACGGATCCATGGTCGGGGCATGCCTAGGAAAAAGGAGGGGCGATCCATGAAGAAGAAAACGGCGGAAGCGCTTTTGCCCAGCATGTTGCTGCTGATAGACGTATTTTATCTGAAGGAAGCTTTTGCGGGGAAAAAGAGCAGCCACAGCATTGTGGGCGCCTATACGTTCCCGAAGATCCTAGGCATCGCCTTGGCCGGTATGTGCGTGCTGGCCATCGTGCTGGCCCTGATCAAAAAGGGGGATGAGGAGAAATTCCACATCCCCCGCCCGGCGATGATAGGGATAACGATCGCGGCTATGGCGGCGTTCTTTGTCCTGTGGCGCCTGGTGGGCATGTTTTATCTTTGGGCGACGATCTTCGTCCTCTTCCTCTTGTTTGCTTATAGAGACGAGAATGGGCGTTTTTCCGCAAAAAACATAGGCTTCAACCTATTGCTCACGGCAGTGCTCATGGCGGTGATCTATGTTCTCTTTGCGCTCGTGATGAAGGTGACTCTCTAGGAGGAAAAGATGGAAATAATCTCTTCAATTTTACAGCCGCTCAATTTGGTGCTGTGCTTTCTCGGCTGCTTCCTCGGCCTCCTGATCGGCGCGCTGCCGGGCATGGGAACGACCATGGCCATCGCGCTGGTCCTGCCCTTTGCCTATAAGCTTTCGCCGCTCACCGCCATCCTGCTGCTGCTTTGCGTGTATCAGGGGGCGGAATACGGCGGGTCCATCTCGGCCATCACCCTCAATATCCCCGGCACGGCGGGCGCCTCTGCCACGGTCCTGGACGGACACCCCATGTCCAAGCGGGGGCAGGCGGGACAGGCCCTGCGGTATTCCCTGGTGGCCTCCACCATCGGCGGACTTTTTGGCGCGCTGGTGCTGGCGTTTTTGACGGAGCCGATCGGCCGGTTCTCGCTCATCTTCTCCGCGCCGGATCTGTTCATGCTGGGCATGATCGCCTGCTTTGCCGTCATCATGCTGGCCACCGATAACTTCCTGAAGGGCATGATCGGCATCGTGTTCGGCCTGATGCTCAGCACGGTGGGGACGGATATCTTTACGGGCACGCCCCGCTATACCTATGGCCTGACGGGCCTGTACGACGGGATCTATACGATCTCCATGATCTGCGCGGTGTTCGCGATCCCCGAGATGCTGGACCTGGTCAGCAGCAGCCTGCGCACCCGGTATGTCAGCGACGCGGGCAATATGAAGTCCCATATGGGGCTGAAGGATTACAAGCGGATCGCGAAGCCGGTCGCCTGCGGCAGTATCCTGGGAACGGTGATCGGCGTTTTCCCGGCGCTGGGCGGCGGCGTGGCGGCCTGGATGAGCTATACCTTCACCAAGAAGACGTCGAAGCACCCGGAGGAGTTCGGAAAGGGCTCGCCGGAGGGCATCGCGGCGCCGGAGGCGGCCAACAACGCCAGCGTGGGCGGAGCCCTGATCCCGCTGCTGGCGCTGGGTATCCCCGGCAGCACCGCATCCGCGGTGATCGGCGCCGCCTTCATGATGTTTGGCCTGCAGGTGGGGCCGGCCCTGTTCAGCTCCTCCCAGGAGCTGCTCAACGGCATCTATTACGGCTTTTTCATCTCCGTGATCGCCCTGTATGTCCTGGGCCGCCTTTTGACCCCGGGCTTTGCCAAGGTCGTGACGGTGAAAAACTCGATCCTGGTCCCCATCATCCTGCTGTTCACCATCCTGGGCATCTATGCCGGCGACAAGGATTTCCTCAACCTGTGGGTGGCGCTGGGCCTGGGCGTGCTGTTCTTCCTGTTTAAGAAGCTGGATTATCCGCTGGCGCCGATGTGCATCGCCTTCATCCTGGGGCCGGTGATCGAAAAGAACTACAAGCGGTCTTTGGATCTCTCCGCGGGAGATATATCGATCTTCTGGCAGTCGACCTGCTCGAAAGTCATCCTGGCGATATTGGTGCTGATCGTGCTCTTCCCCATCGTCAGAGCGGTGCTCCGGTCGGCGAAGGAGCGGCAGACCGACAAGGCGCAGCCTTAAGGCGCGCCGGGGCGGAAGGGGCCGCGAACGGCCTCTTTACAGGAAAAAACAAACGGGAGATGGGCTTCATGAGACCTTCCATTTTTACGAGGATATATATCCAGTCCTTTGGCCGGAAGATGTATCGGGACAGCAGCGAGGTGATCGAAAAGCTCTATGAGATAGGCTTTCGGACCCTGGACTTCAACTTCAACTGGGGGATCGCCGACAACCCGGACTTTATTCTTCGCGGCAGCGACTGGCAGCAAAAGGTGGACCAGGCCGCGGAGACCGCCGCGCGCCTCGGCGTCAGCTTCTCCCAGGCGCACCTGCCCTTCATCAAGGGCGTCAGCCGATCCTGCGATGCGGGGTTCAGGACGCCCGGCTACGAGGAGTACTTCAACGAATGTGTCCGGCGGGCGTACGTGGCCTGCGGGATGCTGGGCGTGCGGTACGTCACGGCCCACCCGATAACCTTCCCCGAGGTGAACTTTGAAAGACAGGCCAGCTTTGATCTGAACCGGGCCTATTATGACCAGTATGTGGAGCTCGGCATGAAGGGCGGGGTGGGAACGGCCTTTGAAAACATGATGCCCTGCCTGGACGGCTCCCTGCCGGTGCGATACTGCCAGCACTATGACGAGCTCATCGAGCTGGTGGACAGCTATCACGATGAGAAGGTGGCCGTATGCTGGGATACGGGCCATGCCAACGGGATGATGTTCGACCAGGCCCGCGCCCTGCGCGCCATCGGCCCGCGGCTGAAAAACGTGCACATCAACGATAACTACCGCTGCAGCCGGGATGAACACCTGCTGCCGTTCATGGGCACGATCGATTGGTATCAGGTGATGGCGGCGCTGGCGGAGATCGACTATCAGGGGGATATGACCCTGGAGACCCATGTGGGCGAGGACGGCGACGGCATCCTGCAGGAGAAGATGATCAAGCTGTCGCTGGAGACGGCGGAGTATCTCATCGAGATCTTTCGGGCCGAGAAGGAGAAGCGAACCGCCCCGGGAGAGCCGCAGCGACGATCCATCTGAATACAGCCAGGAGAGGGCGGCCGCCACAGCGATGCAAATGGCCGCCCTCTCCGCCGGATGGCGGAGAAGTTCGGCTGCTGAAAGGAGCCCTGCCATGCCCCAGATGAACATCCTGATCAAGCCGGCGTCGGGCAGCTGCAATATGCGGTGCAAGTACTGCTTTTACGCCGACGAGACGAAAAAGCGCGACGCCGCCAGCTATGGGGCCATGTCCATGGCCACCGCGGAGAACCTGGTGCGGCGGGCCATGGAGAGCGCCGAGGAGGAGTGCGTGTTCGGCTTCCAGGGCGGGGAGCCCACCCTGCGGGGGCTGGACTTCTTCCGGGATTTCGTGGCCCTGGTGCGCCAGTATGATACCGGCCGGGCGCGGGTGCGCTTTTCCATCCAGACCAACGGCCTGCTCCTGGACGAGCAGTGGGCGGCGTTTTTGAAGGAGAACGATTTTCTGGTGGGCCTGTCCATGGACGGGGACCGGCAGACCCACGATCTGAACCGGGTGGACGTAAACGGGGCGGGCACCTTCTCCCGGGTGCTGCGGGCGGCGCGGCTGCTGGAAAAAGCCGCCGTGCCCTTCAACATCCTGACCGTGGTGAACAGCCGGGTGGCCCGGAGCGTGGACAGCGTCTATAGCTTTTACAAGAAAAACGGCCTGCTCTACCAGCAGTACATCCCCTGCCTGGACCCCATCTTCGAGGAGCGGGGCGGCAGCAGCTGGTCCCTGACGCCAGAGGCCTACGGCCAGTTCCTGATCCGGCTGTTCGACCGGTGGTACGCCGACCGGATGGGGGGCGAGCCGGTGTACGTCCACTACTTCGAGTGCCTGGCCGGCATGCTGCAGGGCTATCCTCCCGCCAGCTGCGGCATGACGGGGGTGTGTTCGGTGCAGACGGTGGTGGAGGCGGATGGGAGCGTGTATCCCTGTGACTTCTATGCGCTGGACGACTACCGGCTGGGGAACGTGAACACCGACAGCTTCGACGAGATGCACCAAAAGCGGCTGCCCTTCCTGGAGCAGTCCCGCCAGGGGCTGGAAAAATGCGCCGCCTGCCGCCATGGCGGGATCTGCCGGGGCGGCTGCCGCCGGGACCGCCAGGGACCGGAGGGCATCGGGGAGAACTATTTCTGCCAGGCGTATATGCGCTTTTTCGACCACGCGGCGCCGAAGCTATACGCGCTGGTGCGGGCCCAGGGCAGGATGTGAGGGCAGACAGAGAGCTCCCGGCGCCTTGCAAGGCGCCGGGAGCTCTTTTTGGATCGGAGAGCGGTCAGACGTTTTCCAGAAACTCGGCGATGTAGGGGATGGCCGCGCCGCAGGCGCAGATGTCCACGTCGCTGTGGCCCAGGGAGATGAAGTCAGACACAGGCGCGTAGAGGGAGTTGCTGCGCACGGCCTGCTGCAGCTGCCGCAGGTCGCTGTCCACCATGTGCCGGGCCACGGTCCCGCCCAGGATGATGTCGCAGTCCAGCAGCGCGTACATGCTGCCGATGGCCATGGCCAGATCGTGGGTATAGCTCTGCCAGGCCTTCGTCGCCTCCGGATCGCCGGACCGCAGCCGCTGGAAGAAGGGCTCGCTGCCCTGCTCGTCGAACAGCAGCCCCGCCGAGCAGTACCGGGTCAGACAGCCCTTTTTGCCGCAGTAGCAGGGCCGCCCGTCGGGGTAGAGGGTCATGTGCTCCACCAGGCCGCCGGTGTATTCCTTGCCCACGTGGAGCTTGCCGTTGACGATGAGCATGCCGTTGAGGTGGTGGTCTAAACCCAGGTACAGCGCGTCGGTGATCCCCGGGGACAGCCACAGCTCCGCGTTGGCGGAGGCCTCGCTGTCGTGGAACAGCTGGCAGGGGTAGTGGATCCACTCCTTGAAGTCCGCCAGGGTGGCGCTGGTCTCGCCCAGCAGCACGCTCTTGGTGACGGTCTGCCGGTCCCGGCTCAGAAGGGCCATCAGCGCGATGCCCACACCCAGGATGCGCTTGGCGGACAGGTTCAGAGAGCGGACGAACTGGTCGATCCGCTGGGCCACGGTGCGGTAATACTCCGGATCGTGGGCGTACTCCAGATCCACCTGCTCCCGGCGCAGGATACTTCCGTAAATATCAACAGCCACGATTCGCAAATAATATTTCTGAATCTGCACGCCGATGGCCACACGGGTGTTGCTGACGCAGGAGTATATCACGGATTTTCTGCCGCCGGTGGACTGAAAGAAGCCGTTGCGCTCGATCAGATGGGCCTCCTCCAGGCACCGCAGGTCCTGGGTCACGGTGGGGAGGCTCAGGTGGAGCATCTCGGCGATCTGCTGGCGGGAGAGCTGCCGCTGGTGGTAGATGGCGTTGAATACCTGTTTTCTGTTGTAGTTCCGCATGGAGGACGCGGTCATTTTATCCATAAAAAACGCTCCGGGAAGTTTTATAAAAATATTTTATTTTAGCTCTTTGCTATACTGTTTTGATTATAACAGCAACCGGCCGAAAACGCAACACGATTTCCCCGCTTCCTGCGAAAAAACCTTTATCGCCCCGCCCCGCGAGAGCCCAAAAGAGGCCGGGGCGGCCCCACGGCCGCTCTTGTGCGCGGGCGGTGGTTGGTGTATACTGGATACAAACGAAAGAAGGAGGTCTGAAAATGCAATTCAGCGTCAACAGTCCCGTGCTGTTCGTCCTGGCGGGGATCGTCATCCTGGCGGTGCTGGCCCAGTCCGTGTACTTCCTGGCGAAGGCATGGCGGCGGGCCAAGGCCATCGGCATGGACATGGCCAAGCTCCGGCGGATCGCGCGGACCGCGGCGATCTTCACCATCGCCCCGGCGGTGGCCATCGTCATCAGCGTCATCACGCTGGCCAAGGACCTGGGCGTGCCGCTGCCGTGGCTGCGGCTGAGCGTGGTGGGGTCCATGTCCTATGAGACCATCGCCGCCACCAACGCCGAGAGCGCCATGGGCCTGACCTTCGGCCAGGTCAGCGCCCTCACCGCCCAGCAGTATGTCACCATCGTGTGCGTCATGACCCTCAGCATCATGGTGGGCATCTGGCTGGTGCCCCTCATCGGCAAAAAGCTGCAAAACGGCCTGATCACCCTGGAGAACCGGGACAAGAAGTGGGGCGACATCCTGTCCTCGTCCATGTTCATCGGCATGATCTCCGCGTTTCTGGGCTATGTGTTCTGCGACTTCTCCGGGGTGTTTGCCGGGGACATGAGCGGGCTCATCCCGCCGCTGGTGATGGCCGTGTCGGCGCTGGTGATGTGCCTGTGCGGCCTGGCGGTGAAGAAGCTGAAGCGGCCCTGGATATCGGATTACGCGCTGCCCATCAGCCTGGTGGCGGGCATGGCCAGCGCCATCCCCATCACCGCCCTGCTGGGCTGAGAGGAGGAGACTGCAATGGCATCTGAACGCACATATATGGACAGCGTCCATCGGGACGGACGGGTGTGGAACCTGTCCATCATGGCGCTGCTGTTTCTGTTCCCCGCCGCGGTGGCGGTGATCTACGGCGTGCTGCCGGACTGGAACGGCCTTCTCATGGGGCTCATCGCCACGGCGCCCATGTATTGGGCGGTGGCGGTGGTGGAGACCTTCACCTATGTGCCCATGCTGGGCGCCGGCGGGTCCTATCTGTCCTTCGTCACCGGCAACATCTCCAACCTGAAGCTGCCGGTGGCCCTCAACGCCCTGGATCAGGCGGGCGTGAAGGTGAACTCCGAGGAGGGGGAGATCGTCTCCACGGTGTCCATCGCCGTGTCCAGCATCGTCACCACGTTCATCATCATCCTGGGCGTGCTGCTCATCACGCCGCTGACGCCGGTGCTGAACGCGCCGGTGCTGGAGCCCGCCTTCGCCCAGATACTGCCCGCCCTGTTCGGCGGCCTGGGCGTGGTGTTCATCTCGAAAAACTGGAAGATCGCCGTGGCGCCGGTCATCCTCATGCTGGCGCTGTTCATCGCCATCCCGGCCCTGAACGCCGGCACCGTGGGCATCATGGTGCCGGTGGGCGTGCTGTTCACCCTGGGGGTATCCCGGATCCTTTACAAAAAGGGTCTGCTGTAAGGAGGGAGCGTCATGGCTGTGTTTCTTTTGATCCTGGCGCTGATCGCGCTGTTTCTGGCCGTCATCCTTATCCGCGCCGCCCGGTTCGTCCCCAGGGACGAGCCGGCGGCCCCGGCGGAGCCGGTGGAGTTCGACGGCGCCGCCGCCGAGCGGGCCCTGGCGGAGCTGGTGCGGTGCCGGACCGTCTCCAACGCCGACCACGCGCTGGAGGACGAGGCCGAGTTTGAAAAGCTCATCGGCCTGCTGCCGGAGCTGTATCCCCACGTGTTCGCCGTCTGCTCCTTCGACCGGCTGCCGGACCGGGCGCTGCTGTTTCGCTGGAAGGGCCGGGAGGAGGGCGGCGAGCCCGCCGTGCTCATGGCCCACTACGATGTGGTGCCCGTGGAGGCGGCAAACTGGGACAAGCCGCCCTTCTCCGCGGTGGTGGAGGACGGCGTCATGTGGGGCCGAGGCACTTTGGACACCAAGGTGACCTTCAACGGCATCCTGTCCGCCGCCGAGGCCCTGATCGGCCAGGGCTTCACTCCCGCCCACGACATCTACTTCGCCTTCTCCGGCGGCGAGGAGATCAACGGCATGGGCGCCGTGCGGATCGTGGACTGGTTCCGGGAGCATGACGTCACCCCCGCCCTGGTGGTGGATGAGGGCGGCGCCGTGGTGCGGGACGTGTTCCCCGGCGTCAGCGAGGCGTGCGCCCTCATCGGCATCGCGGAAAAGGGCATGATGAATCTGGAGTACTCCATCGCCTCCTCCGGCGGGCACGCGTCCGCCCCCGCGCCCCACACGCCGGTGGGCAGGCTGGCCATGGCCTGCGCCAAGGTGGAGGCCCATCCTTTCCCCGCCCACCTCACCAAGCCGGTGCTGGAGATGTTCGACAACCTGGGCCGCCGGTCCACGTTCCTGTACCGGATCATCTTCGCCAATCTGTGGTGCTTCCGGCCGGTGCTGGACATGATCTGCCGCAAGAGCGGCGGGGAGCTGAACGCCCTGATCCGGACCACGGTGGCCTTCACCCAGATGCAGGGCAGCAAGGCCCCCAATGTGATCCCGCCCTCCGCGTCCATGGTGTCCAACATGCGGCTGAATCCGGCCGACTCGGTGGCGGCCGCGGTGGAGCGCATCCGCGGCGTGGTGGCCGACGGGGACATCGCCCTTACCGTGGGGGACCACATGGAGCCCAGCCCCATCTCCCGCACCGACTGCGAGGGCTGGGAGCGGGTGGTCAATGCCGTGTCCGCCACCTGGCCCGGGTGCGTGGTGTCGCCCTATCTCATGGTCCAGTGCTCCGACAGCCGCCATTACCGGGATCTGTCCGACCGGGTGTACCGCTTCTCCGCCATGGACATGACCAACGAGGAGCGGCGGACCATCCACGGCAACAACGAGCACATCCGCCTGGAGGTCATCCACCGGGCGGTGGAGTTCTTCATCCGGCTGATGCGCCAGTGCTGAGACAAAATGCAGCCGCGGCCCGGGTTTTCCCGGGCCGCGGTTTTTTCATGTGCAGCTGGAGCGCGCGGAGGCGGTCAGACGCCGCCGTTCCAGGCGGACGTCTCCGTCCGCAGCCAGTCCTCCCAGGCGTCGAAGCCCTCGCCGGTCTTGGCGCAGACCGGGAAGATCCGGATGGACGGGCTGCGCATCTTCGCGTAGGAGATCACCTTTTCCATGTCGAAGTCGAAATAGGCGAGCACGTCGATCTTGTTGATGAGCAGCGCGTGGCAGACCTGGAACATGAGGGGGTATTTCAGGGGCTTGTCGTGGCCCTCGGGCACGGAGAGGATGGCCACGTTTTTGGCCGCGCCGGTGTCGAACTCCGCCGGGCAGACCAGATTGCCCACGTTCTCCAGCACCACCAGGTCATAGTCCTCCGCGCCCAGCTCCCGCAAACCCTGCTCGGTCATGCCCGCGTCCAGGTGGCACATGCCGCCGGTGTGGATCTGGATGGCCTTGGTGCCGGCGGCGGCGATGGCCTCGGCGTCCACGGTGGAGTCGATGTCCGCCTCCATGACGCCGATGCGCAGCTCGTCTTTGAGGTCGGCGATGGTCCTTTTCAGGGTGGTGGTCTTGCCCGCCCCGGGGGAGCTCATCAGGTTGATGAGGAAGGTCTTATTTTCCTTCAGCTGCCGGCGGATGCGGTCCGCCTCGGCGTTGTTGTCGGCGAAGACGCTCTGCTTCACCTCGATGACCCGCACGTTATCCATTGTCCGCTTCCTCCTCCGGTCCGGGGACCTCGATCTCCTTGATCATGAATTCGTTGCCCTGCAAAAGCCAGGTGTTCCCGCCGCCGCAGTAGGGGCAGGAGCGGCCGTGCTCGACGGTGCCGTACTGCTTTTTGCAGTCGTCGCACCAGCTGATGGCCTTGATGGGCTCGATGGCCAGCTCTGCGCCCGCCACCAGCGGCTCCTTGGCCGCCGCCCACTTCCAGCAATCGGTCAGATAGCTGGGGATGACCGCAGAGACCTCCCCCAGCTGGAGGGTGACGGCGGTGATCCGCTCCACGGCGTTTTCCGCCGCCACCTTCTTCAGACTGTCGATCACGTGAAACACCACGCCCAGCTCATGCATCGGCGTTCTTCCTGCCGAACTTGATGTGGATGGCCTGCTTGGCGGCGTAGGGCAGGATGGCCTTCAGCTTATCCTCCGCCGGGATCATGTGGGTGCACTCCGGCCGGTCGCGGTGCAGGGTGATGGCGTTGAAGGCGCACTTGGTGGTGCAAACGCCGCAGCCGATGCACTTGTTGGGGTCCACGATGGACGCGCCGCAGCCCAGGCAGCGGGCGGTCTCCTTTTTGACCTGCTCCTCGGTGAAGGGCACGCGCTCGTCCTTGAAGGTCCTGCGCAGGGCCTCGTTGTAGCCGATGCGCTGGCGGGGGGTGTTGTCGAAGGTCTCCTCGTTGATCTTGATGTCGGTCTTGTCCAGCTCCACGAAGTGGTTGGGGTTGCGGCCGATGGTGAGGCTGGAGTGGGGCTGCACGAACCGGTGCAGGCTGACGGCCCCCTGGTGGCCGGCGGCGATGGCGTCGATGGCGAATTTCTGGCCGGTGTAGGCGTCGCCGCCCACGAAGATGTCGGGCTCGGCGGTCTGGTAGGTGACCGGGTCGGCCTTGGCGGTGCCGTTGGGGTTGAACTCCACCTTGGTGCCGGCCAGCAGCTGCTTCCAGTCCACCTTCTGGCCGATGCAGTACAGCACCGTGGCGCACGCGGCCGTCTCGGTGACGGCGTCGTCGAAGGTGGGGGCGAAGCGGCCCTCGGCGTTTTTCACGCTCAGGCACTTGCGGAACTTGATGCCGGCGCACTTGCCGTTTTCGGCGACGATCTCGGTCTGGCCCCAGCCGGCGTGGATGGCGATGCCGTCCCGCTCGCACTCGGACCGGTCCTCCTCGCCCATGGGCATGTCGTCATAGCCCTCCAGGCAGTACATGCTCACGCTCTCGGCGCCGCAGCGCACGGCGGTGCGGGCCACGTCCGCGGCGATGTTGCCGCCGCCGATGACCACCACTGGGCCGGACAGCGTCACGCCGCCGTCCAGATTCACGGCGCGCATGAAGTCGATGCCAGAGGTGACGTTCTTGGCGTCGTCGCCAGGCACGCCCAGCTTTCCGCCGGACTGCAGGCCCACGGCCACGTAGAAGCCCTTATAGCCCTGCTCCCGGAGCTGGGCGATGGTCACGTCTTTGCCCACTTCCACGCCGCACTTGAACTCCACGCCCATCTGGCGCAGCACGTCGATCTCCGCTTCCACCACGTCCTTCTCCAGACGGAAGGAGGGGATGCCGTTCATCAGCATGCCGCCGGGGCGGGCTTCCTTTTCAAACACGGTGGGCCGATAGCCCTTTTCTGCCAGGTAATAGGCGCAGCTCATGCCCGCCGGGCCGGCGCCGATGATGGCGATCTTCTCGTCGAACTCGCCCCGGACCTTGGGGACGACCTTCTCCGGGATGAAGCGGTGCTCCGCGTCCAGATCCTGCTGGGCGATGAAGCGCTTGACCTCGTCGATGGCCACGGCCTGGTCCACGGTGCCCCGGGTGCAGGCGTCCTCGCACCGGCGGTTGCACACCCGGCCGCACACGGCGGGGAAGGGGTTCTCCCGCTTGATCAGCTGCAGGGCCTCCCGGTACTTGCCCTGGGCGGCCAGCTTCAGATAGCCCTGCACGGCGATGTGGGCCGGGCAGGCGGTCTTGCAGGGGGAGGTGCCGGACGCGTGGGTGTTGATCCGGTTCTTGTCCCGGTAATCCACGGTCCACATGTGCTCGCCCCAGCTCTGCTCGCTGGGCAGGGGCTGGCGGGGATAGGTGACCTCGCTGCCGTCGGCCTTGCACAGCTTCTGGCCCAGCTTCACCGCCCCGGCGGGGCAGTACTCCACGCACCGGCCGCAGGCCACGCACTCGTCCTTGTTCACGTGGGCCACATAGGCGGAGCGGGACATGTTGGGGGTGTTGAACAGCTGGCTGGTCCGCAGGCCGTAGCACACGTTCACGTTGCAGTTGCAGATGGCGAAGATCTTGTTCTCGCCGTCGATGTTGGTGATCTGGTGGACGAAGCCGTTGTCCTCGGCCTTCTTGAAGATGGCCAGGGCCTCCTCCTTGGTGATGTACCGGCCGCCCTTGTTGGTCTCCACCACATAGTCGGCCATATCGCCCACGGCCACGCACCAGTCGTGGAAGTCGTCGGCGCAGCCCTCCTCATAGGTGGTGCGGCTCAGCCGGCAGGAGCAGGGGCTGGCGGCGTATTTGCCGTCGTATTTGTCCAGCCAGTGGGAGATGTGCTCCAGGGAGACGGAGGTGCTCTCCATCTCGATGGCCTTCTCCACGGGGATGACGTGCATGCCGATGCCGGCGCCGCCGGGGGGCACCATGGGGGTGACCTTGGTCAGGGGCAGGAAGGCCATCCGCTCGAAGAACCGGCCCAGCTGGGGCTTTTCCCCGATCAGGTCCGCGTTCATGTTGGTGAACTCGCCGATGCCGGGCACGAACATGGGCAGCACCCAGCGCTTTTCATGGTCCGGGTTCTTGCCGTCCAGGTCCTCCCAGTTGTACTCCAGCAGACCCGTCCAGCTCATGTGCTCCAGCATCTTCTCCAGCTTCTCCGTCTCGATGCCGCTCAGCTCCTGGATCTGCTTGAAGGTCTTGGGCTTGCGCACGCCCATCTTGATGGCCAGCTCCGCCTCCTCATCGGTGGCGATGGCGGCCAGGCCCCAGTACTCCGGGTCCTCCTTGGTGATCTTGGCCAGGCCCAGCTTCTGGGGGATGCGGTCGGTGACCAGCTTGCCCAGCCGGGCGATGGGCTCCCGGAAGGGGGTGTCGTCCACCACTTTGGCGGGATTGGGATCGTGAATGTCAGCCATAATGCTCTCCTCTCATTTGATCAGCCCTATGCCCCGAAAAGGGGCATAGGGGATAGGTTGGGGGGATGGATCGCGTTGACAGAGATCACTCGGCCCGGGCCATGGCCTCCTCGAAGTCCCGGGTGCCCTTGAAGACCTCCTGCTTGTAGGGGTTGATGTGCTGCTTCTTCGCCCGCTTGACGATGAGGGCCAGCGCCGCGCAGTTGATGAGGATGCTGAGCACCGCCACCACGCCCTGGGCCCGGGGGTCCACCAGGGTGGGATGGGTGGCCGCGTCCATGAAGCCGTCGGCGTACAGGCTGGGGATCACGGAGAAACGGCTGTAGTCCTGGAACATGGGGAAGACCTGGGCGAACATGCACCAGGTGGCCAGGGTGTTGGCCCGGTTCTGGATCCAGCCGCCCTTGTTCCAGAAGATGGCCGCCACCGTGGGGGCCAGCAGCAGCGCGAAGCCGCAGTACCAGGAGTGGGTGGGCAGGTTCAGGTATGTATACACGAAGTTCCAGATGTCGTAGGCCACGATGTAGACCCAGGTCATATCCGGCCAGAGCATGTCGTCACGCTTCTTGGAGGAGTAGATGCCCCACCAGCCGGTCATGCAGAAGATGTTCACGATGCCGGCGATGCCGTTGGCCCAGTTCCACCAGCCGCCGTACAGCCACACGCCCTCGCTGGACAGCCACCAGCGGCTGCCGGTGTTGGCCAGGGCGATGGAGCCCTTGACGGCGCTCTCGAAGTCGCTGGCCACGGCGATGAGGATGTTGATGGCCACGATCACGAAGGGATAGCACTTGAACCAGTCCTTCTTGCCCAGGGCGGTCTTGTACTTCAGCCACATGAAGCCGATGCAGCCCACGCTGGCGGCATACAGCTTGGCGTAGTGGAACCAGCTGTTCATGTAGACGTAGGTGGGGTTGTTCAGCGCCCACTCCTTGCCCATGGCAGCGCCCACATAGATGGCGATGAAATACGCCGTCAGGCATCCCAGCACGCCGAAGAAGAAGCCGTAGCCGCCCAGCTTGCTCCGGCGCTGGATCTCGTTGGTGATGATCAGACCCAGGAACACCAGCACCCAGCCGATGATCTGGTAGATCGAGTTTTCACCGTACACTTGGAAAAGCATGATTGATCCTCCTGTCATTTTCACTCTTCTTTTGCGCCGCCCGTAAGGCGACACTTACTAATTAAAGTATACTAAAGAAGGACATTGCAATACAATTCGATTTGTGGTATGATTTATTCCACAAGGGAATAAATCGTCGAAAAAAAGGAGGCAGCCATGGAGACTGGCTACATCCGGGAATTCGTGATGCTGGCGGACTGCCTGAATTTCAGCGAGGCGGCGGAGCGGCTGTTCATCAGCCAGTCGTCCCTATCCAAGCACATCCGCGCCCTGGAGCGGGAGCTGGGAGGGGAGCTGTTCGTGCGCACCACCCGCACCATCCGCCTGAGCGAGATGGGAACGGTGTATCTGCCCTACGCCAGGAAGATCGCCGATCTGTGCGACCAGGCGGAGGTCGCCGCGGAGGACCTGCGGCGCCACGCCGCCGCGTCCCTGACCATCGCGGTCATGCAGAATCCCCAGTATTACGGCATGGCGAAATACATCGTGAGCTTCCGCCAGGCCCATCCGGACCTGACCTTCAGCATGGTGGAGGCGGACGAGCAGGGGCTGTATGAGATGTTCCAGAAAAAGCTGGTGAACGTGTTCCCCGCCTTCTCCAACTTTTACGGGCTGGAGGGGTGCTCCTTCATGCCCATGGTGGAGAGCCGGGTGATGGCGCTGCTCCGGCGGGACCACCCCTGCGCCGGGAGGGGGAGCGTGACCCTGGAGCAACTGAGCCGGGAGCGGCTGCTGCTGCCCACCCGGGGCGGGTCGCTGTCGGAGCTGATCCGGGCCGCCTTCCGCCGGGAGGGGAAGGACCCGCCCGTGGTCTATGAGGGCAGCTCCCTGGGCTGCGCGGACCTGGTGAAGGCCGGTATGGGGGTCTCCCTCCACAGCCGGGAGTTCGCCGACGCGCTCAGCCTGGAGCCGGACATCGCCGTCCTGGAGATCGAGCCGGTCATCACCTTCCGCTACGGCCTGGGCCACCGGGCCCCCTCGGAGCTGAGCCATGCCGAGCAGATGTATCTGTCCCACATGAAGCAGTTCGAGCTCAGATAGCGCCGCCCTGGCGGGCGGCGGCCCGGACCACGTGCTCCACCAGCACCGCCGTGGTCACCGCTCCCAGCCCGCCGGGCACGGGGGTGATGGCCCCGGCCACGGCCTGAGCCTCGTCGAACCGCACGTCCCCATGGAGCGCGCCCGTGTCTGGGTCGGCGTGGATGCCCGCGTCCACCACCGCCGCGCCGGGGGCGATGTGCTCCGCGCCCAGCAGGCCCAGCTTTCCCACGGCCGCCACCAGGATATCCGCCTCGCGGGTATGGGCGGCCAGGTCCTTTGTCCCGCTGTGGCAGATGGTGACCGTGGCGCCATCGGCCATGAGGAGCATGGCCGCCGGCCGGCCCACCACCAGGCTGCGCCCGGCCACCACGGCGCGGGCGCCCCGCAGGGGGATGTCATAGTGCTTCAATAGCTCCACCACCGCCTGGGCGGTGCAGGGGGCAAAGCCCCGGCCGCTGCCGGTGAACACCCCGGCCAGGGAGCCGTCGGTGATGCCGTCCACGTCCTTGGCGGGGTCCAGGGCCCGGCGGGCGGCCTCCTCGTCCAGCGCCACGGGCAGGGGCCGCATCATGAGCACCCCGTGGATAGAGGGGAACTCGTTCAGCGCCTCCACCGCCGCCATCAGCTGGCTCTGGGTGGCCCAGGCGGGCAGCGTCACCTGCCGCACCAGGACCCCCGCCGCCTCGCAGCGCTTCATGGCCCCTTTTTCGTAGGAGATATCCTCCGGCCGCTGGCCCACCCGCAGGATGGCCAGCTTGGGCTGGATGCCCCGTTCTTTCAGCGCCGCGGCCTCCGCCGCGGCCTTTTCCGTCAGCGCCGCGGCCACCGGCGCCCCCTTCAGGATCAGTGCCATCAGCAGTACCTCCCGCAGACGTCTGCATAGACCTTTTCGGCCCGCTTCCCGTACTCCTCCGCCAGCCGGTCTGCCTCGCCGTTGAGGGCGGCCGCGCAGGCCCGGTCCGCCATGGACTTGGTGTTCACCTTCACGTTCACCGCCGCGCCGTACAATGCCCCCCGGCACAGCGCAGCGCCGGCGGCGGCGTCGGACACCGCCAGGGCGCTGCCCATGGCGGCGAAGCCCTCCATGAGTTCGATGGCCTGGCAGCAGAGGCGCATCATCTCCATGGGCGGCTGGGCGGCGAGGCGCAGGCACCGCTCCAGCTCCTCCGCCCGGCCCGGGTCGTCCCGGGGGATGGCGTAGGCCCGGCTCAGGGGCAGGAACGCCTCCGCGTCCTTGTCCGCCAAGGCCAGCAGCGCCGCGCTCAGCTCCCTGGCCCGGGCGGTGAGGACGGTCATCTCGCCCTCCACGGCGGCGTATTTGGGCTTGCCCAGGGTCAGCTCGCCCACCATGGCGCCCAGGGCGGCACCCAGCGCGCCCGCCAGGGCGGAGGCGCCGCCCCCGCCGGGAACGGCCTTTTTGGAGGCCAGGGCGTCGGTGAACGCCGCCAGGGTCATCTCGTCCATTTTCATCCTTGCACCTCCATGAAACACCGGCGGAAATGGCCGATGTAATACAGTGAGCCGAAGGCGCACACCGGCCCGCCCCGGGCCAGGCACAGCTCCAGCGCATGCTCCGGGCTGTCCGCCGTCCGGGCGGGGACCGTTTTCACCGCCGCGGCCAGCTCCTCCGCCGGCAGGGCCCGGGGCCCCTCCGGCGACAGGCAGATGAACGCCGCCGCCAGCGGCTCCATCAGGGCCAGCATCTCCCGCCAGGGCTTGTCCGCCATCACCCCCATGACCATGGTGAAGCGGACGCCGGGAAAGCAGGTCCCCAGCGCCGCCGCCAGGGCCGCCGCGCCGTGGCCGTTGTGGGCCCCGTCCAGCACCATGGGCGGCTCCCGCCGGACAAGCTCCAGCCGGCAGGGCCATCGGACCGACGCCAGACCGCTGCGGATGTCCTTCTCTGAAAGACCCATGAGCCTGCCTGCCTCGATGGCGGCGCAGGCGTTGCCCAGCTGGTGATCCCCCAGCAGAGCCAGGGAGATATCCTCCATCTCCCCATAGGAGAACCGCTGCCCGTCCGGGGAGCGGGAGAGAAATTTGATTTTAGTTATGTCAACTTCGCGCAAGGGCGCGGCCACCGCCGCGCACCGGGATCGGATCACCGCCGCGGCCTCCTCCGCCTGCGGCGCGCAGACCGTGGGACAGCCGTGGCGGATGATGCCTGCTTTCTCCCCGGCGATGGCGGCCAGGGTGCCGCCCAGGACGGCGGTGTGGTCCAGTCCGATGGGCATGATCACGGAGACGGCGGGCTCTTCGATGATGTTGGTGGCGTCCAGGCGGCCGCCCAGGCCCACCTCCAGCACCACATAGTCGCACCGCTGTTCGGCGAAGTATAAAAAGGCGGCGGCGGTCAGCTTTTCAAAATAGGACGGCTCCGCCAGCCCCACGCACGCCGCCTGCACCCGAGCGGTGACGGATGCGAACTGTTCAAGAGTTATGTCAATTCCATCCACCTTTATCCGCTCCCAGGGACCTATGAGGTCGGGGGAGGTGTAGAGCCCGGTCCGATGCCCCGCCGCCCGGAGCATGGCGTCCACCATGGCGGCGCAGGAGCCCTTGCCGTTGGTACCGGCGATGTGCACGCACCGAAGACGGCGCTGGGGGTCCCCCAGCCGCGCCATGAGCGCGCCCATCACCGCCAGCCCAGGGGCGTGGGTGAACTTGGGCGTGTCGGTATAGAATTTGAGAAAATCGGTGTCCATGGCCTCAGTATAGCACAGACGGAGCGGTTGGGAAAGGGGGAACTGTCCGATTGACTTTCCGGCCCGTTTGGGGTAGAGTATAGGACCGGAGGCGATACGATGCACGACGAACTGACGGCGGTGGATATCCGCAAGATGCAGCAGGAGATCGACTATCGGGAGACGGAGCTGCGGCCCAAGCTCATCGAGGACGTGCAGACGGCCCGGGGCTTCGGGGATCTGTCGGAGAATTTTGAGTACAAGGCCGCCAAGCAGGCCAAGAACAAAAACGAGAGCCGCATCCGCTATCTGAAGCGGATGATCGCCTCGGCGGTGGTCATCGAGGCCAAGTCCGCCAGCGATGAGGCGGGGCTGTTCGACAAGGTGACCCTGTTCATGGAGGACGAGGACGACGAGGAGACCATCACCCTGGTGACCACCCTGCGCCAAAATCCGGCCAAGGGCCTGATCAGCAAGGAGTCCCCCGTGGGCCAGGCGGTGCTGGGCCACAGGGTGGGGGACCGGGTGTTCGTGAAGGTGGGCGATTCCGGCGGCTACTGGGCGAAGATCCTGGCCATCGAAAAGGGCGCCGACGACGACACCATGGAGATCAGCCCCTTCTGAGGGGGGAAAAAAGGAAGATAGAAAAGGCCCGTCTGTACCAACAGACGGGCTTTAATCATCGATATATGCGGCGATGTCTTCCAGCTTGCAGTGGAGGATGCGGCAGAGCTGGGACAACGTATAGGTGCTGACGTTCTCATTCTTCCTGAGCCGGTCCAGCTGACCGCTGCTGAAGCCGTATTCCTTTATGAGCTTATACTGTGAAATGCCCCTGTCCTTCATGGTGACCCAGAGCCGGTCGTATACGATCATGTAAAGCACCCATATCTATACTTTACACATAGCATATTTTCTTATACGATTATTGACAATAGCCCGTATTCGGGCTATACTGGGGGTAATCTTACCAAGGAGGAGAGAACGATGAAAAAGAGGATCATTTTGGCGCTGGGCCTGGCGTTGGCGTTGCTTCTGTCGGGCTGTGGGTCAGGGAGCAGCAAATCGAATGATAGCGCATCTCATGAGCAGACGACCCAGGACCAGCCGGCCCAAGAGGATGCTCAGGAGCAGAAGGATGAGCCGACAAAGCAAGATGTCAGCGACTTTCCGGAGACAGTTCTGTTGGATAATGAGTC
Source organism: uncultured Oscillospiraceae bacterium (assembly GCA_947626345.1). Lineage (GTDB taxonomy): Bacteria > Bacillota > Clostridia > Oscillospirales > Oscillospiraceae > CAJOIG01. The sequence goes on along the minus strand of CANQSF010000007.1, from coordinate 60,167 downwards.
CTGCGCTGTGAAGGTCAAGGGCATCGACCCTGACAGCCTGTGGGGCTATACGCTCAAGGTCGAGCTGGAGAACAGATCCGCCGATACGACGTATAGGTTCTCTGTGAACTCGGCGTGCGTCAACGGCGTAATGTGCGATCCGCTGTTTGCCTCTGAGGTCGCTCCGGGCATGAAAGCCAATGAGGACATCAACTTCCCTCTGTCTACCCTGGAGGACAACGGCGTCGGAGAGCCGACAGACATCGAGATCAACTTCCGCGTATATGATGCCGATGACTGGACGGCGGACGATGTGGCCGCAGAAACGGTCCACGTCTACCCTTTGGGTGCGGAGAGCGCCGCCGCATATGTGCGCGAACCGCAGCCTGACGACAATGTCATCGTGGACAACGACCAGGTCTCTGTCACAGTCGTCGGCTACCGGGACGATCCTCTTTGGGGCTATACCGCCGATTTTTATCTGGTCAATAAGACCGACAGGACCGTTATGTTCAGCGCGGGCGACGTTTCGGTGAACGGCTATATGGCCGACCCGCTGTTCGCCATGGCGGTAGCGCCGGGGAGATCGGGCTTCCGTTCCATGTCCTGGTCTGACTCGAAGCTGGAGGAGAACGGGATCGAAGCGGTGGAGACGATCGTCTTCACCCTGCGGGCATACGACACTGACGATTGGATGGCGGGTGATTATGTAAACCAGTCGGTGACTCTGGAGCCCTGAGTGTTTGGCAGTAAATATAGACACAGCCCGCCGCATCAGCACGGCGGGCTGTGTCTATATTTTTAGATCGTGTTTAGCCCCGCGTCAGGGCGGTGGTGCGGGGCACGCATATGCCGTCCTCCCGGGCGGTGAAGGTGGTGACGAGATCGTTCTCCCCCGTCAGCTCCACCAGCTCCCGCGTCACGGCGGCCTCGCCGTCGGCGCCGCGGCGGTGGGTCTGGACCAGCACGCTCTCGCAGGCCGGGTCCAGGGTGACGGACTCCGGCATGGCGTCGGGGTCGTATCCGTCCCGGCGCAGCTCCCGGCTGTCGCCGTCCAGCTGAATCAGCTCGATCCGCTCCGGGGGCAGCATGACCCCCGCGTGGAAGGTGACGGTGGAGCCGCTGGCGCTGGTGGTCTGGCCGTCCGCGGTTTGGGACCGGTCCTCGGAGAGGGTGACGGCGAATACGCTGTCCTGCTCCTCCAGCTGGCTGTTCATCTTCATGCCGTTGCCGCTGGTCAGATACACGTCCCCCTCCGGGGTCTGATAGACCGGGTTGCAGTAAAACTCGATGTCCTTCCCGGCGACGCTGTACAGGGTGAAGTCCAGCTCGATCCAGTCGCCGTCGTCGGTGGATGTGACATGGGTGCCGGCGGACACCACGCCCGGGTCTATGTGGCTGCCGATGTAGGTGCCCGACATGTCCTCGGTGTAGGGGAGGTACAGGCCCATGCCCTCCACGGGGAACACCCAGTCCTCGGGCAGGCCGTCCTCCCCGGGCACCGGCTCGGCCCAGAGCCGGCCGGTATACGCCTGGGCGTCCTCCGCCGACACGACCATGTCGGAGCCGATCGAGCCGATGTTGTTGGCAAGGTAGCTCTCCATGTCGAAAAGGTCGATGTATTCCCGGGTGACGTAGGCCCCGATGAGCCGGTCCGGCTCCGTGGCGGCGTCCGACTCCTCCGGCAGGGCCAGCTGGCAGCCGGCGCAGCCCAGCAGCAGGCCCATGCCCATGAGCGCCGCGGCGATCTTCTTAATCATCGCTCTCCTCCTCCAATATGCCGTCGAATTTCAGAATGTCCCCCACGTCGCACCCCAGATAGTAGCAGATCCGGTTCACGGTGCTGAAGCGGATGCCCTTGGCCTTGCCGCTGCGGAGGATGGATAGGTTCGCCTCCGTGATGCCCACCTGGGCGCACAGCTCCCGGGCCGTCATGCCCCGGGACCGGAGGACGTCGTCCAGATATACCCGTATCGCCATGGCGCGCCCTCAGATGAACAGGTCGTTGTCGTCCTTCAGCTGCTTGCCCTCCCGCAGATAGCGGGCCGCCATCAGCGCCGCCAGCAGCAGCGCCAGAGGCGTCAGGGGCACGGTGAGCCGGGCCGACAGGGTGTATAGCCGCCGGGCCATGAGCAGCTGTCCCAGCTGCAGGACCACGCCCATGACGGCGGTGGCCCCCAGGGTCACGGCGCACCGGCGGACCAGGCCGTCCGCCGCCGTCACCGCCGCCTCGCCGTAACGGTCCTGGGTCCAGGCGTCCAGCAATGTCAGGCCCGCCGACACGGCCCACAGGTCCAGCAGATAGGCCGCCGCGCTGGCCGCGTACCGCAGGGCCAGATACGCGTATGTCAGGCCCAGGGCGCTCTCGTTGCCGGTGTTGCCGGCCTGCAGGGCGGCCCGGTCCGCGAGGAAGCCCGCGGGGCTGACGCCAAAGGCGCCGAGAACCGCCGCCGCCCCCAGCACGGCCAGCACCCACCGGCCGTATCTCGCCAGCCGGTCCGCGTCCGCGCCCAGGCAGCTCCGCAGGGCCCGCAGCGCCAGATAGGCCGCCAGCACCGACCAGAACGCGCTCCCCAGGAAGGCCACCCCTATGCCGCCGCTGGCGGCAGGCCCCAGCCAGCGGGGCAGCAGCCCGGGGTTCACCGCCCCGTACACCAGCGCGAACAGCAGCCCGCACAGCACGGCCAGCAGCACGTCCTCCGCCTTGGCCCGGCGCTTGATGAGCCGGGCCAGCAGCCATGCCGCCGGCAGCAAGCTTATCAGTACATAAACGGCCACCGCCGCGGCGTTGCCCGCTCCGCCGGACAGGCTCATCCTGCGCAGCAGCTGCCCCAGGGGGGCGAAGGGAAAGCCCAGCGCGCCGGTGAGCAGCGCGGCGCTGTCCCGGGCCAGGATCGCCAGGGCCAGGCCCGCCGCCCCGGCGGCGGCCCACAGCAGATACAGTTTCTTTCGGGCCATATTTGTCACCTCGGATTATCGTTTTATTTAAGTTCTGAGACCAGTATAGCGAGAAAATTATCGTTTGTCAATAATTTTTTGAAAACCTCCGCCGCCGGAGACAGAAAAACCGCACCCCTTCCGCGCGGAAGGGGTGCGGACAGTGCATTTCGCGGCGGTCACAGGCCCCGCAGGCCGTCGTCCCGGAGAAGGGAGCCGTCGCCGCTGGAAAGGACCTGGTCGATCTGGGCGATGATCTCGTCCCGGTCCCGGGTGAGGGTGCCCTTGATGGGCAGGTAGTTGGAGGCGTGGTTGGAGGTGTAGTGGAGGTTTTCCAGCTGGATCTGCTCCACCAGCCGGCGCACCTCCAAAAGGCTCTCGAAGGGGGTCTGGAGCGTCAGCTCCCCCCGCTGCACCTCGTCGTAGAGGGGCGTGCCCTCCACGGGCATGAGGGTCATGGAGGACAGGTGCCTCGGCTGCATTTTGTTGACCATGCCGGCGGTGAGAGCGGCGTTTCGCTCCAGGGCCTCCCGGCCGCCGCCCTCCAGGCCGGTGATCACGATGGCCCACAGGTCGAATCCCGCCTCCACCAGGGCCTGGCCGGCCCGGAGCATACCCTCCGCGCCCACGCCCTTTTTCACGTGGCGCAGAAGCGCATCGTCCCCGGTCTCCACCCCCAGATAGGCCCGCTGCAGGCCCGCCTGGCGGATGGTGCGCAGCTCCTCCGGCGTCTTGCGCAGGGTGGACAGGGGCCCGGCGTAGGTGGTCACCCGCCGCAGCCGGGGGAAAGCGGCGTACAGAGCCTTCAGCACCGCCAGCAGATAGTCCACCGGCAGGTCGATGGCGTCGCCGTCGCACAAAAACACCGTCTCCGTGTTCTTGTACCAGGTGCGCTCCGCCATGGCGATGTCCTCCAGCACGTCGGCCAAAGGGCGGGTGTGGTAGCGCTTGGACTTGTACATGGAGCAAAAGGTGCAGGTGTTGTTGGAGCAGCCCACGGTGCATTGGAGCAGATAGCTCTTCCACTCCCCGGGCGGACGGTAGATATCGCCTTCGTAACGCATGGTATATCCTTTCCTGTTTGGGGCAGTCTAATCGGAGAAAGAGGTGACCGTATGACGACGCAGATCACAGCGGTATTTGACGACAGGGACGGGGCGGATCTGGCCCTGATGCGCCTGCGGCGCAACGGCGTGGAGTTCTCCGTCCAGGACCTGCGCGCACCGGACCGGAAGGCCAGAGGGGATATGCCGCTGCTGGGCATGAGCCCCGGCTTCGGGACGGCGTCGCCTGTGGAGAGCGTGCTGCCGGGGCAGATGTACGCGGCGGTGCTGGGCTCCCGGGCGGCCATGGAGCGCAGCGCGGCGGCCGCCGGCCAGGCCCGGCTGACCGTGAACGTGCGCACGGACCAGGTCCTCCGCGCCCGGGAGATCATCGCCAGCGCGAAGGGCAGAATTATATAAAAACACCCTATTGGCCCCCTTGTGCAAAGGGGGCTGGCAGCGCGCAGCGCTGACTGGGGGATTGTTCTCCGGGGTGTAACAACCCCTCCGACGCGGCTTCGCCGCGCCACCTCCCCTTGCACAGGGGAGGCTTTTGGGCCGGCAGGGGACCTTATGTGCCCTTGATCAGGTCCCAGTATTTTTTGGCGGCCTGCTCGGTCTTGTTGTCGCCGTATTCGTAGTAGTGGGCGTCCTTCAGACTGTCGGGCAGGTACTGCTGGGCCACCCAGCGGTTCGGGAAGTCGTGGGGGTAGAGATACCCCTGCTCCCGCTCGAAGCCGGTGCCGTCGGCGTGGACGTTTTGAAGCTGTCTGGGGATGGGGCCTGCTTTGCCCGCCTTCACGTCGGCGATGGCCGCGTCGATGGCCAGGCACCCGGTGTTGGACTTGGGGCAGGTGGCCAGGAAGATCACCGCCTCCGCCAGGGGCAGCCGGGCCTCGGGCAGACCCAGCTGCAGGGCGGAATCCACGCATGCCTTCACGATGGGCACCGCCATGGGGTAGGCCAGGCCGATGTCCTCGCTGGCGGAGCACAATATCCGCCGGCAGGCGCCTAAGAGGTCGCCGGTCTCCAGGAATCGTGCCAGGTAGTGCAGCGCCGCGTCCGGGTCCGAGCCACGCATGGACTTCATCAGCGCCGAGAGGATGTCGAAGTGCTCGTCCCCGTCCCGGTCGTAGCGCATGGCGCTGCGCTGGGTGACGGCCCGGGCGTCGGCCATGGTGAACGCCATGCCGTTTTTGCCGGGCCGGGCGGTGGTATAGAGAAGCTCCAGGGTGTTGAGGCTCTTTCTGGCGTCGCCGCCGCAGGCGGAGGCGATATAGTCCAGCACGCCCTCCTCGCAGGCGATGACGGAGCCGTCCCGCTCCTGCAAAAGGCGCAGCACCCGCTCCATGGCCTTTTTCACGTCCGCGGGACCGAGCTGCTTGAACTCGAACACCGTGCTCCGGGACAGGATGGCGTTGAACACGCAGAAGTAGGGGTTCTCCGTGGTAGAGGCGATGAGGGTGATCTTGCCGTTTTCGATGAAGTCCAGCAGGGATTGCTGCTGCTTTTTGTTGAAGTACTGGATCTCGTCCAGGTACAGCAGCACCCCCTCCGGGGCCAGGAGAGTGTCCAGCTCCTCGATGATGGCCTTGATGTCCGCCAGGCCCGCGGTGGTGGCGTTGAGGCGCCGCAGGGGCCGGTCGGTGCGCTGGGCGATGATGCGGGCCACGGTGGTCTTGCCGGTGCCGGAGGGACCGTAAAAGATCATGCAGGGGATCTGGCCGCTGGCCGCGATGCGGCGCAGCATGCCGTCCTCCCCCAGGATATGCTCCTGTCCGTACACCTCGTCCAGGGTCTGAGGCCGGAATTCATCGGCAAAGGGACGGTACATACGCGTCAGTTCCTTTTTGTAAAGATATACAAATTATAGTGAAACCACTTTCATTTTGCAACAGGCCGTGATAAGATTTCCCGTAGAAAAAGAGAGGCGGGATGCGCAATGAGGACCCCTGAGCAGGTGGAGCATATCGTCAGCGCCCTGGCGGAGGAGTATCCGCTGGCGGACTGCACGCTGGACTATCACGAGGCGTGGCAGCTGCTGGTGCAGGTGCGCCTGGCCGCCCAGTGCACCGACGAGCGGGTGAATAGCATATCCCCGGCGCTGTTCGCCCGGTTCCCGGACCCGGAGACCATGGCGAAGGCCCAGCCGGAGGACGTGGAGCCCTATATCCGCTCCTGCGGATTTTTCCACGGCAAGGCCCGGGACATCGTGGGCGCGGCCCGGATGCTGGTGGAGGACTTCGGCGGCGTGGTGCCGGACAGCATGGAGGACCTCTTAAAGCTGCCCGGCGTGGGGCGCAAGAGCGCCAACCTCATCCTGGGGGACGTGTACCGCAAGCCGGGCAGCGTGGTGGTGGACACCCACTGCATACGGCTTTCCAACCGCATGGGCCTGGTGGACGATTTGAAGGACCCGCCCAAGATCGAGACGGCCCTGCGGGCCATCTTGCCGCCGGAAGGGTGCTCCGATTTCTGCCACCGGATCGTGTACCACGGCCGGGCGGTGTGCTCCGCCCGGGCCCCACGGTGCGAGGACTGCTGCGTGAAGCAGTGGTGCCAGACCTACGAGAGGGAACATACATAATGGCGTATCATTTTGACAATATCGAGAACTTCCGCCAGTTGGGCGGTCTCGTCCGGGCCGACGGGGCCCGGGTGAGGGACGGGGTGCTGCTGCGCTCCGGCCATTTGGGCCGCGCCTCCGACGCCGACGTGGCCCGCCTGGCGGATATGGGCCTGGCCCTGGTGGTGGACATGCGGGACAAAAACGAGCGGGAGTGCCACCCGGACAGAGAGGTGCCCGGGGCGCAGAACGTCTGGCTGCCCCCGGTGCCGGATCTGGAGGAGGTCATCCCCATCAAGAGCACCGTGCCCCACGAGGTGCGGGCGGTGTTCCACGAGTTTTACCGGCTGCTGAGCCTGCACCCGGCGGCCATCGACGCCTACGCCGCCTTCTTCCGGCAGCTGCTGTCGGCGGAGGGCCGGCCGGTGCTGTGGCACTGCACCCAGGGCAAGGACCGCACCGGCGTGGGGGCCATGCTGCTCTTGAGCGCCCTGGGCTTTGACCGGGACACGGTCGTCCAGGAGTATCTGCGCACCAACGAGTTCGCCAGCACCCAGCTGGAGGGGATGCGCCTGGCCCGGGCCAGCGAGGAGGAGATCGCCCTGATGGCGGAGGTGTTCCCCGTGTTCGAGGTCAACGCCCAGTACTGGTTCGACTGCGTGCAGATGGAGTACGGCTCCGTGGCCAACTATCTGGAGATCGCTCTGGACGTGGGCCCGGACCAGATCGAGAAGCTGGAGGCGTTCTATTTGGAATGAGCCCCGGCGTCCCGGGACCGGAAGGATGAGCGCGGCGCTGCGCTCGCCGCAGATCAGGACAGCGACAAAGCGCGATGCTGTCCCACCGACAGACAAAAATGGAAACGGCACAGCCGCCTGGCTGTGCCGTTTCCTGCTGTCATGTCTTCTCGCTGCGGCTCACCGGCCGAAGAGGACGGTGAGCTTTTTGATCTTTTCCGCCAGGGCGGGACTGGCCGCGCCGGGCGCCATGCGCCAGCGCCAGTTGCCGTCGGGGATGCCGGGCCGGTTCATCCGGGCCTGGTCGCCCAGCCCCAGATAATCCTGCATCTGGGCGATGAAGATCCGGGACACGGAGCCCATGCCGCCCCGGAGCATGCCCCAGTCGTAGCCCTCCTCCTGGTTCAGGCCCAGATAGGCCTTGGCCTTGGCCACGTCGAGGCTGTCCGCCTCGTTCAGCCAGCCCAGGATGGTGGTGTTGTCGTGGGCGCCGGTGTAGCAGATGCTGTTCACCGGGTAATGGTGGGGCAGATAGTCGCTGTCCTCCCGGTGGTCGAAGGCGAACTGGAGCACCTTCATCCCGGGGAAGCCGGACAGGTCCAGCAGCGCCTGGACCTCCTTGGTGACGTATCCCAGGTCCTCGGCGATGATGAGGCTCTGAGGGAACTTCTCCCGGAGCATGTTCACGAAAGCGCTGCCGGGACCCGGCTCCCAGCGGCCGGTGGCGGCGGTGGGGGCGTCGCTGGGCACGGCCCAATAGCTCTCCAGGCCCCGGAAGTGGTCCAGCCGGGCCACGTCGAACCGGTCCAGGGTGGCGCGCATCCGCTCCTCCCACCAGGAGAAGCCGTCCTGGGCCATCCGCTTCCAGTCGTACAGGGGGTTGCCCCACAGCTGGCCGTCGGCGGTGAAGGCGTCGGGGGGCACGCCCGCCACGGCGGTGGGCAGGTTCTCCTCGTCCAGCTGGAACATGCCGGGGTTGGCCCACACGTCGGCGGAGTCCAGCGCCACGTAGATGGGCAGGTCCCCGATGAGCTGGATGCCCTTTTTGCCGGCGTATTCCTTCAGTGCGTCCCACTGCTTCCGGAACAGGTATTGCAGATAGGTGAAAAACCGCACGTCCCGGTCCAGCTCCTGGGTCCAGCGCTCCACGGCGGCGGGCTTCCGCAGCCGGATGTCCGCCAGGGGCCAGGCCGTCCAGGCGGCCATGCCGAAATGGCGCTTCAGCGCCATGAACAGGGCATAGTCCGGCAGCCAGGAGCGGTTTTTCGCCGCGAAGGAGGCCACCGCGATCCGATCCGCCTTCCAGCCCCGGTCAAAGGCCTTCTCCAGCAGCTCGAAGCGGGCGGCGTACACCGCGCCGTAATCCACCTGCTCAGGATCGTCCCCCCAGAAGGGGGCGGCGACCTCCTCGGCGGTGAGCAACCCGTCGGAGACGAGGGCGTCCAGGTCTATGTAATAGGGATTCCCGGCAAAGGCGGAGAAGGACTGATAGGGCGAGTCGCCGTAGCTGATGGGCCCCACAGGGAGCAGCTGCCAGTATTTTTGGCCGGCGTCGGCCAGAAAGTCCACGAACTGGCGGGCCTCCTCTCCCATCGTTCCGATGCCGTGGGGGGAGGGCAGCGACGACAGGGAGAGCAGGATGCCTGCTGCGCGTTCCATAGGCGTTCGTCCCCTTTCTGTAGGTCTCTTGCTGTGACTATACACCAAATCCGGGGGCGCGTCAACGAAAAATGCAAGGGAACATGACATCCCCGCCAAAGCCGGGGACGATACACGCCGGATCTTTGTGCGTTTTTTCCGCCGGTTCTTCCAACCTGCTCAAAATGGCCGGGCGGCGGCGGGGGAAAATCATTGATTTTTGGACTGGAATTCCCCGGCGGCGGTGGCTATAATGTGCCCTGATCCGCGGACCGGGCCGGCGCGGCGGGCCGATCCCGGCGCGGAGAGATATCCCATTTTTCCAAGGAGGAAACATATTTCGTGACCAAAAATCTGACGACCGGCAGTCCCATGAAGCTGATCATCGGCTTCGCCGTCCCCACGCTGTTCGGGCTGCTCTTTCAACAGATGTACAATATGGTAGACACCATGATCGTGGGCCGTCTGCTGGGGGCCCGGGCGCTGGCGTCCGTGGGCGCCACCGGGTCCATCAACTTTCTCATCATCGGCTTCTGCACCGGCGTGTGCGCCGGCTTCGCCATCCCCGTGGCCCGGCAGATGGGGGCGGGGGAGATGAGCCTGATGCGCCGGTACACCGCCAACGCGGCCTATCTGGCGGCGGTGTTCGCCGCGCTGCTGACGGCGGCGACAGGCCTTGCCTGCGGCGGCATCCTCACCCTGATGGACACCCCGGCGGACATCTACGCCGACTCCTACCGCTACATCTTCATCATCTTCATGGGCATCCCCGCCACGATCCTCTACAATCTGCTGGCGGGCGTGCTCCGCTCCCTGGGGGACAGCCGGACCCCGGTGATCTTCCTGGCCCTCTCGTCGCTGGTGAACATCGCCCTGGACGTGACGCTGATCCTGTACGGGAACATGGGCGTGGCCGGCGCGGCGCTGGCCACCGTGATCAGCCAGGCCGTGTCGGGCCTGGCCTGCCTGGCCGCCGTGATCCGGCGCTTTCCCGTGCTGCGCATGACCCGGGACGAGCGGCGGCTCAGCGGACGGCTGTGCCGGGATCTGTGCGTCATGGGCCTGCCCATGGGGCTGCAGTACTCCGTCACCGCCGTGGGGTCCATCATCCTCCAGTCCGCCGTCAACGGTCTGGGCAGCCTCACCGTGGCGGCGGTGGCGGCAGGGGCGAAGCTGTTCGGCCTGCTGGCCTGCCCCTTCGACGCCCTGGGCGGCGCCATGGCCACCTTCTGCGGCCAGAACGTGGGCGCGGGGAAGCTGGAGCGGCTGAGCAAGGGCGTGAAGGCCGCGTCGCTGCTGGGACTGATCTGGTCGGTGGCGGCGGCAGCGGCCATGATGCCCTTCGCCCCCTGGTGCGCCCAGTGGTTCATCGACAGCGCCCAGGACGGGGAGGCGGAGGTCATCGTCCGGCTGGTCAGCCAGTATATCCGGGCGGAGACGCTGTTCTTCTTCCCGCTGGCGCTGGTGAACGTGCTGCGCTTCGCCATCCAGGGCATGGGCTACAGCATGCTGGCGGTGCTGTCCGGGGCCACGGAGATGGTGGTCCGGATGGCGATGGGCTGGCTGCTGGTGCCGGCCTTCGGGTTCACCGCGGTGTGCTTCGCCTCGCCGGCGGCCTGGACCTGCGCGGATCTGTTTCTGATCCCCGCCTGCCTGGTGTGCATCCGGCGGCTGTACCGCCGCCGGGAGCGGTTCCAGCGCCAGGAGACCCTCCGCAAACGGGAGCCGGTGCGCATCCATGGCCGGGCGCGCTGGTACGTCGATCCGATCCAGCTGCACCGCCACCGGGACCGCCGCCCGGATGCCGCCCATCCCCACCGCCGCATCGCGTGAGAGGCGAATGCATAAAATATTCTAATATTATCCATATGAAAAACTCATAAAATACGGACGAGGCACACCGGGAAAGTCTATGAAATGTGACAAAATGCACAAAATCAAGGCGAAAAATTGAGCATTGTGCCTTGACAATCTAACCTTCCGGGTTTATCATGCGTACCATGAAACGGCAAGGACGTCGTGACTTAAGAAGTCAGGGCGTCCCTGCCGCTTTTTTGATCTATGATAGGAGGAAGGAAAAATGGAAGAGTTACTGGAGAGCCTGTCCGGCGAGATATTTGCCGTGTGGTTTTTGATCGGCGCGGCGCTGGTGTTCTGGATGCAGGCGGGCTTTGCCATGGTGGAGAGCGGCTTCGCCCGGGCGAAGAACGCCGGCAACATCCTGATGAAGAACCTGATGGACTTCTGCATCGGCACATGCGTGTTCATCCTCATCGGCTTCAGCCTGCTGCTGGGGGAGGACGTGCTGGGCTTCATCGGCAAGCCGGGATTCGACATCTTCACGGCCTACGAGGGCTTCGACTGGTCGAACTTCGTGTTCAACCTGGTGTTCTGCGCCACCACGGCCACCATCGTGTCCGGGGCCATGGCGGAGCGGACGAAGTTTCTGTCCTACTGCATCTACTCCGGCGTCATCTCGGCGCTCATTTACCCCATCGAGGCCCACTGGATCTGGGGCGGCGGCTGGCTAGCGCAGCTGGGTTTCCACGACTTCGCCGGGTCCGTGGCCATCCACATGGTGGGCGGTGTGTGCGCCTTCATCGGCGCGGCCCTGGTGGGGCCCCGCATCGGCAAGTTCACGAAGGACGCCAAGGGGAAGATCGTGAAGGTCAACGCCTTCCCTGGCCACAACATCCCCCTGGGGGAGCTGGGCGTGTTCATCCTGTGGCTGGGCTGGTACGGCTTCAACGGCGCGGCCTGCACCAGCGTGGAGCAGCTGGGCAGCGTGTTTCTGACCACCACCGTGTCCCCGGCTGTAGCCACCACGGTGTGCATGATCTTCACGTGGCTCAAATACGGCAAGCCGGATGTGTCCATGTGCCTGAACGCCTCCCTGGCGGGCCTGGTGGGCATCACCGCCCCCTGCGACGTGACCGACTGCTTCGGGGCCATCTGCATCGGCGCGGTGTCCGGGCTGCTGGTGGTGTTCGGGGTGTGGTTTCTGGATAACAAGCTGCGGGTGGACGACCCGGTGGGCGCCGTGGCGGTGCACTGCCTCAATGGCATCTGGGGCGGCATCGCCGTGGGCCTTTTCGCCACCACCTCCGCCCCCGGCAACGACACCCTGACCGGGCTTTTCTACGGCGGCGGGCTGCACCTGCTGGGGGTGCAGATCCTCGGCATCGCGGCGGTGATCGGCTGGACGGCGGTGACCATCACGGCGTTCTTCCTGCTCATCAAGGCCACCATCGGCTTGCGGGTCAAGCCGGAGGAGGAGCTGCTGGGCCTGGACGTGACGGAGCACGGCCTGGTGAGCGCCTACGCGGACTTCATGCCCGCCCTGGGCATGCAGGCGATGGAGCCGGCAGGAGAGAGCCTGCCCGGCGACGTGCCCGCCGCGCCGGTGGACGAGGCGGTGCCCGTGCAGGTGCGCTCGCCCAAGACGGTGGCCTCCGACGGGGCGGTGAAGATGACCAACGTGACCATATTGCTGCACATGGAGAAGTTCGAGGCCCTGAAGGCGGCCATGTTGGACATCGGCGTCACCGGCATGACGGTGACCAACGTGATGGGCTGCGGCGTGCAGAAGGGAAAGCCGGAGTACTACCGGGGCGTGGTGCAGGACATCACCCTGCTGCCCCGCATCCAGGTGGAGATCGTGGTCAGCAAGATCCCCGTGCGCACGGTCATCGAGACGGCCAAGAAGGTGCTGTACACCGGCCACATCGGCGACGGCAAGATCTTCGTCTACGACGTGGAGAACGTGGTGAAGGTCCGCACCGGCGAGGAGGGCTACGACGCGCTCCAGGATGTGGAGCAGTACTGAAAACGGCTGCCATATCGCATAAAAAGACCGCCGGAGGCGTCTGCCTCCGGCGGCATATTATATGCCGGCTCAGCTCACGACGTAGCTGACGATATATTCCACGGGATCCTCGCCGTCGTTTGTAAGGCACAGCTCATAGCTCCCGGCCTGGCCCGGATAGAGGCTGACGGCCTGCATCTGGCCGGCCTGCAGCTGAATGGGCCTGCTCGTGCCGGAGCCGTCCTCGCGCTCCAGGGACACGGTGACCGCGGCGTCCGTCCGGGTCTGGACGCCCACCGACACGGCGTTGCCCAAGGCGGCGGTCACCTGGCTCACCAGGACGCTCCCGCCCGCATCCAGCTGGCCGTAGGAGATGCTGTCGGACTGGGCGAAGAATTCCACGCAGCTCTCATCAGGCGGGACGGTGACCGTGCCGTCGGCCCCCGCCAGCGGCAGGGCGATCTCCCGCGCCCGGGCGTTCTCCCGGCGCAGGATGTCCCACTGGAGCTGCTCCTCCTCGGTGGCCGGGCGCAGGCCGGCCAGCTCGCCGTCCTTATACACGGCGATCAGCTCGATGGCGTCCTCGGGCCAGCCGTCCCCGGCGTGGGGCGTGATCCATATGCCCGCCGTCTCGTCCCACAGGCCCCGGACCGGGTATTCCCGCCCGTCAGCGTCGGTCCAGGTCAGCGAGATCTCGTCGCTGGTGGGGTCATAGCTGCGCCACACCCGGAAGGGGAGATAGGGCTCCAGGACCTCGTCCAGGGCGTCCAGCTCCTCCTGCCGGCCCTCGGGCATCATGTACATCACCCGGTAGAGCTCCTCGTCCACCGCGACGTTCATGGCGTTCGCCACCTCCTGGTCGGCCAGCAGGGTCTTGAGCGCGTCCAGCTGCGCCTCCGTCAGGGCCACGCCCTCGCCGCCGTTGAAGCTGTAGGTGACGCTGTCGCCCGGGACGATGCTCACCCGGCTGTCGCTCTCCGGGACCGGGTCCCCGGTGCCCTGCATCAGGGATACGTCGGTGGAGCCGTCCACGGATCTGGACACCAGAAAGCCGTTTTCGATCTGCTCCAGGATCTGCTCATACATCTCGATGGTCTCGTCGATCTTCTCCTGGGTCCAGGTGAACCAGCCGTCGCCGTTGGTCCAGGCCCGCTGGCCCAGGCAGTCCTGCAGGTCCTTCTTCTCCTGCTCCAGCCATTCGGCGTACTCCTCGGCGGTCCACCACTCCACCTTTGCGGGCTTCAACAGCTGCTCATACTCCTGCTGGGTCATGCTCACCGTCTTTCCCTCAGGGGTGAACAAATACACGGTCCCGTCTGTGGACTGGACCACGTCGCCGGTGATCACGCCGGGCAGGGCGTCGTCGGTCTCCGGCTCCGGCGCGGCGGTGGCGAAGAGGCCGCCTATGCCCAGCACCAGGACAAGGGCCAGCAGAACGCTCAAAAATGACTTGGGTCGTATCTTCATGATAGAATGTATCCTTTCTTCGATGGCGTTTTTGGAAAAACCGCTGGTCAGGGCCGACAGGCCCGCCCGGCGCTCCTCCATGTCCAGCAGGGCGCAGGCATACGCCCGCCGGGACCCAGGGCCGAAGGCGGCCACCACCGCCCGGTCGCAGGCCCGCTCCATGTCCCGGCAGGCCAGCGCCCGCATCAGCCACACCAGCGGGTTGAACCAGTGCAGGCACAGCGCCGCCGCCAGGGCCAGCTTCCGGGCCGTGTCCAGCCGGCGGATGTGGGCCTGCTCGTGGGCCAGCGCATACTCCGCCGCCGGCCCGGTCAGGGCATTCATAGACCGGGGCAGCAGGATGACGGGCCGGAGGATGCCGTAGGTCAGGGGCGTCCCCGCCAGGTCCGTGGCCCGCACCGACACATGCCGGCGGAGTGGGTGGGCAGCCAGGAATTGATTTACATAATCGTTATCCACCGCCTCCGCCCGGCGGAACCGGCGGCAGGCGCGGACATAGCCGATCAGGAGCACCCCGGCACACAGCGCCGCGCCCGCCAGCCACAGCACCGTGGCGGTGGGGAAGGGCCTCCCCATATCGGCGGCCGCGGGGATGTAGTGGATTATGTCAACTGCATGGGACGCCGCTTGGCCCGGGGCCGCGACGGCGGCGGGGACGGGAGCGGGTCCGGCGGTGTGGGACATGGCCCGGCGGATCAGGGTCCAGGCGCTCCACCGGAAGGGCAGGCGCACCGGCACCATCAGCCGCAGCCACGCCATGGCCCACAGGGCCTCGAACATGCCCACGGGCAGCCGGTCCCGGCCAACGGCCCGCAGCAGGGCCGCCGCCAGGATGATGAGGCCGCCGGCCAGGCTCATTTCCAGCAGGCTCATAGCTCACTCCTGCCGGTCGATCCAGGCCCGCAGCCGGTCGATCTGCTCTCTGCTCAGGGCGTTGCCCTCCAGCAGGGAGGCGCACAGGGCCTCCGCCGAGCCGTCGAACAGCTTCGCCACCAGCTCGCTGGTCTCCGAGGCTTGGACGGCCTGCTTGCTGATGAGGGCGTGGCAGAGAAAGCCCGGCTCCGAGCGCCGGATGGCCCCCTTGGCCACGCACTTTTTGATGACGGTGTAGGTGGTGTTCATGTTCCAGCCGACGGTGTCCGCCAGGATGTTGCTGATCTGCTTGGCGGTGGTGTCCCCCTGCCGCCACAGCACGTCCATCACCTTCAGCTCCGAGTCGTACAGCTTCATGGCGTCTTCCTTTCACACTATTGCAATAGTTTGTATCTATACACTACCACAATAGTGCGGCGTTGTCAACACTATTGGAGTAGTTTGGGAAAAAGTTCATAAAAAAGCCTCCCCTGTGTAAGGGGAGGTGCCGAGCGTTAGCGAGGCGGAGGGGTTGTCACAATCCCCCAGTCACCGCCTGGCGGCGGCGACAGCCCCCTTTCACAAGGGGGCCATAAGCGGTGCGCATGCAGCGCGGCGAACGGGGCTGTCACAATCCCCCAGTCAGCGCTTCGCGCTGCCAGCCCCCTTTCACAAGGGGGCCGTAAGCGGTGCGCCTGCGGCGCGGCGAATGGGGCTGTTACAATCCCCCAGTCTCGCTTCGCTCGACAGCCCCCTTTCACAAGGGGGCCGTAAGCAGTGGCCTGCAGCGCGGCGAATGGGAAGTTATCGTATTGGTCCACCGATGTTCATTTCCTGCCGCCATAACGGGGCGTCGCCATCATCGGCCCAATACTCATCCATCGCCTGTATCTTTTCGTCGTTGATGCGGATGAACGAAACGACATGAAAGGAAGAGGACTTATCCCGCGGGAAAACGCGGGTCACAGTGATCAGCAAGTCGCCTGCCTGCTCGATCCTTTCCACTTCCCCATCCCAATCACCGGGGTAGTCGCAATTTGCCTTTATATATTCCTCAACGGTAAAACGCTCATTGGTACAATGCCAGTTGATATAGGCATCATCAGCGAAATATCCCCTTAAAGCTGCTCTGTCCTGCGATAAAACAGCACTCAAGAATTGGCACACATCCATAACAGAACGCCTCCATGACTTCCGCTTTGCCGCGCACGGCGTGTCCCGCCGGTGTCACACGTCCCCCGTCAGGCCGTCGGACAGGCCCAGCAGCACGATGCCCACGATGGCCAGGCCGATCATCAGATAGTGCTTCCAGCTGAGCTTTTCCTTCAGGAAGATGCGGCCCCAGATCACGCTGGCCAGGCAGTATCCGGAGATGATGGGCGCGGACAGGGCCACGTGCTCGGAGTCGGCGATGGCGTAGATGTAGGCCAGCTGGCCGGCGGTCTCGAAGCAGGCGCCGATGTACTTGGGGGTCTCCTGGCGCACGGTGAAGCGCTCCCGCTTCGCCATCAGGATGACGAAGCACACCGCCCCCGCGGCCAGGAACGTCAGCTCATAGGCCACGTTGGCGCTGTCCTCGTCCAGGGTCTCCAGCACCAGGCTGTCGGCAAAGGTGCCGGCGGCGTCCAGCACGCAGTACAGCACCGGCAGCAAAATGGCGATGAGGCTCTTGGCATATTTATAATTGGAGATGCTCTGGCGGGCGGCCCGAGCCTCGTCGTCCTCGTGCATGTCCACGAAGCCCAGACCCACCACGCCCACGCACACCAGCGCCGTGGCCCCCAGCTGCAGGCCGGAGATGGAGCCCAGCCCCGCCGTGACGAGGGTCAGCACCGCCACCAGCGCCCCGGAGCTGTTGCAGATGGGGGAGGAGACGGACAGCTCGATGTACCGCAGGCCCAGATAGCCCAGGGCCATGGAGAGGATGTACAAAAGGCTCACCGGCAGGTAGGTGATGATGGTGTGCATGTCGATGCTCACGCCCTGGACGAACACCTCCACGGCGGCGTGGATGCCCATGACCGCGCCAACCGCCACCACCATCTTCAGGTGGGAGGTCCTGTCGGCCTGGTCCCGGCAGCCGATCTTGGAGAACAGATCGGAGCCGCTCCAGCACAGCAGCGCGATGACAGAAAGCCAAAACCAACTCATATCTTTATCCCTTCAGGTCCACGAGACCTCTTTCGTATAGTTTTTGCAGGCTCATGAGGATGCCCGTCTTGGCGTGGTACCAGGTGAGCCCGCCCTGGAAATACACCGCGTAGGGCGGCCGGATGGGCCCGTCGGCGGAAAGCTCGATGGAGGAGCCCTGCACGAAGGCCCCGGCGGCCATGATCACATCGCTGTCGTACCCCGGCATGGGCCACGGTACAGGGGTGACGTGGCTGTCCACCGGCGCGGCGGCCTGGATGCCGAGACAAAAGGCCTCCATCCGCTCCGGCGAGCCCAGGGTCACCGCCTGGATGATGTCGTACCGGGGCTCGACGGCGTCGGGCACGCAGCCGAAGCCCAGCTTCTCATACACGCCGGCGGCGAAGATGGCGCCCTTCAGCGCCCCGGCCGTGACGGTGGGGGCCAGGAAGAACCCCTGGTACATGGCGGGCAGCTGGCCCAGATTGGCCCCCACCTCCTTGCCCAGGCCGGGGGCGGTGAGCCGCCGGGCGCATGCCTCCACGCACTCCTGCGTGCCGCAGATATAGCCCCCCGCGGCGGCCAGGCCCCCGCCGGGGTTCTTGATCAGCGACCCCACCGTCATATCCGCCCCCACGTCGGATGGCTCGATGCGCTGGACGAACTCGCCGTAGCAGTTGTCCACCATGCACAGCACATCCGGCTTCGCGCTCTTGCAGAAGGCGATGAGCTGGCCGATCCGCTCCACGGAGAGGCTGGGCCGGGTGGCATAGCCCTTGCTGCGCTGGATGGTAATGAGCCGCGTTCTGGGCGTGATGGCGGCGCGGATGGCGTCGTAGTCGAAGCTGCCGTCCGGCTTCAGGTCCGCCTGCCGGTAGCCGATGCCGAACTCCGCCAGGGAGCCGGGGCTGGGCCGGATGCCGATGACCTCCTCCAGGGTGTCGTATGGCGCGCCCACGGGGGACATGAGCTCGTCCCCCGGCCGGAGGATGGCGCTCAGCGCCAGGGCCAGAGCATGGGTGCCGCAGGTGATCTGGGGCCGCACCAGGGCGGCCTGGGTGTGGAAGCAGTCGGCGTACACCGCCTCCAGGGTCTCCCGGCCCAGGTCGTTGTAGCCATAGCCGGTGCTGGCGGCCAGGCACCCGCCGCTGACGCGGTTTTTCTGCATGGCGGCCAGCACCTTGGCCTGATTGTACTCGGCGGTGTCGTCGATGGCGGCGAACCGCTCCCGCAGTCCGGCCAGCACCGCCTCGCCGTATCCATAGACCTCCGGGCCGATGCCCAGAGAAGCGTACATCTGTTTCATGGCAAGCGCTCCTTTACCTTAGGATAACTTACCATCTGCGCCTGTCCCTGTCAAGGAAAACCGGGCGCGCGAGACGCCCGGCACTCCCTCAGCCGCCTTTGTATTTCCGCCGCGTGGCCTCGCCGCCCCGCAGGTGCCGTTCGGCCTTGTTGCGCTCCAGCACGGCCCGGGCCTGGGCATAGAGCGGCCGGTCCACATGGCGCAGCCGCTCCGCCAGATCCTTGTGCACCGTGGATTTGGAGACCCGGAAGTGGGTCGCGGCGTCCCGGACGGTGGCGTTGTTCTCCACGATGTAGAGCGCCAGGTCCCGGGCGCGCTGTTCGATGTCCTCTCGCACGCATACCACCCCACTGACTTTGACTTGCCACAGTCTATGCCCCGGGGCGCGCCGATAGAACAAATGGTCGTTCATGCTCTGTAGTGGGCATTTCATACAAAACAGTTGCATTCGGTTTGAGTATATGGTATAAATATTACAAAGGGGGCCCAGCGCCTTCCCCGGGAGGGGAGAAATAAGCTGCGGACCCGGGAAAAGGCCCCGCAGGGGCCAAAATGGATGATTATTCATCGATTTTACATACTTATTCGCATAAAACATCCCCTCGGAGCAGGGAAAAACCAGTGAATATTTATGGCATAACGCACTGAATAACGTCGAATTTTATGGATGGGCCTCGAAACGGTCCAAAAAGTGGTTACAATTTGGTTACAAATCCATTTTTCGACCGGATTTTTGAGCTGTTTTTATCCGCGAAACGGTCTTAAGTTATAGAAAAAGCGATAGGGCGGCGCATTTGCCGCGAAGCTGAACGACATACATTATATAAATTAGGCCTCACGGGGCCCCGGGAAAGTAAAGGAGATGCAACAATGAAGACTTGGAAACGGCTTGTTGCGCTGGCACTGGTTTTCCTCTTCGCCATGAACGCCATGGGTATGGCGGACATTTCCGCCATTGCGGCGGCTGGTGAGGAAGAGACTGCGCCTGTCGTGACCGCGCCCGTGGTGAGCGAGCAGCCCACGGAGAAGTCCTCCTCCGAGGGGGGGGGGGTAGTAGGCGGTTCGACCGACCTGGTGATCCCTGATACTAATAATGAGCCCGCGGCGGACGAGAGCGACCCCGACGCGGACGCGGCGTCTTCCGACGGGCCGGCTGAGCAGCCCGGCGAGGACGAGGCGGTCTCCGACGAGACCGGCGGCGAGCCCTCCGGTGAGATCGTCGACGAGCCCGCTGAGGAGCCCGAGGGCGATGTGAATAATATGCAGCCCGCCCCGGAGGCCACCGAAGCCCCTGCCGAGCCGGCCGAGGAGCCCGCGGAGCCCAGCGCCGAGCCCGAGCAGAAGCCCGCCGAGCCCGAGCTGCCCGAGAAGGTGCTCCTGGTCATCGACCACGTGCTCAACAGCGACGCCGGCACCTTCAGCCAGCAGCAGGTCGTGACCGTGGACGGCGCGGCCCTGGCGGAGGGACTGAGCCTGAGCGCTTACGCCCTGGTCAAGGAGGGCATGGAAGTGGACGGCTCGATCCCCGCGCTGACGGCGGCGGACGTGATCGTCAGCAACACCGGCGCGTTTGCCCAGGCTACCATCCAGTACCGGATCTCCGCCGGCTACCGGGTCGTGGGCGTGGGCGGCGGCCAGCAGGCCGGCCCCGGCATCGAGAACGACGTCTATCAGGGCCAGATCGATCACGTTCAGATCGAGAAGGTGGAGACCTTCAATGTGACCGTGAACGTCATCGCCGGCGATGTGCTGGTGGTCAACGAGACCGTGCAGGTCGAGGACGGCAAGCTGCACTATGAGCTGAAGGGCGACTACAGCAAGTATGAGCAGGAAAGCATCACGGAAGGCTTTACATACGCGGACGGCGTGATCACCGGCGATGTGACGGCGGACGTCACCGTCGAGCTGATCCTGAAGGCCCCGACGGCGGAGTACACCGTACGGCATGTGCGCTCGGACAATGGCAAACTTCTCGATACTACCAAGCAGACCGGCGTGGTGGGCGAGCTGACCCAGGCAACGGCGCTGAAAATGGAGCGCTATCAGGCCTCCCACATCGATAACAAGATGCTTGCGGAGAGCGGCACGGTGGTCACCATCACCTATACTCCGGACACTCTCTATGTGATCTTCGACTCCCAGGGCGGCTCCTATGTTTCCCCTAAGGGCGACTACTATGAGACGACTGTCAACGTGAAAGACGCTGAGCCGACCCGCGTGGGCTATAGTTTCCTGGGTTGGTACCCTAGTCCGGAAGGCGGGGATAGAAGGACTTTTGTCACCCTGAACGACAACGTCACCCTTTACGCCCATTGGAAGGCCCAGAACGTGAAATATACGGTGGTCTACCTGGTGCAGAACCCGGATGACGACAACTATTCCTTTGTCGGCAGCGTGGAGAAGGAGGCCCGGGCGGATTCTAAGGTCACCTTCGATTCCAATAGTCGGTATAACACTTACCCCGCAGGTTTTGACAGAACGAATTTCGTCTTTGAAAAGGCCGACGAGATCCAGGTCGCGCCGGACGGCAGCGGCGTGCTGAGCGTGTACTTCACCCGCAAGACCTACACCATGACGTTCTACTTCTGCGGGAAGACTGAGAGTTATTTTAGTTATTATGGTCATCATCACGATGCCTCTTGTAACATGAAGACCATCACCGCGAGATACGGCGCCAGCATCAAGGACCAGTGGAACGAAGTGGCGGGCAGATATTCCTGGACAGAGAATCCCAATGTGTTGGGTCGCCCTACGACGACGAATCTCCAGGATAAGATGCTGAAGGATGCCACATACTATTACTATGATGACGAGAACGATGGGGAGGGGGACGATAAGGAGGTTACTCAGACCCTCCACTACTATGTGGAAGACGACAATGGCACTAAGGAGTACAATGGAAAGAAATTCTCAGAATACACCACAGTGACGACAAGCGCGTTCCAAAAAAGGGATGGGGACTATAGAACTAAACCGACGGTGGACGAAGAGTGGTTCCAGATCGACGGCTATGAGCGGTATAAAAGCAATGCGTTTCCCAATGGACCGGACAAGAACGGCTCGTGGCAGGGGACCAACGACTTCTACTACACCGCCAAGACCTATCCTCTGACGCTGTACGGCTGGCAGGGCAAGCTGTTGTCAAGCCACCAGGTCAAGCTGAACGCAGATATCAGCGGCTATCTGGCTAACCCCGAGAGTCCCGTAAGCGATGCCACGTTCCTGGGCTGGTTCATCGACCCGGGCCACACCGAGGAGTACAAGGGCGACTACAAGATGCCCAAGGGCCTGGTCCTCTACGCCGACTGGAAGCTGCCCGACCGCACCATCATCTACATGGACAGCGATAGTGATCAGGTATTCGATTGGGAAAAGGTCCCTTATAATACCGTTCCCAAGGGCAATACGCCTGCCGAGCAGGAGAACAAGGTCTTCGCCGGCTGGTACTCCGATAAGACTTGCACAATGCCGTACGATATCGGCCAGCCCCTGACCAAGGACGTTTGGGTCTACGCCAAGTGGGAAGTGAACAGCCAGTTCGTCGAGTACACCGTGAAGTACCTGGACGAGGCGACCCGCGAGCCCGTGGCGATTGAAAAGACCGGCGAGGGCGAGATCGGCAGCAAGGTCACCGCGCAGGCCGTGAATGTGGAAGGCTATGTCCTGAAGGGCGACGTCAGCCAGGAGCTGGAGCTGAAGGCCAACGGCAATGTGATCACCTTCTATTACATCCAGCTCGAGGACGTGACGTATACCGTCCGCTATATGAGCTGTGAAAAAGTGATCGAGAGCGAGGAGCCGAAGCCTGCCCCCAGCGGCACCTTCACCGTCACCGCGGACCAGGATATCGTCAACAAGGTGCTGCAGAAGGGCTATGAGCCCGTTAAAGGCGAGTCGTTCACGCAGAAAGTGACGATCACCGCGACGGAGAAGAACGTTTTCGTGGACTTCCGCTTCGTTACGGCGGAGTATACCATTACTTATAATAACGTGGAAGGTTCCGACTTCGAGGGCGGGACGAACCCGAACCGCACGACCTATACGAAGGACACTGAGAGTTTCAATCTGACGAACCCCAAGCGGGACGGCTATGAGTTCAAGGGCTGGGAGATGGGCAGCGGCACGACGGCCAAAGCTCACGCTGCAGGCGAGGCGGAGAAGGAGGTTACCATCTCGAAGGGCTCCACGGGTGACCTGTCCTTCACGGCCATTTGGGATCCGTTCGGGTTCGATGGTGTCATCACCTACACGAACGAAAACAACGTTGAAATTCAAAACAAAAAAGAGTTCAGAGTTGATCCTGTAGTTGACTGGCATCTGTCCACGAGCCCCTGGTCCTGGGATGTGACCAAGGACATCCCGAGTGAACTGGATGGCACCGATGGCCACCACTATGTTCTGGTCGAAATGCCCGAAAACGCCACGGGTGATGGCTACCGTCGCAACCTGAAGGTCGAAGCCAAGTACACCCTGGACAACAACGAAGACAAGACTCCCGACAAGTACCAGGTGTTCATCCAGTACGAGAGTGCTGACGAGACCATGGGCACTGTCACCGAGAAGGAGAATGAGGTCATCACCTTCGCGGACCATGCGACCAGCGGCAATGTGACTGCTAAGGCCACTGCCAAGGCCAATACCGGCTTTGCGTTCGATGGCTGGACCAGCGATGTCGCGATCGGCAATCCCAACGAGGCGAGCCTGAGCCAGAGCTTCACCGCCCAGGGCGGCCAGACCTACACCTTCACCGCGAAGTTCTCCGAGGATAGCAACAGCGACAACATCCCCGACAGCAAGCAGACCGTGACCGTCGAGATCACGGGCAATGCGGACACCAAGACTTACAACGGCGAGCTGCAGGAGGTCACCGGCTACACTGTCACCGTGAAGGTGCATACGGAGGGCCAGGAAGATAAGACTTACAGCCTGGAAGATGCTACCTGGCTGACGCTTGATGGCCCCAGCCAGGAAGCTGCCAAGGCTTCCGGCATTGAAGCCAACACCGGAGACGAAAAGTATCCGATGAACCTGGAGGGCAAATTCACGGCCAAGAGTGACTCCTTCGGCGAAGTCACCGTGGAAGTTAAGGACGGCTGGCTGAAGATCGACCCGGCTGCGATCACCATCACCATCACGGGCAATGACAACGAAGTCGTTTATAACGGCAAAGAGCAGTACGCTGAGGGCTTCGAGATCACCGATCGGACTTATCCCGATGGCGCTTCCGATGCGTTCAAGGCCGAGATCGGCAGCCTGAATGTGGTACTGATGGAAGGGTACGAGAAGCAGGCCAAGATCAAGGGCACTGACGCCGGCACTTATCCTGCGGAGGGGACTACGGTCCTGAAGGCGGAGTACTTCCAGCTGGCGGATGAGGCCGCCCGCAAGAACTACGATGTGATCTTCGTGGTGAACGACGGCAAGCTGACCATCAACAAGCGTCCCGTGACGCTGACCTCCGCCTCTGATAGCAAGGAATATGACGGCACCCCGCTGACCAAGAAGATGATCGCGGCAAGCGGCTTTGTCAATGGCGATGCCGCGCGTGTGACCTACCATGTGACCGGCAGCCAGCTCTATGTCGGCACCAGCGACAACAAGTTCACCTACGAGCTGGATGATAGCGTTAATCCTGACAACTACGATATCAAGCAGGTGTTGGGCAAACTGACGGTCACTGACCGGACGGAGAAGTACGAGATCACCGTCAAGGCCAAGAGCGATACCGTGACCTATGACGGCCAGAATCACAGCGTGAGCGGCTTCGAGACCCTGACCTTTGAGGTCGTGGACAACACCTATACGGTGGAAGGCCTGAGCGCCAGCGCCAGCGGCACCAATGCGGGCGAGTATCCCACGACCTTCACCGGCGAGGCTGTTGTGACGGACGCCGCTGGTCACGACGTGACCGGGCAGTTCACGGTGAAGACCGAGAATGGCAAGCTGACCATCGAGAAGGCTCCGTTGACCATCACCATCGAGGGCGAGACCAAGTCTGAGACCTATGACGGCCAGCCGCACACGATCAGCGAGTACACCATCAGTGTGGATGGTAAAAAGCTCACGGCTGCGGAGCTTAAAGAGCAGTATGGCGTAGAGCTGACTGTGACCGGCAATAAGGTTGAGGGGACTGAAGTCAAAAAGTACCCGACTGATATCAAGGCTGAGATCGTCGGCGAGGTAAAGAACTACGATGTAACGTTTGCGTACGAGCAGGGCGAGCTGGAGATCACCAAGGCTGAGGCCAATTCTTTCATCGCCAGCGTGAGCCAGGATGGCTGGACCTATGGCGAGAACAAGCCTGCTGCCGTGCCTGAGGTCAAAGGCAAAGGAAGCAAGAACTATGACGCTCCGGAGCTGACCTACCTCGATGCGAATGGCGAGAAGGTGGAAGGCGAGCCCAAGTACGCCGGCAGCTATACGGTCAAGGCCACGTGGAAGGGCGACGACAACCTGCCTGACCTGGAGGCAACGGCTGTGTTCACCGTCGCGAAGAAGGCCATCACCATCAACAAGACCGAGACCAAGACCTACACCGGTGAGGAAATCACCATGGAGATCACCGGGGAGAATATCACTGAGGGCAATCTGGTCTACGATGATGAGATGAGCCTGAAGGCCACCATCAGCGGCACGGCTGTGGGTGAGTACGAGAATGTGGTGGGCGAAGCGACAATCACCAACGGCGACAAGGACGTGACCGCCAACTATGAGGTGACCATCACCGGTAAGCTGACCATCAAGAAGGCCGAGGCCGAATCTTACACCGCCACCGTGAGCCAGGCGGACTGGACCTACGGCGACGAGCATAGCGGGCCCGAGGCCACTGTCACAGGCGCAGGAAGCGAAGGCTATAGCGATCCGACGTTTACCTACTTCGATGAAGAGGGCAACCAGTTGCCTGGCGAGCCCACAGACGCCGGCAGCTACACGGTCAAAGCCACGTGGAAGGCTACCAAGGACCTGCCTGAGGTCAGCGCAACGGATCCGTTCACGATCGCCCCGAAGGCTGTGGAGATCCATGTGAAGGGCACGGAGCAGTCTAAGGTCTACAACGGCAGCGAGCAGAGCGCGGAAGAGCCTTACTTCACCGTCGTTGGTGAGCCTGAAGGCGGCCTGGGCGTGGAGCTGAACGAGCACTTCGTGAACGAGGCCAAGGGCACCGATGTCAACACCTATCCGATGGGCCTGACCGCTGATGACTTCACTGTCACCGGCAACGAGAAGGGCAACTACACCGCGACTGTGGTGGTGGATAGCGACGGCAAGCTGACGATCACTCAGAAGGCTGTGGAGATCCATGTGAAGGGCACGGAGCAGGAGAAGACTTACAACGGCAGCGAGCAGAGCGCGGATGCGCCTTACTTCGAGGTCGTTGGTGATCTTGAAGGCGGCCTGGACGTGAAGCTGAACGAGCACTTCGTGAACGAGGCTAAGGGCACCAATGTCAACACCTATCCGATGGGCCTGACCGCTGATGACTTCACTGTCACCGGCAACGAGAAGGGCAACTACACCGCGACTGTGGTGGTGGATAACGACGGCCACCTGACGATCAAGCCGGTCGAGGCTACGGTCACTGTCCAGTACGTGGACGAGGATGCTCCTGACGCGGCTTTGGAGGAGCACACGGCCGTTATCAACGAGAAGGGCGAGTACAACCACACGGCTGCCTCGGAGCTGACTGTTAACGGCGACCACTATGTCCTCGACGACGAGGCCGAGATCAAGGGCCAGACGTTCGAGAACACGACGGTGAAGGTCAAGTATGCCAAGGACAACATCGGCGGCGAGAACGGCGATGGCACCCCCGACAAGTACCAGGTCACCATCAAGTATGTGGCTGACGAGGGCGGCACGATCGGTGGAGAGACCGAGGTCGTTAAGGTCGAGACCATCCCCGGCAATGCGACCAGCGGCAATGTGACCGCTTCCGCCACTGCCAATGCCAATGATGGCTATGCGTTCGATTACTGGGAAGGCGAGCAGCTGACTGATGGTAACGCTGACAAGGCAGAACTGACCCAGAGCTTCCAGGCCAAGGGCGGCGAGACCTACACCTTCACCGCGCACTTCGATAAGGACGAGATCGGCGGCGGTGATGACGGCAAGCAGCCTGACGAGACCCCCGACAAGTACGAAGCGGTCATCTATTACGAGGCCGATGAAAACGGCAGCGTGAGCGAGAAGTTCCAGACCGTCAAGGATATACCCGAAGACGGCATGGAGAACATTGAGCTGAACTCCACCGCTACTGCGACGACCGATGGCTATGCGTTCGATTACTGGGATGGCGAAGAGATCGAGAGATCCTATGAGGCGACCCTGAGCCAGGACTTCACCGTCAAGGGCGGCGAGACCTACACCTTCACCGCGCACTTCGCCGAGGATACCAAGGGCGGCAATGACCCCGAGAAGCCCGGCGACGGCACCCCCGACAAGTACCAGGCGTTCATCCAGTACGTTGCTGGCGAGGGCGGCTCGGTCAATGTGATCGGAGAAGCTGTCATCAACCTCGTGGACGAGAACGGCAAGCCCATTGAGAGCGGCACTGTGACCGCTACCGCTACCGCTGTGCCGAACGCCGGCACGCACCTGTTCAACGGCTGGACCAACGACAGTGACATTGAGATCGAGAACAATGTTGCGGCGCTGGAGCAGAGCTTCGAGGCCGTGGGTGGCCAGACCTACACCTTCACCGCGAACTTCAGATTGATCCCGCCTGAGATCGAGCCCGAAGAGCCCCCGGTAGACCCGGAGGACCCCGACGAGCCCGATCCCCCGGTAGACCCGGAGGACCCGGATCAGCCTGATCCCCCCGTAGACCCGGATGACCCGGATGTGCCCGAGCCGCCGGTAGACCCGGACGATCCTACCCCGCCCGCGCCTGTGGATCCGGTCATCCCCGATACGCCGGATACGCCGGACACCCCCGATACCCCGGATACCCCCGACGCCCCTGAGACCCCGGACGACGGCCCCGCGCCCGCTGAGGACGGTCCCGCCACCGTGGAGATCGGCGACGACGCCGTGCCGATGGCTGACCTGCCCGTGGATCAGGGCCCGGACTATGACCTGAGCGAGACGGAGAACATCGAGGATAACGCCACGCCTCTGGGCCTGATGGACGATATCCAGAACTGCTGCATCCTGCACTTCCTGCTCATGCTGTGCGCGCTGGCCGTGGCGGTGTACTACACCTACGACGCCAAGCGGCGGCAGAAGAAGGAGTTCGAGGTCCGCAGCGAGCTGGGTGAATAAGGAGGAACAGTCATGCATCAGTATTTTCACACGAACTTTGGTTTCTGCCTGTGGGACCTGGCGGCGCTGCTCGTACTGGTCGTGATGGTGGTCGTGCTGGTGGTGCACGCCTCCCGGCAGAAGAAACGTCTGAAGGACTTTGAAGAGGAGCTGAGCGATCAGCAGGCCCAGCAGAAGCCCTGAATCCCCAGCAAATAAGCAAATACACAGCCGCCCGGGACATCTGTCCCGGGCGGCGATCTTGGTCATATCAGAGCTGGCGGATCAGCTCCCGGCGCAGCCGGTGGATGATGCGCTTTTCCAGACGGCTGATGTAGCTCTGGCTGATGCCCAGGCGGTCGGCTACCTCCTTTTGGGTCAGCTCCCGGCATCCCCCCAGGCCGAAGCGCATCATGATGATGGACCGCTCCCGCTGGTCCAGGCGGTCCACCGCCTCCATGAGCAGCTGCTTTTCCACGTCGTCCTCCAGGGGGCGGCTCACCTCCTCGCCGTCGGTGCCCAGCACGTCGCTGAGCAGCAGCTCGTTGCCGTCCCAGTCGGTGTTCAGCGGTTCGTCGATAGACACCTCCGAGCGGTGGGAGCTGCGCTTGCGCAGGAACATGAGGATCTCGTTCTCGATGCAGCGGGAGGCGTAGGTGGCCAGCTTGATGCGCTTGGCGGGGTCGAAGGTGCCGATGGCCTTGATCAGGCCGATGGTGCCGATGCTGATCAGGTCCTCGATGTTCACGCCGGTGTTCTCGAACCGGCGGGCGATGTAGACCACCAGGCGCAGGTTGTGCTCGATGAGCTTTTGGCGGGCGTCGTGGCACCCGGCCATCAGTCCGGCGACGGCGGCCTCCTCCTCGTCCCGGTCCAGGGGCGGGGGCAGCACGTCGCTGCCGCCGATGTAGTAGATCCTGCCGGGGCGCGTCAGGCGCAGCCGCAGGCGTATCAGGAGCAGTCGCAGCTTTGTCATAGGCACTCTCCTTTTCACAGTATGGCGTCATAGCTCTCCCCGGCCCCGATGGCGCCGGGGGATACGGCGGCCAGCAGACCGTCCCGTTCCCGGCCGTCCACCGTCACCCGGTCCGGGAGGAATGCCAGCAGCAGCCCGCTCCGGCCCTCCACCCCCGCGTAGGGGATGAGCCGGGCCCCGGGCAGATGGAGCGCCGCCTCCGCCGCCTCCTCCTTCAGCCAGCGCCGCTCCGCCGCCGGGAACAGGCCCGCCAGGGCCTTCGCCTCTGCCACGAAGGCCGCCCGGCCGGTGATGGGGTCCACGAGGGAGTTGCCCGTGTCCTCCAGCGCCCGCAGGGTCACCGTGCGCCCGGCCCGCTCCACCGTCACGGTGAGCACCCTGGGCCGGGCGGCCCGGGCCGCGCCGTGGCAGAGCAGGCTCACCGCGGCGTAGCATACGGCGAAGGCCAGGATGAGCACCCGCATGTCCAGCCGCAGCATGGGTCCGCTGCCGCCCCGGAGCAGTCCCGCGGCGTATACCGTGCCGCCGAACAGGGCGGATGCGCCCAGGAACGCGGCGAAGCACCGGCCCAGCCGCCGCTGTCCGCCGAAGGCGGCCAGGGTCATGAACCCCGCCGGCAGCAGCCGGGCGGCGGGCGTCAGCAGCCAGCCCATCCCAGGCAGCAGTCCCGCCGCGCTCCACGCTGCGCCCAGCGCCGCCGCCGCCAGATACCGGCCCCGCCGGTATGGCAGGGCGCACAGCCGGGCGGTGGCCAGCAGCAGGAAGTAGTCCATGATCAGGTCCAGGCAGAACAGCTCATCCAGATAAACGGTCTCCATGGACAGATGATAGCCCGGCGGCGATGCGAAGCCGGTTGAAATCGGATGGCATCTGTGATAAAATTTATGGTGGCGTCCGACCGGCGTCGGATGAGGTTGAAAATGTAACCATTACCCGATACAATGGACAGTGTGGAGGAGGAGCGTTTATGGACAGCGGATACCGGCGGGTGCTGCTGAAGCTCAGCGGCGAGGCCCTGGGCGGCGAGAGCGGCCGGGGACTGGATTTTGAGGTGATGCGCCGGGTGTCCCGGGCCATCGGCGCGCTGGCGTCGGAGGGCGTGCAGATCGGCCTGGTCACCGGCGGCGGCAATTACTGGCGTGGCGCCAAGGACGGCGGCGGCAAAATGGAGCGGTCCCAGGCGGATAAGATGGGCATGCTGGCCACGGTGATGAACAGCCTGGCCCTGTGCGAGGTGCTGGGGCAGGAGGGCGTGCCCGCCAGGGTGATGACCATGATCGATATGCCCCGTATCGCGGAGAGCTACTCTTATCTGCGGGCCATGGAGCATCTGGAAAAGGGCCGGGTGGTGCTGTTCGCCGCGGGCAGCGGCAACCCCTATTTCTCCACCGACTCCGCCGCGGCGCTGAAGGCCGCTGAGATCGGCGCGGACGCGCTGCTGATGGCCAAGAACATCGACGGGGTCTATACCGCCGACCCGAAGACCGACCCCACGGCGAAAAAGCTGGCGTCCATCACCTATGACCAGATCCTCGCCCAGGGGCTGAAGGTCATCGACTCTACCGCCGCCTGCATGCTCCGGGACAACGCCATCCCCACCATGATCTTCGCCCTGGACCCGCCGGAGAACATCATCCGGGTGGTCAAGGGGGAGAAGATCGGCACGCGGGTGGACTAAAAGCCTCCCCTGTGCAAGGGGAGGTGGGCGCGGCAAAGCCGCTCCTTTTCGAGCCTCCCCTGTGTAAGGGGAGGGGGACCGCGCGAAGCGTGGTGGTGGGGTTGATTCTATTGAGCGCTGCGTCCAACGAGCCCATTCTAGGAATCAATCCCTCAGTCTCCGGCTGCCGCCGGAGCCAGCCCCCTTTACACAAGGGGGCCTAAGAGGAGTTTGTTAATAATTTCAATCAAAGGAGGAGCACACCATGAGCGAGCTGAAGGAATTTGAGGTAAAAATGACCAAGGCCAAGGAATTCTTGTCCGGCCAGTTCGACGCCGTGCGGGCCGGGCGGGCCAACGCCGCCGTGCTCAACGGCATCACCGTGGACTATTACGGCACCGCCACGCCCATCAACCAGGTGGCCGCCATCTCCGTTCCCGACCCCCGCACCCTGGTGATCACCCCCTGGGATGGTTCCGTGCTCAAGGGCATCGAGAAGGCCATCCAGGCCTCCGAGCTGGGCATCAATCCCCAGAACGACGGCCGCGTCATCCGTCTGGCCTTCCCCCAACTGACCGAGGAGCGGCGCAAGGAGCTGGCCAAGCAGGTGCGCAAGTACGGCGAGGAGGCCAAGGTGGCCGTGCGCAACATCCGCCGGGACGCCATGGACAAGATCAAAAAGCAGCAGAAGGCCGGCGACATCACCGAGGACGACCAGAAGGATCTGGAGAAGGAGCTGCAGAAGCTCACCGACGACAACATCAAGGACATCGACAAACTCACCGAGGCCAAGGAGAAAGAGCTGTTCGCCATATGAGCGCCGATAGGAAGAGCGGACTGGCGGGAGAGCCTGAAGGGCTCCCCCGCCATGAGTATGTCAAAGAAACCCGGGACGCCGGTCAGGCAGGGGGGAGCTCGAGGGGGGCGGGAGCCCCGCCTCGGATGGGATCTGACGCCCCGCGCCCGCGCGGCGAGCGTGAGGAAAAAACGGAGAACGCCGGGCTTCCACGCCACATCGCCATCATCATGGACGGCAATGGCCGCTGGGCCGTGAGCCGGGGCCTGCCCCGCTCTGCCGGCCACTCCGCCGGGGCGGACAGCTTCCGCCGGACGGCCCGGTATTGCCAGAAGCTGGGCATCGGATACCTGACGGTGTACGCCTTCTCCACGGAGAACTGGAAGCGGCCCCGGGAGGAAGTGGACGCCATCCTGTCCCTGCTGGAGAAATACCTGCGCCAGGCCCTGCGGGACATGGAAAAGGAGAAGATCCGCATCCGCATCTTCGGCGATCTGTCCCCCTTCACCCCCCAGCTGCGGCAGATGTGCCAGGCCTGCATGGAGCGCTCCGCCGTCTATACCGGGGCCCAGGTGAACATCTGCCTCAACTACGGCGGCCGTGACGAGATCGTCCGGGCGGCCCAGCGGTGGGCGGCGGAGGGCTGCCCGGCCCTCACAGAGGAGCGCTTCGGCTCCTATATGTGGGGCGGGGGCATCCCGGACCCGGACCTGCTCATCCGGCCAGGCGGGGAGATGCGCATCTCCAACTTCCTGCTGTGGGAGCTGGCCTATACGGAGCTGTACTTCTCCGACGTGCTGTGGCCGGACTTCGACGAGGCGGAGCTGGACAGGGCAATCGAGGCCTACCGGCACCGCCAGCGCAGATACGGCGATATTGGATAAAGAGGAAAGAGCATGATCCATTCTATTTCCGTGCTGGGCTCCACCGGCTCCATCGGTCGGCAGAGCCTGGCGGCCGCGGAGCGGCTGGGCATCCGGGTGACCGCCCTGGCCGCCCGGAGGGACGTGGGCCTGCTGGAGGAGCAGATCCGCCGCGTCCGGCCCGCCTACGCGGCGATATATGATCCCAAGGCCGCGGCGGCGCTGCGCATCGCCGTGGGGGATCTGGACGTGGAGATCGGCGAGGGGATGGAGGGCCTGCGCCGGGCCGCCACCGTGGACTGTGAGGCCGTGGTGACGGCGGTGTCCGGCTCCGTGGGCCTGCGGCCCACCCTGGACGCCATCGCCGCGGGAAAGCGCATCTGCCTGGCCAACAAGGAGACATTGGTGTGCGCCGGGACCATCGTCATGAAGGCGGCGGCGGAAAAGGGCGCCCAGATCGTGCCCGTGGACTCGGAGCACTCCGCCATCTTCCAGTGCCTGGAGGGCCGGCGGGAGCAATTGCACAAGATACTGCTCACCGGCTCTGGCGGCCCCTTCCGGGGCTGGACCCGGGCCGAGACCGCCGCCGTCACCCCGGAGCAGGCGGTGCGCCATCCCAACTGGAACATGGGCGCGAAGATCTCCGTGGACAGCGCCACCATGATGAACAAGGGCCTGGAGTTCATCGAGGCCATGCACCTGTTCGGCGTGACGCCGGACGATATCCAGGTGGTGATCCACCCCCAGAGCGTGATCCACTCCATGGTGGAGCTCGTCGACGGCACGGTGCTGGCCCAGCTGGCGGTGCCGGACATGGGCCTGCCCATCCAGTACGCCATGACCTGGTCGGAGCGGACCGTCTCGCCCTATGAGCGGCTGGACTTTTGGAGGATGAGGGACCTGACCTTTGAAGAGCCGGACCTGGAAAAGACCCCCTGCCTGGCCCTGGCCATGGACTGTGCCCGCCGGGGCGGCGTCGCCCCCGCGGTGATGAGCGCCGCCAACGAGGCGGCGGTGGCCCTGTTTCTGGCGGGGAGGATCGGCTACAACGACATCTACGACCGTGTGGCGGCAGCGGTGGCCCGGACGCCGGCGGCGGCGGACCCCACGCTGGAGGACATCCTGGCGGCGGATGCCGAGGCGCGGCGTTGGGCAGGACAGACGATAATTTCCCCCTGATCTACATAGACTGTTTCCAGCAGAGCACAGGAAAGGCATGATATGGGAACATTTTTGTATATTCTTCTCGCGATCCTGATCTTCGGCGTCCTCATCGGCGTGCATGAGCTGGGCCACTTCGTGGCGGCCCGGCTGTGCGGGGTGCGGGTGCTGGAATTCTCCATGGGCATGGGGCCGGCCCTGTGGAAGCGGCAGACGGCCAGCGGCACCCAGGTGAGCCTGCGGGCGCTGCCCATCGGCGGGTTCTGCGCCATGGAGGGGGAGGACGGCGACTCGCCGGACCCGGCGGCCTTCTCCAACGCCGCGGCCTGGAAAAAGCTGATCATCCTGGCGGCGGGGGCCTTTATGAACTTCCTGCTGGGGCTGGTGCTGGTGGCGCTGTGCTACACCCAGATCGACTCCTTCTCGCCTCCCACGGTGACCCGGTTCATGGAGGGCTGCCCCTATGAGGGCGCTGACGGCCTCCTGGAAGGGGACACCATTTACCGTGTCAACGGCGAGCGGACCTATCTGGCCAGCGACGTGAGCCTGTATATGTCCCGGAGCCGGAACGGCCGGGTGGATCTGGAGCTGATCCGGGACGGGAAGAAGGTGGTCCTGGAGGACTACCCCATGACCCTGCGGGAGTATACGGACGAGGAGACCGGCGAGAAGGTCATGCGCTACGGGCTCTATTTTGAAAACACGGAGTCGGGCCTGTGGGCGAAGGTCAAATACACCTGGTACTGCGCGCTGGACTTCGTGCGCATGGTGCGCCTGGGGCTGACGGATCTGATCTCCGGGGCGGTGGGCATAGACCAGATGACCGGCGTGGTGGGCATCGTGGACATGATCGCGGACGTGGGCACCCAGGCCCCCACGGTGGCGGACGGGCTGCTGAACATCTTCTATCTGGCGGCGTTCATCGCGGTGAACCTGGCGGTGATGAACCTGCTGCCCATCCCGGCGCTGGACGGCGGGCGGATCTTCTTCCTGCTGGTGACATGGATCGCCGAGCGGATCTTCCGCCGGCGGATCGATCCCAAGTACGAGGCCTATGTGAACACCGCCGGGATGGTGCTGCTCATGGGGCTGATGATATACGTGCTGTATAACGACGTGGCGAGGATCATTCGGACGAGATGAAAAGAGACATGACCAGACGGATCGACGTGGGCGGCGTGGCCGTGGGCGGCGGAGCAGCCGTGACGGTCCAGTCCATGTGCAACACCGATACCCGGGACGCAGGGGCGACGCTGGAGCAGATGCGCCGTCTGCGGGCGGCGGGGTGCGACATCATCCGGGTAGCGGTGCCTGACGCTGCCGCGGCGGCGGCCCTGCCGGCCATCATGGCCCAGGCGCCCATGCCGGTGGTGGCGGACATCCACTTCGACCACCGGCTGGCCATCGCGGCGGCGGAGGCGGGGGTGAGCGCTGTGCGCATCAACCCCGGCAACATCGGCTCCAAGGAGCGGGTGGCGGCGGTGGCCGCAGCCTGCAGGGAGCGGGGCATCCCCATCCGCATCGGGGTGAACACCGGCTCGCTGGAAAAAAGCGTGCTGGCCAAATACGGCGGCCCCACCGCCGAGGCACTGGTGGCCAGCGCCGCCGGAGAGATCGCCGCGCTGCACGAGGTGGGCTTCGGGGACATCGCCCTGTCGGTGAAGGCCTCGGACGTGTCCCTCACCGTGGCGGCCTATCGTCTGGCGGCGGAGCGGTTCGACTGCCCGCTGCACGTGGGCGTCACGGAGGCGGGCACCAGCTACGGCGGGCTCGTCAACTCCGCCGTGGGCATCGGAACGCTGCTCATGGAGGGCATCGGCGACACCATCCGTGTGAGCCTCACCGCCGACCCGGCGGAGGAGGTAAAGGCGGGCCTGGCCATATTGCGGGCCTGCGGGCTGCGGAAGGGCGGGGTGCGGTTCGTGTCCTGTCCCACCTGCGGCCGGACCAGGATCGACCTCATCTCCCTGGCGAAAAAGGCGGAGGAGCGGCTCGCTGGTTTGGACCGGGACATCACCGTGGCGGTGATGGGCTGCGAGGTCAACGGCCCCGGGGAGGCCCGGGAGGCGGACTTCGGCATCGCCGGGGGCAAGGGCTTCGGGAGCCTGTTCGTCAAGGGCCAGGTGGTGCGGACCCGGGTGCCCGAGGCGGAGCTGCTGGACGGGCTCATGGAGCTCATAGAGCGGACATAAGACAGATCTGGAGTACATAGAGCGGTGGAAAAGCAAGGGTTAATGGAGATGTTCCCCTGCTGCCGGGAGCTGGAGAAGAGCTACAGCGACTTGGGCGGGGCCTTCGTGCTGGAGGGCACGGTGAACCGGGAGCGGACGGCCATGGCCGTCAAGGTCCTGTTTGCCGCCATGCCCGCCCCGGCGGAGGTGACGGCGGTGGAGCGCGCCATCGCCGCGTATCTCGGCCTGCAGACGGTGAAGGTGGAACCCTCCTGGTCCCAGGCCGAGCCACGGCCCGCGGAGAAGGCGGCCCCCGCCGGCTCCGGCAAGGTGCTGCTGGGCCGGGCCATCAAGGGCAGGCCCATCCCCATGAAGGACGCCTCCCCGGAGCAGAAGACGGTGGTGGTGTCCGGCCGGGTGTTCGCCGTGGAGACCCGGGAGGTGCAGCGGCTGGGGGCCACGGTGCTCCAGTTCGACATGACCGACGGCGCCGGCTCCATCCGGGTCAGCAAGTATATCCCCAAGGAGGAGGACCAGTCCTTCGCCAAAAAGATCGGCCAGGGGATGTACCTGACCGTGTCCGGGTCCATGAAATTCAACCCCTACAGCAAAGAGGTGGAGCTGGAGCCCCGCCACATCCAGACCGCCGAGGCCCCGGAACCCCGCCGGGACAACGCGCCGGTGAAGCGGGTGGAGCTGCATCTGCACACCCAGATGTCCGCCATGGACGGCCTGACCGACCCGTCGGCCGCCGTCAAGCGGGCTGCCTGGTGGGGCATGCCGGCGGTGGCCGTCACCGACCACGGGGTGGCCCAGGCGTTCCCCGCCGCCTCCAAGGCGGCCAAGGGCATCCGCGTGCTCTATGGCATGGAAGGGTATTATGTAAACGATATAGACGAAGGGATCGCCGTGCGCGGGCCGGGAGACGGGCCGCTGGACGGCGACTATGTGGCCTTTGATATCGAGACTACTGGGCTTTCCGACGAGAACGACCGGATCACGGAGATCGGCGCGGTCCGGTTCGTGCAGGGAGCTCCCGCCGACCGGTTCCAAACTTATGTAAACCCCGATATGCCCATTCCGGAGAACATCCAGCGCCTGACGGGCATCACCGACCGGGACGTGTTCGACGCCCCGGATGAGGGCGCGGCCGTGGGGGCGTTTTTGGATTTTGCGGGGGATCTGCCCCTGTGCGCCCACAACGCGGACTTCGACGTGGGCTTCATCGGCGCGGCGGCCGAGCGGCTGGGCCGGCCCTTCCGGCCGCTGGTCATCGACACCCTGGCCCTGGCCCAGGCGCTGCTGCCGGACCTGAAGAAGTTCA
Organism: uncultured Oscillospiraceae bacterium; assembly: GCA_947626345.1. GTDB lineage: Bacteria > Bacillota > Clostridia > Oscillospirales > Oscillospiraceae > CAJOIG01. Next base: position 23,519 of record CANQSF010000007.1, on the reverse strand, counting down.
AGCTGGACGTCGTGTCCGACCGGCTGGGCCTGCCCGCCTTCAACCACCACCGGGCCAGCGACGACGCGCTGGTGTGCGGCCGGCTGCTGGAGAAGTTCGTCCCCATGCTGGCCGAGCAGGGGACAGAGCGCCTGAGCCAGGTGAACGAGCTGTGCCTCCGCCTGCGCCGGGCGGCGGGCCGCCATCCCCGGACCCGGCACATCTCCCTGCTGGTGAAGAACCGGACGGGGCTGAAAAACCTCTACGAGCTGATCTCCAAGAGCCACCTGGAGCACTTCCGGAAGGTGCCGATCATCCCCAAAAGCCTGCTCATGGCCCACCGGGAGGGGCTCATCGTGGGCAGCGCCTGCGAGGCGGGGGAGTTCTTCCAGGCGGTGGCCCGCCACCGGGGCCGGGAGGAGCTGAAGCGCATCGGGGCATTTTACGACTACTTCGAGATCATGCCCATCGCCAACAACGCCTTCATGCTGGACACCGGCCTGGCGAAAAACGAGGAGGAGCTGCGGGCGCTCAACCGCCGGGTCCTCTCCATCGCCGACGAGCTGGGAAAGCCGGTGTGCGCCACGGGGGACGTGCATTTTCTCGACCCGGAGGACGAGATCTTCCGGCACATCCTGCTCAACTCCAAGGGCTTTTCCGACGCGGACCGGGACATGCCCCTGTACTTCCGCACCACGGAGGAGATGCTGGAGGAGTTCGCCTATCTGGGCGAGGAGCGGGCCTACGAGGTGGTGGTGAAAAACACCAACCTCATCGCGGACATGGTGGAGGGCCAGGTGGACCTGCTGCCGGAGCACCGGCTGTATCCGCCGGTGATCGAGAACTCCGCCGGGCAGCTGAAGGACCTGGTGTACAGCCGGCTGCGCCAGCTGTACGGCCCGGAGCCGGAGAAGATCGTCACCGACCGGGTGGAGATGGAGATGGACACCATCCTGGGCCGGCACTTCGACGTGATCTATATGTCCGCCCAGAAGCTGGTGGCGGACAGCATGGCCCACGGCTATCTGGTGGGCAGCCGTGGCAGCGTGGGCTCCAGCCTGGTGGCGTATCTGGCGGGCATCACGGAGGTGAACAGCCTGCCGGCCCATTACCTGTGCCCCAAGTGCTACCACACGGATTTTGCCTCCGGCAAGGGCTACGGCTGCGGCGCGGACATGCCGGACAAGCTGTGCCCCCGCTGCGGCGTGGAGATGCGCAAGGAGGGCTTCGATATCCCCTTCGCCACCTTCCTGGGCATCAAGGGCGACAAGGTGCCGGATATCGACCTGAACTTCTCCGGGGAGTACCAGGCCAACGCCCACGCCTACACCAAGACCCTGTTCGGCGCGGACCACGTGTTCAAGGCCGGCACTGTGGGCACCATCGCGGAGAAGACCGCCTACGGCTACGTGAAAAAATACGCCGAGGAGAAGGGCCTCACCTTCAACCAGGCGGAGATGAACCGTCTGGCCCAGGGGCTGGTGGGCGTCAAGCGCACCACCGGCCAGCACCCGGGTGGACTAGTGATCATCCCCCAGAACATGGACGTGACCGACTTCTGCCCGGTGCAGCACCCGGCGGATGACGCGGGCACGGACATCGTCACCACCCACCTGGAGTATCACTTCATGGAGGACTATCTGCTGAAGCTGGACGAGCTGGGCCACGATAACCCCACCATGATCAACATGCTGGAGCGGCTGACGGACACCGACGCCAAGACCATCCGTCTGGACGACGCCGAGACCATGAGCCTGTTCTCCTCGCCGGCGGCCCTGGGCCTGCCGGAGGACGACCCCATCATCGGCCAGACCGGCTCCATCGGCATCCCCGAGTTCGGCACCGGCTTCACCCGCCAGATGCTGGTGGACACCCGGCCCGACAAGTTCGACATGCTGGTGCGCCTGTCCGGTTACTCCCACGGCACCGGCGTGTGGCTGGGCAACGCCCAGGACCTGATCAAGTCCAAGACCGCCACCGTCTCCCAGACCATCGGCTGCCGGGACGACATCATGATCTATCTGATGAGCTGCGGCATCGACGCCAACACCGCCTTCAAGAGCATGGAGAACGTGCGTAAGAAGAACAAGCAGCTCACCGACGACCAGGTCCAGACCATGAAGGAGCACGGCGTGCCCCAGTGGTACATCGACTCCTGCCACAAGATCGAGTACCTGTTCCCCAAGGCCCACGCGGTGGCCTATGTGCTCATGGCCTTCCGCATCGCCTGGTACAAGGTCCACAAGCCCCTGGCGTTTTATTCCGCCCTGTTTTATCGCCGCAGCCAGAAGGACGGCTTCGACGCGGAGATGATGATGGGCGGGGCGGCCCGGGTGCGGGCCAGGCTGAAGGAGATCAACGCCAACCCCAACGCCACGGCCAAGGAGCTGGATCTGGCCACCACGCTGGAGATGGTGTACGAGTTTTACATGCGGGGGTTCAATTTTGCCCCCATCGACCTGTATGAGTCCAGCGCCTTCACCTTCGACCCGGTGGGGGACAAGCTGCTGCGGGTGCCCTTCGTGGCCGTGTCCGGCCTGGGCCAGACGGCGGCCCTGGACCTGGCCCGGGCCCGGGAGGGCGGCCGGCGGTTCGTGTCGGTGGAGGAGCTGGCGGCGGTCTGCCCCAAGGTCAGCTCCGCCCACATCGAGGTGCTGCGAAAGCTGGGGGCCTTCGGCGAGCTGCCGGAGACCAGCCAGATGACGCTGTTCGACTTTTAGCCGCTTGGATGGACAAAAGAATAACTCCCCCTCCGGCCGGAGGGGGAGTTATTCTTATGGGTTCATATCCGCGCTACGCCGGACTCCCGGGCGGCCTGGGCCACCGCGGCGGCCACCGCGTCCCGCACCCGGGGATCGAAGGGCCGGGGGATGATGTACTCGGCGCAGAGCTCGTCCTCGCCCACCAGGCCCGCCAGGGCATGGGCGGCGGCCACCTTCATGGCGTGGTCGATGTCCCGGGCCCGCACGTCCAGAGCGCCCCGGAAGATGCCGGGGAAGGCCAGCACGTTGTTCAGCTGGTTGGGTAGATCGCTCCGGCCGGTGGCGGCCACGGCCGCGCCGTTGGCCTTCGCCTCGTCGGGGAAGATCTCCGGCGTGGGATTGGCGCAGGCGAACACGATGGCATCCCTCGCCATGGAGCGGACCATCCCGCCGGTGATGGCCCCGGGGGCGGACACGCCGATCACCGCGTCCGCGCCACGCAGGGCGTCGGCCAGGGTGCCGGTGAGGCCGGTCTTGTTGGTCACGGCGGCCAGGGCGCGCTTGGCGGGATTCAGGTCCGGCCGGCCCGCGGCGATGGGGCCGGTGCGGTCGCAGACGATCACGTCTCCCGCCCCCGCCTCGGCCAGCAGCCGGGCGATGGCGGTGCCCGCCGCGCCGGCGCCGTTGATGACCACCCGCACGTCCTCCAGGCGCTTATGCACCACCTTCAGGGCATTGATGAGCCCCGCCAGGGCGATGACGGCGGTGCCGTGCTGGTCATCGTGGAACACGGGGATGTCGCACAGCTGCTTCAGCCGCTGTTCGATCTCGAAGCAGCGGGGGGCGGCGATGTCCTCCAGGTTGATCCCGCCGAAGGAGCCGGCCAGCAGCGCCACGGTGCGCACGATGTCGTCCACGTCGTGGCTGCGCACGCACAGGGGGATGGCGTCCACGCCGCCGAAGGCCTTGAACAGCACGCACTTGCCCTCCATCACGGGCATGCCCGCCTCCGGGCCGATGTCCCCCAGGCCCAGCACCGCGGAGCCGTCGGTGACCACTGCCACGGTGTTCCACCGGCCGGTGAGCGTATAGCTCTTGTCCGGGTCCTTTTGGATCTCCAGACAGGGGGCGGCCACCCCGGGGGTGTAGGCCAGGGACAGGGCCTCGGCGCTGTCCACCGGCGCCTTGGGCTGGATGGAGAGCTTGCCCCGCCACTGGGCGTGGGCCTCGAGAGACGCTTTCAGGTAGTCCAAGTGTATGTCCTCCGTATCACAGATAGGGCGAGTACAGCTCGCCGGTACAGTCGCAGAATACGCTGACGGGGAAATCCTCCACCTCCAGCCGGTGCATCGCCTCGGTGCCCAGCTCGGGGAAGGCCACCACGTCGCAGCGCTTCACATAGTTGGCCAGCAGCGCGCCGCAGCCGCCCTCGGCGGAGAAGTACACGCAGGTGTTCTCCCGGATGGCGTCCAGCACCGCCTGGCCCCGGCGGCCCTTGCCGATCATACCCTTCAGGCCCGCCGCCAGCAGGGCGGGGGTGTAGCGGTCCATCCGATAGGAGGTGGTGGGCCCGCAGGAGCCGATGGGCCGCCCCGGGGGTGCGGGGGTGGGGCCGGTATAGTAGACGATCTGGCCGGCGGGGTCGAAGGGCAGGGGCTCTCCCGCCGCCAGCAGCTCCGCCAGCTTCTTATGGGCGGCGTCCCGGGCGGTGTAGATCACGCCGGTGATGCGCACCGCGTCCCCGGCGCGGAGCGTTTTTATGACTTCGTCCGTCAGGGGAGTGGTGATGTGTATATCTTGGTTCATAAACAGCCTCGCAGAGTTTGCCGCCGCAGCGGCAAATGAATTGGGTTTATTTTTTCCGGGGGCGTGTACCTCGGAAAAAATACTTCTCGGCTTACGGAGTGTGCGAGCGCAGCGAGTGCGCGTATGTGAGCCGCATCCTTCTCGTTTGAAAGGGTCTCCCTTTCAAACGACTTATAGTTCCTCCGAAGCGCAGCGCAGGCTGTGGCAGCCGATGGACACGGCGCAGGGCAGGCCCGCGATGTGGGTGGGGGCGGCGGTGATGCGCACGCCGATGGAGAACTTTTTCGTCGCCTCGTACAGCTCCTGCTCCATGCCGGCGTAGAAGGGGTCTGGGTTGGGCTCCGGGCGCAGGGTGGCCTTCTTGGCCATGTAGGCAGCCCGGTCGAAGTTGCCGCCGATCCCCACGCCGATCATCACCGGCGGGCAGGCGTCGGGCACCGCCATTTTTGCCGTCTCCAGCACGAAGGCCTTCACCCCCTCGATCCCGTCGGCGGGGGCCAGCATGGCGATGCGGGCCTTGTTCTCGCAGCCGAAGCCCCGGGGGGCCACGGTGATTTTGAGCTTGTCGCCGGGGACGATGTCGTAATAGAGCGCGGCGGGGGTGTTGTCACCGGTGTTCTGCCGGCGCAGGGGGTCGGCCACGATGGAGGAGCGCAGATACCCCGCCTTCACCGCCCGGCGGACGCCCTCGTCCACGGCGGCGGGGATGTCCCCGGTCAGGTGGACGTCCTGGCCCACCTCCAGGTACACCGCCGCCATGCCGGTGTCCTGGCACAGGGGGATGTTCCCGTTTTTCTCAAAATTCTCGATGATGTAGGGGTTGCCGAAGGCGTAAAGCCGCTCCTTGACCCATTCCGGCAGCACGAGGCACGCCTGCACGTACAGCTCCGCCACGGCGTCGGTCAGCCGCCCGGCGTCGATCTGGCGCACGCTCATCCCTCGTATACCACCTGGGGCTGGCGCTTGTGTTCGCTGACGCGGTGGAACCGGTCGATGACGGCCATGTCCTTCTCATCGGCCTGGCCGGTGAGGAGGAACTGGTCGATGGCGGCGTAGGTGACGCCCATCTCCTGCTCGTCGGTCTGCCCCTCGAACAGTCCCGCCGACGGGGCCTTGGTGCGGACGGACATGGGCGCGTCCAGCCAGGCCAGGAATTCATAGATCTCCGTCACCGTCAGGTCCGCGATGGGGTCAAAATCGTAGGCCCCGTCGCCCCACTTGGTGAAGTAGCCCATATATGCCTCGCTGCGGTTGCCGGTGCCCGCCACCAGCCGGCCCTCGGCGCCGGCGATGGCGTAGAGGGTAGTCATGCGCAGCCGGGGGGCGATGTTGGCCACGGCGGCGTCGGTCATGTCCGTAATGCCGGCCAGGGCCTGCAGCTCCGCCTCCCGCACCGGGGTCAGGTCCACCAGGCGGATGGCGATGTGGTACTTCTCCGCCACCGCCTTGCCGTCGTCCAGGTCGGCGCTGAAGTTGCGCTTGGCGGCGCAGGGCATCAGCACGCCCACGGTGTCGTCGCAGGCGGCCTTGCACAGGATGCCCACCAGGGTGCAGTCCTTGCCGCCGGAGTTGCCGTACACGATGCCCTTCTGGCCGCTCTTGGCCAGGGTATCCTTGATGAACGCAACGCGCTTTTCAAATTCCTCTTTGTAGTCTCTCATGGTATTTCCCCGCTTTCCAATGTCTGGTATGAGCGCATTATACGCGCTTTGGGATAGTTTGTAAATGCGTATTGTTGACAAAAGAGCCCGCGTGGCGCGGGGGAAAAGGGAAGCTGCGCGGCGTCCGCCGCACAATATGGAGGCCCCCTTGTGTAAAGGGGAAGGCGGCGTCCGCCGCACAATGTGGAGGCCCCCTTGTGTAAAGGGGAAGGCGGCAACGCCGCACAATACGGTGGCCCCCTTGTTAAAGGGGGCTGGCTCCGGCGACAGCCGGAGTCTGGGGGATTGCTTGATAGGCCAGCCACGTTCATCGCAGTACTCTAAAGAATCAACCCCTCCGAGCGCCGCAAGCGGCGCCCACCTCCCCTTACACAGGGGAGGCTTTTTTCTGGCGGTGACGTTGACAAATGGAAAGTTATGCAAACACATTGTTCATGATGATTCTCTTCAAAAAACTATTAAAAGAATCATATTCCGACTGTAAAATCAGTCTGGGGTTGCTCATGATAACAAGCTCGTGCCCGGTATTCCCTTTGTGGTAGGGAGGATGAATGTGGGAATATGGATTTTCAACAAACCCACATCGCTCATAAAAGCCTTTTCTTCTTATAGATATTGCGTCGATTGGGGGGTCTATCTCTAGTATTATTATTTTTCTCTTTTCCTGCAAAAGAGAAAGGGCCCTTTGGCCGTAGTGCCTGTTTCGCAGTTCAGGCTGGATACAAAAATGCTCAATGTAGATATAGTCCGATTGCTCCCAGTATAAGACGAGCCCCACAAAAGAATCTTCGTCATAAATCAAGTCAAAATGATAAAGATCATTGGATAATATCGCTTCCTGGGAAGCCGACTCCCGCTGCTCGTGGAACGGAAAGCTGACTTGATACAACTCTAATGCCTGTTTATAAAAAGGATGTATTGAGCTTGTGATTCGATCCAGATGCATTTTCCCGCCCCCGTTTAATCCGATTTGCCGCGCTCCGCGATAGCATAAGGGAGGCGTGCCGTGGGGCGCGCCTCCCTCGATGGTTCGTCTTATCCCATGTAGATGTACTGGTCCCGGTCTGCGCCCACGGAGATGTAGGTGAACTTGCACTCCACCGCCTCCTCCAGGTAGCGGATGTAGGCCTGGGCGGCCTTGGGCAGGTCGGCGAACTTCCGGCAACCGGTGATGTCGCCGGAAAAGCCCTCCCGGTACTCGTAGATGGGCTTGCACTTCTCCAGCGCCATCTCCAGGGGGAAGGAATCGACGCGCTCGCCGTCCAGCTCGTAGGCCACGCACACGGGGATCTTCTCGAAGCCGGACAGCACGTCCAGCTTGGTGAGGGCCAGCTCCGTGGCCCCCTGCATCTGCACGCCGTAGCGGCTGGCTACCACGTCGAAGCCGCCCACACGCCGGGGCCGGCCGGTGGCCGCGCCGTACTCGCCGCCCGCCTCCCGGAGTGCGTGGGCCTCGTCGCCGGAAAATTCGCACACGAAGGGGCCGCCGCCCACGGCGGAGGAGTAGGCCTTGGTGATGCCCACCACGCTGTCCAGCTTCCGGGCCGGGATGCCCGCGCCGATGGGGGCGAAAGAGGCCAGGGTGCAGGAGGAGCTGGTGTAGGGGAAGATGCCGAAGTCCAGATCCCGCAGCGCCCCCAACTGGGCCTCCAGCAGCAGGCTCTTGCCGCTGTCGATGGCGGCGGTGAGATAGCTTGTGGTGTCGCAGATGTTCTCCACCAGCGGCTCGCCGTTTTTCATCAGCCAGTCATACATCTCTGTGACGGAGATGGGCTCGTGGCCGTAGGCCCCGGCGATGGTCAGGTTCTTCCACTCCACGATGTCCGCCAGCCGGTCCTTCAGCATATCCGGGAACAGCAGGTCGCCCATGCGGATGGACTTGCGCATGTACTTATCGGAGTACACCGGGCCGATGCCCCGGCGGGTGGAGCCCTGTTTTTTCGCGCCCATCCGGTCCTCCTCCAGCCCGTCCAGCAGGGGGTGATAGGGCATGCAGATGGTGACCCGGTCGCTGATCTTCAGGTTCTCCGGTCCGATGGCCACGCCCTTTTCCGTCAGCCGGCCGATCTCGCCGGTGAGGTGGCCCAGGTCCACCACCATCCCCGGGCCCATGACGTTGACGGTCTCGGGCCGCAGGATGCCGGAGGGCAGCAGGTTCAGGATGAACTTGCCCCGGTCGTTCACCACCGTGTGGCCGGCGTTGTTGCCTCCCTGGTAGCGGGAGACGATGTCATACTGGCTGCTGAGCAGGTCCACCATGCGGCCCTTGCCCTCGTCGCCCCAGTTGATACCCACGACTGCTGTGATCATGATGCTTTCTCCTTCTTATATGTGATGTGTATCCAGGTGCCGGTCCCGCTCAGTTATACAGGGAAAGGGACATGAGGATGTCGTTCATTGTGGTCAGGGCTATGTCATGGTACTCGTCGTAATCGTCGTGGCAACGGACTTCGATCCGCCAGTAGGTGCCGCCGATATCCGCGATCGCCACGGTGCTCGTGTAAGGTTCATACCCCGAGGAGAGGGAAGAGGAAAGGTCCACGGTCCAGTAATCGAACCGGCCCCGGTGGAACTGACTGATCTGCGAGATATACTCGGCGTCGCGGACGGAGTCACTGTCAAAGTAGAGCTTGCGGCACACCTCGTCCAGGACCTGCTCCGGCGCATAATCGGAGCTGTAATCGGTCTTTTTCACGTCCGCACTGAAAAAAAACGCGCCCGTTCCATCTTTCAGGAGTAAGATGCCGTTTTTACGATGTATCAGGTCGGACGTATCCAGGCGGTCGCCGGTGATGATGTACAGCTCTTTGTCGTATTGATAGCCCGTTTCCATGGTCCAGAGCTTATAGCCCGGGGCCGTGTAGGCGCCGGTGACGGCAAAGCTCTCCACTATATGGTCGATCTGCTCCCGGTAGAGATCCGCCTGGTCGGAGGCGTCGTTGAGAAGCGTCTGGATGCAGTAGACGCCAAAGTCCCCCTGGCCGTCGTGGACATAGAGGCAGCCGCTGTAAGGCTGGCCGTTCTGGTCCAGGGAGAAGGTGAAGGCCGTGCCGGGCCAATCCGTCACATCGCCCTGAAAGCCGGTGATCTCGGCTTGGTCGCTGCCCAGAAAGTCTGTGACCACGCTGTCGCCGATCTCGCCCCGCAGCTCCGAAAAATCGTCGGCGGAGTAGATGTAGGCGTCTCCAGCCACGGTTTGGTAGGCGTACTCCACCGCCACCCGGAAGTCGCTGCCGTTCTCGATGAGCACCGTGTTCTCATAGGGCTCGGACACCGTACACCCCTCGGGATACTGGATGGAGAACATCACCGCATCGTTGGTGTAGAGCTCATATCTCTGCGCAGACCCGCTGCCGCCCTTTGGGATGAGGGCCACGGCCGCGATCACCACCACAACCAGCAGGATGCAGCCGGCCAGGATGCCCAGGGTCTTGCCGCTCATGCCCTTTTTCGCGGGCCCGGCAGGCGCGGTGGGTGCAGCAGGCGCAGCAGGTTTGGTGGGCTCGACAGGTACGGCGGGTTCAGCAGGCTCGACAGGCTTGACAGGCGCAGTGGGTGCAGCAGGCGCAGCAGGTTTGGTGGGCTCGACAGGTGCGGAGGGCCCGGCAGGTACGGTGGGTGCAGCAGGCTCAACAAGTGCGGCGGGTTCCTCGTCCGCCGGGACGATGGGGGTGCCGCATTTGGTGCAGAACAGGGAATCGTCCGGCAGCCTGGCGCCGCAGCGACGGCAAAATTGCATGGTGCTTCCTCCTTATCTTATTCTCTTTCCCTTGTGGGCGCGGCGGCGCTCACACGTTCGTTTCTGCCTCCACGCCCAGATCGGCGGCGTACTTTTTCCCTTGTGGGCGCGGCGGCGCTCACACGTTCGTTTCTGCCTCCACGCCCAGATCGGCGGCGTACTTTTCCAGCACGGGCCGGACGTAGCCGGCCAGAAAACTCTCCGTCTGCTCCGGGGCCAGGCCCACGAACTTGGAGATGTCCAGCACCTTGTCCAGGTCCGCCTTTGTCAGGTGGAAGGCCGGGTCGGCCAGCAGCCGGTCCAGAAGGTCGTTCTCCCCGCCCTCCAGCTTCACCTTCACGGCGGCGGCCTGGGAGTGGCGGCGGATGGCCTCGTGCAGCTCCTGCCGGTCGCCGCCCAGGGTCACCGCGTGCATGAGGATGTTCTCCGTGGCCATGAAGGGCAGCTCTTCCAAAAGGTGCTTTTCCATCACCTTGGGGTACGCGGTCCCGCCCCGGATCACGTTGATGCACAGCGTCAGGGCCCCGTCCGTGGCCAGGAAGGCCTCCGGCAGGGTGATGCGCCGGTTGGCAGAGTCGTCCAGCGTCCGCTCCAGCCACTGGGCCGAGGCGGTGTCGGCGGTGTTGCGCACGGCGTTAGTCACGTAACGGCTCAGGGAGCACACCCGCTCGCATCGCATGGGGTTGCGCTTATAGGCCATGGCGGAGGAGCCCACCTGCTCGGCCTCGAAGGGCTCGTCGAACTCCTTCATGTGGGCCAGCAGCCGCAGGTCCTGGGCCATCTTATACATGCTCTGGGCGACGCCGCCCAGCACGTTCAGCACGAAGGCGTCCACCTTCCGGGAATAGGTCTGGCCGGACACGGCCATGCAGGCGGAAAAGCCCATCTTCGCCGCGATCTTTTTCTCCAGCTCGATCACCTTGTCCCCGTCGCCGCCGAACAGCTCCAGGAAGCTGGCGCCGGTGCCGGTGGTGCCCTTGCAGCCGAGGAGCTTCAAGTGGTCCAGCTCGTACTCCAGCCGCTCCAGGTCCATGAGAAAATCCTGGGTCCACAGGCAGGCCCGCTTGCCCAGAGTGGTGGGCTGGGCGGCCTGGAAGTGGGTGTAGGCCAGGGTGGGGACGTTCTTGTTCTTCCGGGCAAAATCCCCCAGGGCGGCGATGAGGTTCGCCAGCAGCGTGCGGATGCGCACGAGCGCGTCCCGCATCTGGATGACGTCCGTATTGTCCCCCACGTAGCAGCTGGTGGCCCCCAGGTGGATGATGCCCTTGGCCTTGGGGCAGGCGTCGCCGTAGGTGCGGATGTGGGCCATCACGTCGTGGCGCAGGCGCTTTTCATAGTCCGCGGCCCTGGCGTAGTCGATGTCATAGATGTGCGCGCGCATCTCGTCCAGCTGCTCGTCGGTGATGGGCAGGCCCAGCTCCTGCTCGCTCTCCGCCAGGGCGATCCACAGCTTCCGCCAGGTGGAGAACTTGAAGTCGGGGGAGAAGATGTGCTGCATTTCCCTGGAGGCGTACCGGGCGCACAGGGGATTTTCGTAAAACTCTTTGGACATATCGATCATTCACTCCACAGTGACAGATTTGGCCAGATTCTTGGGTTTGTCGATGTCGCAGCCCCGCTGCAGGGCGATGTAGTAGGCGAACAGCTGCAGGGGGACCACCCCCAGATTGGGCTGCAGCGCCGGATGGGAGTCGGGGATGACCAGCAGGTGGTCCGCCAGCTCCGCCATCCGCTCCCGGTGGCTCTCGGTGGTGAGGGCCACCACCTCCGCGCCCCGGGCCTTCACCTCCACGATGTTGCTGACGGCCTTGTCGATGAGCGGGCCGTAGGTGGCCAGGGCCACCACCAGGGTGCCCGGCTCGATGAGGGAGATGGTGCCGTGCTTCAGCTCCCCGGCGGCGTAGGACTCGGAGTGGATGTAGCTGATCTCCTTCAGCTTCAGGGACCCCTCCAGCCCCAGGGCGTAATCCAGGTTCCGGCCGATGAAGAACACGCAGTCCCGGTTGAAGTAGAGGCTGGCCAGGTACTGATACGCGCCGGCGGAGGACAGCACGGTCTCCAGCTTCCCGGGCAGCGCCGCCAGCTCCGCCGTGACGGCGGCGTATTCCGCCCCGTCCAGCCGGCCCAGGGCCTTTCCCATCCACAGCCCCAACATTGTCAGCAGGGCCAGCTGGGTGGAGTAGGCCTTGGTGGTGGCCACGGCGATCTCCGGCCCCGCCCAGGTATAGAGCACGTCGTCCGATTCCCGGGCGATGGAGGAGCCCACCACGTTCACGATGGCGAGGATGTATCCGCCCCGGCTCCGGGCCTCCCGCAGGGCGGCCATGGAGTCCAGGGTCTCGCCGGACTGGCTGATGACGATCACCAGGGAGCGCTCATCCACCAGCGGACCGCTGTAGCGAAATTCCGAGGCGAGGCAAACCTCCACCGGCAGGCGCAAAAACCGCTCCAGGTTGTATTTGCCCAGCATGCCCACGTGGTAGGACGAGCCGCAGGCCACGATGTAGATCCGCTGGAAGGAGCGCAGCTTTTCCTCCGTGAGCGCCAGCTCGTCGAAGACCACCTCGCCGTCCCGCAGCCGGGGGGAGACGGTGTGGCGCAGCGCGTCCGGCTGCTCCATGATCTCCTTGAACATGAAGTGGGCGTAGCCGCCCTTTTCCGCGGCGGACACGTCCCAGTCGATGGTGTGGCGCTGCTTTTCCACCGGCCGGCGGTATTCGTCGTAGACGGCGATCCCGTCGGGGGTGAGCACGGCCACCTCGCCGTCCTCCATATAGGCCACGGTGCGGGTGTGGGCGATGATGGCGGTGGCGTCGGAGGCGATGAAATTCTCCCCCTGGCCGTAGCCCAGCAGCAGCGGCGCGTCCTTGCGGGCGGCGATGAGCATATCCGGCTGGTCGGCGCAGAGGATACCCAAAGCATAGGCGCCCTCCAGCCGCTCCAGCACCCGATAGACCGCGTCCAGCGGGTCGCTGCCGGCGGTGAAGTAATAGTCCAGCAGCTGGGCCACCACCTCCGAGTCGGTGTCCGAACGGAAGCGCACGCCCTCGTGCAGGAGGAATTCCTTGATTTCGGCGTAATTTTCGATGATGCCGTTGTGGACGATGGCCACCTGGCCGTTCTGGCTGACGTGGGGGTGGGAGTTGACGTCGTTGGGCTCGCCGTGGGTGGCCCAGCGGGTGTGGCCCATGCCGGTGGTCCCCTCCAGAGGAGGAAGGCTGTCCAGCCTCTCCCGCAGCGCGCTGAGCCGGCCCTTGCATTTTTGGATCTGCAGTCCCTTTTCCGCGCTGATCACGGCCACGCCGGCCGAGTCATAGCCCCGGTATTCCAGCCGTTCCAGACCGTCCAGCAGGAGGGGGACGGCGGGGGAGCTTCCTGTGAATCCGATGATACCGCACATGGAGGATGCTCAGTCCTTTCCGCTTTGAGATCGATCCAGGGCCGCGGAGACGAAGCCCAAAAACAGGGGGTGGGGCCGGTTGGGCCGGCTCTTGAACTCCGGGTGGAACTGCACGCCCACGAAGAAGGGGTGGCCTGGCACCTCTACGGTCTCCACCAGCCGCCCGTCGGGGCTGACGCCGCTGATGACCAGGCCCGCGGCCTGCAGCTGCTCCCGGTAGTCGTTGTTGAACTCATAGCGATGGCGGTGCCGCTCGCTGATCTCGGTCCTGCCATAGCACTTTTCCATGGTGGTGCCTGGGGCGATGACGCAGGGGTAGGCCCCCAGACGGAGGGTGCCGCCCTTGTCGATCTCGTCGTTCTGGCCGGGCATGAAGTCGATGACCCGGTAGGGGGCGTACTCGTCGAACTCCCGGGAGTTGGCGTCCTCCAGCTTCGCCACGTGGCGGGCGAATTCGATCACCGCCACCTGCATGCCCAGGCACAGGCCCAGGTAGGGGATGGCGTTCTCCCGGGCGTAGCGCACCGCGGCGATCTTCCCCTCGATGCCCCGGTTGCCGAAGCCGCCGGGCACCAGGATGCCGTCCACGCCGGCGAACACCTCGGCGCAGTTGTCCTCCGTCACGGTCTCCGAGTCGATCCACTTCAGATCGATGCTGGTGCCCTTGGCGTAGCCGGCGTGCTTGAGGGCCTCGTTGACGGAGAGATACGCGTCGTGCAGCTGCACGTACTTGCCCACCAGGGCGATGGTGACGGTGTGGGTCAGGTTGTGGATGGACCGGACCATGGCCTTCCACTCCAGCAGATCGGGGGCCTTGGTCCAAAGCCCCAGCTCCCGGCACACGATGAGGGAGAAGTCGCTCTCCTCCAGCATCAGCGGCGCCTCGTACAGCACCGGCACGGTGCGGTTTTCGATGACGCAGTCGGGCTTGACGTTGCAGAACATGGCGATCTTGCGGAAGATGGTGGGGTCCTTGATGGGCTCGTCGGAGCGCAGCACGATGATGTCCGGGGCGATGCCCATGCCCTGCAGCTCCTTGACGGAGTGCTGGGTGGGCTTGGTCTTGTGCTCGTCGCTGCCGCTGATGAAGGGCACCAGGGTCACGTGGATGAACAGGGCGTTGCCCTTGCCCACCTCGTGGCCCACCTGGCGGATGGCCTCCAGGAAGGGCTGGCTCTCGATGTCGCCGGTGGTGCCGCCGATCTCGGTGATGACCACGTCGGCGTTGGTCTTCTTGCCCACGTTATAGATGAAGTCCTTGATCTCGTTGGTGATGTGGGGGATGATCTGCACCGTGGAGCCCAGATACTCCCCCCGGCGCTCCTTGTTGAGCACGTTCCAGTACACCTTGCCGGTGGTCAGGTTGGAATACTTGTTCAGGTCCTCGTCGATGAACCGCTCGTAATGGCCCAGATCCAGGTCGGTCTCGGCGCCGTCCTCGGTGACGTACACCTCCCCGTGCTGGTAGGGGCTCATGGTGCCCGGGTCCACGTTTATGTAGGGGTCCAGCTTCTGGGCGGCGACCTTCAGCCCCCGGGATTTCAAAAGGCGGCCCAGACTGGCGGCGGTGATGCCCTTGCCCAGGCCGGAGACCACGCCGCCGGTGACGAAAATGTACTTGGTCATATTTCGATCCTCTACTATTCTATGGTTGCTCCGCCGGGTAGCCGGGCGGGCCGAACACAAAAACATAACCTATAATATACCATCTACAGGGGCGGGATGTCAACGATACAAAGCGCATAAGAGCGCGGAAGGGCCGCTGGGCATTTCGGCGAAAAGCCAGGGGCGGGATGCTTTACATCCGGCGAAAAAAACGGTATAATATGCGAAAAACGGGGATATGCTGAGGCAATGCCATGGAAAATGTCATCCGCCGCTTCCGGCTGGAGGGCACGCCCGTAAGCGTGGAGCGCTACGGCAGCGGCCACATCAACCGCACCTGGCTGGTCCGGACCGACGCCGGCCGCCGGTACATCCTGCAGAGGCTGAACCGGACTGTGTTCGCCGACCCGGCGGCGGTGATGGAGAATGTGGCGGCGGTGTGCGCCTTTCTCGCCGGGCGGACCGGCGGGGAGCGCCGGTGCCTGCGCCTGGCGCCCGCCCTGGACGGGACGCTGTACGTCCGTGACGAGGACGGGGAGTTCTGGCGGGTATACGGATTCGTGGAGGGCTGCGTCTGCCTGGAGGTGCCGGAGACGCCGGAGGACCTGTACCAGAGCGCCGCGGCCTTCGGCACGTTCCAGTCCCGGCTGGCGGACCTTCCCGCCGGAACGCTCCGGGAGACCATCCCCCGCTTCCACGACACCCCGGACCGGTACCGGCAGCTTCGCGCCGCCGTCGGGGCGGATGCGGCGGGCCGGGCGGCCGGGGCGGGACCGGAGATCGCCTTCGCCCTGGCCCGGGAGGAGGCCGCCGGCGCGCTGCAGCGCATGCGCCAGGCCGGCGCGCTGCCCGTCCGGGTGACCCACAACGACACCAAGCTCAACAACGTGCTGCTGGACGCGGCCACCCGCCGGGCGGTGTGCGTGGTGGATCTGGACACGGTGATGCCCGGTCTGGCGGCCTATGACTTCGGCGACGCCGTCCGCTTCGCCGGGGCCACCGCCGCCGAGGACGAGCGGGACCTGGAGAAGATGGGCCTGAGCCTGGAGGCCTTCGACCTCATCGCCCGGGGGTATCTGGACGCCTGCCCGGGCCTGACGGACCGGGAGCGGGAGACGCTGCCTCTGGGGGCATGGACCATGACTCTGGAGTGCGGGGTGCGGTTTCTGACCGACTATCTGCAGGGGGACACGTATTTCGCCGTCCACCGGCCGGGACACAACCTGGACCGGGCCCGGGCCCAGTTCCGGCTGGCGGAGGATATGGAGAGGAAATGGGACGCCATGACCGCGGTCATGGCCCGACTGGGCGGCTGAGCCGCCAGCGCTGCTTTTTCGCGGGTGCGCCCGCCGTTATTATCACACCAGATGGATCTGGAGAATTGTGTAGGATCGTGCCGTGGTATTTTCCAGTATGCTGTTCGTCTTCCTGTTTTTGCCGGCGAACCTGCTGAGCCAGCTGCTCCTGAAATCACCCAAGGCGAAGAACATCGCGATGCTGGCCTTCTCGCTGGTGTTTTACAGCTGGGCCGGCCCCCGGTATCTGCTGCTCCTGCTGGGGATGGTGCTGATCTGCTGGGCGGGGGCGCTGCTCATCCAGATGTGGGAGGGGACCCCGGCCCGGAAGATATGCCTGATCGTGACCCTGGGGCTGTGCCTGCTGATCCTGGGGATCTTCAAATACACCGGATTTTTCCTGAGCAATTTCCAGCACCTGTTCGGCGTGCCCAAGGTCATCCCTCAGATCGTGCTGCCCATCGGCATCTCCTTTTACACCTTCCAGCTGATGAGCTACGTCATCGACGTGTACCGGGGCGAGGTGAAGGCCCAGAGCCGGTATTGGCTGCTGCTGCTGTACGCCAGCCTCTTCCACCAGTGCATCGCCGGCCCCATCGTCCGCTATAAGGACGTGAACCGGGATCTGATCCGCCGCAGGACCAAGCCGGAGGAGGTGAGCGCCGGCATCAGCCGGTTCACCGTGGGCCTGGCGAAAAAGGCGGTGCTGGCCAACGGCTGCGCCGTGATCGCCGATCAGCTGCTGCTGACCGACGCCGCGGCGCTGGCGGCGGTGCCGGCCATGGGCGTGCTGCTGGGTGCGGCGGCGTTCACGCTGCAGATCTATCTGGACTTCTCCGCCTACTCGGACATGGCCATCGGCATGGGGCTGATGTGCGGGCTGCACTACCGGGAGAACTTCGACTACCCCTATTTGTCCGGGTCCATCACCGAGTTCTGGCGGCGGTGGCACATCTCCCTGAGCAGCTTTTTCCGGGACTATGTGTACATCTCCCTGGGCGGCAGCCGCTGCGGCACGGGCCGGCAGCTGCTGAACCTGTTCGTGGTGTGGTTCCTCACCGGCATGTGGCACGGCGCCAGCTGGAACTTCATCCTGTGGGGGCTGTACTTCGGCGTGCTGCTGGCGGTGGAGCGGTTCGTACTGGGCAAGGATGGACAGCGCTTCCTGCCCCAGGTGCTGCGCCACGGGGGCGTGCTCATCCTGGTGATGTTCAGCTGGATCATCTTCAAATACACGGACATGTCCCTGCTGGGCACCGCTGTGAAGGGCCTGTTCGGCCTGAATCACAACGGCTTTTCCAGCGCCTCGGTGAGCCTGCTGTTCAAAAATAACCTGTTCTTCCTGGCGCTGAGCGCCGTGGCCGTGACCCCGCTGGGGAAATGGCTGCGGGAAAAGCTCCGGCAGCTCAGCGAGCGGGGGGAGATCTTCTACATGATCAACGGCGTGTGGGAGGTGGTCCACCCGGTGGCGCTGCTCCTGCTGTCGGCCATGGCCCTGGTGGGGGACAGCTACAACCCGTTTTTGTACTTCCAGTTCTGAGGAGAGGCACGGCCTATGTTTGATCGCGAGTGGCAAAACAGCATACTGCGTCTGATGAAGATGGTCGCCTTCGCCCTGGCGCTGGTGATCCTGGGCGGCGCGGGCCTGGTCTGGCCCCGGCCGGACCGGTCCATGGTGGAGAAGCGGATGCTCACCTCGTTCCCGGCGTTCTCCCTGGCGTCCCTCTGGGACGGCAGCTTCTTCAGCGGGGTCGATACCTGGTACGCCGACACCTATCCCATGCGGGAGGACCTGATCGCCGCCCAGCAGGAGATGGAGGAGCGCTACGGTCTGCGGGGCACCCAGATGATCGGCGGCACCGTGGCCGACGCCATCCCCACGGGGGATGAGGCGGACGCCGGCGGCGATGCGGCCGACGCCGGAGCCGCGCCCGCCGCCACCCCGGAGCCCACCGCCACCCCGCTGCCCGACGGCACCGTCCATGAGATCGGCGAGTTCGTCCCCGGCGGCATCTATATCACCGGCGGCAGCGCCTACGGCGGATATTACTTCAGCCAGAACGGCGCCGACGCCTATATCGACACCATGAACCAGATCTATGCGAACATAGGCGACAAGGTGACCATGTACGTGATGGACGTGCCCATCAGCGCCAGCGTGATGCTGGACGAGTCCGTCTGGGCGGACATGGGCTGCAGCGACGAGCGGGCCGCCATCGAGTACGTGGCCGGCAAGCTGGACCCGGGCATCAAGCCCATCATGGTGTACGACACCCTGCGGGAGCACAACGCGGAGTACATCTACTTCCGCACCGACCACCACTGGACCGCCCTGGGGGCCTATTACGCCTACCGGGTGTTCTGCGGCATGAAGGGCTGGACGCCCCATGAGCTGGACCAGTTCGAGATGAAGACCTTCGCCCCGGACCGGTATTTGGGCAGCTACTATACCTCCAGCAACAAGTCCTCCCAGCTCACCTCCCATCCGGATACGGTGTACGCCTGGGTGCCCATGGCCACCAACGATATGCAGACCACCATGCGGGACGGCATCACCTACGACTGGCCCATCATCAACGACTGGTTCGAGTACGACGACAACAACACCTACTGCATCTTCGCCGCCGCCGACCAGCCCTTCTCCCACATCCACAACGACACCATCACCGATGGCAGCTGCATCATGGTGGTGAAGGACTCCTACGGCAACTCCTTCATCCCCTGGCTGGTGGACCACTACGAGGATATCTACTGGGTGGATTACCGCTACACGAGCAACACCGTCTCCGAGCTGGTGGAGAAATACGGCGTGCAGGAGGTCATCTTCGAGGCCGCCACGTCCCTGGCCACCGGCGGGTCCTGCAACGGCTACTTTGCGAGCGTGGGCGTCTGAGAGCGGACCGTCTGAGAGGGGGAGGCGCGGGCCTCCCCCTCTTTGCACAGATATTTTCCACATTTTTAGTAGGAAAAACGGAATAACCCGTTGACAGACTAGGAAATAGGGGTTATACTGACCAAGGTCAAAAAAATACCTGAGAGAGGCATGTTTGCGCTATGTATGTATATGCTGACAACGCGGCCACCACAGCCCTGAGTCCCCGGGCGCTGGAGGCCATGATGCCCTATTTTACGGAGACCTACGGCAACGCCTCCAGTCTCCACTCTCCCGGCCAGCGGGCCGCCGAGGCCCTGCAGAGAGCACGGGAGACGGTGGCGGCGGCCATCAACGCGGACTTTAAGGAGATCTACTTCACCGGCGGCGGCAGCGAGGCCGACAACCAGGCCATCCTCACCGGCGCGGCCATCGGAGCCCGGAAGGGAAAAAAGCACATCATCTCCACCGCCTTCGAGCACCACGCGGTGCTGCACACCCTGGCCAAGCTGGAAAAAGAGGGCTATGAGGTCACCCTGCTGGACGTGCACAAAAACGGCGTGGTGACGGCTGAGGACGTGGCGGCGGCCATCCGGCCGGACACGGCCCTGGTGACCATCATGATGGTCAACAACGAGATCGGCACCATCCAGCCCATCGCCGAGATAGCAGCGGTGTGCCGGGAAAAGGGCGTGCTCATCCACACCGACGCGGTCCAGGCCGTGGGCCACATCCCCGTGGACGTGAAGGCCCTGGGGGTGGATATGCTGTCCATGGCGGCCCACAAGTTCCACGGCCCCAAGGGCGTGGGCGCGCTGTACGCCCGCCGGGGCGTGCCCCTGGTGAACGTGATCGAGGGCGGCCAGCAGGAGCGGGGCAAGCGGGGCGGCACGGAGAACATCCCCGGCATCGTGGGCATGGCCGCGGCCATCGCCGAGGCCACCACGGACCTGGAGGCACACATGGCCTACGTCACCGGCCTGCGGGAAAAGCTCATCGAGGGGCTGTCCAAGATCCCCCACAGCTGCCTGAACGGCGACCGGGACAAGCGGGTGCCCGGCACGGTGAACTTCTGCTTCGAGGGCATCGAGGGGGAGGGCCTGCTGCTGTGGCTGGACCAGAAGGGCGTGGCGGCCTCTTCCGGCAGCGCCTGTACCTCCGGGTCCCTGGACCCCAGCCACGTGCTGCTGGCCCTGGGCCTGCCCCATGAGATCGCCCACGGCAGCCTGCGGCTGAGCGTGGACGCGTGGAACACGGAGGAGGAGATCGACCACATCCTGTGGGCGGTGCCCGAGGTGGTGGATTATCTGCGGGATATGTCCCCGGTGTGGGACGAACTGGAGCGGGGCGTGACGCCCCATCTGATCTGAGGAGGAAAGTTAAAATGGCACTTTACAGCGAGACTGTGATGGACCACTTCCAGCACCCCCGGAACGTGGGCGAGATGCCCGACGCCGACGGGATCGGCGAGGTGGGCAACGCCGTCTGCGGCGACATCATGCGGATGTATATCAAGGTGAAGGACGGCATCATCACCGACGTGAAGTTCAAGACCTTCGGCTGCGGCAGCGCCATCGCTAGCTCCTCCATGGCCACGGAGATGATCAAGGGAAAGCCCATCACCGAGGCGTTGGAGCTGTCGAACAAGGCGGTGGCCCAGGCCCTGGACGGCCTGCCCGCCCATAAGCTGCACTGCTCCGTGCTGGCGGAGGAGGCGGTCCGGGCCGCGGTGAAGGACTACTACGAGAAGAACCATATCCCCTACGACCCGGCCATCTTCGGCTGCGACGACTGCGTCAAGGCCCACGAGCACGCCCCCGCGGAGGAGTGACGCCGTGCCCCGGGCGCTGATCGCCATGTCCGGCGGCGTGGACTCCAGCGTGGCCGCGCTGCTGATGGCCCGGGCGGGCTATGACTGCGTGGGCGCCACCATGAAGCTGTGGGGCGGGGAGACGGGACCGGACAGCCGGACCTGCTGCTCCGCCGATGACGCGGCGGACGCCCGCAGCGTGGCCGTCCGGCTGGGGATGCCCTTTTATGTGCTGAACATGACCGCGGACTTCGACCGGGACGTGATCGCCCCCTTCGTGGCGACCTATGAGGCGGGGGCCACCCCCAATCCATGCATCGAGTGCAACCGGCACATGAAGTTCACCTGCCTGTGGGACCGGGCCGCGGCCCTGGGCTGCGACGTGATGGCCACCGGCCATTACGCCCGCACGGAGCGGGATGCGAGCGGCCGGTGGCTGCTGAAAAAGGCGCTGTACGGGGAGAAGGATCAGAGCTACGTGCTGTATATGCTCACCCAGACGGAGCTGGCCCGCACCCGGTTCCCCCTGGGGACGCTCTCCAAGGACGAGGCGCGCGCTCTCGCGGAGGAGAACGGCCTTCTCAACGCCCGCAAGCGGGACAGCCAGGACATCTGCTTCGTCCCCGACGGGGACTATGCCGCCTTCATCCGCCGCTACACCGGCCGGGACTATCCCGCCGGGGACTTTGTGGACGGGGAAGGGAACGTGCTGGGCCGGCATGAGGGCATCGTCGGCTACACCATCGGCCAGCGCCGGGGCCTGGGCGTGGCGGCGGGACAGCCGCTGTACGTCCGGCGCAAGGACGCGGCCAGCAACACCGTGGTGCTGGGCCGGAACGAGGAGCTCTTCTCCCGGCGGCTCGTAGCGCGCACCGTCAACCTCATACCCGTGGACCGGCTGGAGGGCACGGTGCGCTGCCGGGCGCGGGTGCGCTATAACATGGCGGAGCAGCCCGCCGCGGTCACCCAGACGGGGCCGGACGAGCTGGAAGTGATCTTCGATGAGCCCCAGCGGGCCATCGCCCCCGGCCAGGCCGTGGTGCTCTACGACGGGGACACGGTGCTGGGCGGCGGGACGATATTCCAAACGGAGGATACGTAAATGGAGAGAGAAAAGGCGTGGGAGCTTCTCACCAAGTATAACAAGGACCACTTCCACTTGCAGCACGCGCTGACGGTGGAGGGGGTCATGCGCTGGTACGCCAACGATCTGGGCTACGGCGATGAGGTGGATTTCTGGGCCACGGTGGGCCTGCTGCACGACCTGGACTTTGAGATGTGGCCGGACCAGCACTGCGTCAAGGAGCAGGAGCTGATGCGCCAGGCCGGGGTGGACGAGAAGACCATCCACGCCGCCTGCAGCCACGGCTACGGCCTGACCGGCGTGGACATGGAGCCCACCCTGGAGATGGAGAAGGTCCTTTTCGCCGCGGACGAGCTCACTGGGCTCATCGGCGCGGCGGCCCTGATGCGCCCCAGTAAGAGCGTGCAGGACATGGAGGTCAAGAGCCTCAAAAAGAAGTTCAAGTCCGCCGGCTTCGCCGCCGGCTGCAGCCGGGAGGTCATCCAGCAGGGTGCGGACATGCTGGGCTGGCCCCTGGAGACGCTGATGGAGAAGACCATCCTGGCCATGCGCTCCTGTGAGGCGGACGTGCAGGCGGCCATGGAGTCCCTGGCATAAAAAAGCCCCGCCCGCAGGCGGGGATCACAGCAGCATCCGTTCCCACAGACAGAGGACCAGATACACACCGGCGGCGAGGATGAAGATCAGCGCGCCCATATCCTGCCCCCCTGTCCCATAGGATGGATACAAGATATGACAATCTGGCATCATTTTTGCAACAGTCCTGCATCAAAAATGCATCATCTTTATTAATTTTCCGGGAGGAGAGGGCTATGAGGATATCCACGCGGGGCCGGTATGCCTTGCGCACCATGGTGGACCTGGCCCAGCACAGCGGCGACGGGCTGGTGACGCTGAAGGATGTGGCCGCCCGGCAGGAGCTGAGCCAAAAATACCTGGAGCAGATCGTCACCCAGCTGAGCAAGGCCGGCTTCGTCAAGGGCACCCGGGGCCCCCAGGGGGGCTACCGCCTGAGCCGGGAGCCCAAGGACTACTCCGTGGCGGAGATCCTGGAGCAGGTGGAGGGCAGTCTCGCGCCGGTGGAGTGCCTGGAATCGGACGTGAACACCTGCGAGCGGTGTTCCTCCTGCGCCACCGTGGATATGTGGACGGGCCTTTACAAGGTGGTCACCGATTACCTGGGCCACATCAGCCTGCAGGATGTGGTGGACCGGGCCAACGCCGCCGCCGGCAACGACTACGTCATCTGAATATACGAAAAATGCCCGGCTGCCTCACCGCAGCCGGGTATTTTTTCATAAAGATCTGAAAAACGGTTGACAGGGCGGAGAAAAGGTGTATAATAACGGCATCCCTAAAACATATTAATCCGATGGGAAAAGAGGAGAAATCATGGCTATCTACAAGTCCTTTACCGAGCTGGTGGGGAACACCCCGCTGCTGGAGCTGACCAATCTGGAGAAGAAGCTGGGCCTGAAGGCGAAGATCGTGGCGAAGCTGGAGTATTTCAACCCCGCCGGGTCCGTGAAGGACCGCATCGCCAAGGCGATGATCGAGGACGCGGAG
>CANQSF010000006.1 GCA_947626345.1 uncultured Oscillospiraceae bacterium | reverse complement strand
AGACCTTCTCCGGCGAGAAGATGGAGTACAAGGAAGAGGGCATGGCCGAGGGCTTCATCCCCTACGTCATCGAGCCCAGTCTGGGCGCGGACCGGGTGATGCTGGCCTTCCTCATCGACGCCTACGACGAGGAGCAGGTGGGCGTGGACAAGAAGGGCAACCCCGATGTGCGTACGGTGCTGCACCTGCACCCCCAGCTGGCACCCTATAAGTGCGCGGTGCTGCCGCTGTCGAAAAAGGACGTGCTCTCCGGCCCGGCCAGGGAGCTGCACCAGCAGCTGGCCAAGGAATTCTCCTGCGACTACGACGAGACCGGCTCCATCGGCAAGCGCTACCGCCGCCAGGACGAGATCGGCACTCCCTTCTGCGTGACCTTGGACTTCCAGACCGTGGGCGACGGGGACATCCCCGCCGATCACTGCGTCACCGTCCGGGAGCGGGACAGCATGGAGCAGGTCCGCATCCCCATGGCGGAGGTGGCGGACTATATCGCCCAGCGCATCAAGTATTAAGACGTGAACGAGGAAAAACGGCCCGCCGAGGAAAAGCTCACCGCGGGCCAGTCCTTTGTCAAAAGCATCCGCCCGGCGGGCTGCGCGCTGTTTCTGGTAGTGGCCGTGCTGGTGACGGCCCTGTGCCTCACCGTGGGACGGGACCCCATCCCCGGCTACAGGCCGCCGGAGCGGGCCAGCTATGAAAACGACCTTCCCCGGCTGGCGGCCGTGCTGGAGGAGCAGGTCTTTCCCTCCCTGCCCGAGTATGAAATGACCGCCGCCGTCACCGGCGACACCGTCACCGTGACGGTGGAGGAGGGCAACTTCGTCGCCGCCCGGTCCGCCATCCTGCGGTATTTCCCGGAAGATCTCATCACCTTTGAAAGGGGCTGAGCGCCTGTGAAGATCAAGGTCGCCGCCGCCGCGCCGGAGCTTTTCCCCGGGCGGCCCGGCCAGAATATGACCAACGTCCTGGCCGCCATCAGCCGCGCCCGGGACGACGGCGCGGCGCTGCTGGTGCTGCCGGCGGGCCTGCCGGAGGATATGAACCGGGGAGCGCTGGAGCGCCAGGCGGGAAAGATGGCGGTCTATCCCCTGACCCGCCCCGCCCTGCCCCGGGAGGAGCTGCTGCACCACCACGAGCTGGATGTGCTGTGCTGCTCCGACAGCTCCCCCGCCACCGCCTCCTCCTTTTATGAGAACGAGGAGCTGGCCGCCGCCGCCAGCCATGAGAACATGGCCGTGGTGGTGCTGGCCTGCCCCAGGGGGGGCGACGGCGGACGGATCTACACCGGCCAGTGTGTCATCACCCAAAACGGCTTCACCCTGGCCAGCACCGAGGACGGCTACGCCGTCGCCTCGGTGAACATCCCCCGCCGGGACGCCAAGGCCCCCTCGTCGGCGTCCGTCACCGACCAGTCCACCACCCCCTGGACGCCGCTGCCGGAGATGCTTCCCCGCATCCTCCGCCTGCAGGGCGACGCCCTGGCCTATCGGATGATGGCCGCCGGCGCCACGCAGCTGAACCTGGCGGTGGGGCGGGACGCCTCCTCTCTGCTGGCGCTGGCCGCCTGCGTGGAGGCGGTGGACCGGCTGAAGCTGAGCCGCCGGAACATACACGCGGACCTGACCGGCAACCGGGCCGGCCGCATCGGCGCCGCCCTGGGCGTCACGCCCGGGCCGGGCACGGGCATGACCGTGGACACCGCGGACCTGACGGCCCGGGCCGTGCACGGCGCCCGGCCGGAGCATTACGCCGTGAACGCCTCCATCCCCCGGAGCGTGGCCTCCCTGGCGGTGCGCTGGTGGGCGAACACCTGCGGCAACGCGGCCCTGTCCGCGCCGGTGCGCTCCATCGTCATGGACGACGCCGGACCTTGGGTGCTCCAGGATTTCCTCCTGTACTTCTCGCTTTTATACGATATGCCCAAATGGGCCCTGGCCCGGCTGCTGGACGACACCTTCCGGGACCGGTACAAGGACCGGGATATCCAGCAGGCGCTGGATCTGTTCTTCGACAACTACCGCCGCCCCGAGCCCTGCGACGGTCCGGCGGTCTTCCCCCTGGAGAGCAGGATCACTCTCTGAGCCGAAAAAACACCCGCTGTGACGGGTGTTTTTTCGACAGAAGATGTTTTTCGTCCCGGGACGCGCTGTGGTATCATAGTGGTAAGACCGCTATGATACCCCCATCGCCGCGCCCGCCCGGGCCGGGAAAGGAGCACCCCATGAAACGACTCATACCGTTCATCGCCGCCGCGCTGCTGCTGACTACAGCGGCATATGCCGCCCCTGCCCCCGCCTCCCCCGGACCCTCCCCCACGGCGGACCCGGCGGTCTGCGCCCACCACTTCGAGGTGTCCGTGGTGCAGGAGGCCACCTGCGTGGACAAGGGCCTGCTGGCCTATACCTGCTCCAAGTGCGGCCTGACCTACACCGCCGAGACCCTGCCCACCGGGGAGCATACATACGAGGAGACCGACCGCACCGTCACCTGCACCGAGGACGGCCAGATCGTCTATACCTGCTCCGTCTGCGGCGACAGCTATGCCCAGCCGGCCGCCGCGCCGGGCCATGTGCCCGACCGGGAGGCGCCGGACTGCGAAAATGCCGTGCGCTGCTCCGTCTGCGGCCAGACGCTGATCCCCGCCGAGGGCCACGATTACGAGTACCAGTACGACGCCGTGCGGGACGAGACCGGCGCCTTCACCGACTTCGGCACCTGGAAGTGCGCCAAATGCGGCCGCACCCTGGCCGCCACCGAGGGCAACGCGTCGTTTTATTACTCCCTGGCGGAGGACGCCGACCAGGCACCCGCCGCCACCGGCGCGCCGGAGGAGGACGCCCCGGACGTCACCCCCGTCCCGGAGGCGACAGACGCGCCGGCCCCGGACGGCGAAGCGGAGGCCCCTGCGCCGGCCCGGAGCCGGACAGGCCTCTGGATCGGCATCGCCGTCGCGGTGCTGGCGGTGGTGGCGGCGGAGGCAGTGGTGCTGACCCGCTCGCTGCGGAAAAAGTCCGACGACCGGTAAGACGGGAGGCGCGCTATGTTCACCAACAGAAAATTCACCTTTTACGCCGTCTGCCTCGGCCTGACGGCCCTGCTCTATACCTTCCTCACCGCCGCCATCCAGGCGGGCCAGACCCAGCTGGCCCTCCGGCTCATCGCCGGCGGGACCGGCGGCTGGTCCCGCCGGGCCCTGACCCTGCCCGTGGCGGCGGGCTATGCCCTGGCCGTGCCGGCGTCCTTCCTCTGCGCCCGGACCATGGCCCGCTCCGGCATCCGCCAGGCGCTCATCATCGGCAGCGCCTTGGCCGCCGCCGGCTGCGCCGCCATGATGGCCGCCAATGGTCTGCCCGTCTTCGGCGGGGCGGAAAGCGGGCTGTACGGCATGTACGTGCTGGCCCAGGCGCTGCTCAGCTGCGGGTGCGTGTGCATGTGCGCGGCGGTGCTGAGCCTGACGGCCATGTGGTTCGTCCGCTTCCGGGGCCGGGCGCTGGGCCTGGTGACCCTGGGGTGGCCCCTGTGCGCCGCGCTGGGGGCGGATTGGGCGGCCGGGCTGATCGCGGACCGGCTGGGCGGGGACTGGCGGCCGATGTGGGCGGCCTTCGCCCTGGCCCTGGCGCTGCTGATGCCGGCGGCCCGGTTCCTGCTGCGGGACGCGCCGGAGGACACGGGCCTGTACCCGGACGGGGCCGACACGCCTCCCGACGGGGAGCCCGACGAGCAGCAGCCGCCCCCGTCCCTGGGAAAGCTGCTGTGCTCCTGGCGCTTTTGGCTGGCCCTGGGCCTGACGGGCGCGCTGACCCTGACCGCCGCCGGGTGCCTGGGCACCGCGGAGGCCCGGCTGGTGGCCAAGGCCGCTGGCGGCACCACCCTTCTTGACCGGGCCGCGACCTGGCTGGCCCTGGGCGCCATCTTCGCCATCCCCGCCAGCTACCTTTTCGGCTGGCTGTGCGACCGGCTGGGCGAGGTCTGGGCCTGCCTGCCGGTGCTCCTGGCAGGGTTGGGCGGCGCTTGCCTGCTGTCCGCCTTTCCCAAGGAGGTGAGCCCGCTGACGGGGCTGCTCCTGTGCCTCGTGACCGCCTGCCTGATGGGCGGCGCGTCCACCCTGGTCCCCGCCCTCATGGGCCGCCTCTTCGGCCGGCAGCAGCTGCTGGCCGCCGGCGAGGCGCTCATCCCCGCGCTGGCGCTGCTGTGCGTGCTGCCCGCCCTTCTGGGCGGTGGGGAGCGGACCCGGCTCTACATCGTGCTGATGGCCGCCGCGGTGGCGGGGATCCTCCTGCTGCCCCTCTTGGCCCTCTCCCTGGCGAAGGAGAAAAAAGAAAAGACGGAATGACCCGTCCCAAAAAGACCGCCGGGAGCGAAACGCTCCCGGCGGTCTTATTTTACAGCCGTATCTCCACCGGCCTGTTCACGGTCATGCTGTCCGGCGTCACCCGGCAGTCGTACGCCAAAATATGCGCCCCCGCGGCGGAGGCATCCCGCAGCGCCGCGGCGAAGGCGGGGTCCGTCTCCTCATTGGGGGCAAAATATGCCACGCCCTCCATCTGGATCACAAACAGGATATAGGCCTGGCCGCCGGCCGCCGCGTACGCGCCCAGATGGCGCAGATGCTTCGCGCCCCTTACCGTGGGCGCATCGGGGAAGAGGACGACGCCGTCCCGCTCCAGGGTGACCCCCTTGACCTCCAGCAGCGCCAGCTCCGGGGTGAACGCCGCGATATCGAACCGGCTGTCGCCGTAGGTGAACTCCGGCCTTATCTCCGTCCCCGCCGGGAACAGTGCCCCCGCCCGCAGCCACTCCAGGGCTGCGGCGTTGGGGGCCTGGCTGTCCATGTTGACCAGCCGCGCGCCCTTCTCCACCGCCACCAGGTCGTACCGGGTCTTCCGGGCGGGATTCGTCCCCTCCGCCAGATACACCCGCGCCCCGGGCGTCAGAAGCTCCCGGCACCGGCCGGTGTTCTTCACGTGCACCGTCTCGATGCGCCCGTCCAGCTCCACATGGGCGATGAACCGGTTCGGCCGGGCGAGAAACGTCCCCGCCGCGATCCTCTCATACCTCATCCCGCACCGCCTGCAGCAGCTTTCTGGTGTACTCCTGTTGGGGATGGTCGTACACCTGGTCCACCGTGCCGGACTCGATGATCCGGCCGTCCTGCATCACCAGCACCCGGTCGCAGATGGAGTAGACCACGTTCAGGTCGTGGCTGATGAACAGATAGCTCAGATCCAGCTCCCGCCGCAGATCCCACAATAGGTCCAAGATCTGGGCCTGGATGGTCACGTCCAGGGCCGACACCGGCTCGTCGGCGATGAGGAACCGGGGCCGCTGGATCAGGGCCAGGGCGATGGACACCCGCTGGCGCTGGCCGCCGGACAGCTGTCGCGGCTTTTGGTTGACATAATCTTTATCCAGTCCCACCCGCTCCATCATGTCCAGCACCCGGCGCTTGCGCTCCGCGGCGTCGTATTTACCGAAGATGCGCAGGGGCTCCTCCAGGATCCAGCCGACGGTCCGGGCGGGATTCAGGCTGGAGGCCGGGTCCTGAAACACCATCTGCGGCCGCTTCGTATAGTGGGTGATCCGGCCGGTCACCTCATGGCCGGACAGCATCCCCAGGATGGCCTTGGACAGGGTGGACTTGCCGCAGCCGGACTCCCCCACCAGGCCCACGATCTCTCCGTGGTTAACATAAAAACTCACGTCGTGGACCGCCTCATACCCGGCCCGGCGGCCGAACACGGTGGCGTCGGAATACCGGACGGTGAGGTGCTCCACCTCCAGGACCCGCTCGTCATGCATGGTGCTTCCTCCTGGGGATGGCGGCGATGAGCCGCCGGGTGTACTCGTCCTGAGGAGCAGTGAACACCTGCTGGGTGTCCCCCCGCTCTACGATCCGGCCCTGGTACATCACCGCCACGCTCTCGCACAGCCGCCGCACCACGCTCAGATCGTGGCTGATCAGCAGGATCGCCACGCCGTACTGGCGGCTGATGGACTTGAGCAGCCCCAGGATCTGGGCCTGGACGGTCACGTCCAGGGCGGTGGTGGGCTCGTCGCAGATGAGAAGCTTGGGGTGGATCACCATGGCCGAGGCGATGACGGCCCGCTGGCGCTGGCCGCCGGACAGCTGGTGGGGGTATTTTTCA
This sequence comes from uncultured Oscillospiraceae bacterium, assembly GCA_947626345.1. Classification (GTDB taxonomy): domain Bacteria; phylum Bacillota; class Clostridia; order Oscillospirales; family Oscillospiraceae; genus CAJOIG01. The sequence continues at coordinate 97,087 of CANQSF010000006.1, read as the reverse complement.
TATGTCCGCTCCGGGTCCGGCAGGCCCACCTGGTCCATGGCCTCCAGGGCCCGCTCCCGGCGCTGGGCGGCGGAGAGGTCTGTGTGGATGCGCAGCACCTCCTCCACCTGGGTTCCCACCTTCATGAGGGGGTTGAGGCTGGTCATGGGCTCCTGGAACACCACGCCGATGTCCTTTCCCTGGATATGGCGCAGCTGGTCCCGGGAGCAGGCCAGCAGGTCCTGTCCCTCGAAGAGCACCTGGCCGGACATGTCCACGTTCCACCGCTCGATGAGCCCGGACAGGGCCATGGCGGTGACGGTCTTGCCGGAGCCGGACTCCCCCACCAGCCCCAGCCGCTGGCCGGGGGCGATGGCCAGGTCCACGCCCCGCACCGCCTCCTTGCCGGTGGACAGGAACGTCACGTGCAGATCCCGGATCTCAAGCATCGCTCTGCCCTCCCAACCCCTCGCTGAGCAGGCCGAAGCCCAGGATCAGCAGGATGATGGCCGCGCCGGCGCTGAGAGCATACCAGGGCGCGGTGAGCAGATACCCCTGTGCCTCGTTCAGCATCCGGCCCAGACTGGCGTCCGGGGGCTGGACCCCCACGCCCAGATAGCTCATGGACGCCTCCGCCAGCACGGCGTTATTGAACCCGATGGCCACGCTGGGCAGCAGCACCGGCACGATGTTGGGCAGGATATGGGCGAACAGCACCCGCATGTCCCCGGCGCCCATGAGCTTGGCGCTGGCCACATAGTCCAGGCTCTTCTGCCGGGCCACCTCGGTGCGGACGATGCGGGCGAAGCTGGGCACGAACAGCACCCCCAGCGCCAGGATGATGCTGGTCCGGCCGGGCTCCATCAGGGCGATGAGCACCAGGGCCAGCAGGATGCTGGGAAAGGCGGCCACCGCGTCGTTCAGACGCATGACCACCTCGTCCAGCCAGCCGCCGTAATAGCCGGTGAGGCCGCCGATGATGAGCCCCGCCGCCAGGCCGATGGCCACGGTGGCCGCGGCGATGAGGAAGGTGGCCCCCGCCCCCTCGATCACCCGGGACAGGATGTCACGGCCAAAGTTGTCCGTGCCCAAAAGGTGGGTCAGGCAGGGGGCCAGGCGCTTGGCCGCGCCGTCCATGGCGTTGGGATCGTAGGGCGTCCACACCATGCCCACCAGGATGACGATGAGCATAAAAGCGGTGATGACCGCCCCGGCTGTGAAGTTTTTATTGCGTCCAAGTTTCATCCGCTCACCCCAGCCTCACCCTCGGGTCGATGGTCTGGGTGACCACGTCCGCCAAATAGTTCATGAACACCACCACGGCCGCGATGATCACCACGATGCACTGCACCACCGGATAATCCCGGTTGCCGATGCTGGCCAGCAGCAGCCGCCCCAGCCCCGGCAGGGCGAAGACCTGCTCCACGATGATGGACCCGGCCACGATGTCCGCCAGGGTCATGGCCACGAAGGTGACCACCGGCAGGATGGCGTTGCGGAGCACATGCAGCCGGATGACGCCCCAGCGGGAGTTGCCCCGGCTGTAGGCGGTGCGGACGTAATTCTCCTGCATCTGGTTGAGGATGGAGGAGCGCAGCAGCTTCGTGACCATGGCGGCCTTGGGGATGGCGATGGCCAGAGCCGGGAAGATCAGATAGCCGAAAAAGCCCCCCAGGCTCTCCTCCGGCAGGATGGATCCGCCGGGGACAAACAGCTTCAGCACCATGCCGAATATGTAGGTGAACAGTATCCCCAGGAAAAACGGGGGAATGGCCATGAACACTTGGTTCATGGCCACGAATACCCGGTCGAGCCGTCGCCCCTGCCAGCGGGCCAGCGTGATGCCAAGAGGGACGCTGATGGCGATGACCAGCAGCCAGGCCATGAGGGACAGCGCCGCCGTGACGGCGCCCTTTCCCTCCATGACCGCGCTGACGGACATGCCATAGCTGTAGCTGACGCCCAGATCCCCGGTGACGAACCCGGTGAGCCAATCCAGGTACCGCACCAGAACGTTCCTGTCCAGTCCCAGCTCATGCCGCAGCGCAGCCGCCCGCTCCGGGGTATAGTCGGTGCCCAGGAGCTTTGTGACGGGGTCGGCGGGGATGATCTGGAACGCCAGGAAGGCGAGCAGGGATATGAGGAGCAGGGTGACGAGCAATACTCCTGTTTTTTTCAGTACATACCGCACTTATGCGGTCTTGGCCACGCAGGCCAGGTCCATCACGTACAGCGGATAGAACCGGTAGCCGGACACGTTGGGCTGCATGACCACGAATTCCGCCAGGTCCTGGATGTACACGTTGGCGGCCTGCTGGGCCAGGATCTGCTGGCAGGCGTCGAAGCTCTCCACCAGCTTGCTGCCGTCCGCCAGCGCGGCGGCATAGGCCGCGTCGTAGTCGGCGTTTTCAAAGCCGATGAAGTTCTTGGCGTTGTCGCTGACGAAGCGGGCGAGCATGGCCGAGCCGGTGAGGGTAGAGGCGTCCATGCCGCACACGGTGGCCTCGAACTGCCGGCCCTGGTACACGTCGGAGTACCAGGTGGCCCACTCCACCTGCTGGATCTGGGCCTTGACCACGCCGTCCAGCAGATCCAGAAGATTCACGACCACCTGTGCCGCGTCCACGTGGGGGGTATAGTTGCTGGGCACGATGATGGTGAATTCCAGCGGATGGTCCTTGTCATAGCCCGCCTCGGCCAGCAGTTCCAGGGCCTTGGCCGTGTCCGGCTGGTAGTAGTCCACCAGCTCCGCGTCAAAGAACCTGCCGAAGGCGGGGTACATGCTGCTGCCCACGGGGGTGCCGTGGCCGTCCCCCGCCAGGTCGATGACCTGCTGCTTGTCGATGGCGTAGCACAGCGCCTGGCGCACGCGGATGTCGTCAAAGGGCGGCTGGGCGTTGTTGAGATACACGGCCTGCACCAGGTTCATGCTGCCCTCCTGCACGGTCAGGTCGGTAAGCTCCGCCACCTGACTGGCCTCCAGATGGGCCGCCAGGTCGATGGCGCCGGAGCGCAGGCTCATGACCATGGTCTGGCCGTCCTCGATGACCTTGAAGGTCACCTTGGCGCACTGGGCCTTCTCCCCCCAATAGTCGTCGAACCGTTCCATGACGATGTTCTCCTGGGGGGAGCGGGAGACGTACTTGAACGGTCCCGTGCCGATGATGCCGTCCGCCGGGTCGCTGCCCTCGGGGATGATGGCGGCGGTCATATAGGCGGGAAACTCCACGTCGGGCGCGGAGAGGGTGACGACGACGGTCTTGTCGTCGGTGGCTTCCACAGAAGCGATGCCGGAGAGGGTGCTCATGAGAGGTTCGCCCGTCTCCAATCCCGCGGCTCTGGACAGAGAATAAACAACGTCCCCTGCCGTGACCTCACTTCCGTCATGGAACCGCACGCCCTCACGGAGAGTGAAGGTGTATTGATCGGCGGTGTCATTGGCGGTGTATCCTTCGGCAACGGCGGGGACGAGATTTCCTTGTGTGTCGGGCTTTACGAGCCCTTCATAGATGTTGAATAGGACTTCTCTGGTTCCTGCCGACGACGATGATACGTGCGGGTCAAGACTGCTGTCCAGGTCTGCGGCGATGCCGACAGTGAGCTCTCCACCGTCAGCGGCTTCGCCTGTGGAGCCGGTGTTCCCGGCGGTCTGATCGTCCGCCGGTGTTGGCTGAGCGGTCTGGGAAGACTGGCCGCCTCCGCATGCGCAGAGTGCAACTGTCAGGGCCGCCGCCAGCAGGAGAGTGATAACACGTTTTTTCATGGCGTTAGTATAACTCCTTTTTGGCTCCATATTTAGTTTTCTCTTGGCGGGAAGAGCATAGCACATTTCCCACCTCCGGTCAAGAGGAAAAGGCCTCCTCGGTGCGAGGAGGCCTTTTTCGAGGCGTCGAAGCTTACTTCAAATACCCGTCCACCACGGCCTGGGCCGCGGCGGCGTCATTGGCCACCACGAAGATCACATACTCGCCGGAGATCTCCAGGATGGCGTTGTCCAGCCGGGGGATGGCGTCGGGGCTGTAGTTGGCAAGGCTGGCCTTCTGCAGCTCCACCCGCTCCCGGCACAACTCCTCCATCGCGCCGGCGGTCTCGGCGTCCTTGGCCTGGACCAGCAGGATCTCCTCGCCGGAGCCTCCGTTGTTGTAGAAATACCGGCAGGCGGTGGCGTCGGCGGCGTCGTAGCGGTAGGTGGGCGCCGCCAGGGACGCGTCCACCTCGTACTGGCTCATGTCCTGGGTAAAGGCGGCGCTGGCCGTCAGATCGCCCGCCAGGGCGTTCAGATCCACGTCTTTCCCGCCGCCGCAGGCGCTCAGGCACAGCACCAGCGCCAGGGTCAGCATACACACAGCGATTCGTTTCATATCCGTTCTCCCTTTTCTCTTTTTTCTTTCTGTATTTCCGCTCTCCGGCGGCGTCAGGGCTGCTCCTCCGGCGGCACGGTCGCTTCTTCGGCGGGGGGAGCCTCGGTCCCGTCGGGGATATAGTGGGTGTTCATATAGTCGAACCAGAGCTCATAGTGGGCGGGGGTGAAGTGCACCCCGTCGTTGGTCACGTCCGAGGGCAGATACCCGTCGGCGTCGCACAGCACGTTGTACACGTCCAGATACCACACCTGCCGCTCCTGGGCGATCTGGCGGAGCATCTCGTTGAACGACTGCACCAACTCCCTGGTGATATACCGGTCGTTGGTGGATTTCCACAGGCTCACCGGCGACACGCTCACCAGATAGATGATACAGCCCGGATTGTTCTCCTCCAGCTGGTCCAGCACGGTGTTGTAGGCCTGGCGGAGGGTGCTCTTCTCATAGCTGAGCTCGTTCATGCCGAAGCCCACATAGATCTTCCCGTAGCCGGTCATCTGGGCCGCGTAGGGGGAGGCGCCCAGGATGGTCAGGCCGTTGGTCCAGAAGAAGCTGTCGTCCGGCAGCAGGCCGTCGTAGTCGTAATACCACAGGCCGGACAGCACGGAGTTGCCCAAAAAGCCCGCGTCGGCGAAATAGGACGATCCGGCCGGGTCGCTCTGGGCCGGCACGTCAGGCCCCGCCCAGGGCTCCTCCGTGGGCACGGGGGTGGCGGTGGGCTCCGGCGTGCTCGCCTGGCCAGGGGTGACGGAGGGCTCCTCCGTCGCGGCGCTCACCGGCAGGGTCCCGCCGTCCGCCGCCGGGGACGGGGCGCCGCCTTCGGCGGCAGGAGCCGGCTGTTCGCCTCCGCCCCAGCCTGCCATCGTCACGCCCATCACCACCACGACCACCGCCAGCACCACGCACAGCGCCGCCAGGGATAACGCGATCGTTTTATGGCTCATATTCTCTCCCAAATGCTCCTAGGTTGCCCATCCACACGGGAAAAAACACGCTGGGATGTCATTTTATGTCTACCGGGGTACTATACCACACTTTTCCCTCTCTTGCAAGAGGGGCGGCGAGGATTCTCCCGGCGCGGCGGAGCTGGTCGGAAAAACTGCCAAATCGCCGCCGGCCGGGCGGATTGACATTGCAATACCGGACCGATTGGCGTATAATTAGCATAATATATCTCTCTTTGCAGAAAAGGAAGCGCATGAAGGAAAAGGCTTGGAACATTCCCCAGCCGCCCATCATCCCCCAGGAGCTGCTCCAGGCGGGATGCACCCCCCTTCTGGCCGCCGTGCTGGCGGCCAGAGGCATATGCACCGCGGCGGAGGCCCGCGCCTATCTGGCGGCGGAGGCCCCCCGCTGGGAGGATGTCCCTCCCCTGCCCGGGACGGACGCCACCGTGGCCCGCCTGCGACAGGCCCGGGACCGGGGCCAGACCGTGGCGGTATACGGGGATTACGATGTGGACGGCATCACCGCCACCTGCCTGCTGGCGGACTGCCTGACCCGATACGGCATACACACCCTCACCTATATCCCCGACCGGCTGGAGGAGGGCTACGGCGTGAACGCCGGGGCCATCCGCCGGCTAAAGCAGTTGGGCGTGGACCTGATCGTCACCGTGGACTGCGGCATCACCGCCGTGGCGGAGACGGACTTCGCCCGCTCCCTGGGCATGGACATGATCATCACCGACCACCACGAGTGCCAGGCGGAGCTTCCCGCCGCCATCGCGGTGGTGGACCCCAAGCGGCCGGACCTGACGGGGCCGGACCGGGATCTGGCGGGGGTGGGCGTGGCCTTTCGGCTGGCCTGCGCCCTCACCGGGGACGGGGAGACCATGCTGGACCGCTACGCCGATCTGGTGGCGGTGGGCACCATCGCGGACGTGATGCCCCTGACCGGGGCCAACCGGGCCATCGTCCGGCGGGGCCTGGAGGCGCTGCGCACCGCGCCCCGGCCGGGCCTGGCGGCGCTGATGGAGCTGTCCGGCCTCACGGCGGACCGGCTGGGCGCCAACGCCGTGGGCTTCACCCTGGCCCCGCGGATCAACGCCGCCGGCCGGCTGGGCCGGGTGGGCGACGCGGCGGCGCTGGTGATGGAGTCCGACCCGGGCCGGGCCATGGCCCTGGCGGAGCAGCTGTGCGAGATGAATCGGCAGCGGCAGGCCCTGGAGGCGGACATCTGGGACCAGGCGCTGGAGATGCTGGCCGGCATGCCCCGTGGCAAGCCCATCGTGCTGGCCCGGGCGGGCTGGCACCAGGGGGTCATCGGCATCGTTGCCTCCCGGCTGGCGGAGGCCTACCAGGCCCCGACGGTGATGATCTCCCTGGACGGGGACAAGGGCAAGGGCTCCTGCCGCAGCTGGGGCGGGTTCAACCTGTTCGACGCCCTGGCCGCCTGCGGGGAGCATCTGGAGTCCTTCGGCGGCCACGCTTTGGCGGCGGGGCTCAACATCCGCCCGGAGGCGGTGGACGCCTTCCGCCAGGCCCTGTGGGACTATTACGAGGCCCATCCCCCCACGGGGGAGGAGAGCCTGGACCCGGACGTGCTGGTGACGGACCCGTCCCTGCTCAGCATGGAGTGCGTGGCCAGTCTGGAGGCCATCGAGCCCTGCGGCAACGCCAATCCCCGGCCGCTGCTGTGTATGACCGACGCGCTGCTGACCATGGTCACCCCCATCGGCAGCGGGCGCCACGTGCGCCTGCAGCTGGAGAGAGCCGGCCAGCGCTATGACTGCGTGTGGTTCGCCAAGACCGCCGATTCCCTGGGCGCGGGCCCCGGGGACCGGGTGGACGCGGCGTTTTATCCCCAGGTCAGCGAGTTCCGGGGCCGCCGGAGCGTACAGCTGATGATGACCGGCCTGCGCCGGACCGACCTGGCGGCGCTGTGCGCCGGCATCCTCGCCGGCGGGGACATCGGCGACAGCCATCTGCGCCGGACCGACCTGGCGGGACTGTGGCGGAGCTTGAGCGAGCAGTGCCCCTGCCAGGTGCGGCTCAGCCGCCTGGGCAGTCTGGACCCCCGCCTGGAGCCTGCCCAGGTCGCCCTGGGCCTGCGGGTGCTGTCGGAGCTGGGCCTGGCGAACGTATCCCTCCGGGACGGCCAGGTGCAGATCCTTCTGGTCGCCTGGCAGTCCAAGACCGATCTGGACCGGTCCCCCACCTGGCGGCGGCAGAACGGATAAAGCGAGAGAGAAGGAACGATCATGACGGAGTTTTCACCCGACCAGGCATTTGACGAGCTGATGGCCGTTCTCCGGGAAAACTGTCACAACGCGGACCCGGAGCGCATCCGCCGGGCCTTTGATTTTGCCGTGGCCGCCCATGCCGGCCAGAAGCGCCGGGACGGCTCGCCCTACGTCACCCACGCCATCGCCGCGGCCGAGATCGCCGGGGAGATGGGCCTGGACGACGAGTCCATCATGGCCGCGCTGCTCCACGACGTGCTGGAGGACACCGACACCACCCACGAGCAGCTGGAGCAGCAGTTCGGCGAGGACGTGGCCGACATCGTGGAGGGCGTCACAAAGCTGACGCGCGTGCAGTACTCCACCCTGGAGGAGAACCAGATGGAGAACCTGCGCAAGATGCTCCTGGCCATGGCCAAGGACATCCGGGTGATCCTCATCAAGCTGGCCGACCGGCTGCACAACATGCGCACCATGGAATTCCAGAGCCCGGAAAAGCAGCTCAGCAAATCCCGGGAGACCATGGAGATCTACGCCCCCATCGCCCACCGTCTGGGCGTGGAGAAGATGAAGGACGAGCTGGAGGACCTGGCGCTGTTATATCTGGACCCGGTGGGCTATCGGGAGATCACCAGCATCCTGGACCGGCGGCGGGACGCCATGGAGAAGTTCCAGCAGTCCATGGAGCGGCGCATCAGCCAGCGCATGGAGAAAGAGGGCATCCAGTGCAAGGTCTACGGCCGGCTCAAGCACATCTACAGCATCTACCGGAAGATGTACGCCCAGCACCTGGGCGTGGAGGAGATCTTCGATCTGTGCGCCTTCCGGGTGATCGTCAACGACCTGGCGGACTGCTACAACGTCCTGGGCATCATCCACGAGATGTTCCGCCCGGTGCCCGGCCGGTTCAAGGACTACATCTCCACCCCCAAGCCCAACAACTACCAGAGCCTGCACACCACCGTCATCGGCACGGAGGGCATCCCCTTCGAGGTGCAGATCCGCACCTGGCAGATGCACGTCACCGCCGAGTACGGCGTGGCGGCCCACTGGAAATATAAATCCGGCGGCGCCGGCTCCCGGGAGGGGGACGAGGAGAAGTTCGCCTGGATCCGCCGGCTGCTGGAGACCCAGCAGGAGACCGGCGACGTACAGGACCTGTACCACGATCTGAAGATGGACCTGTTCGACGACGAGGTGTTCGTCTTCACCCCCAATGGGGACGTGAAGAGCCTGCCCGCCGGCGCCACCCCCATCGACTTCGCCTACGCCATCCACTCCGCCGTGGGCAACTCCATGACCGGCGCCAAGGTCAACGGCCGGATCGTGCCCATCGCCTATCCCTTGCAGAACGGCGACATCGTCACCATCATCACCTCCCACTCCTCCTCCGGTCCCAGCCGGGACTGGCTCACCATCGCCAAGAGCGGCGAGGCCCGCTCCAAGATCAAGCAGTGGTTCAAAAAGGAGCGCCGGGAGGAGAACATCGTCCAGGGCCGGGACATGTTCGAGTCGGAGGCCCGCCGGATCGGCCTGTCCATGGCGGACGTGAACGATCCGGAGATGCTCCCCCACATCCTCAAGCGCATGGCCGTGCAGGACATGGACGACGTCTACGCCTCCATCGGCTACGGCGGCATGACCGCCTCCCACGCGGTGGGCCGCATTCGGGACGAGATCGTCCGCAACCGCACCACCGTCCGCAAGACGGAGCTGGACAAGATGCAGGAGCGGGCGGACCGCCGGCAGCAGAAGGCCCTCAAGGCCGTCCAGGGCGTGCTGGTGGAGGGGCTGGACAACTGCCTCATCAAATTCTCCCGCTGCTGCACCCCGGTGCCCGGCGACCCCATCGTCGGCTTCATCACCCGGGGCCTGGGCGTGTCCATCCACCGGAAGGACTGCGTCAACTACCAGCGGGACGAGGACAATGGCCGCTGGATCAGCGTCTCCTGGGCGGACCAGATCACCGACAGCTACGCCGCGGACCTGTACATCACCTCCGACGAGCGCAGCGGTCTGGTGATGGACGTGGCCACGGTGCTCAACTCCCTGAACGCCAAGGTCCGGGGGCTGAACGCCCGGGACACCGGCAAGGGCACCTCCACCGTGGTCATCACCCTGGAGGTGAAGCACAACGCCGAGCTGCAGACCATCATCAACAAGCTCCAGGCCGTCCGGGGCGTACGGGACGTGAACCGGGGAGGGCTCATATGAGAGCCGTGGTGACCCGGGTGAAGAACGCCCGGGTGGAGATCGACGGCGCCGTCCACGGCCAGATCGGCCGGGGCTTCCTGGTGCTGCTGGGGGTCCATACGGACGACGGCCCCGCCCAGGCGGCGAAGATCGCCGACAAGATCTGCGGGCTGCGGGTGTTCGAGGACGCCGCCGGCAAGATGAACGTAAACCCCACGGACGCCGGGGCCAACAGCCTGCTCATCATCAGTCAGTTCACCCTCTTCGCCGACTGCCGCAGCCGCCGGCCCGGCTTTTCCGCCGCCGCCCGGCCGGAGACCGCCATCCCCCTGTACGAGTCCGTCATCGCCCAGTGCCGGGAGCGGGGCTTCGAGGTGCAGACCGGCGTGTTCGGCGCGGACATGCAGGTGTTCAGCCAGAACGACGGCCCCATCACCATACTTCTTGACACAGAGGAGCTGTGAATATGCTGATCAAGACCCTCACCGTCGGCCAGATCGAGACCAACTGCTACATCGTCACCGACGAGAACACCCTGGAATGCGCCGTCATCGACCCGGGCGACGAGTCCAACACCATCCTTGACTACCTGGAGGAGCACCGGCTCACCGCCAAATACATCCTCCTCACCCACGGCCACTTCGACCACACCCTGGCGGCCGGCGCCGTCCATGAGGAGACCGGCGCCCCGGTGTGCATGAGCCCCCGGGACGTGGGCAAGGGCGATTACGCCTTCCTCCCGCCGGAGGGGACCGTCATGCTCCGGGAGGGGGACAGAGTGCGCGTGGGATCGCTGGTGTTCCAGGTGATGGAGACCCCCGGCCACACCCCGGGCGGGCTGTGCTACCTGTGCGAGGACGCCCTCTTCGCCGGGGACACTCTCTTCGCCGGCTCCTGCGGCCGGACGGACCTGCCCGGCGGGGACATGGACGCGCTGCTGCGCAGTCTGAAGCGGCTTTACGACCTGCCCGGGGACTATGAGGTCTACCCGGGCCACATGAGCCCCACCACCCTGGACCGGGAGCGGGCCCACAACACCTACATGAAATACGCCGTGCAGGCGGTCTGACCGCCCACACGGCTGTGGGAAGGGGAAGGTGACGCCCTTATGCTGACAGATGAGGAACAGCGGCTGGTCCGCAAATACTGCCTGCTCCCCATCGCCGCTGTGGCGGCGCTGTGCACAGCCATCGGGCTGGGCGTGGTATTGGTCGTGCTGGAGGCAGTGGACCATGTGGCGATGCACGCCCGGGACATCTTCATGCCGGGGCTGTATCTCTATCTGGCGCTGACTGCCGCCTGCCTGGCCTTCGCCGTGTACGGCTTTCTGACCCCTCGTCTGGGGATGCAGCGCACGGCCTGGCTGGACATCTCCCGGAAGATGTATCTGGCCCAGATACAGGCCCAGGAGCGCGCCCGGGCCGCCCAGGGCGGGCCATATCTGAAGGGCGACGCGCCCGACGTCGGGCCCCTGATGCCCGGCACCATGGGCGTGGCCGCCGCCACCTCCCGGGAGGCCTATCGGGCGGCGCGGGTGACGGCGAACTTCTTCGGCGTCTCCCTGCCCCGGCCGGGAAAGGTGGTCATGGCGGTGGTCCTGGTCCCGGTGCTGATCCTCACCGCTGTCTACGTCCCCCCCTATGTCTCCTCCATCCGCACGGCCCGGGCCGGGCAGCGTGCCGCGGCGGAGACCATGGACCGGCTGGAGTCCCTGCTGCAGGCCAAGTGCTGGGACGTGTACGCCGACGATCCCCTGGAGCGGTACAGCGAGTACGGCTACGACATCAGCGGCTATCTCAACGACTCCTGGGACGAATATCTCTTCGTGACCGTGTCCCCCGCCGGCCAGGTGTCGGAGCTGTCCTACCACGTGCAGGTGGACGTGACGCGCCCCAAGGAGGAGAACATCGATTACATCACCGCCTCCCTGAAGAGCCTGCAGACCCTGCTGGCGGGGGCGGACCTCCCCCTGGCGGCGGAGGATCTGCTGGACGAATATCCCCTGCCCGAGGCATTTCTCCAGGCCTTCCGGGAGGGCTCCTACTACGAGCCGATCGACATGACCGCCCGGGGCGATGCGGGCTCCCACGTGTACTTCTCCTACTTCACCACCTCAGAGGAGGAGTACACCGAGTACAGCTCCTCCAGCATCTACGTCTATGTGGGGGAATACTGACGAGCGTCCCCTCACCGGACGCGCCGGAACCGCAGGGCCCCCACGGCGCTGGCCAGGGCGATGAGATTCTCCCCCTGCTCCGAGCGCACGATCAGCTCCTGCCAGCCGCCGGCGTCCGGCTCCGACAGGGCCAGATCGCACCAATGTGCCTCCGGGCCCCGGCCGAACACCAGCGTGTCCTCCCCGCTCCGCTGCCGGTACGCCGCCAGGCACGCCTCCGGCCCGCCTGTCACCGCCCGCTTCCCCGGGGCGATGAAGCCCTCGGCCAGCGCCAGCTCCTCCAGCACCGCCGCCGCGTCCAGTTCCTCCGCCCGGGCCAGATACCGCCGGCGGACCGGGCCGTCCGGCCCCCAGGCTACCCGGGGAAAGAACCGTTTCCGCAGCGCCTCCAGCGCCGGATCGGCAAAGACTGCATCAGTTGACATAATATTTTCTCCTTGCAGCGTTGTTTTCGTCATTATAGCACGCACACTGTCTGGCTGCAAACACAGGACCCGGGACGAGATGTCCCGGGTCCTGTCTTATTTTGCGCGGATAATTATGGCATAAGCCATGGGCTATCCGGCCGGATATGACACGCATAGTCCGCATATCGCCGGATGCCGCCCTTTTTCGGCCGCATATCCGACGAATAGCGGCCGGATATCATGCCTGCAGGCACTGCTCGCCCCGCTCCAGGGCCTGCATGTTCAGGTCCACCAGCTTGGCCTTGGGACCGGTGAACATGTGCACCAGCATCTCGCGGATGGTCTCCTGCTTCAGCGCGCCGGTGGCGGCGATATAGGCGCCCAGCATCACCATGTTGGCCACCTTCTTGTTGCCCAGCTCGTCGGCGATGGAGTCGCAGGGCACGTACACCGCCTTCACGTCGGTGCGCTGCACCTTCTGGGAGATGATGGAGCTGTTGATGAAAATGATGCCGCCGGACTGCACCTTGTCTTCGAACTTGTGCAGAGAAGGCAGGTTCATGGCGATGAGCTCCGTGGGGTAGGTGAACACCGGCGAGCCCACCGGCTCGTCGGAGAGCACCACCTGGCAGTTGGCGGTGCCGCCCCGCATCTCCGGGCCGTAGGAGGGCACCCATGTGGCGTGCATCCCCTCGGCCACCGCGGCCTCCACCAGGCTCTTGCCGATGCTCATGACGCCCTGGCCGCCGAAGCCGGAAATGGTGATCTGCTTCTTCATTTCGCCTGCGCCTCCTTTATCACGCCCAGGGGATAATAGGCGGCCATGTTCTCCATCAGCCACTTATTGGCCTCCACCGGGCTCATGCCCCAGTTGGTGGGGCAGGCCGACAGCACCTCCACGAAGGTGAAGCCCACGCCGGCCAGCTGCAGCTCGAAGGCCTTCTTGATGGCCTTTTTCGCCTGGTTCAGGTGGGGGATGTCCGCCACGCACACCCGCTCGGCGTAGGCCAGACCCTCCTGGGACGCCAGCAGCTCGCACACCCGCATGGGGCTGCCGTGCAGCTCCTTTTTCCGGCCCAGGGGAGCGGTAGTGGCCCGCTGGCCCAGCAGCGTGGTGGGAGCCATCTGGCCGCCGGTCATACCGTAGATGGCGTTATTGATGAACACCGTGGTGAATTTCTCCCCCCGCATGGCGGCGTGGACGATCTCCGCCGCGCCGATGCTGGCCAGGTCGCCGTCGCCCTGATAGGTGACCACCAGCTGATCCGGGTGGGTGCGCTTGATGGCCGTGGCCACCGCCGGGGCCCGGCCGTGGATGGCCTCGATGCAGTCGCAGGCGAAATAGTTGCCCGCGAACACGGAGCAGCCCACCGGGCAGACCAGGATGGCGCTGTCGATCAGGCCCAGCTCCTCCATGCACTCCGCTACCAATTTATGTACGATACCGTGGCCGCAGCCGGGGCAGTAGTGAAGGTCCCTATCCTGCAAGCCTTTTGTCTTGCGGTATACCGTCGTCATCTCACTGCACCTCCTGCAATACTTTTTCCGCTTCCTCGGCGATCTCCTCCACGCTGGGCACCATGCCGCCCACCCGGCCGTAGAACCGCACGGGTTTGGCGCCCTGGACGGCCAGCTGCACGTCCTCCAGCATCTGGCCCAGGCTCATCTCCACCACCAGGATGGCTTTCACGCTGGGCTCCGCCGCGATCTCCGCCAGCCGCTTGGAGGGGAAGGGCCACACGGTCTTGGGCCGGAACAGGCCCGCCTTGATGCCCTTTTTCTCCAGCTCCTCCACCGCGGACAGGGCGATGCGGGACGGGGTGCCATAGGCCACCAGCAGGATGTCGCATCCCTCGGCGTCCTTCTCCGCCCAGCGGGTCTCCTTCTCGGCGATGGTCTTATACTTGGCCTCCAGCGCCCGGTTGAAGTCCTCGCAGTCCTGGGCGTCGATGCGCAGGCTGGTGACGAAGTTGCTGTGGTCCCGGCCCTTGCGGCCGCTGGCCGCCCAGTCCTTGGGAGGCAGCTCCCGCTTGGGGATGTCGTGCCACTCGATGGGCTCCATCATCTGGCCGATCATGCCGTCGCCCAGGATCATCACCGGCGTGCGGTACAGATCCGCCAGGTCGAAGGCCTCCTGGGTCATGTCCACGGCCTCCTGGATGTCGCAGGGGGCCAGCACGATGGTGCGGTAATCGCCGTTGCCGCCGCCCCGGGTGGCCTGGAAATAGTCGCACTGGGACGGCTGGATGGTGCCCAGACCGGGCCCGCCGCGCATCATGTTCACCACCACGCCGGGCAGCTCGCCGCTGCACAGGGCGCTGATGCCCTCCTGCTTCAGGCTTATGCCGGGAGAGGAGGAACTGGTCATGGCCCGCACGCCGGATGCCGACGCGCCGTAGACCATGTTGATGGCCGCCAGCTCCGACTCCGACTGCACGAACACCCCGCCCACCTGGGGCAGGCGCATGGACATATACTCAGGGATCTCGTTCTGGGGCGTGATGGGATAGCCGAAAAAACACTTGCAGCCCGCCCGTACGGCGGCCTCCGCAATGGCCTCATTGCCCTTCCAAAGCTCTTTTGCCACGGGTTTTCAACTCCTTTCAGTGATGCCCTGCCGCCTCTCGTCCCAGCGGGAGCGCGGCCGGCATTTTCAGGAGAATAACAGCTGCCAGGCAGCTCGTTATTCTTTCTCAATGCTGATGACCGAATCAGGACAAATCTTCGCGCAGCTGGCGCAGGCGATACACTTCGACGGGTCCGTCACCGTCGCCGGATGGTAGCCCTTCTCGTTGGTGCCGCTCATATCCAGCGCCAGGATGTGCCGGGGACACACGGACACGCACAGCTCGCAGCCCTTGCATTTATCGCGGTCAAAATGTAAAAACACGGTCATAGCCTCTCACCTCCTTTCGCCCGGGGACCGTCAGCGCTCCCAGGGCTTTTTCATATAGATGTCGATGGGAAACACCGGCGCGTCCAGCGCCGGCAGCGTCTCCGCCAGGGAACGCTCCGCCGCATGGCACACCACCGGGATGCCTGTCATGCGGGACACATCCTCCGCCAGCGCCGCCCCCAGCAGGATGTCATCCGCTGTGGTCTCGCCGCACAGATGGGTGTTGTTCACGATGCCGGCCATGGGCAGGCCCATGATCTCCTCGATCCGCCGGATGTTCCACTCCGCCGCCTCCGCCGTGGCCACCTGGGGCCGCCGGGCGTTGAGCACGAAGAGCATCTGGCTGTCCTGTCCGGCGATCTGGCGCCGGTAGCGGCCCAGCACCCGGGCCCCGGAGTCGCCCCCGATGTCCAGCACGCTCCGCAGGGAGCCGTCCTGGAGCAGCACGTTCAGCTCCGCCGGCAGGGACGGCACGTCCGCGTCCACCATGGACTGGGCCGAGGACACGAACCGGATGCCCTTGCGGGAAAACAGGTCCATCCTCTCCCGGCTGCGGAAGTAGGGGTTCACCACGTCCAGGTCCGCCAGGGCCGTCTTCACCCCGGCGTCCGCCAGGGCGACGGCCATGTTCACCGCCACCTCCGTCTTGCCGGTGCCGCTGTGGCCCACCAGCGCCGTCAGCCGGTGGGCGGTCAGCCAGGGGGAGAGCCCGCTCACGCCGTTCACCTCTTATACCAGTATATTCATGGCCTTGGCCTGGGCTGTCAGCTCCTCCCGGAACTTGGGATGGGCGATGGCGATCAGGGCCTTGGTCCGCTGGGACAGGGTCTTTCCCCGGAGCTTGGCCAGGCCGTACTCCGTGGCGATCCAGTCCACGTCGTTTTTGCTGGTGCTCACCAGCGCCCCCGGGGTCAGGGTGGCCCGGATGCGGCTGACCGTGCCGCCGGCGGCGGTGGAGGGGAAGGCGATGAAGCTCTTGCCCCCGGGACTCATCACCGCGCCCCGGACGTAATCCGTCTGGCCGCCGGTGCCGGACACGTGGACCGCGCCCAGGCTCTCAGCGCAGACCTGGCCGAAGAAATCCACCTCCAGCCCGCCGTTGACGGAGATGAAGTTGGGGTGCTGGGCGATCACCGCCGGGTCGTTGACGTACTCCACCGGCAGGATCTCCACGTCGGGATTGTTGTGTATGTACCGGTAAAGCCGCTCCGAGCCGAAGGTGAAGGTGGCCACCGTCTTGCCCGTGTGGATGGGCTTGCGGGCGTTGGTGACGGCGCCGCACTCAATCAGCTCTATCATGCAGTCCGGCAGCAGCTCCGTGTGGATGCCCAGGTCGTGCTTGTCCTTCAGGGCCAGGCCCACCGCCTCGGGGATGGCCCCGATGCCCAGCTGGATGGTGGCCCCGTCGGGCACCTCCTGGGCGATATAGCCGCCGATGGCCCGGCTGACCTCGTCCAGGCGGGCGGGAGGCGTGATGGGGAGGGGCGCGTTGTGCTCGCACAGGGCCGTCACCTGGGAGATGTGGATCCTGGGAGAGGTCACCCCCCAGGGCATGTTCTCGTTCACCTCCAGGAACACGTGCCGGGCCTTCTCGAACTGGGCCGCGCTGTAGGACCCGGTGACGCCGGCGCTGAACCAGCCGTCCTTGTCCATGGGAGACACCACCGTCATGAAGGCGTCCAGCTCCACGTACTCCCGGTGCAGGGCGGGCATATCCCGGTAATAGCAGGGCATCACGTCCGCCGCGCCCCGGTTCACCGCCGCCTTGGAGTTCTTCCCGGAGAACCAGGACACCGGCCGGATGGCCTCCGGCCAGGCGAACAGGGCGGTGGGCGCCAGGTCCAGCATCTCATGAAAGGTCAGGCCGCCCACCTGCCCCGCCTGGGCGCGGCGGCCGATGGCCTCGATGATCGCCGTGGGGATGGAGGCCGCCGCGTCCACGCAGCAGGTCCACCCGCTCTCCACCATGGCCGCGATCTCGTCGGCCGTGCGGCATTTTTCCTGGTACTGGGCAAGTATATCCATCGTTTCGCTCCGATATAGTGAATTAAATTAATGATATCTAAAACAATCTCTAATGCATCGTGATAAATATACCAAAACGTGTCTCCCTTGTCAATAGGCGATCGCTGGAAACGGCGGCCGGCGCGGGTTTTCCTTGCGCCTTGCGGGCAGATATGCTATCTTTTTTAGGACAGGAAAGGAGCGCGCCCATGGAGATCTACGGTACGCTTGGCCCCGCCTGCGCCCGGGCGGACACGCTGGCGCGGATGCTGGAGCTGGGCATGACAGGACTGCGGCTGAATCTGTCCCACGTCGCCCTGACGGGGGCGGAGGACTGGCTGGAGGAGCTGGAAAAAGCGGCGGCCATGACCGGCGTCCGGCCGGGACTGGTCATCGATATGCAGGGCCCGGAGCTGCGCATCGGCGCGCTGGCCGGCCCCGTGACGCTCGCCGAGGGGGACACGGTCCGTCTCGGCGGGGACGGCGTCCCCGTGCCGGAGGCGGCCCTGCCCGCGCTGGCGCCGGGCCGGGAGGTGCTGCTGGACGACGGGAAGCTGCTGCTGCGGGTGACCCGCTCTCTGCCGGATGGCGCGGAGGCGGCGGTGGTGCGGGGCGGTACGCTCCTGAGCCGGAAGAGCCTCGCCCTGCCCGGGGCGGACATCCGTCCCCCGGCCGTGACGGAGGCGGACCGGGCCAACCTCCGCGCCGCACGGGACCGGGGCGTCACCGCCGTGATGCAGCCCTTCGTCCGGGGCCGGGAGGACCTGGAGGAGGTGCGCGCCGCCCTGGGTGAGGCCGGGTGCGGGAAGCTGCGGCTGCTGGCGAAGATCGAGAGCATGGCCGGGGTGGAGAAGCTGCCCCAGCTGCTCCCCGACGCGGACGAGATCGTCATCGCCCGGGGGGATCTGGGAAACGCCATGCCCCTGTGGGAGCTGCCCGCGGTGCAAAAGCGCATCGCCGCCGCCTGCCGGGCCGCGGGCAGGCCCTTCATGGTGGTGACCCAGATGCTCGCCTCCATGGAGCGCAGTCCCGTCCCCACCCGGGCGGAGGTCAGCGACATCTTCAACGCGGTGCTGGACGGGGCCTCGTCGGTGATGGTCACCGGGGAGACCGCCGCGGGCCGGTACCCGGTGGAGACCATGCGATACCTGGTCAACACCGTCCGGGCCGCGGAGCGGTATATGAGCGTCTGCGCAGAAAAAGCCTCCCCTGTGTAAGGGGAGGGGGACCGCACGAAGTGCGGTGGAGGGGTTGTCGACAATCCCTCAGTCTCCGGCTGTCGCCGGAGCCAGCCCCCTTTACACAAGGGGGCCTTCAACAAGGTGATAAAACAAGACCGCCCCGGAGGAGCGGTCTTGTTTTGTATTTACTTGTTGCTCCGTCTCCAGATGTGCATCTTCTCCGCCTCGGCGATCAGGCCCTCCCGGAAATCCGGGTGGGCGATGGAGATGAGCGCCTCGGCCCGCTCCCAGGTGGACAGGCCCTTCAGGTTCACCATGCCGTACTCGGTGACGATGTACTGCACGCAGCTGCGGGGGTCGGTGGCGATGGAGCCCGGGGTGAGGGTGGGCACGATGCGGCTTTTCAGCGTGCCGTCCTTGGCGGTCATGGTGGAGCTCAGGCAGATGAAGCTCTTGCCGCCCTTAGAGAGGTACGCGCCCATGACGAAGTCCAGCTGGCCGCCGGTGCCGGAGATGTGCTTGATGCCGGCGGACTCGGCGTTCACCTGGCCGAACAGGTCCAGGTCCACGGCGTTGTTGATGGAGATGAACTTATCCAGCTGGGCGATGACCTGTACGTCGTTGGTGTAGTCCACCGTGGCGCCCATCACGTCGGGGTTGCGGTTTACATAATCATAAAGCTTCTGGGACCCGGCGGCGAAGGCGAACACCTGCCGGCCGTAGTCCAGGTTCTTGTTTTTGCCGTTGATCTTCCCGGCCAAGGCGATGTCCACGAAGCCGTCCACATACATCTCGGTGTGCACGCCCAGATCCTTCAGGTCGGACTGGGCGATCATGGCGCCCACGGCGTTGGGCATGCCGCCGATGCCCAGCTGCAGGCAGGCCCCGTTGGGGATCTCCGGCACGATCAGATTGGCCACGGCCTTGTCCACCTCGCTGGGGGCGGCGGAGCCCAGCTGGGCCACGGGGGGATCATTGCCCTCCACCACGTATGTCACGTCGGCGATGTTGATCTCGCTCTTGCACAGGCCGAATACCACCGGCAGGTTCCGGTTGACCTCCACGATGACGTGCTTTGCCTTGGCGCACATGTCGTACAGGTGGGACGGGCTCAGGGACAGGGAGAAATTGCCGTGGGCATCCATGGGGGGCACCTGGACCATCACCACGTCCACGTCCACGTTCTCCCGGTAGTACCGGGGCAGCTCGGAGTAGCGGATGGGGCTGAACCAGCCCATGCCCTTGGCGATGATCTTCCGGTCGATGCCGGAGCAGTGCCAGCTGTGCCAGGCGAAGTGTTCGCCGGCGTCGTCGGCCTTGCATATCTCGGGCATCCACATGGTGACGCCGCCGCGCACCTTCACGTCCTTCAGCTCCGGCGCCCGTTTGGCCAGCGCCTTATCCAGCTCCACCGGGTGCATGGTGCACCAGGTATAGTCCACCCAGTCGCCGGATTTTACCAGCTTTACCGCCTCGTCGGCGGTGGTCAGCTTCTCACGATACATGGCCTGATAGTCCATCTTGCCGCATCTCCTTTTGTGTTTATCCTGACAATCATTTTAGCGGCGCGCCCCGGAAATGTCAAGAGCGGCGGCCCGCCGCCGGCGGCAGATGGGAAAGTGCTGAATTTCCCGGGACCAGTCTTGACTTTTATTATATTGTGTACTATACTGATGCTGACAAAAATTAAACAATCCGCCGGAAGGCGATCACAACACCGTCAATTTTTATAAGGAGGGATCCCCCCGTGAAAGACATCTATCTGGTAAACTGCTGCCGTACCGCCATTGGCAGCTTTCAGGGCACGCTGTCGAAGACCCCGGCCGTGGACCTGGGCGCCATCGTGGTGAAGGAGGCGCTCAAGCGCGCCAACATCGCCCCGGAGAACGTGGATGAGGTCATGTTCGGCTGCATCCTCACCGCCGCCCAGGGCCAGAACCCCGCCCGTCAGGTGGCCGTGAAGGCCGGCATCCCCTACTCTGTTCCCGCCTACACCGTGGGCATGGTCTGCGGCTCCGGCATGAAGAGCGTCATCGAGGCCGCCCGCGCCATCGAGTGCGGCGACGCGGACGTCATCGTCGCCGGCGGCACGGAGAACATGACCATGGCTCCCTACGCCGTGCCCGCCGCCCGTATGGGCGCCCGGATGGGCCACACCAAGATGGTGGACACCATGATCAACGACGGACTGTGGGACGTGTACAACGACTACCACATGGGCACCACCGCCGAGAACATCTGCGACCTGTGGGGCATCACCCGCGAGGAGCTGGACGCCTTCGGCGCCGCCAGCCAGCAGAAGACCGAGGCCGCCCAGGCCGCCGGCAAGTTCGACGACGAGATCGTCCCCGTGCCCGTGAAGGTGAAGAAGGAGACCATCGAGTTCAAGGTGGACGAGTTCCCCCGCAAGGGCGTGACGGCCGAGAGCATCGCCAAGCTGCGCGGCGCCTTCCCCGTGGGCCCCGAGGGCGTGGAGGACGAGATCGTCCACACCTTTGAGCCCACCCAGGTCCATGAGGCCGACACCAAGAAGCATGTCCAGCGCGTCACCGCCGCCAACGCCTCCGGCATCAACGACGGCGCCGCCTGCATCATCATCGCCTCCGGCGAGGCCGTGAAGAAGTACGGCCTGAAGCCCATGGCCAAGCTGGTCAGCTACGGCCAGGGCGGCGTGGACCCGAAGATCATGGGCGTGGGCCCCGTGCCTGCCACCCGTCAGGCCCTGAAGCGGGCCGATCTGACCATCGACGACATGGACCTGATCGAGGCCAACGAGGCCTTCGCAGCCCAGTCCATCGCCGTGGCCCGGGAGCTGCACTTCGATATGTCCAAGGTCAACGTCAACGGCGGTGCCATCGCCCTGGGCCACCCCGTGGGCGCCTCCGGCGCGCGGATCATCGTCACCCTGGTCCACGAGATGCAAAAGCGGCCCGAGGCCAAGCACGGCTTGGCCACCCTGTGCATCGGCGGCGGCATGGGCGTCGCCACCATTTGGGAAAAGTGCTGAGACATTAAAATAAACCGCATCAAGCCCCGGCTCCAATGAGCCGGGGCTCGATATTTGACCGGGCTGCGTGCAACACAGAAGAGGCCCCCTTGTGAAAGGGGAGCCTTGGCTACCTCCAAAGCCCCCCTTGTGAAAGGGGCAGCCTTGGCCACCTCCAAAGCCCCCCTTGTGAAAGGGGTGACCCTGTTTATCCCCAAAGCCCCCCTTGTGAAAGGGGGGTGGCCCGCAGGGCCGGGGGGATTGCCGACCACGACCACTCCCCCTCCCTTTGACAAGGGAGGCATCTATAGGTCCGTTCCTCTTAGGCCCCCTTGTGAAAGGGGGCTGTCGCCGCCTTTAGGCGGTGACTGGGGGATTGCTTTCCCCGGGATCGTCCTTGGACCAACGGCAATCCCTCCACCGCACTTCGTGCGGTCCCCCTCCCTTTGACAAGGGAGGCTTTTGCCCGCCTCTTACTCCGCGCTGAAGAAGGCCACGCCGATGGCGCCGGGGCCGGCGTAGGTGCCGATGGTGCTGCCGATGCAACAGACCGGCAACTCCTGTACATGGTCCTTATACAGGGCCTCGCTGTCCCGGACGTACTTTTGCAGCAGGGCGTCGGAAAGGCCGCTGTAGCCCAACGCGCAGGGCATGGTATAGTCGATGCCCCCGCACTGCTGCACGAACTGGGTCAGCAGGTTGTTGCCGTTTTTGGAGCCCCGGGCCTTGCCGATGAGCGCTACCTCGCCCTTCTGGATGGATATCACCGGCTTGATGGACAGCACGCCGCCGGCGAAGGCCACCGCCGGGGAGATGCGCCCGCCCTTTTTCAGATATTCCAGCGTGTCCAGCAGCGCCAGCACCCGCACCCGCTTTTTCTGCGCCTCCAGCGCCGCGGCGATCTGCGCGGCGGAGAGACCTTGCTCCCGCAGCCGCACCGCCAGCAGCACCAGTATCCGCTGGCCGATGGACACGTTCTCGCTGTCCACTACGGTCACCCGGCCGGCGTGATCCTCCGCCGCCATGCATGCGCTGTTCCAGCAGCCGGAGAGCCTGCCGGACAGGGTGATGCACACCGCCTCCTCCCCCGCCTCGGCCAGGTCGCGAAAGGCCTCGCCGTACTGGAAGGGGGTGATCTGGCAGGTGTGGGGCAGCGCGTCCGACTCCACCAGCTTCTCGAAAAACTGTTCGTTGGTCAGCGTGACCCCGTCCAGATACTCCTCCCCGCCGAAGAGCACGGTGATGGGCAGCACCTGCACCCCCAGGGCCTCTGCCTCCTCCTGCGGGATGTCGCAGGCGGAGTCCGTGATGATGCGCACGTTCATATCATTCTCCTTTTGCCCCGGCCCGTCTGCCCAGGGGCACGTTCAGCAGCACGATGGCGATGAAGATGAGGGCGATGCCGGCGGCGTTTTTCAGCCCCAGGGGCTCATGGAACACGGCGATGCCCGCCACCGTGGCCACCAGCGGCTCGAAAAAGGCCAGCACCGACGCCCGGCCTGCCTCCACGCTCTCCAGGCCGGTGGTGTAGCACACGTAGGGCATGAAGGTAGACACCGCCCCCAGCCCCAATGCCGCCAGCGCCGCCTGTCCGCTGCCCGCCAGGGCCGCCGTGACCGCGCCGATATGGGCGAAGGGCGCCAGGCACACCGTGGACACCACGAAGGTATAGAAGATCAAGGTGAAGGGGTGGTATTTTTTCAGCGCCACCTTGCCGAAAATGCTATAGGTGGCGTAGCCCACGCCGGAGCACACCCCGGTGAGCAGGCCGAAGGGCGTGACGCCCCCCGCCCCCAGGCCGCTGACCAGCACGCAGCCGGTGAAGGCCAGGACCAGCGCCGCCAGCTTTTGGGCGGTGATCCTCTCCTTGAAAAACACCGCCGACATCAGCATCACGAAGCAGGGCGCCGTGTACAGCAGGATGCTGGCCACCGCCAGGGTGGTCAGCTGGATGGTAGTGAAGTAGCATACGTTGAAGAAGATGATGCTGATCAGCCCGGTCCCCAGGAAGATCCAGCCGTCCCTCCACTCGATGCGGAAGAGCGACCGGTCCTTGACCAGCAGCAGCACGCCCATCCCCGCCGCCACGGTCACGCTGCGCACGAAGGTGACCTGCAGAGAGCTGAGCCCGGCGGCGTTCATGGGCCGGGAGAACAGACCGATCACGCCCCAGCCAGCCGCCGCCAGCAGGATCAGCGCCACCGGGAGCGCCCCGCCCCGCTTCATCTCTCCCTCCGGGCCCGCGGGCCGGAAAACGGATCGTAGATGCTCATAGTAACCTCCCACCGGTATATCTGCCCGCAGTATACCATACCGGGCCGTAAAATGCCACACAAAATCCGCCGGGCCGCCGGGCGCGGGAGCGGCCTTGAAAACCGGGGCGGATTGTGCTATCATGCAAGCAAAATGTGAAAAACCGGGACGGCGGCGCGCCGTCCGCCCCGTTCCCGCCGTGAAAGGACCTGTCCATGAGCTCTGTCCGAGACATCCCCAACCGCATAAACGCCCGCCTGGAGGGCCGGCCCAAGGCCCGGCTGGTACTGTGCGCGGCGCTCATCGCCGTCATGGCGGGCCTGCAGTGGCTCCAGCTGGACCTGAGCTGCGTCACGCTCCGGGACATCCTGTCCCGGAAGATCGTGTATCTGTTCCTCAACTGCGGCATGATGCTGCTGGTGGATCTGGCGCTGTTTCTTCTCACCATGCGCTGGCACGTGGCCTTTTTCATCGGCAACGTGCTGCTGTGTGGCTTTGGCATCGCCAACTATTACACCCTCGCCCTCCGGGGCGAGCCCATCACCGTGGGGCTGATCTCCAGCCTGGGCACAGCCCTGGACGTGATCGGCGGGTACCGGTTCCACATGGCCTGGCCGGTGGTGTTCTCCCTGCTGGTGCTGGCGGTGAACACCCTGCTGGCGGTGCTGCTGAAGTGGGTCTATCCCGGCCAGCGATCCAGCGTCCGGCGCTTTCTGCTGGGCCTGGGCGGCTTCGTGCTGCTGGGCGGGTGCGTGGCCGGGTCCTTCTTTATGCTGGACAGGCTGGACCCCATCGGCGGCTGGTTCCCCTTCGAGACCTACTCCCAGTATCAGGGCTACCCGGTCTATGTGGTGCGCCAGCAGATGCTCATGGTGGACCCGGTGAAGATGCCCGAGGGCTATACGGACGAGGCGGTGGCCGCCCTGGCCGAGGCGGACGACACGCCGGTCCAGGCGGTCCCGGAGCAGATGCCGGACCTGATCTTCATCCTCAACGAGACCTTCTACGACCTGGAGGATTTCACCGACCTGGATACGGACGTGCCCTACATGGAGAACTGGTACGCCCGGGAGAATGCCGTCAAGGGCCGGGCGGTTGTATCCCTGGTGGGCGTGGGCGGCGGCACCAACGCCAGCGAGTTCGAGCTGCTCACCAGCAACTCCACCGCCATCCTCTCCCCCGGCGCGCCCTTCCAGCTGCTGAACATGAGCGACCGGAACAGCCTCGTCACCGTCCTGAAGGACCTGGGCTATACCACCTGGGCCATGCACCCCTGCGCCCCCGGCAACTACGGCCGCGGCCACGCCTATCCGGCCATGGGCTTCGACGAGTGGCGGTTCCGGGACGACTTCACCGGTCTGGAGAGCTACGGCGAGCGGCTGTGCACCGACGAGTCCACCTACCGGAACATGATCGACTGGTATGAGAGCTCCGGCGACGGGCCCCGGATGATGTTCCTGCTCACCTACCAGAACCACGGCGGCTGGGAGCAGAACGACGCCTCCTATGACACCGTCCACACCGGGCGGGATTTCGGCGGCTACACGGACGATCTGGACGAGTTCCTCACCAGCATCCGCCTGTCCGATCAGGCCCTGGAGGGGCTGCTGGACTACTTCGACACCGTGGACCGGCCGGTGCTGGTGTGCATGGTGGGCGACCACTCCCCCTATATCATCAAGTACCTCTCCCCCCGGGAGAGCCTGACGGCGGAGGAGAGCGACCTGGCCAGCCGCTCCACCCCCTTCATGATCTGGGCCAACAAGGCCTTCGGCACGGTGGAGACCCAGGACATCGGCTCGGTGAGCATGGTGGACCTGGCCCCCATGGTCATGGACATGGCCGGGCTGCCCCTGACCCCCTATTACCGGACGGTGCTGGAGCTGTCCCGCCAGATCCCCGTGCGGATGAGCAGCGGCCGGTACTACACCGCCGACGGCCAGACCGGCTTCTTCGAGCCGGGGGACAGCCGCTTCGACCAGCTGGCGGCCTACTACTATATGGAGTACAATAACCTCCTCCCCGCCGACCGCCGCGTCCAGTCGCTGTTCGCCCTGCCGGAAGACTGAGCCGAAAAAGCGCAATAAAAAACACCGCCGAGTTGGCGGTGTTTTTTTGCTTATATGGGGGGTTATTTCGCGGCCTTGGCGGCGCGGATTGCCTCGGTCAGCATGGGCGTCACCTTGAAGAGGTCGCCGCAGATGCCGTAGTCCGCGATCTCGAAGATGGGCGCCGTCTCGTTCTTGTTCACCGCGATGATGCATTCGCTGTCCTGCATGCCAGCCTTGTGCTGGATGGCGCCGGAGATGCCCAGGGCCACGTACACCTTCGGGTGCACCGTCTTGCCCGTCTGGCCCACCTGGTGGTCCGCGCTCAGCCAGCCGCTGTCGATAACGGCACGAGAGCCGCCCACGACGCCGCCCAGCTCGGCCGCCAGCTCCTCCGCCAGCTTGATGCCGCCTTCCACGTCCTTGCTGATGCCGCGGCCAACGCTCACGATGAAGTCCGCGCCGATCAGGTCCACCAGCTTCTTCGCCGCCTTCACCACCTCGGTCACCTCGGTCTGCAGGTCCGCCTCAGAGAGCTCGAACGCCGGCTTCACGATCTGGCAGGCGTCCGCCTTCGCCTGATCAAAGGGGCGCTTTTTCATCACGCCCGGACGCACCGTCGCCATCGTGGGACGGAACCGCGGGCAGATGATCGACGCCATCAGGTGGCCGCCGAACGCCGGACGGGTCATCTTCAGATCGCGGCTCACGTCGTGCTTCTCGCCCAGCACCATCGCCGTGTTCAGCCCCTCGATCCGGGCGTCCTCCAGCGTGCTCGCCTCATGCAGGAAGTCCTTGTAGATCCCCATGTCCACGTCCAGGTGCGTGCAGTCCGCGCACAGGCCTGTGTGCAGCCGCGCCGCGCACCGGGGGCCCAGATCCCGGCCGATGTTGGTCGCGCCGATGAGGAATGCCTCCGGCTTCAGCTCCTCGATCACGTCACAGATCACCTTCGCGTACGCGTCGGTGGTGTATACCTTCAGGAGCGGATGCTCGCACACATATACCTTGTCCGCGCCGTAGCCGCCCAGCTCCTTCGCCAGGCCCTCCACGCCGTCGCCCAAAAGCAGGCCGCACAGCTGAACGCCCAGCTCGTCCGCCAGACGCCGCCCCTCGCTGATCAGCTCCAGGTCCGTCGGCATCAGCTTCCCGTCACGCTGCTCGCAGAATACCCACACATCCTTGAAAGCAGCCAGGTCCGTATTATTAAAAGCCATTTCCTCTTACTCCTCTCTCAGATGATGTGCTTGCCGGCCAGGATGCCTGCCAGCTTCTCGCACGTGCCCATGTCCGCGCCTTCCAGCATCATGCCCGCGCCCTTCTGCGGCGGCGTGAACGATACCAGGATGTTGGTCGGGGACCCCTTCAGGCCGATGGTGGTCGGGTCGATCAGAGGATCGTCCTTCAGCGCCTCGTAGTCCAGCACCGTCACCGGCTTGCTGTAGGCCTCGAAGATCCCGCCCACGGACATGTACCGGGGCTTGTTCAGCTCCTTGATGCAGGTCAGCAGGCACGGCGTCTTCACCTTGATGGTCATGTAGCCGTCCTCCAGCATCCGCTTGACGGTGATGTCGTCCCCGTCCTTGTGGATGTCCGCGGCGTAGGTCACCTGGGGCAGGTGCAGCTTCTCCGCGATCTGCGGGCCCACCTGGGCCGTGTCGCCGTCGATGGCCTGGCGGCCGCACATCACGATGTCGCCCTTCTCCACGCCGATCTTGTTCACGCCCGCCGCCACGATCTGAGAGGTGGCGTAGGTATCGCTGCCGCCGAACTCTCGGCCGGAGATGAGGTACCCCTCGTCCGCGCCCATGGCCAGCAGCTCGCGCAGCATCCCCTCCGCGGGAGGGGGACCCATGGTCACCACGATCACCTTGCAGCCCGTCTCATCCTTCAGCTTCAGGGCAGCCTCCACGGCGTTCATGTCGTCCGGGTTGGTGATGGTCTCCATAGACGCGCGGTTCAGCGTGCCGTCCGGATTCACCGCCACCTTGCCGGAGGTGTCGGGCACCTGCTTCACACATACGATAACTTTCATTTCTAACCTTTCCCTCCTGACTTAGTTGACGCCCAGATGGCTGGAGATGACCATGCGCTGGACCTCGGAAGTGCCCTCATAGATCTCGGTGATCTTGGCGTCGCGCATCATGCGCTCCACCGGGTACTCACGGGTGTAGCCGTAGCCGCCGAACAGCTGCACGGCCCGGCGGGTCACGTCGCTGGCGGCCTCGGCCGCGAACAGCTTGGCCATGGCCGCGTCCATGGAGTAATCCTCGTGGTTCTGCTTCTTGCAGGCGGCGGAGTATACCAGGAACTGGGCGGCCTGCATGCGGGTGTGCATATCGGCCAGCTGGAACTGGGTGTTCTGGAACTGGCTGATGCGCTTGCCGAACTGGACGCGCTCCTTGGTGTACTTGATGGCCTCGTTCACAGCGCCCTCGCCCAGGCCCAGGGCCTGCGCGGCGATGCCGATACGGCCGCCGTCCAGGGTCTGCATGGCGATCTTGAAGCCCTGGCCGATCTTGCCCAGGAGGTTGGCCTTGGGCACGATGCAGTCCTCGAACACCAGCTCACAGGTGGAGGAGCCGCGGATGCCCATCTTCTTCTCATGCTTGCCCACGCTGAAGCCGGGGAAGGTACGCTCCACGATGAAGGCGGAGATCTCCTTGATGGGCTTGCCGCGCTTGTTGGTGGTCTTGCCGGTGACGGCGATGACGATGAACACATCGGCGAAGCCGGCGTTGGTGATGAAGATCTTGGAGCCGTTGAGGATATAGTTCTCGCCGGACTCGTCCAGCACGGCGGTGGTCTGCTGGCCCTGGGCGTCGGTGCCGGCGCCGGGCTCGGTCAGGCCGAAGGCGCCGATCTTTTTGCCGCTCAGCAGGTCGGGCAGATACTTGCGCTTCTGCTCCTCGGTGCCGTGCTCAAAGATGGGGGCGCAGCACAGGGAGGTGTGGGCCGAGACGATGACCGCGGTGGTGCCGCAGACCTTGGCCAGCTCCTCCACGCACATGGCGTAGCTCAGCACGTCGCCGCCGGCGCCGCCGTACTCCTTGGGGAAGTAGATGCCCATCATGCCCAGCTCGCCCATCTTCTTGACGGTCTCCATGGGGAACTCCTCGGTCTCGTCGACCTCCTCGGCCAGGGGCTTGACTTCGTTTTCGGCGAAGTCCCGGTACATCTTGCGGAGCATCAGCTGCTCTTTACTCAGATGAAAATCCATGATAGTACTCCTTCAAAGCGTTATTTGCTGTAATCGTAAAAGCCCTTGCCGGACTTGCGGCCCAGCAGGCCGCCGCGGACCATCTTTTTGAGAAGCAGCGCGGGACGGTACTTGCTGTCGCCGGTCTCGTTGTACAGGGTCTCCATGATGGCCAGGCACACGTCCAGGCCGATGAAATCGCCCAGCTCCAAGGGGCCCATGGGGTGGTTGGCGCCCAGCTTCATGGCCTTGTCGATGTCGGAGACGGAGGCGACGCCGGTCTCCACCAGCCCGATGGCCTCGTTGATCATGGGGATGAGGATCTTGTTGACCACGAAGCCGGGAGCCTCGGCCACCTCCACGGGGTCCTTGCCGATCTCCTGGGCCAGGTTGAAGATGAACTCAAAGGTCTCCTGGGTGGTGTTGGCGCCCCGGATGACCTCCACCAGCTTCATGCTGGGGACGGGATTGAAGAAATGCATGCCGATGACCGGGTGCTTCAGGCCCAGGCCCATCTCGGTGACGGACAGGGAAGAGGTGTTGGAGGCGAAAATGGCCTCGGGCTTGCACAGCTCGTCCAGCTCCTGGAGCAGCGCCTTCTTGGTGGGCATATCCTCCTTGACGCACTCGATCACCAGATCGGCGTCGGCGCAGGCGGACTTCTCCTCCACCAGCACGTTGGCCAGCAGGGCGTCCACGGCCTCCTGGGTCATCTTGCCCTTGGCCACACGCTTGGCCAGGGACGCGGCCAGCTTATCCTTATGCTTCTGGGCAGAGGCGACGGAGCTGGCATACATCAGGGCGGTGTGGCCCTTCGCGGCGAAGACCTGGGCGATCCCGCTGCCCATGGTGCCGGCGCCAAATACTGCGACTTTCATTGTGGTTCCTCCTATAAATGTTAAATTTTTATCGACCTTTTGCAATACGGCGCCCTTGGTCCTGCGCAAACAGACGTGACGCCGGGTCCGGCTCCTCTCCGGACCATTGTTATTATAATGTCGAGGGCCGCGATATTCAAGTGCAATCACATGGGAAAAGGCCGTTTTCCGTGATTTTTATGCACTTTTTCAGCCCTCCGCCGGGCCCGGTCTCTCCCCGCCCAGGCTCTCGGCGATCCTCCGGGCGGTGGCGGTGGCGGCGAGCCCGCCCTCCCCCGTCTCCCGCAGGCTGGCGGGCATGAGCCGCCCCACCGCGGCGGCCGCGTCGATCACCTCGTCGCAGCCGATGGCGGAGGCCACCCCCGCCAGGGCCATATCGGCGCAGGCCAGGGCGTTGACGGCGCCCATCACGTTGCGCTTGACGCAGGGCTCCTCCACCAGGCCCGCCACCGGGTCGCACACCAGGCCCATCACGTTCTGCAGGGCCATGGCGCACGCCGCGGCCATGGCCTGGGGCGTCCCGCCCCGGGCGTGGACCAGCGCCGCGGCGGCCATGGCGGAGGCCGCGCCGATCTCCGCCTGACAGCCGCCCTCCGCCCCGGAGATGGAGGCCCGGGCGGCGATGATCTGGCCGAAGCCCGCCGCCACATAGAGGCACTGGACCATCGTCTCGTCGGCGAGGCCGTCCCTCTCCCGCAGGGGCAGCAGCACCGCGGGCATCACCCCGCTGGCCCCCGCCGTGGGGGCCGCCACGATCCGGCCCATGCAGGCGTTCTGCTCGCCCACCATCAGGGCCGTGGCGATCACGTCCCGCAAAAAGGGCCCGCCGATGGACTGGGCCGCCGCCATCTTCGCCCCCTGGCCGCCGGACAGGCCGCTGGCGGAGCGCCGGGCCGCATCGTACTCCTTTGCGGAGCGGACCATGGCCCGCCACAGGGCCTCCATCCGCTCCAGGCTCTCCGACCGCTCCACGCCCCGGTCCCGGCAGTCGTCGTCCAGCACCGCCTGCCACAGGGGCTCTCTCTCCGCCGCCGCCAGCAGCGCGCTCACCGACACGAAGCTCATCTCTCAGTCCTCCCCCATATCCAGATAGGTGCACCGCACCACCCCGTCCAGCGCCGCCAGCTCCGCCCGGGGCCGCTCCGGCAGCGGCGCGTCGCACTCGATCACCGTCACCGCCAGGCCGCCCCGCCGGTCCCGGTACAGCTGCACCGTGGCGATGTTGGCGTTGTGCTCATACAGCACCCGGGTGATCTCCGAGAGGATGCCGGGCCGGTCCTCGTTGCGGATGATCAGGGTGGGATACTCCCCGGAGAAGGACGCCTCCATCCCGTCGATGGCGTTGACCCGGATGCGGCCGCCGCCCAGGGAGGAGGCGGACACGGACAGGGTCCGCCCGCCGCCGTCGGTGAGGGTGAGAAGGGCGGTGTTGGGGTGGGCGTCCCGCATTTGGCCGGCGCGGATGGTCACAGCCATCCCCTCCTGCTCCGCTATGCGCAGCGCCCGGGGGAGGGCGGCGTCGTCCGGCCGCATCCCCAGCAGCCCCGCCACGATGGCCCGGTCCGTGCCGTGGCCCGCGCCGGTGGCGGCGAAGGAGCCGTGCAGCAGGATGTCCGCCTTCACCGGCTGGCTGCCCAGCAGCCGCCGGGCCGTCAGCCCGATGCGGGCGGCGCCGGCGGTATGGGAGGAGGACGGGCCCACCATCACCGGGCCCATGATGTCGAATATGTTCATAGCATACCTCTGAAAAGTCCCCGGGGACAGCTGTCCCCGGGGATCGTTCTGGCCGGCGTCACTGCTGCTCAGGGCTGAAGTAGACGAAATAGGTGTCGCCGGTGGTGTCGTCGTCATAGGCCTCCTGGTAACCCAGCGCGAAGTCCGGGATGTCCTGGGGCACCTCGTACAGCAGGATGCCCTCGCGGCTCTGGTGGATGCCCACGGAGTAGGTCTCCGGGAGCATCTCCCCCACCGGGTCCACGCCGGTGTTGGGATAGCCGTCCCGGGCGGTGGTCACGGGCACGGCAAACTCGTCCTCGCCGGGGCCCCAGCCCACCTGGAAGTCGGTGTCGAACATGGGCACGCTCGTGTCGGTGTAGTTATAGACCGTCACATCCACCGCCACCAGGGTGTTCCCCTCGGAGGGGACGTAGCCGAAATACTCGTCGTAGAACAGCGCACCGTTCACGGTGAAGTCGAAAAACGCCGTGCGCATCTGGTCGCCGACGTAGCCGTCGTGCTCCTCGGCCTCCACGGGGATCTCCGCGTCGCCTTCCCGGCCGATCAGCTCGCCCGGGGCCGCCAGGTCCAGCTCGATGGTGAATTCGGCCAGGGTGTCATAGGTGGCCTCGTCATAGACCTCGATGGGCATCTCCACCGTCTCCATGGCGTCGATCCGGGCGTCGGCCAGATCGTCCTCCCACCAGTAGCAGCGGCCGTAGGCCACTTTGCCGGCGGGGATGGTCTCGGCCCAGAGGGGATCGCACATCACCCCGTTGACGGACACGTCCTCGGCGCTCACCGTCAGGTCCATATCGGACCGGTTGGCGAACAGGAAGGTGATGGTGGGGCCAAGATCGGAGTCGGCGTCAAAGTCCAGGAACGCCATATCCAGGCCCCGCAGCAGCACGATGGGATCGTAGCCGTTCTCGGACTCGATCAGCTCCGCGGAGGGGATCTCCGTGCCGGAGTTGGGCACGGACCAGCTGACCTTCCCGTCATAGATATCGTCGGCGGAGAGGTCGTCGGCGTCATAGACCCACAGCCCGGCCTCCACGGTCTCGATGTAGTTGATGCCGTTGGCGGCCAGATCCTCGGCGTACCAGCTGATCTCGCTGTAGGCCTTCTTGCCCGCGGCCACCTTTTCGCTCCAATAGCCGGGGCACACCACCTCGTCGATGGCGCACCAGGTCATGGAGAACTGCAGCGGCCGGTCGGTGCGGTTTTCCAGCTCCACGCTGAAGGACGGGCCGTATCTGCCATCGGGGTCGAATTCCTGCAGGGCCATATAGATGTCGTCGTTGTCCACCAGGACCGTCTCTTCAAAGGAAAACTCCAGCTCATCCAGGCTGTCGGCATCCTCCTGCCCGCCGGCCGCCCATGCGGGCACGGTCATCGCCGCCAGGAGCATGACCACGGTCAGCGCCAGCGCCAGGCCGCGAACGCTCTTTTTCATGTTCCTTCTTCCTCCCTCCCGCCGCTTTCGCGGCATAGAATGATACGATATTTATATCACATTCTCCCGCCGATTGCAACGGCGCGGCGCAAAATGAGCCCGCCCCGGACCTGGGTCCGGGCGGGCTCTCATTCCAGCAGCTCCCGCAGCTTTTTCACCGCCCGGCGCTCCAGCCGGGACACCTGCACCTGGCTGACGTCCAGCACCCGGCTGGCCCGCTCCTGGGTCATGCCGTGATAAAACCGCAAAAACACCACCTGCCGCTCCTTCTCCGGCAGCTGGCCGATGGCCTGGCGCAGGGACATGACCTCCACCAGCCGGTCCTCCTCCGTCCAGTCCCCCAGCACCTGCTCCAGGGCCAGGCCGTCCTCCCCGGCGGGCTGCTGCAGGGATTCCAGGGGCACGGTGGCCGTCTCCGCCACGGCGATATCCTCCGGGGCCAGGCCCGTGGCCGCCGCCAGCTCCGACACGGTGGGGTCCCGGCCTAGGTCCTGCTCCAGCGCCTTGCGGCACGCCCGCACGGCCGCCGCCCGCTCCTTGATGCCCCGGCTCACCTTCACCGCCCCGTCATCCCGGAGAAACCGGCGGATCTCCCCGGAGATCTTGGGCACGGCGTAGGTGGAGAAGCGGGTCCCATAGCGCTCGTCGAACCCGTCGATGGCCTTCAGAAAGCCCAGACACCCCAGCTGATACAGATCGTCCGGCTCTACCCCCCGGCCGAAATACCGCCGGGCCACGCTCCAGATGAGGCCCGCGTTCTCCTCCACCATCCGGCCGGCCGCCTCCCGGTCCCCGGCCTGGGCCGCCCGCAGAAGGGTGATGGTCTCGTCCAATTACTCTTCCGCCTTCGTGCGGATGCGCTTGCGCATGGTCACCGCGGTGCCCTTCTCCGGCGACGAGCGCACCCGCAGGCTGTCCATAAAGCTGGCCATGATGGTGAAGCCCATGCCGCTGCGCTCCTCGCCGCCGGTGGTGTACATGGGCTCCATGGCCTTTTTCACGTCCGGGATGCCCCGGCCCCGGTCCCGGATCACGATCTCCAGCTGGTCCCCCTCCAGGATGCGCAGGCGCATCTGCACCGGCCCGGCGCTGTCCGGGTAGGCGTGGACGATGGCGTTGGTCACCGCCTCGCTGACGGCGGTGCGGATGTCCCCCAGCACGTCCATGGTGGGGTCCATCTGGGCGGCGAAGGCGGCGGCCGCCGCCCGGGCGAAGCCCTCATTCACGCTGCGGGCGGGGAATTCCATTTTTATGTAGTTGCGCTGTTTCATATGTATGTCCTCCAAAACTTCCTGATAAGGCCCCCTTGCCAAAGGGGGCGGTCAGCGCATAGCGATGACCGGGGATCGTAACGGCCCACCCACTTGCACAGGGGAGGCTCTCGATATGGCGTCGTTCAAACGACGACCTTGATCATCCGGTCGATCCCCGACGCGTCGATGACCCGCAGGGGCTGCCGGCGGGCGTTCTCCACCCAGGCCCGGCCGCCGGTCTCCGTCATGAGCCGGGAGATCTTCAGGATCAGGGCGATGCCGGAGGAGTCCATGAAGGTGAGCCCCTCCATGTCGATGACGCAGTCCTGGGGCAGATAGTCGTCCAGGACCCGGCCGATCTTCCGCAGCGCCGCCGACGCCTCGTGGTGGTCCAGCTCCCCCTTCAGATGCAGGGTCAGCTTTCCGTCCTGATAGCTCGATAACACCTTCATATTTCTCTCCTCCTGCTTGTCCGCAAAAAAATCACACCGCACAGGACTGTACGGTGTGATTTTACGGTATTTGCGCTGTCAGATGCCGTCGAAGGCGGTCGGCGGCGAAAAAAGCGTCAGCCGGCGCTGAACGTGTCGGGGTCCGGGTAGCTGTGGGGACTGGCAGCGTAGCTGTCGTCATACTTGACGGTCAGATAGAGCGTCTCCCCGCCGTCTCTGAGCTGGACGTAACAGACGCCGTTTTCAAACCGGTCGGTGATGTCCAGCTTCTGGCCGCGCCACCAGACGGTGACGGAGCCGTCCTCGCCGTACTCCACCTCCGGCATGTCCAGCTGCTCCATGAACTCCTCCTCGGTCATGGGCCGCTCCGAGCCGTCCGGCCCGATGACGATCCCGCCGCCACCCCGCTCCTGGACCTGGCCCAGGCTGTCGGTATAGTCCAGCGTATACTCGTCGCCCCGGATGTCCAGGGTGGCGTTGGTCAGCTCGCCGTGCAGCCACACCTGGACGGTGCGCTTGATGCCGCCCACGTCGGCGGCGTAGGCCGCCGTGGCCATGGCCAGCGTCAGCGCCACCGCCGCGCACACGGCGGCGAGGCGGGGGATATATCTCCTACTGCTTTTCTTATCCATCGTTTTGACCTCCATGAAATTCCCGGAGGCGTGGAGCGTGGAGAACGCCCGTTGGTACCGCTCTTTATTCGTCATCGTTCCATTCCTCCATCAGGGTGTTTTTCAGGAGCGTCCTTGCTCTCGCCAGCCAGCTCTTCACCGTGCCCTCCCGGACGGACAGCAGCCGCGCCATCTCCGCCACGGTATAGCCCTCGTAGTAGTGCAGGTGCACCGCGATGCGGTACTTCTCCGGCAGGCCCATCACCGCCTCGAACAGGCGGCCGTCGGCGGGCTCATCGAAGGCCAGCTCCGCCATGGTCTCCTCCCAGGGGGCCCGGCTGCGCCGCCAGAAGGCGCGCTTCAGATCCCGGGCCCGGTTCACGGCCACCCGCAGCAGCCATGCCCGCAGGTGCTCCTCGTCGGCATAGTCTCGGGGGCGGGACAGATAGCGCAGGAAGGTGTCCTGGGTCACGTCGTCCGCGTCCGCCCGGTCCCGGCACACGGAAAACGCCGCCGCGAAGACCCGGTCCGCATATTTTGCATACGCCTGGTCGGCTGAAAGTCTCATGGATCGCTCCTTGTCTTGTGAAGGTCCCTTCGTATCATAAACGATCTGCCCGGGCAAAAGGTTGCACGGGGGACGAAAAATTTTTGCGCCGAAGATGCACACCTTATCGAAAGGCCCCTTGTGCAAAGGGGGCTGGCAGCGCGAAGCGCTGACGGAGGGATTGTCGACGACCCCTCCGTTGCGGCTTCGCCGCGACACCTCCCCTTACACAGGGGAGGCTTTTTCCCCCAGGTTGCGGGATAGTTGGTGGCGCAACCGGCATGTGTCTGGTATACTGCCGTCAGAAAGGAGGCGGCGATATGTTTTCCACACTGATCCTGGTCCTCGTCTATATCCCTGTCCTTGCCCTGTTCGGCTATCTCCTCTATCTGGTGATCAAGGCGCTGCGCAAATACATCCGCTCCGAGCCGGCGAGAAAGGAGAAACAGGAGACAGCCAGGTCATTGGGCGAGGTGCTGAAGAGCCACCGGATCGCCTGCGGCATGACCCAGCAGTTCGTGGCGGAGACGCTTAGCGTCAGCCGCCAGGCGGTGAGCAAGTGGGAGAGCGGCCGGTCCGACCCCAGCACAACCAATCTCATGGCCCTGGCCAAGCTTTACGGCCTGTCGCCGGAGGAGCTGCTGCGGGAAGTGCAATAGCGCCGCAGGCGCACCTTATCGAAGGCCCCCTTGTGCAAAGGGGGCTGGCAGCGCGAAGCGCTGACTGAGGGATTGTAATAAAGCCTGGCAGCCACGCGAAAACGGGTCTGCCGCTGGATGCGGCAGACCCGTCGTTTTTTGCTGTCTTACCCCAGATTTTTCAGGCTCTCGGTGAGGTTGGCCGCCAGGGCCTGGGCCTTGGCCAGCTTCTCCCGCTCGGCGGCCACCACCCGCTCGGGGGCCCGGGAGACGAAGCTCTCGTTGGCCAGTTTCCGCTCCTGGTTGGCGATGTCCTGCTCCGCCTTGGCCAGCTCCTTTTCGATGCGCTCCCGCTCCTTGGCCAGGTCCACCAGCTCCGCCATGGGCATATAGATCGTGGCGTCGCCGGTGACCACCGTCACCATGCCGGCGGTATCGGCTGGGGCGTCCGCGGTGACGTTCACCGCCCCGGCGCTGGCCAGGTTGGCCATATACACCGTGCCGGCCCGGAACACCTCCGTCTTGTCCGTGACCAGGGTGATGTGGGGCCGCTTGGAGGGCGGCACGTTCATCTCCGCCCGGCGGCTGCGCACCGCCTTCACCGCGGCCATGACGGACTCGAAATCCGCCTCCTCCCCGGGGAAGGACAACGCCTCGTTGAACTCGGGGTAGGTCTCCACGATGAGGGCCTCCCCCTCGTGGGGCAGCGCGCCGTAGATCTCCTCGGTGATGAAGGGCATGAAGGGGTGCAGCAGCCGCAGGATGTCGGTGAGCACGTACAGCAGCACCCGCTGGGCGCTCTCGTCCCCGGCGCGGAGCCTGGGCTTGGTCAGCTCGATGTACCAGTCGCAGAAGCTGTCCCAGATGAAGTCGTAGATCTTCGTGGCCGCCAGGCCCAGCTCATACTTGTCGAAGTTGTCGTTGACCTCGGCGATGAGCCCCTGGAGCTTGGAGAGGATCCACTTGTCCTCCAGCTTCAGCTCTGCCGGCAGGGCGGCGTCGGACACCGTCAGGTTCATCATCACGTACCGGGCGGCGTTCCACAGCTTGTTGGCGAAGTTGCGCATGGCCTCGCACCGCTCCACGTAAAAGCGCATGTCGTTGCCGGGGGAGTTGCCGGTGATGAGGTTGAAGCGCAGGGCGTCCGCGCCGTACTGGTCGATGACCTCGATGGGGTCCACGCCGTTGCCGGCGGATTTGGACATCTTCTTGCCGTGGGGGTCCCGGACAAGGCCGTGGATGAGCACGGTCTTGAAGGGCTCCTTTTTCATGTGCTCCATGCCGGAGAAGATCATCCGGGCCACCCAGAAGAAGATGATGTCGTAGCCGGTGACCAGCACGTCCGTGGGATAGAAGTACTCCAGGTCCTCCGTCTTATCCGGCCAGCCCAGGGTGGAGAAGGGCCACAGGGCGGAGCTGAACCAGGTGTCCAGCACGTCCGGGTCCCGGGTGATGTTCTTGGAACCGCACTTCTCGCACTGGCAGGCGTCCTCGCGGGAAACGGTGACGTGGCCGCAGTCGGCGCAGTACCAGGCGGGTATCTGGTGGCCCCACCACAGCTGCCGGCTGATGCACCAGTCCCGGACGTTGTGCATCCAGTTGAGGTACGTCTTGGCGAACCGGTCGGGCACGAACTGGATGGTGCCGTCCTCCACCACCCGGATGGCTTCCTTGGCCAGGGGCTCCATCTTCACGAACCACTGGTCGCTGGCCAGGGGCTCCACGTCGCTGTGGCAGCGGTAGCAGGTGCCCACGTTATGTACGTAATCCTCCACCTTCACAAGGTAGCCCTGCTCCTCCAGGTCCTTCAAGATGACTTTCCGGGCCTCGTACCGGTCCAGGCCGTTATACTTGCCGCCGTTGATGATGCAGCCGTTGTCGTCGATGACCAGGATCTGCTCCAAGTTATGGCGCAGGCCCACCTCGAAGTCGTTGGGGTCGTGGCAGGGGGTCATCTTCACGCAGCCGGTGCCGAAGGCCATGTCCACATATTCGTCCGCCACGATGGGCATTTCCCGGCCCACCAGGGGCAGGATGCAGGTCTTGCCCACGATGTCCTTATACCGCTCGTCGGCGGGATTCACCGCCACGCCGGTGTCGCCCAGCATGGTCTCCGGCCGGGTGGTGGCCACCACCACCTCGCCGCTGCCGTCGGTCAAGGGATAGCGGATGTGCCACAAGTGGCCGGGCTTCTCCTCATATTCCACCTCCGCGTCGCTGAGGGCGGTGGTGCAGTGGGGGCACCAGTTGATGATCCGCTTGCCCTTGTAGATGAGGCCCTTTTCATACAGCGAGCAGAACACCTCCCGCACCGCCTTGGAGCAGCCCTCGTCCATGGTGAAGCGCTGGCGGTCCCAGTCGCAGGAGGAGCCCAGGGTCTTCAGCTGCTCCACGATCCGGTCGCCGTATTTGTTCTTCCAGTCCCACACCCGGTCCAGGAATTTCTCCCGGCCCAGGTCGAAGCGGGTCAGGCCCTCGTTGACGCGCAGGTTCTCCTCCACCTTGATCTGGGTGGCGATGCCCGCGTGGTCATAGCCCGGCAGCCACAGGGCGGAATAGCCCTTCATCCGCTTGTAGCGGATGAGCACGTCCTGGATGGTCTCGTCCACGGCGTGGCCCAGGTGCAGCTGGCCCGTCACGTTGGGGGGCGGGATGACGATGGTGAAGGGCTTCTTCGCCGGGTCGCGCTGGGCGTGGAAATACCCGCCGTCCAGCCACTGCTGGTAAATTTTCTTCTCGACCTGCTTGGGGTCGTACTGTTTGGGCAGCTCTCTCATCGGCACATCTCCTCTATCTCTTCCAGCCTGGACAGGCCCACCGTCTTTTTATAGACCTGGCCGTCCCGGAACACCATCAGGGTGGGGATGCTCATGATCCCGAACCGAATGGCCAGCTCCGGCTCCTCGTCCACGTTCACCTTGCACACCTTCACCTCGGGGTGGGCTCCCGCGAAGGCGTCCACCACCGGGCTCTGCATCCTGCAGGGGCCGCACCATACCGCCCAGAAGTCCACCAGGGTGGTGCCGGAGGCCACCGCCCCGTCAAAGCTGTCCTTCGTCAGCGCCGCAACGCTCATTCGTATCGCTCCTTCTCGTTCCGTTGTCCGTTTTTTCGCCGGTCAAATATTGTATCACACCTGTCCCGCTCCCGCAAGGGCAGGTCACGTTTTCGTCTGCTCTTTCCCGGCGCGGCCGCCCCGCCGGCGGGAAAAGATCGCGTACAGCCCGTAGCCTATGGAGCCGCCCGCCAGGTTCAGGATCAGATCGTCCACGTCGCACACCCCCAGGTGGGTGGCTAGCTGGACGAGCTCCACCGCCGTCACCGCCGCCGCCATGATCAGCGCCGCCAGCCAGTACCGGCGGGCGGGCGGCCACAGCAGGGGCAAAAACAGCCCCATGGGCACGAACACCCCCACGTTCCCCGCCAGATTCACCGCCGCCGAGCGGATCAGCAGCCCGCTGCCGGACTGGAGGATCAGCGCCAGGAAGTGGCGGATGGTGCGCCCGGGGGTGAGGTTCATCCGGGCGGACAGCTCCCCCCAGTAATAGTCCGGCTGGCCCTGTCCCAGCCGCTGGCCGAACAGCAGCCACGCCATCGCCACGCAGTACAGGGCGAACAGCGCCCAAATGATCCGTTTGTTCCCTCGTTTTTCCATAGGCAATCAGTATAGCGCAAAAATCGGAAAAAGCAACCGGAAACTGTCGTTCATCCCAGACCCAGCGCCGCCAGCACCGCCGGATGGTCCGCCGCCTGCCAGTCCGCCAGGGCGTTGATGGCCTCCCGGTCCGGGTCGGAGTGCCGCTCGTACACCGCCACGGTCTCGATCCCCGCCGCCTTGGCGGCCTGGACCCCCGCCAGGGAGTCCTCGAACACCAGGCACTGCTCCGCCCGCAGGCCCATGTCCGCCATGGCCCGCAGATATACCTCCGGGTCCGGCTTGATCCGCCCCACGTCCTCGCAGGTATAGACCCGGTCGAATACCCGGTCGATGGGCGCCTTTTCCATGATATTTTTGTTTTTTCTCCGGTAGATATCCAGGCTGCTCCGCCGGCCGGTGGTGGCCAGCGCCAGCGCATAGCCCCGCCCCTTCAGCGCGCGCAGGAGCACGTCCGCCCCGGGCCGGTAATCCACCCGCTCCAGCAACTCGGCGGCGATGGCCTGCCGGCGCTGCTGCAGCTGCCGGGCCGTCAGGTCCGTGCCGTAGCGCTCCTTCAAAAGCGCGCAGTAGCAGTAATAGGGCTCCGGCTCGCCCCGGAACCGGCGCAGCGCGCCCTCCCGCAGCGCCCGTATCTCCGCCCGGTCGGGGGCGGAGCCGGTCAGCTCCCGGGCCAGACGCTCATCCGCCTCGTTCCAGACGCCGATGGAGTCCACCAGCGTCCCGTCCAGGTCGAACAGCACCGCCCTTTTCCCTGCCAGCAGCCGCTCCATCCCGGTCCCTCCTCATAGAAAACCGCCTCCCTCTGACGGGGGAGGCGGCTCGTCCAAAAACTATTTTTTGAGCATCTCCAGGATCTCGTCGGCGCTCCTGCCGCTGCTGACCAGCTTTGTGACCACCTTTTCGATCTCCACCTTCTGGGCGGCGGCGTCGGCGATGGCCGCGGCCTCCGCCTTCTTCGCCTCCAGCTCCACGAGGGCCTTGTCCGCGGCGCGGATGGCCTTTTTGTTGGCCTTGAGCAGCTGCTTCTGCCCCTCGATGGCGGCCAGGATCTCCGCCTGCTCCGTCTCCAGCGCTTTTTTCGCCTCCAGCTGGGCGGCGATCTTCTCCTCTACCTGGCTGACGTTCTGAATAGATTTTTTGTTTTTGCTTCCCTTCGGCCTGGGCATAAAATATATCCTCCTTTCAGGATATCCAAATGATCCACGGCAAAAGTATAATATAGTTCACCCAAGAATACAAGCCCTATTTTTGAAATATCCCAGAAAAGGTCCGACGGCTCTCCCCCGCCTTCGACAGCGCCCCGCTCCGGAAAAACGCGGCGTTTTTTTACTTGCGGTAAAACAGCACGCCCAGCGTCCCTGGCCCGCAGTGGCAGGAAACGGTGCAGCCGGCCCGGGTATGGATGATCTCATCGAAATGGCCCATCTGGCGCACGGCCTGCTCCGCCGCGTCCCGGCACTCCTGGCTGACGCCGGAGTCGGTGATGAAGATCCGGCGGGTGTCCACGCTGTCCATATCCGCCAGCCGGTCCTTCACGTAGGCGCTGATGCACTCGATGAGCTTTCCCCGGTATTTCTTGCCCACTCCCATCTGCCCGTCCTTGACGTAGATGCAGGGGTGCAGCTTCAGCAGGTTGGCCCCCATGGCCGCCAGGGCGCTGCAGCGGCCGCCCCGGCGCAGATACTCCAGGGTGTCCACCACGAAGCTGACGTCCAGCTTCTCCCGCTTGGCCTCCAGGGCCCGCTGGATGTCCGCCGGGTCCGTCCCCGCCGCCGCCATGTCGCAGGCGTCCAGCACCAGATGGCCGATGCCGGTGGACAGGTTCCGGCTGTCCACCACGTACACGTTCCCCAGCTCCTGAGCGGCGATGCAGGCGTTCTGGTAGCAGGCGGACATGTCGGCGCTGATGGTGAAGTGGACGATGGCGTCGCAGCTTTTCAGCAGCGCGCCGAACAGGTCCAGATAGTCCTGCACGTTCACCGCCGAGGTCTGGGCCAGCTGGCCGGAGGCGGCGATCTTTTCATACAGCTGGTCCGGGACGATCTCCGTGCCGTCCTTGTAGCTCTCCCCGGCGCAGCTCACCGTCAGGGGAACGACGGTGATGTTCCGCTCCGCCACGATCTGCTCTGTCAGATCGCAGGTACTGTCAGCCGTGATACGGATGTTCAAAACGATCCACTCCTTGGAATAAATTTACTTTTAGATTATACATCTGTCTTCTGCGGATTGCAATCCTCTGTTATATCCCGGGCGGCCGCCAGCAGCTCCTCCCGCCGGTTGGCCAGCTCCCCGTCCAGCACCCGGCCGAACAGCGCTTTCAACACCCTGCCCACCGCCGGCCCCTCCGGCACCCCCAGGGCCATGATGTCCCGGCCGTCCACCGCCAGATCACGCAGGGAGAAGCACCGCTCCTCCCCCGCCAGGGCCTGCTCCAGCGCCTGCTCCGACCGGGCGATGACCGCCAGGTTCCGCTCCCGCACCGCCGGGGCCCGGTCGGCACTGTCCGCCCGCCAGCACTGGATCAGCCGCCGGACCGTGTCCTCGCCCAGCTTGGCCGCCAGCCGGGCCATGGCCTTTTTTGTCCCGGGCGGCTCGATGTCGTGCCAGGTGATGAAGGTGACCACCTGCCGGCGCATCTCGCCGCTGCACCGCAGCCGCAGCAGGATATCGTCCGCCATCTCCGCGCCGATCTTAGCATGGCCGTAAAAGTGGCCCACGCCCGCCTCATCCGTGAAAAAGGCCGCCGGCTTGCCCACGTCGTGCAGCAGCATGGTCAGCCGCAGCACCGGATCGGCCTCCACAGCGTCCACCGCCATGGTGGTATGGGTCCATATGTCGTGGATGTGATTGGGATTTTTCTGGTCAAATCCCGCCTGGGGGGCCAGCTCCGGGATCACCTGGAAAATCACCGGCCCGTACTGCCGCAGCACCCGCCCGGCCCCCGGGCCGGTGAGGATGCCTGAAAGCTCCGCCATCACCCGCTCCCGAGACACCCGGTCAAGCAGCGCCCGGTCTGCCAGGGCGCGGCGGGCGGTCTCCGGCTCGATGGCGAAGTCCAGCTTGGAGGCGAACCGCAGCGCCCGCAGGATGCGCAGCGCGTCCTCCCCGAACCGCCTGGACGGCTCCCCCACGCAGCGGATGAGCCCCGCAGCCAGATCCTCCCGGCCGCCATAGAGGTCGATGACCGTCCCGTCCGGGGCCAGGGCCATGGCGTTGACGGTGAAGTCCCGCCGGGCCAGGTCCTCCTCCAGGGAGGGCACGAAGGCCACCCGGTCCGGGTGGCGGCCGTCATGATACGCCCCGTCGGTGCGGAAGGTGGTGATCTCCACCGGTCCGCCGTCGGTCAGCGCCGTGACGGTGCCGTGCTTCAGCCCGGTCTCCACCAGCCGGTACCCGGCCAGCGCCGCCTCGGTCTGCTCCGGCAGCGCCGACGTGGCCAGGTCCCAGTCCGCCGGCTCCCGGCCCAGCAGGCTGTCCCGCACGCAGCCTCCCACCGGGTATGCCTGACAGCCTGCCCGCCGGAGAGCGGTCAGGAGCATATCTACATGTAGAGGGATCGGGATCATCTTGTCACCAACGCTTGTAATCTTGAAAAGCTTGTGATAAACTAGTATCAAATCCAAAAGATCGGGGGAGGTACGCAGATGAACATCCACGAATCCGCGGAGGATTACCTGGAGGCCATCTATATGCAGACCATGGAGAAGGGCTGTGTCCGTTCTATCGACATCGCCAACGCTCTCGGCTACTCCAAGCCCTCGGTGAGCGTAGCCATGAAGCAGCTGGAGGAGAACGGATACATACGCCGGGACGGAGACCGGCTGCTCTATCTGGAGGAAA
Organism: uncultured Oscillospiraceae bacterium; assembly: GCA_947626345.1. Lineage (GTDB taxonomy): Bacteria > Bacillota > Clostridia > Oscillospirales > Oscillospiraceae > CAJOIG01. The sequence continues at coordinate 53,171 of CANQSF010000006.1, read as the reverse complement.
AGGGCCTGGCCATCGCCAAGCGCATCTACGAGCGCCACGAGACCATCGCCGCCATCCTCATGAGCCTGGGCGTGGGGCGGGACACCGCCTATAAGGACGCCTGTAAAATGGAACACGACATCTCTGACGAGAGCTTCGACCGCATCCAGGACTATATCGCCGTCCACGGCCAGCCCGTCCCCGCCGATCCCGACGCCCACCGTCGGGCTCTCGCCGCCGGTGCCGACCAATAGTATAGCGTTCCCGCGCCGAAAAAGCAACCGGACCGCCCCAGGCGGTCCGGCTGTTTTTGTCCGCTGAGCGCTCAGCGGGAGTATTTGTCGATGTCACTGTTGTGCTTGTCGTAATCCGGCAGCATGCCCTTGCCGGTGGCCCGCCACTGCTTGAACTGGTGCTGACTGCGCACATACCGTCCGCCGCTTGCCAGGCAGAGGACAACGGCGACCACGATGTCCACCACGCCGATAATGATAATGATGATCGTCTTCGTACCCATGACACGCACCTCCTGGCAGTTTTATCGTTTGACCTCTCTGCTTCCACTTTACCATACCGCCCCGGTCCTGTCAAGGGCGGGCGGTCACAGCTTCTTCATATATCGGGAGGCGGCCTTCAGCATCAGCCGCTTCAGTCCCGCGGCGTCGAACTGGATCTCCACCAGATGGTCCCCGCCCATGGGGGTCATCTTCACGATGGTGCCGGTGTGGAAGGCGCTGTGCTCCACCCGGTCCCCCACGGCGAAGGTCACCGCCGGCTCCGCCTTTTTCGGCGCGGGGGCGAAGGCGGCCGTCCGGGACGCCGCCGGGCTCCGCCGCTCCCAGGGCTGGGCCGCCCGGACAGGCCGGGGCACGTCCTCGAACTCGAACCAGCCCGTCCCCACGGGCTTCAGGTCCGAATAGGGCCGGTCGATGTGTTCCGGCGGGATCTCGTCCACGAACCGGCTGACCCGGTGGGTGGCCGTCTGGCCGAACACCATCCGCTGCCGGGCGCTGGTGATAAAAAGCCGCTTCTTCGCCCGGGTGATGGCCACGTAAGCCAGCCGCCGCTCCTCCTCCATCTGCTCGGTCTCCCCGATGGCCTGCAGGGAGGGGAACACCCCCTCCTCCATGCCGGTGATGAACACGGTGGGGAACTCCAGCCCCTTGGCGGAGTGGATGGTCATGAGGGTGACGGTGTTCTCGTCCATGTCCATGCCCTGCAGGTCGGTGTACAAGCTCACCTCGTCCAAAAAGCCCTCCAGGGTGTCGTCCCCGGTCTGGGAGACGTGGGTGGCGATGAAGCTCTTCAGCTCCTTGACGTTCTCCAGCCGGTTCATGCTCTCGTCCGTGCGGACGCTCTCCAGCATCCGGGCGTAGCCGGTCCGGTCCAGCAGCGCGTCGTAAAGCTCCTCCAGCCCCCCGGTCCGGGACAGGGCGGCCAGTTCGTCCATCATGGCCGTGAACGCCTTCAGCTTCTCCGCCGCCCGGCTCAGCTCCGGGAAGGCATCCGCCCGGCTCAGCACCGTGAACAGCGGCACGCCATTGGCTCCGGCGATGGCGGCGGCCCGGTCCAGGGTGGTCTGGCCGATGCCCCGGGCGGGCACGTTGACGATGCGGGCCAGGCGCAGATCGTCCGCGGGGTTGAGCAGCACGAAGAAATAGGCCATGATGTCCTTGATCTCCGCCCGCTCGAAGAAGGGGTTGCCCTTCACGATCCGGGGGCGGATGCCGTGGCGCAGAAACGCCTGCTCCAGTGCCCGGGACTGGGCGTTGAGCCGGTAGAGCACCGCATGGTCCCGCAGGTTGTCCCCCCGGTCCACCGCCTGGAGCACCTGCTGAACAACATACTGGGCCTCGTCGTCCTCGTTTTTCGCCACGTACAGGGTGATCCGGTCCCCATCCCCTGCCTTGGTCCACAGCCTCTTCCCCTTGCGGCCCTTGTTGTTGGCCACCACGCCATTGGCGGCGGAGAGGATATGGCCGGTGGAGCGGTAATTCTGCTCCAGCCGGATGGACCGGGCGTGGTCGTACTGGTCCTCGAAGGACAGGATGTTCTCGATGGTGGCCCCCCGGAAGGCGTAGATGGACTGGTCGTCGTCGCCCACCACGCAGATGTTGTTCCGGCCCCCGGCCAGGATGGTGGCCATCATATACTGCAGGTTGTTGGTGTCCTGGTACTCGTCGATGAGCACATACCGGAACTGGCGCTGATACCGCTCCCGCACGTCGGCGTGCTCCCGCAGCAGCCGCACGGCGTTGTACAGCAGATCGTCGAAGTCCATGGCCCCGGCCTCCATGAGCCGCTTGGCATAGGCCTCGTACAGCTCCGCCGCGCCCCGCAGCCGCACATCCCCGCTCTTGGCCGCGTCGGCGGCGAAGTCCCCGGGGGCCTGCAGCTTGTTCCGGGCCCGGTCGATGACGGCCAGCACCCACCGGGGCGGGAAGAGCTTCTCGTCCTTGTTCTGGTCCTTGATGATCCGCTTCATCACCGCGGTCCGGTCCGCCTCGTCATAGATGGTGAACCCCTCCGGATACCCCAGAAGGGCGGCGTCGCGCCGCAGGATGCGCACGCAGGCGGAGTGGAAGGTCCGGGCCCAGATGTCCTCCGCCGCCGGGCCCAGCATGGCGTTGAGGCGGCCCTTCAGCTCGTCGGCGGCCTTGTTGGTGAAGGTGATGGCCAGGATCTGCCAGGGGGCCACCGGCTCAAAGGCGGCGGCCTCCTCCGCCGGACGCCGGCAGCTCCCGTCCCCGTCCAGGTACCGGCGCATCACCGCCAGCTTCTCCTCGTCCGCGTCGGCGGGCAGGTCCTCACAGTCCGAGGCCCGGCCGTATTTCATGAGATTGGCGATGCGGTTGATGAGCACGGTGGTCTTGCCGGAGCCGGCCCCGGCCAAAATGAGCAGCGGCCCCTCCGTGGCCATGACCGCCTCCAGCTGCCGGTCGTTCAGAGAGGGAAAGTCCCGGGCGATCACCTGCCGCCGGGCGTCTATGTAGTTTTTCGTGAATGTATCCATGAGGGCAGTATAACACAAAACCCGGCGGGAAGGAACCCCCTCCCGCCGGGTCTTGATCTGCGTCTCAGTTCATCGCTTCCAGGAGCAGCTGATCGATCTGCAGCATCGCCTGCGCGAAGTAGTAGGACTCCGCGTCCGACAGGTCTGCATTTTCCAGCTCGTCGAGCTTCTGCATGGTGTCGGTATACTGCTGCATGAAGGAAAGATAGCTGCTCAACGCGCTCAGGTCCGTGGAATCGTAGTTTTTCATGAACTCCGCGTATTCTCTGAAAAATTCCACGTAGCTGTCGACGGCTTCCCTGATCTCCGGCCGGATCTCGTCGTCGTCCGCAGCTTCCTCCTCCGGCGCCTGGGTCGGCTCCGGCCCCTCCTCTTCGGGCTCTTCCGTCTGTTCCTCCGGGGCCTCCGTGGGCTCCTCCGCCGCCGGCTCCTCCGTCTGCTCCACAGGGGCCTCCGTGGGCTCTGCCCCCTCCGCCACTGCGTCCAATTTGTCCTCCAGTTCGTCCAGCCTGTCCTCCAGGTCCTTTCCCCTGCCGCCGCAGCCCGTCAGAAGCGCAAGCATGGAAAAGCAGACCACCAGGCACATCGCGAGGGCGGTCACCGTCGTTCTTTTCATATCCTCTTCTCCTTTTTGTTTTTTCTCCGGCAGTACCGGCCCGGGGCAGGGATGCCCGCCCCGGGCTTTCCCGCCGAGATAAACAAAAGCGGTGCAGGGAACCATTTCCCTACACCACATGAGCCACACAGCCTCGCATCCGCCGCTCTTGTGTTTTTGCGCAAAAACGGCTATAATACGAAACGGTGCAGTTATTCTGCTGTGTGGGAGCCAGCACTCCTGCATAGGGACGTGAGGTGCTCGCAACGCCTCACGTCCTGCCTTTATTTATCTCGCGCTTTTATTATATCGCTTACCCTCCTTTTCCGCAAGCAGTTTTTTCCGGGGTCCGACACCCCCGGTCTTTTTTCGCCTGCTTTCTTTTGTTCATTTCGACCCTTGTTTTTGACGCGAGGCGCTCCTATAATGGCTTTCGCGTTATATAGTTATAAAAAGAGAGGGGAGGCGGCGGGCGTGTTCACGAAAAAAGAGATACGGGCGCTGCTGTGGCCCCTCATATTGGAGCAGGTCCTCACCGGGCTCATGGGCGTGGCGGACACGTTCATGGTCTCCGCGGTGGGCGAGGCGTCCATCTCCGGGGTGGCGCTGGTGGACTCGCTGAACATGCTGGTGATGTACTTCTTCTCCGCTCTGGCCGCCGGGGGCACCATCGTCTGCTCCCAGTACATCGGCCAGGGGGACCGGGACCGGGCCCGGCTGGCCGCCAACCAGGTGATGGCCGCGTCGCTGGCCCTGAGCGCGGCATGCTGCGCGGGGCTGGCCCTGTTCCGCCGGCCGGTGCTGCGGCTCATCTTCGGCACGGTGGAGCCCGCCGTCATGGACGCGGCCCAGGTGTATCTGCTCGTCACGGCCCTGAGCTATCCCTTCCTGGCGCTGTATACCGCCAGCGCCGCCCTCCACCGGGCGGCGGGCAACTCCCGCCGGCCCATGATCGTGGCCGCGGCGGCGGATATCCTGAACATCGCGGGCAACGCGGTGCTGATCTTCGCGCTGCATATGGGCGTGCTGGGGGCGGCCCTGGCCACGCTGGCCAGCCGGGCGGTGAGCGCGGCGTGGCTGCTCGTCTGCCAGGCGCGGCCGGGCCAACCCTTTTCCCTGGGGCCCGCGGAGCAGTTCCTCCCGGACCGGGCCATGCTCCGGCGCATCCTGCGGGTGGGGCTCCCCTCCGCGGTGGAGAACGGCATGTTCCAGTTCGGCAAGCTGGTGGTCCAATCCACCGTGTCCGTGCTGGGCACCACCGCCATCGCCTCCCAGGCCATCATCGCCGTTTTGGACTCCTGCTGCGGCACCCCCGGCCAGGCTATCGGCATCGGCCTGCTCACCGTGGCGGGCCAGTGCATGGGCCGGGGCCGGCCCGACGAGGCCAAAAAGTACATGGTCTGGTTCACGAAGATCTCCACGGTGATCGTGCTCATCTCCGGCGGCGTCATCAGCGCCGGCGCGCCGCTGATCACCCGGCTCACGGCCCTGTCCCCCGCCGGGCGGGAGCTGACATGCCGGATCACCTGGTTCGTGTCGGCGATGCGGGTCCTGTTCTGGCCCGCGGCCTTCACCCTGCCCAACGGCCTGCGGGCGGCGGGGGACGTGTCCTTCACCATGTGGACCGGCACTGTCAGCATGTGGACGCTGCGGGTGGGCCTGAGCTGGTACCTGTGCCGGTACACCGGCGTGGGCCTGTGGGGCATATGGTTCGGCTGGTGCGCCGACTGGGTGTTCCGGGCGGTCTGCTTCCTGCTCCGGACCAGGAGCGGCCGCTGGAGCCGGTTCAACGTGCTGGAATAGACCTGCGCTTGCTATTTTGCGGAAACGTGCTATACTGGAACTGCCACACAGTTTCATACCATCCCCAGACGGGCATGCTCTTTGTGAAAGACGCATGCTCCGGCTTCATTCCCGCTCTGGGGTGAACTGTGTGGCAACAGACAGTCGGACCGCGTTTTTCGTGCGCGGCTTCGGCCGCGCATTTTATTTTTTGGCGGAAAGAGAGAGGAGAGAATATGCTGGACGTATCCCATGTGACGAAAAAATACGGAAAGGTGACGGCCTGCGCCGACGTGAGCTTCCACCTGGACCCGGGCAGCGTCACCGTGCTGCTGGGCCCCAACGGCGCCGGCAAGAGCACCATCATGAAGGCCATCGTGGGCTTTCTGCGCTATGACGGGGCCATCACCGTGGGCGGCTTCACCAGCAAGTCCACCGACGCCCGGCGGCTGCTGGGCTATATCCCGGAGATGCCGTCGCTGTATCCCAACCTCACCGTCAGCGAGCATCTGGAGTTCCTGGCCCGGGCCTACCGGCTGACGGACTATAGGGACCGGGCGGAGGAGCTGCTCCGGCGGTTCGAGCTGACGGACAAGAAAAAGAAGTTCGGCGACGAGCTTTCCAAGGGCATGCAGCAGAAGCTGAACATCTGCATGGGCCTGCTGCCGGAGCCGAAGATGCTGCTGCTGGACGAGCCCATGATCGGCCTGGACCCCCACGCCATCAAGCAGCTGAAGGAGCTGATCGGCATCATGCGGGACCAGGGCCGGACCATGCTGGTGAGCACCCACATCATCGACAGCGTGGATATGCTCTGGGACCGGACCATCATCATGCAGGGCGGCTCCATCCGGGCCAACGTGACCCGGGAGGAGCTGGACGCGGACGGCCGGAGCCTGGAGCAGCTGTTCTTCGACGTGACCGAGGGCGTGAGCCAGTCTGAGATGACCCACCCCGGAGGGGAGGACGCATGAGGCTGTTCGGCTATTACGCGCTGCACACCTTTATAAATCAGCTGAAAAAGCTGTTCAAGACCTGGGTGCTGGTCTTCATTCTGGTGTGCGCGCTGATGGGCGGGGTCATCGGCTTTTTCGCCGCCTCCGTCACCGACGACGGCGGGGAGGACATGGACCAGCCGGCCGCCGGAGAGGAGCTCGCGCCCGAGGACGGACCGGACGCCGGCCTTCCCGCCGGAGAGGACGCGGCCCTCATCGTGGAGGCGGCGGCCGGGGCGGTGGTGCTGGCGATGTTCGTGTTCATGGCCATGGGCGCGGACAAAAACGGCAGCCGCATCTTCCTGCCTGCAGACGTGAACGTCCTGTTCGCTTCCCCTATGCGGCCCCAGTCGGTGCTGCTGTTCCGGCTGACCACCCAGCTGGGGGTGTCCCTGGTGGCGGGGTTCTACCTGCTGCTCCAGCTGCCCAACCTGGTGGGCAGCCTGGGGATGGACCTGTGGAGCGCCCTCATCATCGTGGCGGCCTTCTGCCTGGCCGTGCTGGCCGGCACCCTGATCCGGGTGCTGCTGTACATCCTGGCGGCCACCTATCCCCGGGTGAAGCGGTATCTGCGGCCGGGGCTGTACGCCGTCGTGGCCCTGACGGCCGGCGGATACCTGCTCCTGCTGCGGGAAGGGCACGGCTATTGGCAGACGGCGCTGGACTATCTGGGCGGTCCCATGGGCCGCTGGATCCCCTTCTGGGGCTGGCTGAAGGCCGCCTGCGGCTGCGCCGCGGCGGGCCAGCCGGGCAGGAGCGCCCTGTATCTGGCCCTGACCCTGGCGGCCGGGGCGGCGCTGGTGTGGGTCATCTGGCACATCAAGGCGGACTTTTACGAGGACGCCATGGCCAAGAGCGAGGAGACCGCGGAGCTGCTGGCCCGGGCCCAGGCGGAGAAGACCACCGGCGTGCTCGTCAAGCGGAAAAAGGACCGCAGCGACAAGCTGCGCCGGGACGGCATGCGCCACGGCGCAGGGGCCAACGTGTACTTTTTCAAGGCCATGTACAACCGCTTCCGCTTCGCCCACCTGGGCCTGTTCACCAAGACCCTGGAGACCTATCTGCTGGCGGGGCTGGTGGTGGGCCTGCTGGCCCACAGCAGCTGGGCGGTGGCTCTGGCGCTGGGGGTGATGGCCTTCTTCCGGGCCCTGGGCAACCCCCTGGAGCAGGACGCGGGCATGGACAGCTTCCTTCTGGTGCCGGAGCGCACCTTCGCCAAGCTCGCCTGGTCCATGGCGGGCGTGCTGGCCAACTGCCTGATGGACCTGCTGCCGGGCCTGATCCTGGGCGCGCTGGCGGCCGGGGACAGCGTCCTGGCGGCGCTGGCATGGCTGCCGGCCATCCTGTCCGTGAACTTTTACGCCACCGCCGTGGGGGCGTTCATCGGCTTCTCCGTGCCCCTCAGCGTCGGCAAGACCGTCAAGCAGCTGATCCAGATCATGTTCATCTACTTCGGTCTGTTGCCGGACCTGGCGGCCGTGTTCCTCGCCGGCGGCCCGGCGGGCAGCCTGCTGGCCGTGGCGGCGGTGAACGTCGTCCTGGGGCTCATCTTCTTCGCCCTGACCCCCCGGTTCCTGGACCCCCGGCCCCGGCCGGCGGCCGTCCGGCCCGGGACCTATACCGCCCCCGCCGGGGCCTATACCGTGCCGGCCGGGTCCCCCCCGGCGCCTGGGGCGGTCTCCCCGGCGCCTGATATGCCCGCTCCCCTGCCCCTGCCGGAGGTAGACCTGGCCGCCGCCCGCCGCCGCTTCTCCCGCCTGGGCGCAGGCGCGCTGGTGATCCTGGCGCTGAGCACGGCGCTGCAGCTGCTGGCCGCCTCCGTGACGGCGCTGGCGTTTCCCCAGGGGGAGACGCCGGACCTGGTCCTGTGGCTGATCACCTTCCTGCCCCTGTACGCCGTGGCGATCCCCGTGGGCCTGGCCATCTGGCGGAAGCTGCCGGCGGCGGCCCCGGAGAAGACCTCCCTCCGCGCCGGACAGCTGCTGCGCTGCGTGCTCATCGCCATGTTCCTGCTGTACGCCGGGAACATGACGGGCAATCTGATCACCATGGCGCTGCAGGCGCTGCTGGGCGCGGAGAACCTCAACCCCATCGTGGACTACGCCATGAACGAGCATCTGTGGCTGAAGGTGCCGGTGATGGTGGTGGCCGCGCCGCTGATCGAGGAGTACGTGTTCCGCAAGCAGATCATCGACCGGGCGCGGATCTACGGAGAGAAGCTGGCGGTGGTGCTGTCGGCGGCGGTGTTCGGACTGTTCCACGGCAATCTGGGGCAGCTGTTCTACGCCTTCGCCCTGGGGCTGCTGTTCGGATACATCTACATCCGCACCGGCCGGCTGCGGTACAGTATGGCGCTGCACATGCTCATCAACCTCATGGGCAGCGTGGTGGCCCCGGCCGTGCTGACGGCCGCCGGCCCCGACGGGACGGGCCTGGCCCTGGCCGCGTACAGCTTCTGCCTCATCGCCCTGGCCATCGCGGGGCTGGTGGTGCTGTGCGTGCGGGCGAAGCATGTGCGCTTTCTCCCGGCGGAGCAGGAGCTCCCCCGGGGCAGCCGCTTCAGGACCGCCTGCCTCAACCCGGGCATGATCGCCTTCCTGCTGCTGTGCCTGGCCTCCATCGCCCTGACGCTGGTGGTCTGATCCGCCGTCACGGACCTCTCCGGCGGGCCCATTCCCGCTCCGACAGGCCGCAAAATCGGGTCCGATGGAGTCAAAAGGTACTTTTCGCAAACTTTTTCGGCCAAAAACGCGATTTCCTTCACGGTTATGTTTGCAAAACCCGGTGTAATGTGGTTTAATATACCTAAATCCTTTCCTAACACAGGAGAACACGTTATGCCGACACACAAATATGACAGCCTGAAGCTGGACAATCAGCTCTGTTTTCCCCTCTACGCCTGCGCGAAGGAAGTCGTGAAGCGGTACACCCCCTTCCTCTCCGCTCTCGACCTGACCTACACCCAGTATATCGCCATGCTGGTCCTGTGGGAGCACAAGTCCATGACCATCAAGCAGGCCGGAACGCTGCTGTATCTGGATTCAGGCACCCTGACCCCGCTGTTCAAGAAACTGGAGGAGAAGGGCCTTGTGACCCGCACCCGCTCCCAGGCCGACGAGCGCAACCTGATCGTGGCGCTGACGGAAAAGGGCGAGGCGCTGAAGGACGAGGCGCTGAAGGTGCCCGCTCAGATGAACGACTGCATCCAAATCTCCCCCGAGGACTCCCAGCAGCTGTACGCCCTGCTGCACAAGATGCTGGACCAGTTCTCCCCCGCCAAATAAGGCCCCTTTTCGCCCTCCCGCCCCGGCGGGAAGGCCGTTTTTCCGCAAAAAACAGGCATGACCGGCGGTCATGCCTGTTTTTCTTTTTCGCTCTGTCAGCGGATACGCCGGCACTCCAGATACCAGCGCTTGTCCAGGGCGTGGCCCACGGAAAAGCTCTTCTTGGGGTAATTCCCCTGCCGGAGGATGTGGGGGACCAGCTCCCCCTTGTCCAGCGCCGGCAGCAGCCATGCCCGGCCCCCCGGCTCCCCGGCTAGGGCGCGGGCCTCGGCCTCCCCGTGGATGTAGTCCACCGTGCCGCCGTGCTCCGCCGTCCAGGCGCGGGCCAGCTGGTCCGCCCGGGCCACCAGCGCGCCGGTGTCGCCGCCGGACAGCGTCTCCACGGCCCCGCCGGCATCCGCGCCCAGCACCACCCGGTGGATGGGGAAGAACTCCACCGCCGGGTCGCGCAGGTCCTCCGCCTCCGCCAGGGCGTACCGGGCCGGATGGTCCGCCGGCGCGCCCGCGGCCTTCAGCGCCTCCCAGTGCTCCTTCGCCGCCGCCAGGGAGTGGTTGCCGTCCCCCATGGCGAACACCACCGGTCCGGGCAGGGCGTCGAAGCGCTCCTTCACCGCCCGGGCCGCCGCGCCCCACAGCCGGACGCCCCGGATGCGGCCCGCGCCGCCATAGAGGTCGAAGTCATACAGCGTCTCGCCCCCGCCGGACGCCGCGGCGTCCATCAGCCCGCCGGCACCGTCCATGAACAGCACGATGTGGGGCATCTCCAGCGCCGCCTGCCGCCGCAGCCGCACCCGGGCGGGCAGCCGCTCCGCCACCGTGGCCTCCGTGGCCCGCACCGGGGAGGCGGACCCGGCCGTCCAGTCGTAGGCCTCCAGGTCCAGTTTCCCCACTATTCCCCTTCTGACCTTCCCATTTTGGAGCGTTCTCTCCACATAGATGTAAGAATCCCGTATTTCGCGGAATATATCCCCCACCAGGTATTCCTCCATGGCGCGGAGCATGGCCGCCTCCCGCGCCGCCGCGTCCGGCTCGTTCAAAAACGCCTCCGGCAGCATCAGCCGCAGGGTGGAGGGCGCGCCGGCCACGAACCCGTCCATGGCGCGCCAGTAATCCGGGCGGGCGGAGAACTGGTCGCAGGCCAGCGACGCCCACCTGGTCATATCGGTCCCCTCCCGGGGCAGCAGGATGTCCGCGGGGGTAAAGATGTCCTTCATAGCCTCAAACTCCTTTTTGTCAATTTTACAACACCGCTCATAGGATGGCAAGAGGTGATGTGAATTGGAACGGTCAAGATGCAAAGCAGCGAGGGGGAGCTTGAGGGGGGCGGGAGCCCCGCCTCAAATCAGATCGGAAGCCGCGGGCGCCTGCGCCCTGGAGCGAAGCGACGTTTTCCGTCAGGAAAACACGGCGTGTGGCAAGAGGTGATGTGAATTGGACTTTACATTGCTGGGAAACGATCCCCGGTATCTGTACTTAAAGCGGCGGCTGGAACTGGACGGCCACCGCGTCACGCCCGACAGCCCCCTTCTGATCGCGCCGCCCTCCTGGCGGCGGGGGGTGCCCTACTATAAAGACGAGATCTACGCCATCGAGAACGCCGCCCTCACCGCCGAGGGGGCGCTGGAGCTGATCATGCGCCGGTCCAACCGGGCCCTGGCGGGGATGGATGTGCTCATCACCGGCTTCGGCCGCATCGGCGGCTTTTTGGCGGGGATGCTCTCCGGCCTGGGGGCCCATGTGACCGTGGCCGCCCGGAGCAGGACCGCCCGGGCCGCCGCCCGGGCCCGGGGCTATGAGGCGGTGGACATGGCCCACATCCCGGAGCGGTTCGACGCGGTGGTGAACACGGTCCCCGCCCCGGTGCTGCAGGGGGATTACGGCGGGGCGCTGTGCCTGGACCTGGCCAGCGACCCGGGGGGCTGGGCCACGGACGCGCCGGTGCTCAAGGCACCGGGCCTGCCGGGGCTATACGCCCCCAGAGCCGCCGCCAACGTGATGGCGGAGGCGATCTATCGGGTGATGGAGGAGGATGCGACCCATGGATAAGATCCGGCTGGGGCTGGCGCTGACCGGCTCCTACTGTTCGTTCGGAAAGCTGCAGGCCGTGCTGCCGGAGCTGTGCCGGCAGTTCGACGTGCTGCCCATATTCAGCGCCAACGCCATGAAGGACAGCCGCTTCGGCGCAGGGGCCGACTGGCTGGCCCTGCTGGCGGACAGCACCGGCCACGACCCGGTCACGTCCATCGCCGGAGCGGAGCCGCTGGGGCCCCAGGGCCGCATGGACGTGCTGGCCATCGTGCCCTGCACGGGCAACACCCTGGCCAAGCTGAGCCACGGCGTGACGGACACCGCCGTCACCATGGCCGCCAAGGGCCATCTGCGCAACGGAAAGCCCCTGGTCATCGGCGTGTCCACCAACGACGGCCTGGGCGCCTCGGCGGAGAACATCGGCCGGCTGCTGGTGCGGAAAAACGTGTACTTCGTCCCCTTCGGCCAGGACGACCCGGCCGCCAAGCCCACCAGCCTCAGCTGCCGCTATGAGCAGGTGGCGGACGCGGTGCGGGCGGCCATGGAGGGCCGGCAGCTGCAGCCCATCCTGGCCTGAGCGCCCGGCGGAGACGCCTGTCCCAGCCCGGGACGGGCGTCTTTCGTTATGTAACTTGCCATACCCCAGATGGTATCCCGCCGGCGGAGGACGGCCCACATATGGCGTCCGTTCCCCACCGGCTTGCATTATCCGCCTCTGTGTGGTATATTTTTGTGGGAACAGTCCCCCCAGGAGGCGCTTTTCCATGGCCCACGCTGCCGGAAAACCGAAAAAGCCGCGGCATCATCTGACGCCGGGGCAGAAGCTGTCGCTGACCGCGGCGCTGGTGATCGTGCTGGCGCTGTGCAGCACGGTGTTTCTCAATTTCCGGGCGGAGCGGCTGGCCAAGGACGACTTCAACGCCGACGGCACTCCCAACTGGCCGGACGCGGTGACCGTCTTCGTCAGCGGCACGGAGAACGATTACGCCGCCCCCTTCTATAACGAGGGCCTGGCGGAGGTGGGCCGGTACAGCCGGGGCACCCGTATCCTGCTGGAGAACTGGGAGCCCTTCGTCACCGAGTCCAACAACGAGTATTACCACGCCTTCCTGGATGGGATGGTGGGCTATATCCCCTGCCAGAACGTGACCACGGACCAGGCGGAGCTGCTGACGGAGACGGAGCTGTACGTCCGCTCCACCGTCCATCTGATGCAGCAGTTCGACGATCTGGCCATCGGCCCGCTGGTCCAGCAGGGGACGCTGCTGCGCGTGGTGGGCTACGACTATTTCAAGGCCGACGGCGCCGTCAACATGTACTATATAAAAATGGGCGACCAGTTCGGCTGGATCAAGTCCGAATATGTGGTCACCAACTACACCGACGCCATGACCCACTGGAAAGAGGAGGAGGTCTACCAGGCCAGCCACGTGTTCCGCGGCGACGGCTTCGGCGGCGGCGACGCCGGCGGGCTGGATTACTGGCCCCACGAGAAGGGCGACTTTGCCGCCGAGGGCAACGTGATGCCCCAGGACGTGTACGCCATGTACATCCCCACCACCCACCTGACCACGGAGACGGTGCCCCAGTATCTGGACGCCGCCAAGGACACGGAGATCAACGCCTTCGTGGTGAACCTGTGGGACAACTCCTACCTGGCCCAGTCCTATCTGGCCTACGACTCCCCCTGGCTGGAGAAATACGGCCTGCTGGATGAATATAACGTGATCAACACCGTGGAGGAGTGCACCAAGGCCATCCGCCTGCTCCAGGACGCGGGCTACTACGTGATCGGCCGGATGAGCGTGTTCCAGGACGCCCCCCTGGCCCAGGCCCGGCCCGACTGGGCCATCACCGACAACATCGGCCGGCCCATCCAGATCGGCGACTTTTACTGGCCCTCCGCCTACTGCCGGGAGCTGTGGGAGATGAAGGTGGGCTTCGCCGTGGAGGCGGCGGACCTGTTCGGCCTCAACGAGATCCAGTTCGATTACGTCCGCTTCCCCGACTACCTCAACAACGCCGTGGCAAAGGGCGACATCGACCTGAAGAACACCTACGGCGAGTCCCGGGCCCAGGCGGTGCAGCGGTTCCTCACCTACGCCACCGACGTGCTCCACTCCCACAACGTGTATGTTGCCTGCAACATGATGGGCGAGACCAGCAACTACTACGTGGCCCCCTTCGGCCAGTACTGGCCCGCCGAGAGCGACGTGGTGGACGTGATCTGCGGCATGCCCTACCCCGACTCCTTCTCCAGCTTCCTGGTCAACCGGGAGTGGATCGTGCCCTATAAGCGGCCCTATTACATGATGAACCAGTTCGGCCTGGCCGTCCACACCCGCCAGAGCGAGTGCGCCAGCCCCGCCATCGTGCGCACATGGATGCAGACCTGGAACGTGGGCAGCTATACCTACGACTCCGAGACCGTCAAGCGGGAGATCGTGGCCGTCTACGACGCCGACGAGCCCGGCGGCTACATGCTCTGGTACAGCGACGGCTCCCTGAGCATCATCGACAAGCTCAAGGACGCGGTCAGCATCGACTACCGGACGCTCTACGACGAGGCGCTGGAGGAGGGGCTGTACCTGCACGAGTACATGGGACTGTCCACCAGCGACACACAACAGACCGAAGAATGACCTCCCACAGGCCCCGGACCGCCCGTCCGGGGCCTTTTCCTGCCTTGATTTGACTTTCCCCGGGCGATGTATTATAATGATTATGTCAACATAATGCCGGCCCGCCCCGCTTTTTGGGCATACTGAGACCGGCAAACACGCCTTCGGGCGAGGAAGCACAGGGTACGAGAGATGAGCAAGCTGCAGTTTTACGCGGCGCTGTGGGCGGCCAAGCTGTCCCGCCCGGCGCTGAAGCTCACCGGCCACAACGGCACCAATTTCCCCGGCGAGCTGGCACTGAAGATATGCCCCGACTTTCTGCGGTATGTGGGCAAGCCGGAGCACACCATCGCCGTCACAGGCACCAACGGCAAGACCACCGTGTCCAACCTTCTGTGCGACGTGCTGGAGATGAGCGGGCGGAAGGTGCTCAACAACCGCTTCGGCTCCAACATCGCCTCCGGCATCTCCACCAGTCTCGTGAATGGGGTCAGCATCTTCAACCGGTCCAAGTACCACGTGGCGGTGCTGGAGATCGACGAGCGGTCCTCCAAGCGTATCTATCCCTTCATCAAGCCGGATTATCTGGTGCTGACCAACCTGTTCCGGGACTCCATCATGCGCAACGCCCACCCCCACTACATCGCCGACTTCCTCACCGACAGCATCCCCCCGGAGACGAAGCTGGTGGTGAACGCGGACGATCTGATCGCCAGCTCCGTGGCCCCGGACAACCCCCGGGTCTACTTCGGCATCCGCCGGATGGCCACGGACGTGACCAAGTGCGTGAACCTGATCAACGACAACCAGATCTGCCCCAAGTGCAGCGGGGAGCTGCAGTACGAATACCTGCGCTACCACCACATCGGCAAGGCCTACTGCCCCAAGTGCGGCTTCCGGGCGCCGGAGTACGACGTGGAGGGCCGGGACGTGGACACGGAGCACATGACCATGACCATCGCCGACAGCGGCGAGGGCGGCGACAGCCACGTCTACCGCCTGCTCTCCGACGGGATATTCAACATCTATAACATGGTCACCGCCGCCGCGCTGCTGCGCCAGCTGGGCATGAGCCACGCCGAGATCGCCGGCTACATGGACAGGACGGGCATCGTGGAGACCCGCTACAACGTGGAGCGGGTGGGGAACGTGGAACTGGTGATGCAGATGGCCAAGGAGAAAAACGCCCTGGCCTGCTCCCGGGCCTTCGATTACGTGTCCCACCAGCCCGGGCGCAAGGAACTGCTGCTGATGATGAACTGCCTGGGCGATGAGAAGCACTGGTCGGAGAACGTCTGCTGGCTGTACGACTGCGACTTTGAATTCCTGGCCAGCGACGACGTCTTCCACATCGTGGCCACCGGCCCCCGGGCCCGGGATTACCGGCTGCGGCTGCTGCTGGCGGGGGTCCCGGCGGAGCGGATCGACTGCGAGGAGGACGAATTCGCCGCCGCGGAGCTGCTGCGGTTCGAGCCCGGCAGCCGGGTATATATGTTCTACGGCACCGACTCCCTGGCCCTGGCCTACAAGGTCCGGGAGAAGGTCAAGACCCTGGGGGAGGAGGCGGCGAAATGATCATCGAGATCCTGTATCCGGAGCTGTGCAACCTGTACGGCGACCTGGCCAACGCGGAATACCTGGCCCGCTCCTCGGGCGCGGAGGTGGTCCGCACCAGCCTGCACGACGCCCCCCGCTTCCTGACGGAGGACGTGGCCCTGGTGACCATGGGCGGCACCACCGAGCGGGGCCAGACCATCGTCCGGGACGCCTTCGCCCCCTATCTGGAGGGCCTGGTCCGCCGCACCGACGCCGGCGGCGTCACCCTCATCACCGGCAACGCCCTGGAGATCTTCGGCGAGTACATCGAGAATGAGGACGGCTCCCGGGAGGCCATGCTGAACCTGTTCCCCATCCACTCCGACCGACACATGATGAGCCGCTACAACTCCCTCTATCTGGGAAAGCTGGGGGACATGGACATCGTGGGCTTCAAGAGCCAGTTCGGCCACTCCTACGGCATGAACGGCGACGGTTTGTTCCGCACCGTCCGGGGCGCGGGGCTGGACTCCTCCCTGGCGGCGGAGGGGCTGCGGCGCAACAATCTGATGCTCACCTATCTGCTGGGGCCGCTGGTGGTGCTGAACCCGCCCTTCGCCAAGTATCTGCTGGGGCTGATGGGGGTGGCGGAGCCCACCCTGGCCTTCGAGGAGGCCGCCATGGACGTTTACACCCACCGGCTGGAGCAGTTCTCCCAGCCCGAGCGTGGGTTCCTCTACTGACCGGATCATCCCCTCCCGACGCAAAGCCTCCCCTTCCCAGGGGAGGCTTTTTTGTTATGGCGCTTGTAATCGTTTCCCAGGCGTGATATACTAGTTTTGCCACACAAGTCAATACTCTTAGCATCCGTGCGCGTTTTTACCTTTTGGTAAAAATGCGGGCTCTTGTTTCACGTGCGGATGCTGTGAGACGACTTGTGTGGCAACAGGACGGAGCTCGTGTTTTTCGTGTGCGGGCTTTGTCCCGCACACTTTTTATTTTATAGAAGAAAGAGAGGAAAAAACCATGAACGAAAATCCACAAAAGCAAGCAGATGAAAAAGTTGATGAAGTGCCAACCACTTCGGAAGAAACCGTAACTCCACCAGAGAATAAAACGAGCGCACACATCACAGGCAAGAAAAAAACAGAAAAAAAGAAGATAATAATCTTTAGCGTGATTGCCGTTGTTATCGTTGCGGCCATCATTGCCGCCATCATGCTAATCCCTACTGAATTTGACAAGGTAGAGAAAGAGTGTCTTCAAATCGCAGGCCAACTCGCCAGCGGCAGGGGTTATTTCACGATCGACACATATCCGGATTCATACGAAAATATGGATTCTACAGCAAGAGCCCTCTTATTGCCAGGCGCACAAAAGAAGGCTTTGGAAGCCATCCAATACGCGAATAACGAGTTTGGATTCCCTGATTCTGTCTATACGCAAATGAAAAATACATCTGCAATAATGGGCCGCCAGACTGAAGAAAACGATAAGTATCAAGTATCGTGGTTTTATGATCCTGATAGCGGCCTTGAAGTAACGTACAGGAAAAAATAAAGCACACACAAAAAGAGAGGACAGCGTTTGCTGTCCTCTCTTTTTTCCTTACCTTTACGCCTCTTCGAAGGCGTCCTTGCCCATGCCGCAGACGGGGCACTCCCAGTCGGCGGGCACGTCCTCCCAGGCGGTGCCGGGGGCCACGCCGTGCTCGGGGTCGCCCACGGCCGGGTCGTACTCGTAGCCGCAGGGGCACACATACTTCTTCATGCCGCGGTCTCCTTACTTGAAGTAGCGCTCCAGCAGGCCCTTGAAAGCCTTACCGTGGCGGGCCTCGTCGCGAGCCATCTCATGGACGGTGTCGTGGATGGCGTCCAGGTTCAGGGCCTTGGCCTTCTTGGCCAGCTCGAACTTGCCGGCGGTGGCGCCGTTCTCGGCCTCCACGCGCATCTCCAGGTTCTTCTTGGTGGAGTCGGTGACCACCTCGCCCAGCAGCTCGGCGAACTTGGCGGCGTGCTCGGCCTCCTCGTAGGCGGCCTTCTCCCAGTACAGGCCGATCTCGGGATAGCCCTCGCGGTGCGCCACGCGGGCCATGGCCAGATACATGCCCACCTCGGTGCACTCGCCGGTGAAGTTGGCGCGCAGGCCCTCCAGGATCTCAGGATCGACGCCCTTGGCCACGCCCACCACGTGCTCGGCGGCCCAGGTCATCTCCGCTTCTTCCATCTTGACGAACTTCGAGCCGGGGACCTTGCACTGCGGGCAGGCCTCGGGGGGCGTGTCGCCCTCATGAATGTAACCGCAAACGGGGCATTTCCACTTTGCCATATGTATATACCTCCTGAAAATGATTAGGAATAATTCCTAAATGTGGTATGATTATATCATATCCCCGCCGTTTGTCAAGAGCGGGCGATGCCACGAAAAAGCCGCCCTTCCGGGCGGCTTTTCGGTTTATGATCTGAGCTGTTTTTCCGCCTTGCACTTGGCGGTATAGTCCTTCAGCATCTCCAGCACCTGAGGGCTCAGCGCCAGGATGGCGATCATGTTGGGGATGAAGATGAAGCCCACCACCATGTCGGCCATATCCCAGATGAAGCTGACCTCCAGCCAGGCGGAGACCAGGGGGATGGCGAAGAAGATCCACTTCAGATACTTGACCACCTTGTCGTGGAACACGTACTCCAGGCTGGTGCGGAACTCCACGAAGAAGCCCAGATAGGAGGAGTAGGTGAACAGGAACACGCACACGCCCATCACGCCTACGCCCACGTTGCCGAAGGTCCGGCGGAAGGCCTCGAAGGTCAGGGCCACGCCCTGCAGCAGCTCCCCGTCCTCGCCCACGAAGGTCCACAGGTCGGACCCGCAGCTGAGCAGCGCGATGCCGGTGAGGGTGCAGATGACGATGGTGTCGATGAACACCTCCACCACGCCGTAGAAGCCCTGGTGGATGGGGTGATCGGTCTTGGCGGTGGCGTGGACGGTGGCGGCCGTGCCCTCGCCGGCCTCGTTGGAGAAGATGCCCCGGGCGCCGCCCTTGGTCATGGTCAGCATCACGGCCGAGCCGGTGAAGCCGCCCACCGCGCCCATGGGGGTGAAGGCGTACTTGAACACCATGGCGAAGGCGCTGCCCACGTTGGAGATATTGGTGATGATGACCACCACGCAGGCCACGATGTACAGCAGGCACATGGGAGGCACCACTGCGCTGCAGAACTTGCCGATGCCCTTGGTGCCGCTGATGGCGACGACCAGGCTCACCACGGCGATGACGATGCCGGTGACGTAGTTGGGGATATGGAAGGAGGAGTTGAGGGCCTCAGCGGCGGTATTGACCTGCACGAAGGAGGCGTCCGTCAGCACCAGCAGGATCATGGCCACAGAGAAGATGGCTGCCAGCCACCGCCAGCCCTTGCCCAGACCGTTGCGGATGTAGTACATGGGGCCGCCGTAGTACTCCCCGTCCTCGCCCTTTTTCCGGTAGCGGATGGACAGGGACACCTCCGCCAGCTTTGTCATCATGCCGAAGATGGCGGTGACCCACATCCAGAACAGGGCCCCCGGGCCGCCCACGGCGATGGCGCTGGCCACGCCAGCGATGTTGCCGGCGCCCACCGTGCCCGCCAGCACTGTGGACAAAGCCTGGAAGGGCGTCAGGGTGCCCTCCAGCGTGTCCGCGTTCTTGTCCTTTTTGAACATCTCCCCGAAGGTCTTCCGGAAGATGAGGGGCAGGCAGCGGATCTGGAAGAAGACAGTGCGGAAGCCGTAATACAGCCCGCCGCCCACCAGCAGGATCAGCATGGGATAGCCCCACAGCGTGTCAAGAAAATCGTAGATCTTCCCCCACATGACAATGTCCTCCTTGATTCACGGTTCAGCGTTTGAACTCAGGCACATATTTCTGAAAAACCGGCAGCATCCCGATCTTGTCCGGGGTCTGGGGGACGTGCTGGTAGAACAGATAATCGGAAAAGTCGTTGCCCTCCACGATGGCGGGGCCGTCGGGGGTGATGCCCACGTCCCAGCCCACATACCGCATGGCGGGCGTGACCATGGCCGCCTCCAGGACCATGTCCCGGGCCTCCTTGAAAAACGGCACCTCATAGCCCACGAAGGGCACGTGGCTGACGGGATGCTCGGTGTACACCTGGCGCATGAAGCCCTCGCCCAGCACCCCGGGCCAGCGGACCACGCCGGTGTCCACGTCCACGCGGCAGCCGATGCCGCCGGGGCCGTAATTGTCCACGGGCACCTCCTTGACGCCGAACTTCTGCACCGCGTAGATCAGGTGGGGCACGCCGTCGGAGTCGATGAGGGTCACCATCCGCATGCAGTTGAGGCTGTACGGGTTGACGGCGGCCTGCTTGGGGTGCTGGACCAGGATCTGCTCGCACACGCCCACGCCCTTCTCCGTCATGTCCGCCATAAACTGCTCCCGGGTCAGGCCCTCCGCCGCCTCGTAGATGAAGCAGCCCTTGCCGCTGTCCCCGGCGATGGGCTTGCAGAACATCCGCCGGTTGGCGGCGAGGAAGGCGTCGATCTCGCTCTCCCCGGCCCGGCCCAGATCCAGCACCTGCCGTTTCATGAACTTGCCGTAGGTCTTGTAGAACAGGCCCTTGTCGTCCAGCACGGCCGCCTGGCTCTCGTCGTTGAGGATGTCCACCAGCTCCCGGTTCACCACCCGGGTGACCATGGTGGCCTTCTGCTCCTCCGTCAGATCGTACATGCCGAACTGGATATAGTCGTGGTAGCCGGCGCCGTATTTCTTGGCGCAGCGGACCATGTCCGCCGCCACCCACGCCTTGCTCTTGCCGCTGAGCTGGCTGGCGTGCTCCAGGATGGGCAGGAACCGCTTCAGCCGCATGCCGCTGAGCACCCGCAGATAATAACCGAATTTATTCATCGCCATCGCATCTCCCGTTATTTCTCACTCGCCGGCAGGTCCGGCTGTCTTTTTCACGCTCTGCCGCCAGGCGCGCCATACGCCGGCAGCCACCATCGCCAGGCCCGCCGCCGTGGACGCGATGAGCAGCGCCACCGCCGTCCGCCGGCCCCACAGGGCCGCCTTCTCACCCGCGCCGACCAGGCGCATGACCGTGCTCTCCAGCCAGCAGAAGCCGTTGCCCGCCACCGTCACGCACAGCCCCTCCCGGGCCAGCCGGGGGATGGGCAGATACCGCAGCAGACACCAGATCGTCCCCGCCAGCATGAGCGCCAGGCCCGCCGCTCCCAGCAGCAGCGCCGCCGTATGGCCCGTCGGGGCCATGGCCGCCGCGCTCACCGCGATCAGCAGCGCGAACCATCCGTCCCAGGCCAGCGCCGCCAGCCAGCGGCGCTGGGCGAACGGCCCCGTCAGCGGCAGCTGCCGCACCGCCCAGGGCACGATCACCACCGCCGACAGCACGTACAGCGCCGCCGCGGAGAGGAAAAACATCTTCGTCGTCCCGCCGGCCTCGCCGGTCCCCTCCGCCGTATAGGCGCAGCACACCAGCAGCAGCACCATGAGGCTGGCCGTATAGCCCAGCAGGGTCCAACGGCCCGTATAGCGCCGGGACCGCAGGGGCAGCAGGGTGGCGGACATGACCACCAGCAGCGACGGGGCCAGCAGATACAGCCAGCTCAGGGGGAACTCCGCCCCGGGCCCACGGCCCAGCACCGCCGTGATGCAGGCGGGCACGCACAGGAACGCCGCCAGCGCGCAGCTGGTGGCGAAGGCCCTGTTGCGCCACCGCCGGGGGGCCAGCACCGCCGCGGTCTCCTGGCGAAGGCTGTCCTCGCAGGCGCTGTCCCGCAGCTTGGAGAGCATCCCCGCGCAGGCGGGACAGCCGGCGATGTGTTCCTCCACCAGCCGGCGGCTGCCCTCGCTGCAGGCGCCGTCCACATACAGCGGCAGCAGATCCCGGATCACGTCGCAGCTGTTATCCATGCTCTTCCCCCTCCAATTTATCCTGGATCATCAGCTTGGCCCGGTGGTAGGTCACCCGGGCCCAAGTCTCGGTCTTGCCGAATATGCTCCCGATCTGCCGGAAGCCCAGCTCCCCGAACACCCGCAGCTGGAAGACCTCCTTATAGGGCTCCGCCATATCATGCAGGATCAGGTGGATCCGGAACGCCATGTCCCGGTCCAGGGCGCTGTCCTCCATAGCGCCGTCGGACGCCGCCTCCTGCGGCGGCTCGCCGGTCTGCCGCGCCCGGCGGCGCAGTTCGTCGGCGTAAAGGTTCTTGGCGATGGCGCACAGCCATGTCAGCGCCTCGGACTGGCCCTGGAACTGACTTTTCGCGGTCATGGCCTTGTAAAAGGTCTGTGCCGTCAGCTCCTCCGCCAGGTTTCGGTCCCTGGACATCGCTATCAGAAAGGAGTACACCTGCATATAGCAGGCGTCATATAACCCCTCGTAGTCCAGCGCCTTCACCTCCGTTCTACAGTTAGACGCGGGCGTCGCCCGTTCGTTACAAAAAATCTGAAAAATTTTTTAGCGGCGGCGCGCCGCCCCATTTTTACGGCTGGCGCAGGCTCTGCGCCCCCACGTCCGGCCGGTCGGTCATGACCGCGTCCGCGCCGATGGACTGCAGCCGGGCCATCTCCTCCCCGTCGTTGATGGTCCAGTACTGCACGGCGATGTTTCGCTCGTGGGCGTAGTTCACCACCCGGCTGGTGCCCAGGTTCACGAAATAGTCCGTGGTGGGGATCTGCAGGGCCTTATAGTGCAGCTCCGCCGGGTCCAGATCCAGCCCCAGCAGGGCGGAGAAGTAAAACCGCACCACCTCGTTGACGCCGGCGCTGCGGGGCATGTCGGGATAGGTCTCGTCCATGTAGGCGGTGACCTCGTTGTGGAAGGTGCCCACCACGGTCCGGTCCAGACAGCCGTGCTCCTTCAGGGCGGCGTAGAGCTTATCCGCCGCCTCGAAGCCCCGCTCCCCGTCGTTTTTGATCTCGATGATGTAGCGGTAATGGCCCGCGCTCTCCAGATAGTCCAGCGCCTGGTCCAGGCTGATGATGCGCAGCCCGTCCGGCACCTCGTCCCCCTTCAGGTCCGCGTAGGGCATGGAGCCGTCCGGGGCGGTGAACGTGGCGCCCATGTTGAGCCGGCGCAGCTCGTCGAAGGTCTTCTCCCCCGCCAGCACGTTCGTCTCGCCGAAGACCTCGTCCGCGTCGCTGGTCCGGTCCAGTGTCTCGTCGTGGAGCAGCACCAGCACCCCGTCGGCGGTCAGATGCAGGTCGAACTCGATCACGTCCAGCGTATACTCCCCGCCTGTGACGCAGTTCTCCAGGGCCATCATGGTGTCCTCCGGGGATACGCCGCCCCCGGCCCGGTGGCCGGACAGCATGGTCACGCCCAGGGGCGTGATCAGGGGGTTGCCCGCCTCCGGGAAGTCCCGGGGCTCCTGGAAGGAGTCGTGCCGCACCACCCAGCAGGCGACGGCCGCCAGCAGCGCCAGCACGATCAGCACGATGAGCGCGATCTTCAGCGCCTTTTTCCCCCTTCTGCCCAGGGGGCAGCCCTTGGCGAACCACTTAAAGGTCAGCGGCCACACCAGCACGGCCGCCAGCACCATCAGCATATACCGCACCGCGTTGGCCGCCTGCCGGCCGCCGAACAGGGCGTTCAGGGGCGCCTTCAGCACCATGCGCAGGCCCATCACCAGCGCCAGGCCCAGAGCGCACTTCAATATCTGCGCCCACCAGGGGGCCTTGGTCTCAAAGCGGATATACTTGCGCTCGATGGGCGCGGCGATCATCACCGCCGCCGCCACGCCGAACATGGTGAAGCTGTTTTTCTGAAACTCCGCCAGGTTGTCCGGGTCCGCTCCCTCCAGCATACGCGCCCCGGAGAGCCAGCATGCGGCGGCCGCCAGCGCATAGATGACCGCGAACACCCCCTCCGCGAGGCGGGGATCGTCCTTTCGAAACAGCGGATACAGTCCGAACACCAGCGCCAGGCCGATGCCGGCGCCCACCGCCACGTCCGCGGGGGTGTGGACCCCCAGATACATCCGGGAGAAGCACACCAGCGCCGCCAGCACCCACAGCGCCGCCTGCAGCCACCGCTTCCCGGCGAACCGGGCCGTGCCGCCCAGAGCCACCACGCTGTTCTGGCTGTGGCCGCTGGGGAAGGAATAACCCGTGGCCCCCGCCCGGGCGCTCTCCACGATGGTGAACCCCGGGTCCCGGACCCAGGGCCGGGGCACCCGGCAGACGATCTTCATCGTCTGGTTGATCACCGTGCCCCCCACGCCGGCGGCGATGAGATAGTACCCGTCCCGCTTGCTGACGCACCAGAACACGACGATGGCCACGGCGATGAACACGCCCTCCCCGCCCAGGAAGGTGACGGCGGAGAAGAGTTTATCCAGCACCGGCGCGCGCAGTCCCTCCAGCATATACAAAATACCCATGACCACACCTCTTTCATGTTCGATACACTGCCGCTCATTCTACCATAGTTGCCGGAAATATGCTAGAATTTTCCCGGAGGCGGCCTTTTCCCCCGCACATTTTCCCCTCACGCCCGTTATACAGATCAAAGGAGCTCATCCATGGATCTGGAGCAGCTGTACGACAAGCTATACCGCTACTGCTACCGGCGTCTGGCAGACCGGGACCTGGCAGAGGATGCGACCCAGGAGGCGTTCGCCCGCTGGGTGGCCGCCGGCATGCCCTGCCGGCAGGGGGAGGCCCTGCCCTATCTGTACACCGTGGCGCGGAACCTGTGCGCGGACGAGTACCGGCGCAGAAAGCCGGAGCCCCTGCCCCCGGACCTGCCCGGGCAGGAGCTGTCCCTGGAGAGCATCGCCCTGCGCCAGGCGCTGGAGCGCCTGCCTGGGGAGGAACAGGAGCTGCTGTTTATGCGTTATGTAAACCAAGAGCGGGTATCCGCCATCGCCGCCGCCCTGGGTATGAGCCGCTTCGCCGTATACCGGCGGACGGCGGCGGCGCTGAAGGAGCTGCGAGAGCGGCTGAAGGAGGACGAACCATGAGAAAACGGGATCTGAAGCGGGCGCTGGCCGGG
Organism: uncultured Oscillospiraceae bacterium; assembly: GCA_947626345.1. GTDB lineage: Bacteria > Bacillota > Clostridia > Oscillospirales > Oscillospiraceae > CAJOIG01. The sequence goes on along the minus strand of CANQSF010000006.1, from coordinate 28,327 downwards.
GCCTTTCCCGCCCCGGAGCCGGTCCGCAGGCGGGCCTTTCTCCGCGCCCTGCCCCCGGCCCCGGTGGGCCATCTGCGGCTGACGCTGGGCCAGGCGGGCTATATCCGGCCCCTGACCTGGGCGGCGTCCGTGGGGATATTCGCCCTGGCCCTGGCCCTGGGCAGGCTGTTCCCGGCGGACGCGGTGTGGGCCGCCGCGGCCCTGACCCCCTTCGCGGCCATGACGGCGGCGGCGGAGAGCGGCCGCTCGGCCCTGCACGGTATGGAGGAACTGGAGCTTGCCAGCCGCTTCGGCCTGCGGAGCGTGGCCCTGGCCCGGATGGGCGCGGTGGGGCTGGCGCATCTGATCCTGCTGGCCCTATTGGCGGCGGCATGCGGCGGCAGCTTTTTCCGGACGGGGGTGTACATCCTCACCCCCTACCTGGCCGCCGATCTGCTGGGCCTGGCCGCCGTGCGGCGGCTGCGGGGCCGGGAGGGGCTGTACGCCGCGGCCGGGGCGGCGGCGCTGACGGCGGGGCTGTGCGTGGGGCTCCACAGCGCCCGGGCATACGCCCCGGCCAATTTCCGCTGGTGGCTGCTGGCCCTGGTCATGGCCGCCGCCCTCACCGGGCGGGAGCATCTGAAGACCCTACATGAAAAGGAGGAGCTGTCATGGAACTGGTGCTAGACCGGCTTTCCAAGCAATTTCAAAACAAGATCGCCGTGGACCGGGTGAGCCTGCGGCTTACCCCCGGCGTCACGGGCCTGTTGGGCCCCAACGGCGCGGGCAAGACCACCCTCATGCGCCTTATATGCGGCATCCTGCGGCCCACCGCCGGGTCCGCGGCCTTCGACGGCGCGGACGCGGGCACGGAAGGCTACCGGGCCGCGCTGGGATATTTGCCCCAGGACTTCGGCTACTACCCGGACTTCACCGGGCTGGACTTTCTGCTGTACATGTCCGCCCTGAAGGGCCTGGACAGGCGCGCGGCCCGGCGGCGGAGCCTGGAGCTGATGGACACGGTGGGCCTGGCCGACGTATACAAAAAGAAGGTGAAGACCTATTCCGGCGGCATGCGGCAGCGTTTGGGGATCGCACAGGCGCTCCTGAACGACCCGAAGCTGCTCATCCTGGACGAGCCGACGGCGGGGCTGGACCCAAAGGAGCGGGTGCGGTTCCGGGAGATGATCGCCGATCTGGGGCGGGACAGCGTGGTGCTGCTCTCGACCCACATCGTGTCCGACGTGGAGCACATCGCGGACCGGGTTCTCATCATGCGCGCCGGCCAGATCGTCCACGACGGGGCCTGGGACGCCCACGAGGACCTGGAGAAGTTCTATCTGTCCCTGTGCGGAGAGGAGGCAGACCATGCGTAACTTCGGCACGCTCTATGGATTCGAGCTGAAAAAGCTCCTGCAGCGGAAGATGATCTGGATAGCCCTTGCCATATTGACGGGCGTATCGGTCTTTCTGCCCGCCTCCCAGGTCATAGGAAAGCTATACATGTCCGCCGACGCGACCGGCGGCGAGGCGCAGGTCTGGAGCCACTACGAGATCGTCCAGCGCCAGCGCACCGACCCGGCTCATCTGGAGGGCCGGGCCCTGGACACAGAGCTCATCCGGGAGGCCATCGCCGAGATGGGCATCATAAGCCGCACCACCACGCCGGTCCTCGGCCGCAATAACGCCGAGACCTCCGTCACCGTCCGGCAGGCGGACCCGGATGCGCCGGGCCTGACCCTGGACGGGTATGTCATCCAGGGCCAGTACGGGGACATCTGGAACACGTTGGAGCCCATGGTGGGCCCGGAGAATATGACAGAGGACCTGACCGCGGAGGACTATTACGCCGCCGTGGACGCCGACCGGGCGGCGGGCTATAATGTCTGGGGCCTGACCGCCGGGGAGATCGCCTGGTGGGCAGAGCAGGCGGAGAAACTGGAAGAGCCTCTCACCATGACGGGCTATCCCAACGGGGGCTGGACAGCCATGGCCGAGACGGCCTATGTGGCGAACCTCTTCATCTTTCTGTTCGCCATCATCGCCCTGGCGGGGCTGTTCCCCATGGAGCGGCAGCGGCGCACCGACGCGCTGACCGCCTGCGCCCGAAACGGCGGTGCGCCCCTCTATGCCGCCAAATTCTTGGCGGGGCTGACGGTGAGCTTTGCCGGCGGGGTCATCATCCTGGGGGCCATGGCCGCCGCCTGTCTCATCCTGCTGGGGCCGGAGGACGCCGCCACCGCCGTGCAGCAGCTGATGAACCCCACCTGGGGCGCGCCCCTGACCGTGCGCCATCTGGCCCTCGCCGTCTGCGGGGTATATCTCGCCGCCAGCCTTGTCCACGCCGCTTTCGTCATGGCGGTGAGCCTTTGCACCAAGGGCGGGACCGCCGCCATGGCGGTGTGCTTCGGGGCGATGCTGCTGTTCATCATGGTCGCGGCGCTGCCCGTGCCCCAGCGGGCGCTGAGCCAGGCATGGAGCCTGCTGCCGGCGACGCTGGGCGCCTCCGGCTTCGTCTATGACCCCCGGCTGGTGCATCTGGGCGGGTATCTGACGAGCTGGCAGGCCGCGCCGCTGCTGTGGCTGGTCATGGTCCTGGCCCTGGCGGGGCTGGGCCTGGCCCTCCACCGCCGGGTGGCGAACAAATAAGCTTTGCCCCTTCTCCCTTTGTGTGATATACTCGCAGGGAGAGGGGGCGTTTTTTATGACCGAGACCGAACAGAGACTGGCTGCGCGGCAGTTCGCCGCGGCATGGGCCGGCAAGGGCGACGAGAAGCAGGAGACCCAATCCTTCTGGCTGTCGCTGCTGCGAAACGTCTACGGCGTGGCCGAGCCGGAGAAGATCATCGACTTCGAGGTGCCCGTGAAGCTGGACCACACCAGCTTCATCGACGGCCTGATCCGGGACACCCGGGTGCTCATCGAGCAGAAGGGCGCGGACGTCGATCTGCACAAGCCCGGCCGGCAGTCGGACGGCTCTCTGCTCACCCCCTTCCAGCAGGCCCGGCGCTACGCCGGATATCTGCCCCACGACCAGAACCCCCGCTGGATCGTGGTGAGCAACTTCGTCTCCTTCGAGATCCACGACATGAACCGGCCCAACGACGAGCCGGAGGTGGTGGCCCTGGCGGAGCTGGAGCGGGAATATCACCGGCTGCAATTCCTCGTGGACACCGGCGACGAGAACATCAAAAAGGAGATGGAGGTCTCCTTAAAGGCCGGCGAGATCGTGGGCGTGCTCTACGACGCGCTGCTGCGCCAGTATAAGGACCCCGCCGCCCCGGAGACCCTGAAGAGCCTGAACGCCCTGTGCGTGCGGCTGGTGTTCTGCCTGTACGCCGAGGACGCCGGCATCTTCGGCGGCCACGGCATGTTCCACGACTACCTGCGGGACGTGCCGGCCAGCGGCGTGCGCAAGGCGCTGGTGGAGCTGTTCCGCATCCTGGACACCCCGCCGGAGCGGCGGGACAAGTACCTGGCGGACGACGATCCCCGCCTGGCGGCCTTCCCCTACGTCAACGGAGGGCTCTTCTCCGACGAGGACGTGGAGGTGCCCCCCTTCACGGCGGAGCTGAAGCAGCTTCTGCTGGCGGACGCCAGCGAGAACTTCAACTGGTCCGCCATCAGCCCCACCATCTTCGGCGCGGTGTTCGAGAGCACCCTGAACCCGGAGACCCGCCGCAGCGGCGGCATGCACTACACCAGCATCGAGAACATCCACAAGGTGATCGACCCCCTGTTCCTGGACGGGCTGAAGGCGGAGTTCGCCCAGATCGAGGCCATCGCCGTGGAGCGGACCCGCCAGGCGCGGCTGACGGCCTTCCAGGAAAAGCTGGCCGGCCTCACCTTCCTGGACCCGGCCTGCGGCTCCGGAAACTTCCTGACGGAGACTTACCTCTCCCTGCGGCGGCTGGAGAACGAGGCCATCGCCGCCCGCCAGCACGGCCAGGTGGTCCTGGGCGGGGTGGAAAACCCCATCCGCGTCTCCATCGGCCAATTCTACGGCATCGAGATCAATGACTTCGCCGTGACCGTGGCCAAGACGGCGCTGTGGATCGCGGAGAGCCAGATGATGCGGGAGACGGAGGCCATCGTCCGCCACGAGCTGGACTTCCTGCCCCTCAAGACCAACGCCCACATCGTGGAGGGCAACGCCCTGCGCCTGGACTGGGAGAGCGTGGTGCCCAAGGGCCAGCTGCGCTACATCATGGGCAATCCCCCGTTCGTGGGCGGCATGATGATGACGCCTGCCCAGCGCGAGGACCTGGTCGCTTCCTTCCCGGAGTGCACTAAGCCGGGAGAAATCGATTACGTGTCCGGCTGGTATGCAAAAGCAGCTCACTACATGCAGAACACGGCCATTCGGTCTGCATTTGTGTCCACTAACTCTATTTGCCAGGGACAGTCGGTTTCCTTCGTCTGGAAGCCACTGTTCGACATAGACGTGCACATCGACTTCGCCCATCGCACCTTCCGCTGGGACAGCGAGGCCAAGATCAAGGCCCACGTCCACTGTGTGATCGTGGGCTTCAGCACCGCGGCCAATCCCGCGCCCCGGGTGATCTATACCGATGGCCGGCCCCAGACGGTGGAAAATATCAACGGCTATCTGTTGGACGCGGACAGTGTTTTCGTTGACAGCCGGAGCATGCCGTTGTGTAACGTGCCTCCCATGCGATTCGGGAGCATGCCCCGGGACGGCGGCGGATTCGTTCTGAGCGAGGAAGAGCGCTCGGCCCTGCTGGAAAAAGAACCTCTGGCTGGTAAGTGGATCAGGCCATATCTCGGCGCAGAGGAATTTATCAAAGGTAAGACCCGATATTGCCTGTGGCTGGTCGGCGCGACCCCCAACGAGCTTCGTTCCTGCAAAGAGGTCATGCGCCGGGTAGAGGCTGTTCGAGATTTCCGGGCTTCCAGCAAGGCTGCCGCCACGAGGAAGTTCGCAGAGACGCCCGCCCTGTTTTGTCAGATAGCACAGCCCGATACAGATTACATATTGGTCCCGCGTGTATCGTCAGAAAGACGACGGTATATCCCCATAGGCTTTGAGGGCAAAAATACCATTGCTAGCGATGCCGTGCAGCTTATCCCCGATGCTTCCCTTTATCACTTCGGCGTTCTGACCTCCAACATCCACATGGCTTGGATGCGGGCCGTGTGCGGGCGACTGAAAAGCGACTACCGCTATTCAAAAGATGTCGTCTACAACAACTTCCCCTGGCCCACGCCCACGGAGGAGCAAAAGCAAAAGATCCAGCAGACCGCCCAGGGCATCCTGGACGCCCGGGCCCTGTATCCGGACAGCTCCCTGGCCGACCTCTACGACGAGACCACCATGCCCTATGAGCTGCGCAAGGCCCACCGGGAAAACGACAAGGCCGTCTGGGCCGCCTACGGCAAGGCGTGGCCCATCGGCTCCGAGAGCGCCTGCGTGGCCGCGCTGATGAAGCTCTATCAGGCCCTGGCCGGCGGGGGCGCGCCATGATCCTGTGCGCCGAGTATCCCTCCCCCCTGGGGCGGATGGTCCTGGCCAGCGACGGCCAGGCCCTCACCGGCGCGTGGTTCGCCGGACAGAAATATTTCCCCGCCGCCCCCATGGAGCGGCGGGACGACATCCCCGCGCTGGCGGACGCCCGCCGGTGGCTGGACAGCTACTTCGCCGGCGGGACGCCGGACCCGCGAAGCCTGCCTCTGGCCCCGGCGGGCAGCCCTTTCCGGCGGCTGGTGTGGGAGCTTTTGCTGGATATCCCCTACGGCCAGGTGACCACCTACGGCGCCCTGGCCGGCGAGGCCGCCCGGCGCATGGGCCGCTATGCCATGTCCGCCCAGGCCGTGGGCGGCGCGGTGGGCCGCAACCCCATCTCCGTCATCATCCCCTGCCACCGTGTGGTGGGGGCGGACGGCCGACTTGTCGGCTACGCGGCCGGGATATCGGCCAAGAGCTGGCTTTTGCAGCACGAGGGCGCCCTGTGACCGAGCTTTCGGCCCCCGGGCCGATTTTTCGTCCATAAACGGCCGATGTTTCGGCGGCGCGGCCGCTTCGTCGTCCGTATTTGGACGATATAGCGGCGGGTTTGGACGATGTTTCGTATATTGGACGATACTTCGGCCGTTGTGGCCGGTATCCCGTACAATGGCCGATAAAGCGCCCGTCTTGGCCGAGATATCGTATAATGGCCGATGCTTCGTCCGTTGTGACTGATTTGTCGTCCATTGACCGATGAATCGACCAGCACGACCGAAATATCGTCTATTAGCCGATATATCGTTCATCGTGACCGATTCCTCGTCCGGCAGCCGGTATGTCGTCCGTCTTGGCCGAGATATCGGTCAATGGCCGATAAAGCGTCCGGCATGACCGATATCTCGTATATTGACCGATGAATCGACCAGCTCGGCCGATATCCCGTCCATGCGATGAGGCGGCCGTCTTGGCCGATGTTTCGTACATCAGCCGATATCTCGGCCGCTCCGCCGAACGCTCGGCCAGCAAAAAAGCCCCCCGGCTGCAGCCGGAGGGCTTCGTTTTTCCCTTATCCCAGGATCTGGCGGGTGAACCGCTCCGCGGTGCGGTAGACCTCTTCCGGGTCCTCGCCCACGAAAAACTCCCCGTTTTCGTACAGCACCTTTCCCGCGATCATGGTCATGCGCACGGTGGAGGGGTCGCCGGAGTAGACCAGGTTCTTCACCACGTTGTTCACCGGGCGCATGCAGGGCCGGTGCATGTCGATGCGCACCAGGTCCGCCTGCTTGCCCGCCGCCACGGCGTCGCAGTCCGCCAGGCCCATGGCCCGTGCGCCGCCGGACACCGCCGCGTCCAGGATCAGCGCCGGGTCTCCGGCGGCGGCGTTGCCCTCCCGGAGCTTGGCCATGATGTTCACCAGATACATCTCCCGGAACATGTCCAGGGCGTTGTTGGAGGCGGGGCCGTCGGTGCCCACCGCCAGGTGTACGCCCTTTTCCATGGCCTCCCGCAGCCGGAAGGTGCCGCTGGCCAGCTTGCCGTTGGAGCAGGCGTTCAGCACCGCGGTGAGCCCCCGCTTGGCGAAGATGTCCAGGTCCTCGTCGGTCATGTAGATGCAGTGATAGCCGCCACCGCCGTAGTCGTAAAGGCCCAGGGTGTCGAAGAGCTTCGTCGGCGTCATACCGTGGCGGGCCACGCAGTCCCGCACCTCGCTGATAGTTTCGGAGTTGTGGCACCACACCGGGGCCTTCAGCTCATGGCAGACCTTGGCCAGGTACTCCAGCTTCTCCCGATTGGCGGTGTACTCGGCGTGAAAACCCAGCTGGGCGGTGACCATGGGGCCGAAATCCCGGTTGTAGCGGGCATAAAAGTCATACAGCTCCTCCCAGTCGTTGCCCGCGGTGAAGCTGCCGCACAGCACCGTCCGGAACCCCCAGTCCCGGGAGATGCGGGCGATCTCGTCGGTGTGGTAGTACATGTCGAAGCAGGCGGTGATGCCGTTGGCCAGGTACTCCAAAAACGCCACCTTCACGAAGGCGCCGGTGCTCTCCGGCGTCAGCTTCGCCTCCGCGGGGAACACCTGCTTTTCCAGCCACTGGTGCAGGGGCAGATCGTCCGCCGCCGAGCGCAGGAAGGTCATGCCGGAGTGGGTGTGGGCGTCCTTGAACCCGGGCATGACCAAGTCGCCGCCCAGGTCGATCTGGCGGTCGAAGGCGGGCATGTCCGCCCGGGCGGGGCCCACGTAGGATATGGCGGTGCCGTCCACCCAGACCTCGTTTCCCGTCACGCCCGACGGCTCCAGCGCCAGGCCGTTATAAAAGCGTATCATCTCGCGTCTCCTTTATCCGAACAGTTTTTGCAGATTCACGTCGTAGGGCGGGTAGATGACGCCCTTTTCCGTGACGATGGCGGTGATGAGGCTGTGGTCGGTCACGTCGAAGGCCGGGTCCCAGCACTTCACCCCCGCCGGGGCCATGGGCTGGGCATACCACAGGGAGCGGATCTCCTCCCCGTCCCGCTCCTCGATGGGGATGTCCGCCCCGGTGGGGCAGGCCATGTCGATGGTGCTGGAGGGCAGGAGGATGTATACCGGCACGCCGTAGTGGGCCGCGATGATGGCCGCGCCGGAGGTGCCGATCTTGTTGGCAGCGTCGCCGTTGGCGGCCATACGGTCGCAGCCGGCCAGCACCGCCTGGATGCGCCCCTCGCGCATGGCCAGGGCGGCCATGTTGTCGCAGATGAGGGTGCAGTCCACCCCGGCGTTCATGAGCTCCCAGGCGGTGAGCCTCGCCCCCTGGAGCAGGGGCCGGGTCTCGTCCACATAAGCGCGGATGTCCACGCCCCGCTCCGCCGCCAGCAGCAGAGGGCCCAGGCCGGTGCCGTACTCCGAGGTGGCCAGGGGCCCGGCGTTGCAGTGGGTCAGCACCGTGTCCCCAGGGCGGAGCAGGCTCAGCCCCGCCTCTGATATGGCCCGGCACATGGCGACGTCCTCGTCATGGATGGCCCTCGCCTCCCGGCCCAGGGCGTCCACGATGGCCGGGATGGCCGCGCCCTCCATGGCGTGGGCCAGCTCGCGCATCCTGTTCACCTGGCGGGCCAGGTTCACCGCCGTGGGCCGGCAGGAGATGAGCCAGTCGCAGTCGGCGTCCAGCCGGGCGAAGAAGTCCGCCTGCCCGTAGCTCCGGGCCAGCACGTATACGCCGTATGCCGCGAAGATGCCGATGGCCGGCGCGCCCCGGACCCGGAGGGCCTTGATGGCCTCGTACATCCCCTCCCGGTCCCGCAGCTCGATGTAGCGCAGCTGGCCCGGCAGGAGCGTCTGGTCCACGATGCGCACCGCGCTCCCGTCAGACGAGAGCGCGATGTTTTTGATCTTCTGTCCGCTCATGCCCTGTCGATGGCGGGGATGGCGGCGGTGACCAGGGCGGAGAACCGCTGGGCGATCATGTCGCCGGCGGCGATGACCTCCTCGTGGCTCAGGGCCTGGCCGCCCAGGCCGGCGCCCTTGTTGGTGATGCAGCTGATGCCGCACACCCGGATGCCCATGTGGCGGGCGGCCACCGCCTCGCAGGCGGTGGACATGCCCACGGCGCTGCCGCCGATGGCGCCGTAGTAGCGCACCTCGAAGGGGGTCTCGAAGCTGGGGCCGGTGAGCTGGATGTACACGCCCTCACTGAGCTTCTGGCCCAGCTTGGCGGCGGTGTCGTGCAGGACCTGGCGCAGCGCCGGGTCATAGACGGCGCTCATATCCGGGAACCGGGGGCCCAGCTGGTCCAGGTTGGGGCCGATCAGGGGATTGGGGAAGTTGAACATCATGTGGTCCCGGATCACCATCAGCGACGGGGTCTCCATGTTGGGGTCCAGCCCGCCGGCGGCGTTGGTGAGGAACAGGGTCTTGATGCCGAGCAGGCCCATCACCCGGGTGGGCAGCACCACGTCGTGCACGTCGAAGCCCTCGTAGTAGTGGACCCGGCCCTGCATGCACACCACCGGCACCCCGCCGATGGTCCCGAACAGGTACCGGCCCGCGTGGCCCGGCACCGTGGACACGGGAAAGCCCGGGATGTCCTTATAATCCACCGTGGCCTGGATGTCCATGGTCTCGGCCACCGGGCCCAGGCCGGAGCCCAGGATCAGGCCGATGCGGGGCTGGAAGTCTGTCTTTGCCCGGACCGCGTCCCGGCAGCGGATCAATTTTTCGTAGTAGTTCTCCATCTCAATGTCCTCCTGCAGTCTTCTGCTGTCCGAAATCGTCCTTGCCGGCCAGGCCGTCCCGCTTGAGCATGCTCTCGATGACGCTCACGTCCCCGGCGATGTCCACGGCCTCCGCCCGATAGAGTTTATCCAGCTGTTTTTCATATCCGGCCACCAGGGTGTCCGCGATGCCCTCGATGTCCGCCTTGGCCTTGGCCATGTTCTCCCCCGAGACCCCCTGGGCCTCGATGCGGGCATAGGACTCCAGCAGCTTCAATGTGGTGGGCAGATAGTAGTTCATGAACCGGTCGATCATGGGCCTTTTCTCCGGGTGGGCCTGGACCTCGTCGAAGATGGAGGCGGTCAGGTTCTGCATCCGGCGGATCTTCTCGCTCATGACCTCGTCCTCGATGTCCTCGTCCGCCTGGCGGATGCGCTCCACGTACCGCTCATACTCGGTCATCTTCCCGGCGGCCTCGTTCTTCTCGGCGGCGGCCTTCTGCTCGTCCTCCCGGCGGTACACGTCCCGCATCTGCTCCACGTCGATGACCAGCAGGCGCCGCTCGTGGTCGATATACGCCTTTTCGCCGTAATAGCCCCGGTCCACCATCTCGGAATAGAGCTTGTCGGCCTCCTCCAGCTTGATGCCCAGGGTCTTGGACAGCTTCCGCAGATCCACCACGCCCCGGTCGCCGCTGACGGTGAAGCACTGGCGGAACTTGGCCTCCTTCCGCCGGCCCAAAATGCCCGACAGGGCCAGGGCCCCGCCGCCCAGGGCGATGGACAGCATGCTCAGCACGGACCATACGCCCGAGCCGTCGAACACGACGCCCATGGTCGCGAACAGCCCAAAGGCCACCAATATCCAGCCGAACACGGTCTTCACCGTGGCGCCGGCGTCCGCCCGGCGCACGCCGGCCGGTCCGCTCTGCTCCTTCCTGGGCGCCTGGGCCGCCCCGCCGGGGGTGGTATAGGCGCTGGCCGGACGGGCGCGCCCGGCACTCGGCGCGGCGGCGCGGGTCTGCTTTTGGCCGAACAGGCTGCTCAGAAGGCTTCCCAGCAGATCGTGGCCCATGGAGTGGGCGACGGTCAAAAACAGCCCCGCCGGGAACCAGAGGAAGATGAGCACCACGCCGATGATCCAGCTGATGCTCTCCCAGTCGTTCCTCTTGGGAGGCCGGGGCCCGGGCGTGCCGGGACCGGGTCCGGGCGAGGGCGAGCCGTTATAACCGTAATGATAGCCGTTGCTCATGTGACCTCCCCCTGTCGATGACAGACATATATGGTTATCTTATCACATCCGCCGGGAAAGGAAAAGTGCTTCCGCAAACTTTTCGCCGGAAAGGCACAAAACGAGCGCACCGCCTTTCAGACGGTGCGCTCGCTCCCGGTCCGGGCGGCTATGGCCGGGCCGCCCGGACCGCGCCGGGGAAACGGAGGTATAGAGGTATATGGTAAGGAGATGCTCAGCGTTGGTCTTGTGTCCGGCCCATGGCGCACCCGGCGCAGCGGGAGCAGTCCCCGCCGCAGGCGCCCTTTCCGGACCTTTTGTCCCGGATCATGCCCCGGAGGATGGCGGCCACCGCGCCGGCCAGCACCAGGCACACCAGGATGGTCCCGCCGTATCGGCTCACGAACGCGCCCATGGTCTCACCCCTGAGCAGTCACGCTGCGGACGGACCGGGCGGCCACGTCCTCCAGCTTGGGCGCCGGACGGAACAGCAGGTACAGCACCGCCGCCAGCGCCGCCAGGCCCGCCGCCGTGCCCAGGCCGAAGCCGCCGCCGGCGAAGAAGCTGCCCAGCTGGTAGACGATCAGCGCCACCACGTAGGCCCACAGGCACATATAGCCGATGGCGGCCAGGGTCCACTTGGCGTTGTTCATCTCCCGCTTGATGGCGCCCATGGCCGCGAAGCAAGGCGCGCACAGCAGGTTGAACACCATGAACGAATAGGCGCTCAGAGCGGTGTAATCCGCGGCCACCATGGCCCACAGGGGGCTGGAGTCCTCCAGCAGATCCACGTCGCCGGCGTAGTGATAGAGGATGCCGAAGGTGTCCACCACGATCTCCTTGGCGCCCAGGCCGGTGATGGTGGCCACGGCGGCCCGCCAGTTGCCGAAGCCCAGAGGCGCGAAGATCCAGGCGAAGGACCGGCCGATGGCGGCCAGGAGGGAGTTGTCGTTGTCCTCCACCATGCCGTAGCCGCCCTCAAAGCCGAAGGCCTGCAAAAACCAGATCAGGATGGAGGCCAGCACGATCAGGGTCCCGGCCCGCTTGATGAAGCTCCAGCCACGCTCCCAGGTGCCCCGCAGCACGTTGCCGGCGCTGGGGACGTGGTAGGCGGGCAGCTCCATGACGAAGGGGGCGGGCTCGCCGGCGAAGGCCCTGCACTTTTTCAGGATGATGCCGGAGGCCACGATGGAGCCCATGCCGATGAAGTAGGCGGAGGCGGCCACCAGGGCGGAGCTGCCGAACAGGGCCCCGGCCACCAGGCCGATGATGGGCACCTTGGCCCCGCAGGGCATGAAGGTGGTGGTCATGAGGGTCATCTTCCGGTCCCGGTCCTGCTCGATGGTCCGGGAGGCCATCAGCCCCGGCACGCCGCAGCCGGTGGCCACCAGCATGGGGATGAAGCTCTTGCCGCTGAGGCCGAACCGGCGGAAGATCCGGTCCATGATGAAGGCGATGCGGGCCATATAGCCCACGTCCTCCAGGATGCACAGCAGCAGAAACAGCACCAGCATCTGGGGCACGAAGCCCAGCACCGCGCCCACGCCGGCCACGATGCCATCCTGGATCAGGCCGTAGAGCCAGCCGCCCTCGGCCACTCCCAGCACGCCCAGCAGGGCGTCCACCCAGCCCGGGACCAGCTCGCCGAACAGCACGTCGTTGGTCCAGTCGGTGGCCATGGAGCCGATGCCGATGCCCCCGTCCTGGGGCGGCTTGCCCATGGCGATGGAGTAGATCAGGAACATCACCACCGCGAAGATGGGCAGGGCCAGCCACCGGTTGGTGACGATCCGGTCGATCTTGTCGGAGACGGTCATCTTCTCCCGGCTCTTGCGGGCGTAGCAGTCCTTGATCACAGAGGCGATGTAGTCATACCGCTGGGCGGTGATGATGGCCTCGGCGTCGTCGTCCATCTCCGTCTCGCAGTCGCGGATGTCCTGCTCGATGTGGGCGGTCACGTCCGCGGACAGGGCCAGCTTCTCGGCCACCTTCCCGTCCCGCTCGAACAGCTTGATGGCGTACCAGCGCTGCTGCTCCGGGGGCAGGTGGTGCACCGCCACCTCCTCGATGTGGGCCAGGGCGTGCTCCACGCACCCGGCGAACCGGTGCTGGGGCACGGTCCGGCGGCCGCTGGCAGCCAGCGCGACGGCCGCCTCGGCGACGGCCTTCACCCCGTCGCCCTTCAGGGCGGAGATCTCCACCACCTGGCAGTCCAGGGCCTTGGACAGGGCCTTTACGTCGATGCGGTCGCCGTTTTTGCGGACCACGTCGATCATGTTCACGGCCACCAGCACGGGGATGCCCAGCTCCACCAGCTGGGTGGTCAGATACAGGTTCCGCTCCAGGTTGGTGCCGTCCACGATGTTCAGGATGGCGTCCGGCCGCTCGTCGATCAGATAGTTGCGGGCCACCACCTCTTCCAGGGTGTAGGGGGACAGGGAGTAGATGCCCGGCAGGTCCGTGACAGTCACGTCCCTGTGGTCCTTCAGCTTGCCCTCTTTCTTCTCCACCGTGACGCCGGGCCAGTTGCCCACGTACTGGCTGGAGCCGGTGAGGGCGTTGAACAGCGTGGTCTTGCCGCTGTTGGGGTTGCCGGCAAGAGCAATGGTCAAATTCTTTTCTGCCATTTCACTTTCCTCTCATTCAAACTACTTCGATCATCTCGCCGTCCGCCTTGCGGATGCTCAGCTCATAGCCCCGGACGGTGATCTCGATGGGGTCGCCCAGTGGCGCCACCTTGCGGACATAGATACTCTCCCCCTTGGTGATGCCCATGTCCATGATGCGGCGCTTCACCGCGCCGGCGCCCTCCAGCCTGACGACCTTGACGGTCTGCCCCACCTTCGCTTCCTTCAGCGTCATGGTCCTCCTCCTTTCCTCCTCGCAAATGCTTTTCCCGCAGTCCGACCGCCTCAGACGAAGATCTTTTTCGCCATCTCCTCGCTGATGGCCACCCGGCTGTCGCGGATGGAGACGATCAGATTGCCGCCGATGTCGCTGACCACCGTCACCGGACTGCCGACCACAAAGCCCAGGCTCTCCAAAAACGTCTTCGTCTCCGGCTTCCCGCCGATGTGGGTGATGAGACTGCTCTCTCCCTTTCGCAGCATGGTGAGCGGCATGATCGTTTCCTCCCGTTTGTATTAGGCCGGCCTAATATACCGGCCAAAGAAGAGGCATTAGGTTTCCCTAACACCAACGCTATTTTAGTCATAACTAACCGGCATGTCAAGTCCCGATCGGCCCCTTCCGGCGCATTTCGTCGCCTTGCCCGAAAGAGCCCTTTCCCGGCCGCCGATTTTGTTAGGTTTGCCAAACCTAACAGCCGCAGTCCCCCCGCCCTGCCCGCAGCATGAAGGGCGGGACGCGCTTTCCGGCCGCTTCCGCACATAACAGGTTTTGACAGGGACGAAAGAGTGTGATACAATATGTCCTACGGTGTACGATCCGCCGGTCTGCCGGCAATCTATATCACAGGAGATACATATCCATGCTGGAATTCCGTTTCGACACACAGCTGCTCATCGAGGGCCATGACCTGGATGAGGACGCGATCCATGACTACATCATGGCCAACATCCCCGGAGACTGCCTGCTGGCGGTGGGCGACGAGGATCTGATCAAGATCCACTTCCACACCAACGTGCCCTGGAAGGTGCTGGAGTATGCCGCCTCGCTGGGGGACATCTTCGACGTGGTCATCGAGAACATGGAGCGCCAGGAGAACGGCCTGAAGGGCTGATCCTCCCCATACGGACACAAGAGGCCGCCGTCCCGGGACAGGGGACGGCGGCCTCTTGCGCCGGGACCGGCGGCATGCTATACTGTACCGCAAAAGAGGTGTATGCAATGGGATCTGACAAGACGCCGGCGGCCGCTCTCCGCGCCGCCGTGAGGCCGGCCTTTCTCCGCTCCGTGCCGGTGATGGCCGGCTATATCGTGCTGGGCATCGGCTTCGGCATCCTGCTGCGGGGCGCCGGATACGGCGTGCTCTGGGCGCTGGCCATGAGCGTGCTCATCTACGCCGGGTCCATGCAGTACGTGGGCGTGAGCCTGCTGGCCGGGGGCGCGTCGGTGCTCACCGCCGCGCTGACCACCGTGATGGTCAACGCCCGGCACCTGTTTTACAGCATCTCCATGATCGACCGGTACCGGGACGCGGGCCGGTATAAGCCCTACCTCATCTTCGCCCTCACCGATGAGACCTACTCCCTGCTGTGCGACGGCCAGACGCCGGAAGGCGCCGATCCGGGCCTCTACCGGTTCCTGGTGTCCGCCTTCGACCAGTGCTACTGGGTGGCGGGCAGCGTGCTGGGCAGTGTGCTGGGGGCGGCGCTGCCCTTCGGCACGGCGGGCGTGGAGTTTTCCATGACGGCGCTGTTCATCGCCTCCTTCACCCAGCAGTGGATCGACTCCCACGACCACGTCCCCGCCCTGGTGGGCCTGCTGGGGACGCTGGCCTGCCTGCTGCTGTTCGGGCCGGAGGATTTCCTGATCCCCGCCATGCTGGCCATCACGTTCGTGCTGACGGCGCTGCGGCCCCGGCTGGCCGGAAAGGGGGCGGCGGGATGACCGGCTCTCACGCCGCCGCTCTGGTGGCCGTCATGGCCGCCGTCACGGCTCTGCTGCGCTTTTTGCCCTTCCTCATCTTCCGCGGCGGCCGGAAGACCCCGGCCCTCATCTCCTACCTGGGACAGGTGCTGCCTCAGGCCATCATCGGCATGCTGGTGATCTACTGCCTGAAGGACGTCTCCCTCACCGCGGCCCCCTTCGGGCTGCCGGAGCTGATCGCCGGCGCGGCGGTGGTGCTCCTGCAGGCATGGCGGCGCAACTCCCTGGTGAGCATCCTCTCCGGCACCGCCCTTTACATGCTCCTCATCCGCCTGTTCTGATCCTGAGCCGGCACGGACATCAAAAAAGACTTGCCATCCCGGCGCGGGTGTGATATAGTGATCACATGTTATAAATATATCACATATGGAGGATGGAGCCATGAAGAATTGGAATCTGCGGACCATCGTACTGGCGCGCTCGCTGACGATGGTGGTGCTGCCGCTGTGGTTTTTGATCTACCGGTCCAGTCTGCCCGGGGCCTTCCTCTGGCTGCTGCTGTGGGGCGCGGCCACGTTTCTCAGCCGCCGGCTGGACGACGCGGCCCGGGCGCAGATGGACGAGTGCGCCCAGGCGCTGCTGGACAGGCTGGGGCGGCAGGTGGAGTACCTGGTCTATTTCCTGGCCGTGATGGTCATCCTGCTGCTGACCCAGACGCGCCGCGCGCCGGACCCCGTCGCCGTGGCCCTCGCGGCGGCGCAAGTCCTGGCCTGGGGGCTGTTCGCCATCCATCTGTACCGGGGGATCGCCTTCTGGGTGCGGGATCGGGCGGGCGCGGGATGCTGACCACATGTCTGCGGGCCCGCCGGGAAGCGGCCGGCCTGACCCAGAGCCAGCTGGCCCAGCGCGTGGGCGTGCGGCGGGAGACCATCGTCCACCTGGAAAACGGCAGATACAACCCGTCCCTGAAGCTTGCGATGGACATCGCCCGAGTCCTGTCCGCCACGGTGGAGGAGCTGTTCTTCTTCACCGACGATGCCTGAATCCCTCAGTGCAAAAAGAAACGGTGACCGTGACCGGTCACCGTTGTTTTTTATACGGATCTATTGCGAGCCAGGCCCAGTATCTCATCCGCCGAAACCTGATACAGCCTGCACAGCGCCACCAGATGGCGCAGGGGCAGCTCGTTGGCCCCGCGCTCATACCGGGCATACATCGTCTGGGACGTACCCAAGTACCTTGCCACCTGCTCCTGGGTCAGGTCATGGTCCTCCCGGAGCGCCCGTATGCGTTCCTGATAGCTTTTCATGGCCCCACCCCCCAGTAGGGTGAGTATACCCCAGTAAAGAAGTTTACTATTGACTTTAGTAAATATCTTTACTAATATAAAGGTATTATCACTTTCAGGAGGAATACCATGGACCAAAGATCACAACTCACCGGTTATCCATCCATCGACAAGCCCTGGCTGAAGTATTACAGCGACGAAGCGATCAACGCCCAACTGCCGGAGTGTACGATGTATGAGTACCTCTGGGAAAGCAACAAAGACCACCTGGAGGACGTGGCCCTGACTTATTTCAATAAGAAGATCACCTACGGGGAAATGTTTGCCATGATCGATAAGACTGCCAGGGCATTCCTGTCCATCGGCGTTCAATCTGGGGACGTGGTGACCGTCTTGATGCTCAATCAGCCGGAGATGGTCTATATGCTCTATGGCCTGAACAAAATCGGCGCGGTCTGCTGTGTGGTAAACGTCCTGTCCAGCGAAAAGGAATTGATCCATTATCTGTCCGAGGGCAAATCAAAGTATTTTGTCGCGCTGGATGTCTTTTTTGAAAAATCCTATCAAGCGGCCAAGCAGTACGGTGTCAACAAACTCATCCATGTCGCCCTTTGGCAGTCTTTGGGCTTCATGAAAAATAAGCTTTATCGGCTCAAGGTAAAAGCCCCAGACTATAGCGATGATTTCATCATGAGTTGGAGCGATTTCATTAAGGGAGGGTCAACTATTGATAAGGTGACTCCCGCCAGATTCGAGCGTGGAAAATGTACTGTCATCGGTCATACCGGCGGCACTACAGGGACACCCAAAGGCGTTATGCTCACCGACTATGCTTTCAACTCAGTCTTTGAGCAAGAAAAGTGGATGTTTGAGCGTCGGCCAAATGACTCTCTCATGGATATGATCGTTCCGTTTGCCATCTATGGTCTAGCCAGCAACATTCATATTGCAATGTGTTTTGGCGTACAGCTCATTTTGATTCCAAAAGTTGACCCCGAAAAAACCGATGAGCTGCTGTTAAAATATAAGCCAAACCATGTTGCAAGCATTCCCAGCTATTGGACAGCCATTCCCAAAAGCAAAAAACTAAAAGACGTTTCGTGGCTCAGAACAGCCGTTGCAGGCGGAGCCGGGATGAATAATGAGTTAGAAACCAGCTTGAATGACTTTTTTTCTTCTCATGGAAGTCCAGCCTACGTCACCAACGGCTATGGCATGAGTGAAGTTTGCGGGGCTGCTTGTATGCAAACAAAGAATAGTTCAGATGTCGGCAGCGTGGGAATTCCCCTCTGCAAAACAGTTGTCGCTGCGTTTGAGCCGGAGACAACGAATGAGAAAAAATACGGAGAGATCGGCGAGTTGTGCATAAAGTCCCCTTGCATGATGCTCGGATACGTTGGCAACGAAAAAGAAACGGCACAGGTTATGAAGCGCCATAAAGACGGGGTCTGGATTCACACAGGCGACTTGGGATATGTTACAGAAAATGGAGCCGTCTACATCAAAGGCCGGATCAAACGGGTCTATATCACCCAACACAACGGCGTTGTCTCAAAGATATTCCCCGACCGGATAGAGCAGACGATCCTTGCGCATCAGCAAGTGGAGGAATGCTGTGCTATCTGCATTACGCAAAAGGACGGCACATATCTGCCGGTCGCATACCTTGCCCTAAAAGAAAAGGGTGAGGATTATGCGAAGGTTCAGGAAGAGGTGTCCGCCTTGTGCAAACGGGACTTGCCAGAATATGCGCAGCCGGTCAGATACATATTCTTAGATGTCCTTCCCAAAACCGCTGTAGGCAAAGTGGACTACCGCGCCCTGGAGAAAACTGCCGCCCAAATGTGATCTTGTTTTTCTCTCCATACGTCAAAGGAACGGTGACCGCGATTCGATCACCGTTCCTTTTAATATCCTGTTTATGTGGACAGCGGAGCTCGCCAGAGCATAGGTTTACATAATTCATAAATCTATTTGCGCGGCTTTTCCTGTCAATAGGTGATCACTTCGTCGATCCTCGCCTCCGGCATGAGCCGCTTATAGGGATACCCCGCCGGGACGATGAGCGTGCCGATGATGGTCTCCTTGAACTGCCGGCCGCCGCAGGCCAGCTTGCCCGCCGCACCCTGCCGCCAGCTGTCGCTCTTTGTCTTTCCCCAGTACCATCCATCCTCCGGCTCCGGCAGCCCCTTGCCCAGGCGCAGCCGATGGATATAGCAGTTCATGATGGCTCCGCTGCCGATATGCCGCACCGTCTTCGGCAGCTCCATATCCATGATCAGGCTGCCGGAGAGGACGTTCTCCCGCAGGATCTCCAGGGTGGAGGGAAAGCGCAGCTTCCCCGCGACGATCGTGTCGCGGAGGGTCACCTCCTTGGAGACGGCATATGGGTCCTCGTTTCCGATGCAGCGGATGCCCTCCGGGATGATCAAATCCTTCACCCGGAATACCGCGCAGATCATGCCGTTGCGCTCCGTTTCAAGGCGATGGGGACCGAAGGGCCCGCGGTACAGGCAGTTGCTCTCCCGCGGCTCTATGAAAAGCAGCTTCCCGCTCCCGTCGCAGTAATATGTGCCGGTTTCATTGTCAAACTGTAACTGCCGGTCCATGCTATCCCCTCCCCGATCCGGCCGTTTTATGGTACGAAAAAAGGTATTTTCCAAGGGGGTGCAGATTTCTTTGGTAGGGGGGTGCAAACTCAGCGGATAAATCTGTCAAGGGGGGTGCAAATTGTACGCAGGGGGGTGCATTTGACTTCTAGAGGGGGGTGCAGCCCGTCACTGCCAGACGTTTATTCCGCCTTGTTGTCCTTCTGCTCGTCTCTCTGACCATCAAGCACATCCAAGGCTGACTTGAGCAGGGACTTGGCGTCCTCTTCCTTGAGTTTGTCGACCATAGCATCTCGCAGGGTCTTATCGCGTTCCAAAATGATCTTCGATGCTCTGTTTACAGTAAGCATAGCGTCTCTTCTCCCTATAGTTCCAGTTTATTCCAATATAGCACGAACACCGTGAAATAGCAAGTTTCACAGCTGCGGAGAAACGGAAACTCCCTGTTGACATTAGGGGATTTATCCCCTATAATGATGCTGGACACATAAGGGAGGAACTATGCCATGCCAACAATAAGCCATTTCTACGGGATCATCATCGTCATGTACTTCCGTAACAAGGAGCACAATCCCCCACACATCCACGCGATCACCCAGGATTTTGACGCGCCGTTCTCCGTGCTCACCGGGGAGTTGATGGAGGGTGAGTTCCCGCCGAAGGCCCAGGCGCTGGTGAAAGAGTTCGTCATGCAGTATCAGAAAGATCTCCTGGAAATGTGGGAAACCGAGAAGTATGTCAAGCTGCCGCCGCTCAAATAATAGTAGCATCCGGGAGGTAAGCGATATGTTTCACAAGGCGATAGATATGGAGCTCTTGGACGGGACGGCCCTGGCCGTGACGTTCCAGGACGGCGTCGTCAAGAAATACGATATGCGGGCGCTGTTCCCCAAGTACCCCCAGATGAAGGCGTTGGAGGATCGGGGTCTCTTTCTCTCCGGCAAGCTGATGGGCGCATACGGCATCTATTGGAATGACGATCTGGACATTGAGGCTGAGACCATTTATGAGGACGGGGAGACCATCCGCACGGAGATCATCCCCATCCAACACGCATCCTCTCACGCCGTCGCGTCCGCCCGTGCGCTGGCGGGCATGTCCCAGAAGCAGCTGGCTTCCCTGACCGGCATCGACCAGTCCGACATCTCCAAGATCGAGCGGGGCGTGGCGAATCCCTCCGTGGCGACACTGGAACGTATCGCCGCCGCCCTGGGTGGGAGTTTATCCATCACCATTGAGATTCAGTCCACGACCGGATAAGAAAGGAAGGTTCATCATGGAAAAGTTCATACCGTATGCCAAGCTCTCGAAAACGAAAAAGCGGGAGATGGACGCTCGGAAGCGCGGCATCTGGATCATCAACCCCGTGACGCGCAAGCCGACCAACCCGCGGGCATACAACAGAAACAAGGCACAGAAGTGGAGGAATGACGACTCCGTTTCTGTGCCTTTCTATATAGTTTTAGTATCTAAACTCCGAAAAGCGCCTATAAAAACAAGACGCTAAAAAATTTATAATTTCTCTTATCTCTTATTGTTTTTTTAGGTTTGTGATTGAAGATAAAAGGATTGGGATGATGATTACTGTAGAGAGCAACTCAAAAAAGCGTGAGGATGGATTATCACTACCCAAAAAGAGAAACAAACACATATCCAACACAACCAATTCTGCCACCACAACAATTTCAAAATAGCGGATTATATTTACTTTAATACTGTCAGCACTAAGTAAACTAGAAAACCGGTTTGCTATGCTTAGCTTTGCATACAATCGCAGATACTTTATCGCGCTAATTCTTATATGCCAAAAAGCTTTGAGATGACATCTGAAGAATTGAATTATGAGGCTAATTTTCTTAAAAGAGCCGCTTTGCGCGCTTAGTTTATCGATATTCTCAATTTCTTTCCGCAGCGTATCCTCACATCTTTGCTTCTCAACAAGAAGATTGTTGATGGTCATTTTGATTTTTTCTGGCTTCTTTTTTGCGTAGGAAACCGCAATAAAATAATAAATGTTGCAGAAGTGACAAAATAGAGCCGTTGGGAAATATATCAATATTACAATTAAGGAAACAATTAGATTTATCGATTTGGGTGAATGCAAATTCCTATAAACCCATGTCACTGTGCTCTGATTGATTATCAAAACTGCAAATAGAAGGTTAATCGCCATAGGTATTATAATAGGGTTCGTCATCTCTGCAAAAAGATCTTTCTCTTGTTTACTCTGCAAATACACGGCGATCATTTCAGCGACGAGGGCTATAGTATTAATCACAGAAAATAATGTACCGCAAATCAAAAACAACCGAATGCCCGTAATACCATAGACTATTACCGTCACAAGAAGAACTGTTGCTAAAACAGCACAGGCAACCAGGCCATTCATTGCAGCAGCATCTTCGTTTTCACTCTCTTTAACATAATCCAAAAGATTATGTGCCTTTCCTGTCAAAAGAGTTCCCACTTTATCTAATGCGCACAAATTACCAAGTAGTCCAGCACCAGTAAGCAGAAGCAAAGCGTCTTTCCAAACTAATATGACCTGTTTATCGCCTAAATCTGTCGTTATATCGCGATATAGAGAAACCGAATATATGACCATTAGGCAAATCAATGGAAAATATCTAAATACACTTCCATAAGAATCCTTACCTTTCATATTCATTCCTCCCTACATATACAAAGACACATTATATCAGCATCAATTATACATCTATGCTTTGCATCTGTCCAGTCTGCATATTTCAAGATGATTTACTGTAACTCTTAAACATGGGGGAATTTCCTATGCGCCTTACCACCGAAGAAAAGCGCCAGCTGGTTATGCGGTATCAGGCTGGCGAGAGCGTAGAAAGTATTTGTGCCGATACAGGGATCGCCCGCAGTACATTCTATTCATGGATAGAGTCCTTCCATGTAGTAAAATCCAGAAAAGGAACACAAGTAACGCCACACGATTATGACGTTCTGAAAAAGCGAGTTGAAAAGCTGGAGGGTATCGTTCAGGTGCTCAAGGCCGCCAATTGCACCGTATCTGCTCCCTTGCAGGACAAATTGGCCGCCTTGGAATCCCTCTATGGTCAGTTCAGTGTACATACGCTCTGTGATGCGCTGGAGGTCCCCCGCGGTACATTTTATAACCATATCCTCCGCAGGAAAGGCACCAACGCTTGGTATGCCAAGCGGAGGGCCGATCTCTGCGAAAAAATCCAGGAACTTTATGATGCCAACCGCCAGCTCTTTGGCCCTGAGAAGATCCGCGCTCTGCTCATGCAGCAAGGGGAAAAGGTCAGCAAAAGCTATGTGACGACCCTCATGCGGGAGATGGGTCTGCGGAGCATCAGCCCTTCCGCCAAAAAAGATTATCGGCACCTCTTAGAAAGTCCGCCGAAGCGCAACATTCTGAACCGGAATTTCTCCGCCGAGCGTATGAATCAGATATGGGTCAGCGACATCACCTGCTTCAAACTTAAGGGAAAGAGGTACTATATCGTCATCATCATGGACCTTTTCTCCCGCAAGATTATCTCCTACGGCATATCCCCGTCAAGCAGGACCCGGTTGGTCACGACGGCCTTTCGGAAGGCATACGAAGAACGCCGTCCGAAGCGGGGTCTGATCTTCCACAGCGACAGGGGAACGCAGTACACCTCCCAAGCATTCCAAGAGCTGCTCGCCTCTCACGGGGTAACACAGTCCTTTTCCAATTCCGGCAAGCCCACGGACAATGCCGTCGCGGAAGCCTTTTTCTCCTGCCTCAAGCGGGAGGAGCTGTATCGGACGAATTACCACTCTGTGGATGAATTCAAGCGCGGTGTAGAAGCATACATGACTTTTTACAACACCAAGCGCCCCCACAAAACATTGAACTACAAATGTCCAGATCAAGTCGAAAAAATCGCCCAACAGCGGGCGATTGAGGACAAATGATTTGGACATAAGGGTTCGGATCGTATGTTTTTGCCGTTCATCGCGGTAATTTTTTCAAATCCGTCCAGAGTTTGTCCAATTTCATATGTGCGCCAAAAGTACAGCAAACCCCGTGTTTTCAAGGCTTTCAGGGCAAAAAAGAAGGTAACCGATTTGTCAGATCCAAAAAATCTGTTCAAATCAGTTACCCTCTAACAATTTGGTGGGGGAAGGTGGATTCGAACCACCGAAGGCATTGCCAGCAGATTTACAGTCTGTCCCCTTTGGCCACTCGGGAATTCCCCCATATTCTGTTGTTCTCGCCCGGCTCGGGCCTCAGCAAGCGCTGGAGCTGGTAGACGGACTCGAACCCCCGACCTGCTGATTACAAATCAGCTGCTCTACCAACTGAGCTATACCAGCTGATCTCTACAGCCGTTGTACTATATCATACTTCCGGGCGCTTGTCAACGGAAAAATGCAAAATCGCCGCCAGGCCCTCCCCCCGCCGGCGCATAGGACGGCCGTCGCCCCGCATAGGATGCAGG
The DNA here is from genome assembly GCA_947626345.1 of uncultured Oscillospiraceae bacterium. Taxonomy (GTDB): domain Bacteria; phylum Bacillota; class Clostridia; order Oscillospirales; family Oscillospiraceae; genus CAJOIG01. The sequence goes on along the minus strand of CANQSF010000006.1, from coordinate 4,551 downwards.
GACGCGATCAGCATGCGGGAGGGAGATATGACGGAGCAACCATACGTACGCCGGATCTACGCCGCCCAGGCCGGGCGGGACCCGGGGCAGACCGGGTTTTTGCAGGCGCTGGAGAGCCTGTACGAGAGTCTGGCCCCCTGGCTGGAGGAGCGGCCCCAGTGCGAGGCGGCGGCCCTGCTGGAGCGGCTGGGGGAGCCGGAGCGGACGGCGCTGTTCCCGGTGATCTGGACCGACGACCAGGGCCGGCCGCGGCAAAGCCGGGGCTTTCACATCCGCTATACCGCCGCCCTGGGGCCGGAGCGGTGCTGTCTGGTGCTGGGGCCGGGGATGGACCTGTCCGCCGCCAAGGCCCTGGCCCTGGACGTCAGCCTGTGCCGTGCGCTGGCCGGCCTGCCTCTGGGCGGAGGGCTGGCGGGGGCGGACATAGCGCCGGCGGGGCTCAGCGACGGGGAGAGCCGCCGGTTCTGCGACAGCTTCATGGCGGGGCTGTACCCCCTGCTGGGCCGGGAGGACCGGCCGGGCTGCTGGGCGGGGCAGGTCCCCCGGCGGGAGCTGGACTATCTGACCGGCGCCTGGGAGCGGATGGACGCCATCGCCGGCCGGGGCGGCCGTCCCGGGCGGGCCCAAGCCCCCATGAGCCGCGCCCAGGCGGTGGGCGCCGGGCTGTGCCGGTTCGCCCAGTGCGCCCTGAAGCGCCGGGGCGGCCAGCGGATGGAGGGGCAGCGGGTGCTCATCTCCGGCGCGGGGCCGGCGGCGCTCTGGGCCGGGGAGACCGCCGCACGGATGGGGGCGCTGCCCATCGCCATCGGGGACGACGCCGGCTGCCTGTACGCGGCCGCGGGCCTGCCGCTGGCGCTGCTGCGGAGCATGATCCGGGAGCCGGGGCTGCCGCTGCTGCTGTGGGCCATCCGCTCTCCCGGGGTGGAGTACCGGCCCGGGCCGGTGCTGTGGGACATCCCGGCGGACCTGGCGTTCCTGTTCGGCGGCGGGGCGAAGCTGGGCTCCGCGGCGGCACGCCGCATCGTGCTGCGCCGGCCGGCGGGGGTGTTCGAGGGGGCGTTCCAGTCCGTCACCGCCCGGGCGGGGCGGATCTTCGCTGAGGCGGGGCTGTACGCCCCCGCCATCGCCGCCGGAGCCGGCGGCCAGGTCCTCCTGGCGGAGACGGACGGGCCGGCGGACCGATGGGAGGCGGACCGGCTGCTGCGCACGGCCATGGAGGACATCTGCCGCACGGTCTGGGAGGAGAGCGAGCGCTGGGGCCGGCCGGGAGATCTGCTGCTGGGGGCGCGGATCGCCGCCGCGGCGCCGCTGGCCGACGCCCTCATCCGCAAGGGGATATGAAAACGCCGGGCAGGAGAGCCGCTCCTGTCCGGCATTCTTTGTTTTCCGGTCCGATCACTCCCGGCGCAGCGCGTCGATGGGGTTCAGATTGGCCGCCTTCACGGCGGGCAGCATGCCGAAGATCACGCCGATGAACATGGAGAACACCACCGCCACCAGGATGGCGGGATAGCTCACCGCCGTGGGTGTGCCCATGACGGAGGCGATCAGGCGGCTGAGGATGACGCCCGCCGCCACGCCGATCAGCCCGCCGATGCTGGTGAGGGCCGCAGCCTCCGTGAGGAACTGCCATAGCACCCGGCGCTTTTTCGCGCCGATGGCCTTTTTCAGGCCGATCTCCCTCGTCCGCTCGGTGACGGTCACCAGCATGATGTTCATCACGCCGATGCCGCCCACCAGCAGGGAGATGCCGGCGATCCAGATCAGCTGGTTGTTGGTGGCGTTGGACATCTCCTGGATCTGGGCGGCCTGCTCCATCAGATCGTCGCTCTGGTAGGAGAAGGTGCCGTCCGTGGAGGTGCCGGTGATCTGGCTGGCGGTGAGCAGGTCCTCCGCCTGCTGGCCGATGGCGGTCATATCGTCGGTGCTCCGGGCCTTCAGCACCACGGCCTGGGGCTCGTCGAAGCGGTAGACGGTGGGCCAGGCCGCCAGGGGGATGAAGATCCTGCCGCCGGAGGTGTCCGCGTACATCTGATAGTCCCGGTAGGACTCGATGGCGTACTCCCCGGTCTGGTTCTTCTCCATCACGCCCACCACGGTGAAGGGCTCGCCCTTGATCTCCATGATCTCCCCCACCGGGTCGGTCTCCCCGAACAGGGCCGACTTGGCGGAGTTGTCCAGCAGGGCCACCTTGTGGAAGGACTTGTAATCGTCGTCGGTGAAGCCCCGGCCGTAGCTGAGGGTATAGCCGCCGGCGGCGAAGTAATTCTCGTCCACGCCGTACAGCTCGCCGGAATAGGCGGTGTTCCTGTAGTAGATATCGTTGTTGTACTGCCGGGAGCAGTAGAGGCTCACCGCCTCCACGTTGTCCAGCTCCGCCAGCTTCTGGCGGGTCTCCTCGCTGATGGGCTCCACGCCCGCGGGGGGTGGGTTCCAGTCGCTGAAGGTGTAGGGGTAGTTGTCCTGATACAGCTGCACGGTCACGGCGTTGGTGCCGGAGCCGATCAGGCTCTCCTTGATCTGGTCGTTGGTGCCCTTGATGGTGGACACGATGGTGATGATGGAGGCGATGCCGATGATGATGCCCAGCATGGTCAGGAACGACCGCATCTTATGGCCCCAGATGCCCTGGAAGGCCAGCGCTATGTTCTCAAACATATCTCCGCCTCCTTATCAATAGTAGCCGCCCGCGAGGGTCTGCAGGTCCTCCTGATAGGCCACCTTGGCGCCCTCCTTCACGGCCCGGCCGTAGGGGAAGGCCAAGTAGTCGTTCTCCATGTCCAGCCCGCCGGTGATCTCCACCGACCTGCCGTCGCCGGAGCCGGTGGTCACATAACGCTTCTCCAGCCGCTCGCCGTTGGCCACGTAGACGTAGCTGCGGGCGCCCTCCGTGCGGACGAAGGACCGCTCCAGATACATGGCGTTGGCCGCCTCCTCGTCGTCCTCCGCCGGCGCGCCGCCGGTGGAGAAGGAGATGCTCACATAGTAGCCCTCCCGGAGCCCGGCGTCCTCCCCCACCCGGACGGTGAAGGGATATTTGCTCACGTTCTCGTTGCCGTTGGGGCTCCAGTAATAGTAATAGTTATTGCTCTCGTCCACCGGGTAGGGGGAGATCTCCGTGACCTCCGCGTCCAGGGTGGTGCCGCTCATCCAGTCCTGGACGGTGACCGTGTCGCCCACGTGCAGCACGTCCATGTCGAACTCGCCCAGCACGCCGGTGATGTAGTACCCGCCGCCGCCGGACACCAGCACCACGGGCTGATTCTGCTCCAGGGCCTCGGTGGGGTCCATGACGGTCTTCACCACGCCGGCGGTGGTGCACAGCACCTCGCCGTTGGACAGCTCGAACTCCAGGGCCTTCAGCTCCTGCTCCGCCATGCGCAGGGACAGGGTGGTGTCGGCGATCTGCTGCTGGGTCTCGGTCTTCATCTGGTTGATCTCCTCGGCGGTGTACACCTGGCCGGAGAAGCCGCCCCAGGACACGCCGTCGTCGTCGCCGCTGTCCTCCACCAGGGGGCTGTAGGCCGCCGGCAGCAGCCGGAAGATCCAGCTGGTCACCGGCTCGCCCGCCGCGTCCACGCCGCCCCACAGCTGGCGGAAGGCCAGCTCAAAGGCGCCGGTGACGTAGCCGTTCAGGGCGTTGGACTCCCGGCTCTCGAACACGATATAGATGCTCCCGTCGCCGCCGGGGACCGGCTCCGCGGTGGGCTCAGGCTCCTCACCCTCCGCCCGCAGCATCCGGCCGGGCCGGGCGATGGCGCGCATGACCGGCGTCAGCGCCGCGCCGTCTGCCGAATCCGTGTTCTCCGGGTCCGGGACGGGGTCCACCGGCGCGGGCTCCTTCGTGGCCTCCGGCGTATCCGTGGGCGCGGGCGTGTCGCTGGGGGTGGTCTCGGGCTCCTCCGTGGCCTCCGGCGTGTCCGTAGGCTCCGGCGTATCGCCGGGGGTGGCCTCGGGCTCCTCGCTGGCGCCCGGCTCCTCCGTGGCCTCCGGGGTGGCGCTGGGGGTGGGAGAGGGCTCCGGCGTATCCGTGGGCGCGGGCGTGGCCGTGGTGGGCACGTCGGGCGCGTCCGGCACCGCCGGCATCTCCGCATCCTCCCCCCGGGCCACGGCGATGAGGTAATCGATCATGGCGTCGAACAGCGTCAGGGTCTCATCCCACAAAAACACGTAGGGGTCCGCCGCCGTGCCGCTGCCGCCCTGGAAGTAGGGCACCGCCACCGGCACCAGGCTCGGCCGCTCCGGCTCCGGTGGGGAGTAATACCCCGGGGTGCCGATGCGGTAGGTGCCGATCTCCTTCAGCTTGGCCTGGGCGTCGCTGAGATCCAGCTTCAGCTGGTCGATCTCGATCTGCTTTTTCTCCAGCTCCACCTCGTCCAGGGTGGTGTCGAAGGCCAGGATGGGGTCGCCCACGTTGATCTGCTGGCCCTCCTCCACGTAGATCTCCGTGACGGTCTGGGTGCTGGTCAGATACACCGACTGCATCCGGTCCGCGGTGACGGGGCCCTCGGTCTCCACCCGGTTGCGGTAGTAGTCCTGATAGCCCAGCAT
>CANQSF010000005.1 GCA_947626345.1 uncultured Oscillospiraceae bacterium | reverse complement strand
GGTTTTCCTCATGCTAAAGCTTTTATTTGCCCCCGGTAGAACCGGGGGTTGCTTTCCACGTCTAAAGACACCAACGCAGAGCCCCGGGGACCGTGTGGTCCCCGGGGCTCATTCTATGTTCTTTATCCCTCACACCACCCGGCGGGCGCAGTAGAAGCGGGTGTTGTAATAGCTCTCCGAGAGGCTGGAGATCATCACTCTCCCGCCGCCGGAGGAGGCGTGGATGAACTGGTTGTTGCCGATGTAGATGCCGGCGTGGCCGATGGCGCTCTTGGCGCCGTTGTAGAAGATGATGATGTCGCCGGGCTGCATATCAGCCCGGGCCACCAGCTTCCCGTCGTAGCTCTGGGCGGTGGCGGTGCGGGTGATGGAGTAGCCGCACTGCTTGTACACGTAGTACACCAGCCCCGAGCAGTCGAAGCCGGAGGGGCTCGTCCCGCCGTACACATAGCGCACGCCCATGTACTTCTTGGCGGTGGCGACGATCTGCTCCCCGGCGGTGGAGCCGACGGTGTTGGCCCTGCTGTCCCCGCCCAGGGACAGATAGTCCTGGTGGATGAAGCCGGTCATGCCGCCGTAGTTGACCCGGTACCACTGGCCGGACTTGCCGGTGACGGTGACGGACACCCCCGCCGACAGCACCCGCTTGCTGGTGTAGGCCGTGGAGGGGCCCTCCCGCAGGTTCACCCCCGCGGTGGTGACGGCCAGCTCCTCCTCCATCTCCGTGACGGAGGCGGTGACGCCGGATTGGCTGAGATACTGCTTGTACACATACCCCTTGACGCCGTTGTAGGAGACGGCGTACCAGTCGCCGGAGGAGCCGGTGATGGTCATCTTCGTGCCGGCGTTATACGCGCCCAGGATGGCATAGCCGGTGCCCGGGCCGGAGCGCAGGCACACGCCGTTGCCGGTGATGACGCCGGTGGTCTGCTCCTCGCTCTGGGGCGCAGGGGACGCCGCCGGCGCGGAGCTGCCGCCGGTGATGTAGGACACAGCGAGATAGGCGCTGTGGATGTAGGCGTCCGCGTCCTTATAGCTCACCCGCAGCCACGCCCCGGACACGCCGGTGACGGGCAGCTCGGCGCCGTCGTTCACCTGGCCCAGGGAGCTGTAGCCGGTGCCCGGGCCGGAGCGGACGTTCACATAGCTGCCGTCCACGATGCCGGTGCCGAAGGAGGACTGGGCCGTGGTCTCGAAGGACAGATAGTCCTTGCTCATATAGCCGCTCTCGCCCCGGTACCAGATCTTATACCAGCCGTTCTCCTGGCCGGTGACCAGCACCACCGTCCCCCTGGGCAGGCAGGACAGGACCGTGCCGGACATGTCCGGCTCCGAGCGCAGGTTCAGCGCCGTCGCCGTCACGGTGGCGGCCCCCTCCGTATCGGCCCGGGCGGGCGTACCGCCCACGGCCAGCGTCAGGCACAGGAGCACGCCCAGGATCACCGCCCAGCGAAACAGCGCCGCTGTATCGAACCGCTGCTTCATGTCATCGCGTCGCCAGAGCCCGGTCCAGCCACACGCTGGCCACGTCCATGGCCGCGTAGAGGCTTTCCTTCTCGCTCTTCTTCACCACCCGGTCCCGGCTCTTCAGATCCGGGTCCGTCAGCTGCAGCTGCACGGAGACGCGGGTGGCCACGTCCAGGTCCTTGATCTTCTTGGTGTCCAGGATCTGGAGCATGATGATATATTTGTCCGCCATGCTGCCGAAGTAGATCAGGTTGTCCTTCCGGCGCAGGGGATGGCCCTTGTACTGCAGGGCCGCGGTCTTCTTCTCTGCCATCACAGATACCTCCCTAGGTATTGTTACTGAATTGTAACATATTGTTTCTAAGCTGTCAACTCCCCAAATGGGCCATTCCGGAAAAAAACGCCGCTCTTCCCCCCAAAAAACGGGGGAAGAGCGGTCATGCGCGTGTTTTTTCTCTGTCTGAGGGGTCAGCCCACCTCCGGCGGAGGCTCCAGGGTGGTCTCCGGCGGGGCGACGGGCTCGGCGGTGACAGGCGGCTCCGTGGGCGGGTCGGTCACCGGAGGCGGATCGGTCACCACCGGCTGGAAGGTGGCCGGCGGGTCCGTATAGACCGGGGGCTCCTCGCCGGTGGGCGGGGCGTCGCCGGTGGGAGGCGGCGCCTCCAGGGTGGGCGTGGGACTGGCCTCCTCGGTGGGCTCCGGCGTCTCCGTGGGCTCCTCGCCGAACAGCTCCGTGTCATAGCCGATATAGGGCGTGGGGAAGGAGGCGTAGGGCAGGCCCGCGTGGACCCGCTGCATGACGGTCTTCCAGATGACGGCCGCCGGATTGACGCCGTAATACATCTGATAGTTCATCTTGTAGCCCGTCCAGACGGCGGCCACGTAGTAACGGGTGAAGCCGGTGAAGTACCGGTCCCGGGCGGAGCTGGTGGTACCGGTCTTGCCGGCCACGGCGGTGGAGCTGAAGTAGGCGGCCGTGCCCGTTCCGCCGGCCACCGCCCCCTGGAGCATGTTGGCGATGTTCCAGGCGGTGTTCTCCTTCACGGCCACCTGCTGCCGGGCGGGATTGTCCAGCACCACGTTGTCGTTCCGGTCCAGCACCAGCGAGTAGGTGCGCCCGAAGCTCATCACGCCGTTGTTGGCGAAGGCGGTATAGGCCTGGGCCATCTCCCGGGCGGTGACGCCCCGGCTCAGCTGGCCCAGGGCCAGGGCGGGGAACACATAGTCCGAGACCACCCTGCCGGTGTCCTTGTTCACCTCTTCCCAGATCAGGGAGGTGAAGCCGAACCGCTTGGTCAGATAGTCCCAGGAGGCCTGCCGGCCCATCTTGTCCAGGATCTGGGCGGCCACGGTGTTGCGGCTGAGGACCAGAGCCTGGCGGATGGTGATCCAGCCGCCGTAGACCATGCCATCATTATAGGGATACCAGTAGGGGCTGTTCGTCAGGGTGATGTCCGGCGAGTCGTTGACCTTGGTGTTCTGGGTGATCAGGCCCAGGTCCAGCGCCGGGGCGTAGACGGACACCGGCTTGAAGGAGGACCCTGGCGGCCGGGGCAGTCTGGTGGCGTAGTTATCCGTGAAGCTGCCCTCCTTGACGCCGGTGTCGCCGGCCAGGGCCACGATGGCGCCGTCCGAGGGATCGATGATGACGATGGCGGAGTTCAGCTTCGCCCCGCTCGGGTTATAGCTAGGCTTGGGCAGGCCGCCCACGTTCTGATAGACCTCGTCCACGATCTGCTGGATGCGCATATCCATGCAGGAGTAGATCTTATAGCCGCCGTTGTAGATCAGGGCCTCCGCCACGTCTTTGGTGACGCCCCTGGCCTCGGCCATATCCTCCACCAGGTCCCAGATCAGGGAGTCCTCATAGTAGGTGAAGGGCTCCGTGTTCCGGCCCTCGCCCACGCTGCTTTGGAAGCGGAGGGTCTCGTTTTTGGCGGAGTCGTACTGCTCATAGGTGATATAGCCCTGGTCGTACATCTGCCAGAGGATGTTCTCCTGGCGCTCCTTGTTGTTGGCCTTGGTATCCTCGCTGATATAGGGATCGTACTTGGAGGGGTTGTTGGTGATGCCGATGAGGCTGGCGCACTCCGCCAGGTCCAGCTGCCAGACCTCCTTGCCGAAATAGGCCCGGGCGGCGGCGCCCACGCCGTAGCAGCCCTCCCCCAGGAAGCACTGGTTCATGTACCAGGTGATGATCTCTTCCTTGGTGTATTTCTTTTCAAAGTCCAGGGCCTGGAAGATCTCCAGCAGCTTTCGCTGGACGGTGACCTCGTCTTTGCCCGTCAGGTTCTTGATCAGCTGCTGGGTGATGGTGGAGCCGCCGAAGTTGTCCCGCATGTTCAAGAACATGTTGCCGAAGGCGCCCACGGTGCGCCACCAGTCCACGCCCTTATGCTTATAAAACCGCCGGTCCTCGATGGCCACGCAGGCATGCTCCAGGTCCTTGGGGATCTGGTCGTACTCCACGGGGATGCGGTTGATGTCGTAATGGAGCGTGGCCAGCTCCGTCCACTGGCCGCTGCCGGGGCTGGTCTCGGCCAGGATGTGGCTGGACTCGGCGGTGGCCAGCTCCTGGGGCGTCACGTCCAGCTGCTTATACAGGCTGGTCTTCACGTACACGGCGAAGATGCAGGCCAGGATCATGCCCGTGGTGATGAACACCAGCAGCGCCGTCAGCAGGATCTTCACCCCCAGGCGCAGGGTGAAGCCCACGCCGGCGGCCGCGGTATCCGCCGCCGCGCTCACCGCCCGGCGGACGCGGCGGACCTTCCGGCTGCGGAACCACTGCCGCATCCGGCTGATCTTCTCTTTGATCTTTCCCAGAGTGTTCACTGACGCTCCTCCGTGCTCTGCGCTCGACCGGCGCGGAGATAAGTACAGATATGGTTATTATACCACCTTTTTCCCTGATTGTATATCCCAAAGCTGAAGAAAACATGAACGGCTTCTTAATTCTGCCCCCCTCCGCGCATGAGCGGCGCGGGCCCGGGACATACTGGGAGAAAAGGAGCGGATGGGATGAAACTGCGGATGAAGATCCTGCTGGCGGCGCTGCTGGCGCTGTTCGCGGCGGCCAGCCTGCTGTCGGTATTGGCGGAGCTGGGCGTGCTGGGCACGGCGGAGCCGGCGGCTGCGGAGAGCGGCTATATGCTGCGCTCCTGGGAGGGCTATGTGGGGGTGTTCTGTCCGCCGGACGCGGACACGCCCGTCACCGTCACCGACGTCCGGGTGCGGGACCTGCCCCTGTCCGACCGGCTGGCGCTGGCCGGCGGCATCGCCGCGGAGGACCACGGCCAGGTGGTGCAGATCCTGGAGGACTTCTCCCCCTGAGCGGGGGGACAAAATTCCCGCTATTTCCTCTTGCAATCTCCCGCCGCAGGCTTTAGAATAGAGACAAGAGCACAGGAGGAAACTTCTATGGACAGCGAGTACGGCGCCAGCTACATCACCATCGAGGACGACGAGGGCAACGAGTTCGAGCTCGAGCACCTGGACACCCTCCAGTTCGAGGGCGAGGAATACATGGTCTTCCTCCCCGCCGACATGAAGGAGGACGACCCGGATTACGGCTTCATCATCCTGCAGGTGGTGGAGGAGGACGGCGAAGAGCAGTTCATCTCCGTGGACGACGAGGACAGACTCCAGCGGGTGTACGACCACTATATGGAGCTGCTCTACGCGGAGGAGGACGAGGACGGCGCCCCGGAGGGCGACTGACCGCTCCCTCCCGGAACGATATCAGTTAAAAAACCTGCCCTGTTCGTGGTCTCAAGGGCCCGGTTGGACCCACATCTATCATAAGGGACGCCATATATGGCGGCGGAGCGCAGGCCTCCCGGCCAAAAACCGGAAGTTGGAAGCACGGAAACCGCCACGAGGCGACCCACCTGCCGAGCTGTGCAGGTTACAAATCTGGCCCCCACGGCAGGGCGGGCCTCGTCGGAGCAAAGGCGACTTTGCTCCGACGATCGTTTTTTTCCAGGCCGCGGCGCCTGCCCCATCGCACCGATGGGGCAGGCGCCGCTTCATGTTTTGCAAGGGGTCATTCCCCCTGGGCCAGGGCCGCGTGATATTCGTCCACGATGCTCTGCAGCGAGACGCGCCGCAGGCTGTCCGCCAGATCGCTCCGGATGGTCTGATAGGTCCTGTCCAGCACATGGCCAATGTTCCGCCCCACCGGGCAGAGGGGGGACGGCGAGGCGTGGATCCCCATCAGCTTGCCGATGGCCTCCGGCTCCACCGCCTGGCAGATCTGATACAGGGAGATGTCCTCCAGGGGGGCCTGGATCGTGGCGCCGCCCGTTCCAAAGGGGATCGCCACGATGCCCGCCTTTTTCAGCGCGCTCAGGATGCTGCGGACGGTCACCGGGTTGCACCCCGTGGACCGGGACAGCAGCTCGCTGGTGACCTTCTCCTGCCGGCCGTACTCGTTGATGAAGACCAGACAGTGGACCGCGATGGAACATTTTTTACTGATCTGCATGGCGTCCGCCCTCCCGCCTCCATTTTATCAGAGATCCGCCTCGGTGTAAATATTGACATTACACCTTATATGCCGTATACTGGGCAAAAGGTGTAATTTTAAACCTTACATCACAGGAGGGATATCCGCATGAAATATGTTCAGATCATCTTCAGCCCCACGGGCGGAACGGAAAAGGTGGCGAAGGCGCTCACCCGGGACTGGCCGGCGGTGGAGACCGTCGACCTCACCGACCCGGAGCTGGACGGCGCAAAGCTCGCCCTGGAGCCGGAGGATGTGGCGCTGATCGCCATGCCGTCCTTCGGCGGCCTCGCGCCCAAGCTGGCGCTGGACCGGCTCGGCGAGCTCCGGGGAAACGGCGCGCGGTGCGTCATCGCGGCCGTATACGGCAACCGCGCCTATGAGGACACCCTGGTCCAGATGGAGGACGCCGCCGAGAAATGCGGCTTTCAGGTCATCGCCGCCGTCTCCGCCGTGGCGGAGCACTCCATCATGCATCAGTACGCCGCCGGGCGGCCCGACGGCGCGGACCGGGACCAGCTGGCCCTCTTCGCCGGCCAGATACAGGAAAAGCTCCGCAGCGGCGAGGTGAAAAAGCCCGCCATCCCCGGGGACCGGCCCTACAAAAAGGCCGGCGGCTCCGGCCTGGTGCCCAAGGCCGGCGACAACTGCGTCGGCTGCGGCCTGTGTGCCAGGCGCTGCCCCGCCCAGGCGATCGACCCCCAGTCGCCCAAGACCACCGACGGGAGCAAGTGCATCAGCTGCATGCGCTGCGTCTGCCTCTGCCCCCAGCACGCCCGCAAGGTCAACAGCGTCATGGTGTCCGCCGCGGCCCTGGCCATCAAGAAGGCCTGCTCCGTGCGCAAGGATAACGAGCTGTTCATCTGACGCCGGCGGCGATCCTCGCCAGCGCCGCCGACCGCATCAGGGCGGGAGCATCTCAGCCGATGCTCCCGCCCTGTTCATCTCCGCGGCGAAGGGGGATCTGCCTATTTCTTCTTTTTCAGTCTTGGCGCTGGCAGTTCCTCATACATGGCGTTGAATAGACCTGTCAAAAACTCTCTGTTGTCGACTTCGTCCACCAACAGCATCTCTTTTGCCCCCTCATAGGGGCTTTCATAGGCCGCTGTCGGCATATAGCTAATCGCCGCTTTTGTTGGTTTTACAAGCAGCCTGTCATCATAGATACCGCCTACGATCCTGCCGCGGTAATAGATGATGAATTCGCCCATCATAGCCCGAACTGTGATCTCATCCAATTCGGATAATTGTCCTAAAATAAAATCCAAATATTCTTTGCTCGACGCCATTATCCCACCTCAAAGCCCCGACCTGTCGTGCCGGCTGTCTCTCGCCCAGCCATTATACCTCTTCGCCCGCCAAAGCGCAACGCGCAAAACGCCGCCTGCCCTCCGGCGTCCCTCTTTCTCTCCCTTTTGACAGGGCGGCCGTCCCGTGCTATACTACAGCCACATCCTACTCTGCCCGGAAGGGAGCATGACCATGAAAAAGATCCTGGTGCTGCTGGCTCTGGCCGCGGCCGTCCTTCTGGCCGGCTGCGGACACTTCGTGCCCATCATGCCGGGGACGGACCCCGTGTCCGCGGACGGGGAGGAGACGCTCCCCGATCCGTCCGCCCAGGAGGAGGACACGTTCCAGGAGCAGCCGCTGATGAACTTCATCGGATGGACCGACTTTGCCGAGACGTACTACGACAAGACCCCCGTGGCGCTGAGCATCCGGACCGGGGAGAGGGGCTTCGCCTCCCCGGTGTTCGACCGGGCCTCCATCATCGCCGCCTGTGACGCGCTGCGGTCCATGACCGTCACCGGCCGGGAGGGGGACGCCGCTCCCGCGGAGGAGCAGACCGTGTTCACCTTCACCATGGCCGACGGGGACGAGTACGCCGTGGGCTTCTCCGGCGGGGCGCTGGACATGTACGCCGGCAGCTATACCGTATCCGGCGGCGAGTCCCTGTGGGACATCCCCTTCCCCTGCTACGACGAGGAGTTCGACGTGTTCGACCTGTATTTCGACGGGAACATCCGCTCCTTTGCCGACAACTACGCCGCCGATACCCCCATCTCCGTGGGCCGGCGCTCCAACGGCGGTGCCACCCTCACCAGCAAGGACCCGGCGGTGGTGGAGCAGGCCTTCTCCCTGCTGGCCAACGCCCGCGTCTCCCGCGTGGAGTCCTCCCCCGACCAGAACATCGACCTGACCCAGACCACCGACTATGTGTTCACCCTGTCCGACGGCACCTACTTCACCTTCTCCTTCGCCGGGCCCTGCCTGGCGGTGACCGCCAGCGCCGATTACGGGCCGGTGTACTACTGGCTGGAGGGCATCGACGAGCTGGCCTCCATGACCATCCTGCCCCAGAGCACCATCCCGGTGTTCGAGGGCGGGCCCCTGACGGCCCTGCGGGAGGACATCGACGCGGCCCAGAAGGCCGCCTTCGGCGAGGCGGACGGCATCACCGTGCTGGGCGTGTTCGTGGACTACACCATCGACGGGCAGAAGGGCTACCTGACCCTCAGCGGGGACACGGCGGCCATGTTCGTGCAGCGGGTGTGCGCCATCAACGCCTCCGCCGGGACAGTGGAGCCCTCCGGCGAGGCCATCACCGTGTCCGTCACTCTGTCCGACGGCTCCGGGCCCATCCTGTATTTCACCGGCGACGCCATCCAGCAGATGGTGGGCCTGAACTATCTGTGCGACAGCGCCGCCATGGCCGATCTGCGCAGCGTGATCCTCACCCTGTCCCAGGACGAGAACAACGTGGGCGCTCTCACCGGCGAGAGCACCGGCTGATCCGAACTGACCCAAAGCCGCCGGCAGCATGCGCTGCCGGCGGCTTTTTCTCTTTTGTCCGGGGCATTCAGCGGAAAAACGCCTCCAGCTCCGCCCGGGACGCCCGGCAGGTGCCGGAGACCATCCGCTCCTGGCCGCCGCCCCGGGCCTGCAGGGCCGGGCCATGCTCCTTGATGAAGGCGCGCATATCCACCCGCCGGCTGGCCATGACGAACCGCCAGTCCCCGTCGGCGCCGGAGAACACCGCACACACGCCGCCGCAGGCCTCCACGCCGATGTTGGCCGCGGCCCGCAGCTCCTCCGTCTCCGCCTCCGGCAAAAACAGCAGCCCGTTCCCATCCCGGGCCGTCATGGCCCGGGCCAGGCCCTCCGCCTCCCGGCGGCGGGCGGCGGCCAGCTCCCGCTTCAGTCCGTCCCGCTGCTCCATCAGCTTTTGCACCCCCGCCGCCACGTCCGCCCGGGGCACGTTCAGCATCCCCGATATGGCCGCCACGGCGCCGCTCCGCGCCCGGCAGTCCGCCAGGGCGTCCGGCCCGGCCTTCAGCCACAGGCGCATGCCGCCCCGGTGGCGCATGCTGTCCGCGATCCGGATCAGGCCGATCCGCCCGGTGCTGGCCACGTGGGGCGCGCAGCAGGCGCACACGTCCACGCCCTCGATGACCACCAGGCGCACGTTCTCCGTCAGATCCAGCTTGCTGCGGTATTCCAGCCCCGGCAGCTCCTCCGGCGCGGGGAACAGGCACCGCACCGGCCGGTCGTCCCACACGACCCGGTTGGCCGCCAGCTCCACGGCGGTCAGCTGCTCTGCCGTCAGCTCCCCGCTCACATCCATGGTGCAGCCGTCCGGGTCCATGTGAAAGCCCGTGTTGTCATAGCCGAACAGGGTGTGGATGGTCCCGGAGACGATGTGCTCGGCGGTGTGGGTCTGCATCTTGCGCTCCCGCTCCGGCCAGTCCAGCGTCCCCTCCACCGTCCCGCCCACGGGCAGGGGCCCGTCGGCGAGGTGGGTGACGACGCCCTCCCTCTCCCGCACGTCCAGCACCCGCACGCCGCCCAGCGCGCCGGTGTCGGCGCTCTGGCCCCCCTCCTCCGGGAAGAAGGCGGTGGCGTCCAGCACCACGGCCCAGCCGCCGGCCGTCTCCTCGCAGGACAGCACCCGGGCCTGGAACCGGCGGATATAGGCGTCCTCATAATAGAGCTTTCTCGTGTCCATCGTTGACCTCCCGGGGAAAAAAGTGTATACTGCTCCCATGGACCTGTTTACTGTTTTACTGATCTATCTGGAAGCGGTCAATCTGCTGACTCTGCTGGTGTACGGTCTGGACAAGCGCCGGGCCGTCGTGCACCGTGAGCGCATCCCCGAGGGGGCGCTGCTGGGCCTGGCCGCCATCGGCGGGAGCATCGGCGCGCTGGCGGGGATGCTGCTGTTCCGCCACAAGATCAGGAAGCGGAAATTCACCGTGGGCGTGCCGGTGATCCTGGCGCTGGAGATCGCGTTCTTTCTGGCGCTGATCTGGGCCGTGTCTACATGAGCGCCGGCCCATGCCGCCCGCCCTATTTTAATGGAGGATCGGAGGAGCGTCAAGCATGAATCGTTATCTGGACATAAAGCCCGAGGTGGCCCAGGCCCTGGCGGCGGGAGAGCCGGTGGTGGCATTGGAGAGCACCATCATCTCCCACGGCATGCCCTGGCCCCAGAACGCCGAGACCGCCTTCGCCGTGGAGGACATGATCCGCGCCCACGGCGCCGTGCCCGCCACTGTCGCCGTCATCGGCGGCCGGCTGAAGGCAGGGCTGGAGAGGGACGAGATCGAATACCTGGCCAAGAAGGGCCAGGCCGTCACCAAGGCCAGCCGCCGGGATCTGCCGGTGCTGTGCGCCCGGGGCGAGGACGGGGCCACCACCGTGGCCGCCACCATGATCGTGGCCGCCCTGGCGGGCATCGGCGTGTTCGCCACCGGCGGCATCGGCGGCGTGCACCGGGGCGCGGAGACCACCATGGACATCTCCGCGGACCTGGAGGAGCTGGCCCGCACGCCGGTGCTGGTGGTGTGCGCCGGGGCCAAGTCCATCCTGGACCTGGGCCTGACCCTGGAGTATCTGGAGACGAAGGGCGTGGCCGTGTGCGGCTATCAGACCGACGAGCTGCCCGCCTTTTACACCCGCACCAGCGGCTTCGGCGTGGACTTTCGGGCCGACAGCCCCAAGGAGCTGGCCGCGGCCTTCGCCGCCCAGCGGGCCCTGGGCTATCCCGGGGGCATGCTGTGCACCAATCCCATCCCGGAGCAGTGGTCCATGGACCCGGCGGTGATCAACGCCGCCATCGACCAGGCCGTGGCCGAGAGCGTAGCGCAGGGCATTAAGGGCAAGAAGGTGACCCCCTTCCTGCTGGCCCGGGTGAAGGACCTCACCGGCGGGGACAGTCTGGAGTCCAACATCCAGCTGGTGCTCAACAACGCCGCCCTGGCGGCGGACACCGCCGGAGAGCTGGCGAAGCTGTAAAAAAATACCTGCAAAAAAGTGTTGACAAACCGATACAGGCGGGTTATAATGCGGTCAAATTCAATACAGTAAACCGTTGATGAAGAGTGAGTAACCTTTCCAGGGCGTGTCACAGAGAGCTGCGCAGAGCTGGAAGCGCGGTACAGGCCGGAAAGCGTGAATGGACTTCGGAGGGCAATCGGAAGGCGGAATGATTCCGCCCTATGTGCGACGGAGAGAGGCGCTCCGTGAACAACGCCGCCGCGTGACAGCGCGGAGCAAAGCGGGCGCTTTCGAGCGCCAAGCCGGGTGGCACCGCAGGAAGTTATCAAGCATCCTGTCCCAGCAGAAATGCAGGGACAGGATCTTTATTTTTGTCAGGAGGTACATGAAAATGTTCATTCTTTCCAAACGATGGCGGGCGTGAGGATCGGCGAGCAAACGAACATATCCTGACCGCAAATAATAAAATAAAAAAATGAGAAAACTTGAAAAGGAGAATATAACGATGAAGACCATGAAGAACCTGCTCTGCGCTGTGCTTGCGCTCGTGATGATGCTGTCCCTGGCCGCCTGCGGCGGCTCCGGCAGCGGGGAAGCCACCGCCGATACTTACAAGGTCGGCATCTGCAACTACGTGGACGACGCGTCCCTGAACCAGATCGTGGAGAACATCCAGAACCAGCTGGCCGCCATCGGCGAGGAGAAGGGCGTCACCTTCGACATCAGCTATGACAACTGCAACGGCGACGCCACCGTGATGGACCAGATCATCTCCAACTTCATCGCCGACGAGGTGGACCTGATGGTGGGCGTGGCCACCCCCGTGGCCATGCAGATGCAGGCGGCCACCGAGGACATCCCCGTGATCTTCTCCGCCGTGTCCGACCCGGAGAGCGCCGGCCTGGTGGAGAGCAACGAGCACCCCGGCGCCAACATCACCGGCACCAGCGACTATCTGGACACCAACGCCGTCATGAACCTGATCTTCGCCGCCGACCCCGAGGCGGACCTGATCGGCCTGCTGTATGACGTGGGCCAGGACTCCTCCGCCACCCCCATCGCCGCCGCCAAGGAATATCTGGACGCGAAGGGCGTAGCCTACAAGGAGTATAACGGCACCACCGTTCCCGAGGTGCAGCTGGCTGTGGACAGCCTGATCGCCGACGGCGTGGACGCGGTGTTCACCCCCTCCGACAACACCATCATGACCGCGGAGCTGAGCATCTATGAGGCCCTGGCCGAGGCCGGCATCCCCCACTACACCGGCGCCGACTCCTTCGCTCTGAACGGCGCGTTCCTGGGCTACGGCGTGGATTACGCCAACCTGGGCGTGGAGACCGCCAACATGATCGCCCAGGTGCTGGTGGACGGCGTCGATCCCGCCGAGCTGCCTGTGATGACCTTTGACAACGGCACCGCCACCATCAACACCGACGTGTGCGAGCAGATCACCGGCAAGAGCTTCGACGAGCTGGCCGAGCTGTTCGCGGACCTGTGCACCGCCGTCAAGCCCATCGAGACGGCTGAAGAATTCGAGTAAACATCTTCGACGCCTCCCCTGTGAAGGGGAGGTGGGCGGCAGAGCCGCACAATACGGAGGCCCCCTTGTGTAAAGGGGGCTGGCAGCACCAAAGGTGCTGACTGGGGGATTGATTCTATAGAGCGCTGCGTCTAACGTACCTGGTCTATAGAATCAACCCCACCACTGCGCCTTGCGCGGTCCCCCTCCCCTTACACAGGGGAGGCTCCAAGAGGTGTGCGGCTTTGCCGCCTTCCCCCTTTACATAAGGGGGCCTTCATATCGTAAACTTTCCCACGGAGGAGAACCGACCATGTCACTATCTGCCATCTGGGGCCTGGTGCAGACGGCCCTGGAGCTGGGGCTCACCTGTTCGCTGACGGTGCTGGCCCTGTTTCTGAGCTACTCCATGCTGAACGTGTGCGACCTGAGCACCGACGGCTGCTTCACCCTGGGGGCCACAGTGGGCGCGGTGGTGGCCATCGCCGGCCATCCCTACCTCAGCATCCCCGCCGCCATGGCCGCGGGCGTGCTCTCCGGCTTCATCACCGCGGTGCTCCAGACCCGCATGGGCATCGACAGCCTCCTGGCGGGCATCATCGTCAACACGGGGCTGTACTCGGTGAACATCGCCGTCATGGGCAAGTCCTCCCTGCTGAACATGAACAAGACCGAGACCGTGTTCACCCGGTTCCACGCTCTGCTGGAAAATACGCCCCTGGCCGGCTGTCAGGATCTGCTCATCGCCCTGGCGGCGGTGGCGCTGGTGATCGTGTTCCTGGCGCTGTTCCTGCGCACCCGTCTGGGCCTGGCCATCCGCGCCACCGGCAACAACCCGGACATGGTCCGCTCCTCCTCCATCAACCCCATCTTTACCACCACGGTGGGCCTGTGCGTGGCCAACGCCTTCACCGGCCTGTCCGGGTGCCTGCTGGCCCAGAGCCAGAAGTCGGTGAACATCGACATCGGCTCCGGCATGGTCACCCTCGCCCTGGCGAGCCTTCTCATCGGCCAGACCTTCATGGGCCGGGGCTCCATCGCCAAGCGGGCGGTGGGCGTGGTGCTGGGCTCCATCATCTTCCGGCTGGTGTACACCATCGCCCTGCGGCTGAACATGCCGGCGTTCATGCTGAAGCTGGTCAGCTCCGTGATCGTGATCATCGCCATCGCCGGGCCCTACTTCAAGAGCCAGCTGCCCATGCTGCGCCGGCGCATGGCCGCCGGGAAGGAGGGGCGCTGACATGCTGACCCTGAAAAACATCTCCAAGACCTTCAACCCCGGCACCGTCAACGAGAAGACCGCCCTCACCGGCGTGGACCTGCACCTGGAAAAGGGCGACTTCGTCACCATCATCGGCGCCAACGGCGCGGGCAAATCCACCCTGTTCAACGCCATCGCCGGCAGCTTCCTGCCGGACACCGGCACCATCACCCTGGACGGGAAGGACGTGACGTTCCAGCCGGAGTTCATGCGGGCCAAGAGCATCGGGCGGCTGTTCCAGGACCCCATGCGGGGCAGCGCCCCGGGCATGACCATCGAGGAGAACCTGGCTCTGGCGGCGGGGGGCGGCGGCTGGCTCAGCCACGTGTCCAAGGCGGAGAAGGCCGCCTTCCGGGATAAGCTGGCCCTGCTGAACATGGGTCTGGAGGACCGGATGCGCCAGCCGGTGGGGCTCCTCTCCGGCGGCCAGCGTCAGGCTCTGACCCTGCTCATGGCCACCATGGTGCCGCCCAAACTGCTGCTGCTGGACGAGCACACTGCCGCCCTGGACCCGGGCACGGCGGAGAAGGTGCTCTCCCTCACCCAGGACATCGTCCGGGAGGGCGGGCTCACCTGCATGATGATCACCCACAATATGTCCTCCGCCCTGGAGCTTGGCAACCGGACACTGATGATGGACTCCGGCCGCATCCTGCTGGACCTGAAGCAGGACCAGCGCAAGGGCCTGACGGTGGACGATCTGCTGCGCATGTTCAAGGAGAACGTGGGCAAGGCCCTGGACAACGACCGGATGCTGCTGGGGGTCAGGTGACCGCAAACCGCATAGGAAAACGCCCCGCTCGGCAAGAGCGGGGCGTTTTTCGCGTCATTGGGACACGGTGTACAGGGCGTAAAAGTACCCCTTGCGGGCCATGAGCTCATCAAAGCCGCCGGTCTCCTCCACCCGGCCGTCCTTCAGCACCACGATGCCGTCGTACCGCCGCAGCAGCGACTGGGTCAGCGCGTGGGTCACCACCACCCGGGTGATGCCCTCCAGGGCCAGGATGTCGCCGGTCACCTGATAGGCCGTCTCGGCGTCCAGGGCGGCGGTCACCTCGTCGGCCAGCAGCACCGACGAGCGCCGCAGCAGGCTCCGGGCAATGGAGATGCGCTGCTTCTCCCCGCCGGACAGGCCGCTGCCGTTCTCCCCGCAGCGGTAATCCTCTCCCCGCTCCGCTATGAGCCGGCCCAGGCCGGACAGCTCGATGGCCCGGTCCACCTCCGCCGCCGGGAAGTCCCGGAACATGGTGATGTTGTCCCGGATGGAGGCGTCGAACATGAACACGTCCTGCCCGACCATGGACACCAGCTCGTACAGGGACGCGCTGCTGACGTCCCGCAGCTCCGCGCCGTCGTAGCATATGCTCCCGGCATAGTCCCGCCGGGCCGCCATGAGCAGGCTCAAAAGCGTGGATTTGCCGCTGCCGGAGGCGCCTACGACGGCGTAGCTCTTCCCGGCGGCGAAGTCGAGGCTGACGCCGTGGAGCACCTCGCTGCCCGGCTCGTAGCCGAAGGACAGCCCGCGCACCGAGATGCCCTCTTCCAGGCGGTCGGGAATGTCCCGCCCCTCGTCCCGGACGTTGGATTCCAGCGCCAGGGCCATCTTGTCCACCAGCGCCAGCGCCGCCCGGCGGGAGGCCAGCATCTCCGGCAGCTCCTGTATGGAGGTGATCACCGCCCCGGTCAGGACCATGAACGCGCTCAGCACCCCCGGCGTGACGCTCCGGCCCAGCCGCACCAGCAGCGCGCCGGCGAGGAAGGTGCCCAGCTGGGCGGAGATGCCCGCCACGCCGCCGACGGCGCTCAGGATCACGGCGACCTTCCGCCGCCGGCACTTGGCGGCCTCCACCGCGCCGCCGCTCTGCTCCAAAAGGCCCGCGGCGGCGTCCTCCGCCCGGAAGCTCTTGACCACGGAAAAGCCGCTGAGGATGTCCTTGAGGGAGGCCGTGAAGGCGCTGTTTTTCTCCGACACCGCCTTCTCCGCCCGCTCCATATGCGCCCCCGCCTTCATGGAGGCCAGCAGGGGCATGGCGCACAGCCCGATGGCGATGGCGGCCAGGATGGGGCTGTACAGCACCATCAGCACCACCGCGCCGCCGGCCCAGACTATGTTGAACACCAGCTCATACTGCCGTTCCAGATAGTTCGTCTCGATGGCCGTCAGGTCGTTGGAAAAGGCGGACAGGTATGTGCCCGTCGTCTCGCTCTGAAAAGAGGCGATGCTCTTGCGCATCAGCTTGCCGAAGGCAAAGCTCTTGAACTGGTTCAGCGCCCGGGCCATGAACCGGGGCTTGGTGCCGTACTGCAGCGCCTTCAGGGGCACGATCGCCAGGATGAACCCCGCTGTCAGCAGCGCCAGCGTGCCCAGGGAGAGGGCGTCCGGCGACCCGGCCACGTAGTCCACCAGCTGCTGGAGCAGCCACGCCACCGACAGGTTCAAAAGGCTGAACAGCAGCGCCGCCAGCAGCATCCCGCAGTACGCCGGCCGGTTCCCCCGGAAAAACCGCGCGGTGTACTCCCGGCGCAGCGCTTTATCCCTCATGGGTCACCTCCTCCCACAGCCCGGTCAGCTGCCCGTCGTCCAGGGAGAGCACCGCTTTTTCCGCGACCTGCATGGCGGTATCGCCCAAGCTGTCGAACGCCGTCTGCTGTTTGGCCGCGCTGAAAAAGCGCAGACCGTCCGCGGTGTAGTCGGGGTCCCGGTCGAACCGCTCCGCCAACTCCCGCGCCGCCCGCAGGGCCGCCCGCGCCGCCTCCGGTTCGCCCAGCTTCAGTCTGGCGTGGGCCAGGCAGACGTAAAACGCCGTGCAGGGCTTGTCGAACAGGTTGCTCTTCCCCTCATTTCTCAATCCCGCGAGGTAGCCCAGGACCAGCTCCATGGCCGCCGCCACCGCCGAGAAGTCGCCCCGCTTGAAGTACACGTTCACCATGCCGTTGAAGATCCGGATCAGCACGGCGGACGCGGACACCAGCGCTGTGGACAGATACTCCACCGCCTCCTCAGGCCGCTCGCAGAAACTGGCCAGGGACTGGCCGATCACGTCGTTGTTGATGCCCCGGGGGTTGTTGCTCTTCAAAAGCTCCAGCGCCTTTTCATTCTCCCCCAGCTCAAAGTACGCCCCCGCCATGTCGTAGGTGATGGAGAGCTCGCTGACGTTCGGGTCCGTGTTCTGCCCCAGCAGGACGATGGCCCGCTCCATCAGCTCCACCGACCGGCGGATCCGGGCCTGGACCCCGTCGGCCAGCCCGAACAGATAGTACAGCATGGCGCTCTGATACACCACGTCGAAGCAGTTGGGATAGCGTAGCAGCGCCTTCTCCGCCTCGGCCAGGCCGCTCCTGTCCCGGGCGTGGAGGCAGTCCTTCAGCCGCCCGACGGTGTCGGCCTGCCGGCCGCTCTTCACATCATAGCCCAGCAGCACGTCCACCGAGGTGTCGAACAGGTCCGCCAGCTCCATCAGCATGTTGATGCTCGGCGCGGACAGCCCCGCCTCCCACTTGTATACGGCCCCCACCGTGACACCCAGCGCCTCCGCCAGCTGCTCCTGGGTCAGTGCCCGTTCCCGGCGGAACCGGCGTATGCTCTCCGAAAGCGTCGTACTCATGCCGCAAGTCCTCCCTTTGATCTTTCTGTCTGTAAGTTTACCGCCTTTCGCCCGGTTTTGGAACCGACTGGCCATATAATTTGGAGAGAAGTTTTTCTACCGTTAATATGGCTTCCCGGGCACAGCAAAAGCCCCGCTCTGTCGAGCGGGGCTTTTACACGGGCATCGTTCCTTACTTGGTCAGACCGTACTTCTTGTTGAACTTGTCCACGCGGCCGCTGGTGTCCACCAGCTTCTGCTTGCCGGTGAAGAACGGGTGGCACTTGGAGCAGATCTCAACGGTGATGTTCTCCCGGGTGGAGCCGGTCTCGATCACGTTGCCGCAGGCGCACCGGATGGTGGTCTTGTAGTACTTGGGATGGATGCCTTCCTTCATGATGATCACCTCATTATAAGCTGCCTTGAGTGCGGGCGGGCCCGCCGTTACAAGGCGCAGAAGCTATGGTAACACATCTTCCGGCAAAACGCAACAGTTTTTTATCCCAGCGGGATATCCGCCGCCCGGCGCAGCCGCAGATACCACAGCGCCGCCTGGCGCACCGGCCGCCGGAAGATGCGCTCCACCGCCATGGCGTATGCCTGCAGCTGGGCGGTATGGCGCTCCGGGACGAAATCGCCGTCGGTCTTGAAGTCGATGACGGTGAGGCTCTCCCCCTCCCGGATGCAGCAGTCCACCACGCCCTGCAGGAGGACCTGCTCCTCCTCCGGAGCGGCGGGCGCCCAGGTCCTGGCGGGGCACAGCAGCGAGAACCGGAACTCCCGGATCGTCTCGTCCGCCGCCAGCAGCCGCCGGCCCAGCTCCGAGCGGAAAAAGGCCAGGATGTCCGCCGCATCCACCGCCGCGGCCTGGCGCTGGTCCAGATATCCCGCCTGCCCCAGCCGGGCGATCTCGTCCGCCACCGCCTGGAGGGAACCGGTCCGGGCCAGGTCGATGTGCTGCATCACCAGGTGGGCCGCCACGCCACGCTCCGCCCCGGTGAGGGGGCGGCTGTCCCGGCCGAAGTCCGGCCGGCGCAGAGGGGCGTCCTCCGCCGGCGGCGCCGTCAGCGGCGCGGCCTCCGGGTCCTCGCTGTCCCGGGCCAGCTCCCCCGCCGCCGTGGCCGTCAGCTTGGAGGGCAGCGCCACCGCCGCCTCATAGGGATACCGCCAGGCCAGCCGCCGGCCCAGCGCCTCCGTCAGCGCTGGGTCCGCCGCCGGCCGCTCCGCCGCCGGGACCGTCTCCTCCGCCTCCGCCCGACCGGGCGCGGCCAGCTTCATGTCGATGGTCCGGCCGCCGTCCGCGGCCGCCGCCGGGATCAGCCAGTCGGCGGTATTTTTCGCCCGCAGCAGCTCCCGGGGGCTGAGCGGCCCGTCCGAAGGGCCGCCGGCCTCCGCCAGCTTCTCCGCCGCCTTGGGCAGCACGCAGGTCATGATGAGCCGCTCCCGGGCCCGGGTCATGGCCACATAGAGCACCCGCTCCTGCTCGCTCAGCTCCTCCCGCTGCTCCCGCCGCTGGATAGCCCGCCAGGGCAGAGTGGGCCAGCGCACGCCCCGGACCGTGTCCGTCACCCGCATGCCCAGACCCAGCTGCTCATGGCACAGCACCTGGCCGCTCTGGCCCCGGTTCCAGCCGTGGCCGTTGTCCGCCAGAAACACCACCGGGAATTCCAGGCCCTTGGCCTTGTGCACGCTCATCAGGCGCACCGCGTCGCCCGCGTCGGCGCCCTCCGGCTCTATGCCCCGGCGCTCCAGCTCCCGCAGCCAGCCCACGAACCGGAACAATCCCCGCCCGCCGCTCTGCTCGAACTGGCGGGCGTACTCATACAGCTGCATCAGATCGGCGATCCGCCGGGAGCCGTCGGACATGAGCTGGCAGATGGTGACCAGCCCGGTCCGGTCGTACAGCCGGCGCAGCAGGCTGTCCGTGGCCTCCTCCCGGGCATAGCTGCGCAGCTCCGCCACCAGGTCCGTGAACCGGCGGCAGCGCTCGTCCGTCTGCGCCCGCAGGCACAGCGCGTCCCACAGATCTCCCGGCCCCGCCGTCCGCACGGCGGTCAGCTCGTCGGGGCTGAAGCCGAAGGGCGCGCCCCGCAGCGCCGCGATCAGGGGCACGTCCTGGCGGGGATTGTCCACCACCGCCAGCAGGGAGATGGCGAAGCGCACCTCCGGCCGGGCGAAATATGCCCCGCCCTGCCGGGCGCTGACGGGCACTCCCGCCTCCGCCAGGGCGCGGCGATAGGCCGCCCCGGAGGTCCCGGGCGTGCGCAGCAGCAGGGCGATGTCCCCGTACCGGACGGGCCGCATCTGGCCCGACTCGCCGCAGATCTGCTCCCCGCCGTCCACCATGGCGCGGATGCGCCGGGCCACGTACCGGGCCTCCAGAAGGGTCTTGTCCGGTGCCTGTTCCCCGTCCCCGCCGTCCACGTCCAGCACGCACAGCTCCGGCCGCACCTCCCCCTCCGGGGGATAGTCCGGGTTGCCGTATATGAGCCGGGCCTCGTCGTCGTACGCCACGTCCCCCAGCCGGCGGGACATGATCCGTCCGAACACGCTGTTGCAGGCGTCCAGCACCGACCGGCGGCTGCGGAAATTCTCCCGCAGGAGGATGCGCTCCCCCTCCCGGCCGTCGGCGAACCGGTCGTAGCGCTCGATAAAGATGGCCGGCTGGGCCAGGCGGAAGCGGTACACGGACTGCTTCACGTCCCCCACGACGAACAGGCCCCGCCCCTCGTGGGACACCCGCCGGAAGATCAGCTCCTGCACGGCGTTCACGTCCTGGTACTCGTCTACCATCACCTCGGCGAACCGCCCGGACACGGCGGCCGCCAGGGCCGTGGGGCCGCCCTCGCCGTCGCACAGCATCTCCACGCACATGTGCTCCACGTCCGCGAAGTCGCACAGGTCCGCCCGCCGCTTGCGGGCGCCGTATTCCCGCCTCAGCTGGAACACCAGCTGCATCAGCGCCGCCAGCGGCCCCTTTGACGCGGCCGCCCCCTCCAGCAGCGCCGCCCCGGAGCCGGTCAGGGACTGGCGCAGACGCCTGATCCCGTCACCGGCGGATTTCCAGATCCGGTCGATCTGCTCCTTGAGCGCCTCGTCGTCAAAGCCGCGCAGGGCCTTGCGGCCGGGCGCTTTCCGCTCCAATACGGCGCGGGTCTTGTCCCAGCTCTCCTCCGCGGCACGGGCCACGTCCCGGAACTGGAGCGCCAGCTCAGAGAAGGCCTCTCCGTAGGCCGCCATCATCCGCTCGCAGCCCGGCCGGGCCATGAGCGCCAGCGCCTCGTCCAGCCGCTGGGCCTGATAAAGGGCCTCCTCCGCCCCGTCCTCCAGCAGGGACCGGCCCCAGGGGCTGTCCGCCGCGTCGGCATAGGGCGCGTCCAGCATATCCAGCGCCCGGGCGGCCCATTTCTCCGGGAAGGGCCGGCTGCTCATCCGCCGGTCCAGGTCCAGGATGAGCTCCGCCAGGCGACTGTCATCCCGGCCGGCGCCCACGCTGTCCACCAGCTCCCGCAGCGCCTCGTCCTCCTCCAGGGTCTCGTAGGCCCGGTCCAGCACGTCCTCCAGCGCCCGGGCGCGGATGGCCTGGGCCCGCTCCTCGTCCAGCACGGTGAAGCTGGGGGACACCCCCGCCGCGTGGGCGTTCTCCCGCACCAGATCGGCGCAGAAGCTGTCGATGGTGCCGATCTTCGCCCGGTAGAGCAGGGCGCTCTGGCGCTTGAGATGCCGGTCCCGTGGATCGGCCGCCAGCCGCCGGTCCAGTTCCTTCAGGATGCGGCCCCGCAGCTCCGCCGCTGCGGACCGGGTGAAGGTGATGACCAAAAACCGGTCGATGTCCTCCCCCGCCAGCACCCGGGCCATCAGCCGCTCCGTCAGCACCCGGGTCTTGCCGCTGCCCGCAGCGGCGCTCACCAGCACGGGCTTTCCCCCGGCGGTCACCGCCCGCTGCTGGGGTATGGTCAGTTGGATGTCACTCATGGCCCTCTATCCTCTCCCATGCCTCCGCGGTGGACAGTCTGTCCCGGACCCGCCAGCCGTCGCCCGCCTCGTCGAACAGGCAGGCCTGCCGGTAGTCGCACCAGGCGCAGGCGTTCTCCCGGGCGGACTTATACCAGGGGTCCGCCGTCACGCTGCCGGAGCGCAGCGCCTCCGCCAGCTGCCGGAGGGTCTCGTCGATATACCGCCGCAGAGCGCCGAACCGCTCCAGCGTGGCCAGACTGGCCTCGCTGTCCTTGTAGGGCGTGCCGTCCTTTTTCAGCCGGATGGGCAAAAACCGCTTGTCCTCCCCCGGCTCCATGGCCTCCAGCACCTCCGGATCGTCCAGCACCAGGCCGCTGCGCCGGGCGGTCTTCTTCCGCAGGGCCGCCAGCTCCTCCGCCGTCACGTCCCCCTCCGCGTCCACGATCTGGAACCGGGCGGGCACATACAGCACCCCCGCCGGCTCGATCCGCTCCACGCCGTACCGGCCCGCCGCGCCCTGCTGCAGGGCGAACAGATACAGCAGCATCTGCATGTTCAGCCCCTGGCACACGTCCGCCAGATCGAACTGCTTCACGCCGGTCTTATAGTCCGTCACCCGCAGGTACAGCACCCCGTCCCGGACCCAGCCGTCCACCCGGTCGGCCCGGCCCGCCAGGGGCACCTGCCCGGCCGCCGCCGGGTCCAGCACGCCATCGCCCATCAGATCCAGCTCCAGGTCCAGCGGCTGGAACTTGGACGCGCGCAGCTCCTCCCACATGTCCTCCGTCACCTGCCGGACCGTGGTCCGCAGCCGGCGGAACAGATACTGGAACCGGGCGGACCGGCCGGCGAAGCCGTGCATCTCCTCCTGAATGTACTTCTCCACATACTCGTCGGCCAGCGCGCCGATCTGCTCCCGGGTCACGGCGGCGAAGCCGCCCATCTCCAGCGCCCGCCGGGCCACATTTTCCAGCACGTAGTGCATGAAGGTGCCGTAGTCCCGTGGATCGAACACCGCCGGCCGGCGGGGCCGGGCCTTCAGCCCGTACTGCAGGAAATAGCCGAACCGGCAGTCAGCGAACTTCTCCGCCCGGGTGGCGGTGAGGGTGGGGGTGCGGCCGTAGAGGGCGCGCACCGCCTCCGGTCCCAGATCCCCCTGGGCCGCCCGGGCCGCGTCCGCCAGCCGCTCCAGCTCCCGCTCCCGCCCGGCCCGGACGAAGTGCTCCCGGGCCGCCAGGCACAGCGGCTCCCTGCCGCCGGTCTGGGCCCGCAGGGCCAAGCCGAAGGCCGCGTCCCCGGAGAAGGTCCTGGCCCGGAGAAGGTCCCCCCGCTCTGGGACCGCGCCCAGCAGGTCCCGGGCCCGGCTGATGAGAAGGCTGGGCTTCGCGTCGCCTCCCTCCCCGTCGGAGACGGCCCAGCTCATGTACAGCGTCTGCGAGGGGAGGGTGAGGCAGCTGTAGATCCGCCCCAGCTCCCGGCTCATGTCCTCCTCCGCCCCGCCCAGGGCCAGGCCCATGGCGGCCAGCTCCTCCCGCTCGTCGGCGGTGAAGATGCCGCCCCCCGCGTCCGGGGCGGGCACCCGGCCGTCCGCCGCGCCCAGCACCAGCAGATGGCGGATGTGCCGGCGGCGCATCCCGTCCATATCCCCGGCGCTGACCCGGTCCAGGGACACGGGGATCACGCTCACGTCGTATTTGGACAGCATCAGTCCAAACAGCCCTGCGAACCGCTCGGCGTCCATCTCCATATCCCCCAGCAGCGCCGCGGAACGCTCCAGCGCCGTGCACACCGTCTCCCACAGCCGGCCGCACTCCGCCGCCGCCTCCGCCCGGCCCTCGGCCAGAAGCTGACGGCGGCGCTGCTGCAGCCGCTGGCCCAGGCCGGCGTCCTCCAGAAAGTCCGCCAGGGCCATGGCCTGCTCCGCGGCGGTATGGGCCCGCTTCACCCGGCCCTCCAGCGCCTTCAGGGGGGCGATCACCGCCTGCCGCAGGGCGTTGAGCTGCTCCAGCGCCGCCCGGGCGGCGTCGTCCATCTCCCGGTTATAGCCCGCCGGGTGCATGGTCCAGGGCCGGTCCCACTGGCTGCCCCGCACCTCCCAGGTGAGCACATAGTTCTCCAGCCGGTCCGTCTCCTCCGGGCTGACGGGGCCCAGGCCGGTCTTCAGATAGCCGAACACCGCCTCGTATTCATAGCCCCGGCACACCGCCTCCAGGGCGGAGGTCAGCGCCAGGGGCACGCTCTTTTGCAGCGTATCCCCCCGGCCGGAGAGGAACAGCGGCACCCCGTACCGGGCGCAGGCGCTCTCCAGCGCCGTGCGGTAATCGCTGAAGCCCCGGACCGCCACTGCCATGTCCCGCCAGCGGCACCCGGACCGGGCCAGCTCCGCCATCCGCGCCGCCGCCAGCTCGCACTCCTCATAGATGTCCGACGCCTCCACGATCCGGACGGCGCCGGAGGCGTCCTCCACGGCCGGCGCGCCGAAATCGAAAAGCTCCTCGCAGTAATACTCCACTGGGCCCATGGCCTTCCGGTCCGGCTCCAGCCATTGCTCCCGGCAGACGGCGCCATACTCCCGGGCCAGCTGCCGCAGCCAGCGGGCCGTCAGCGCCTGCATCCGGC
Source organism: uncultured Oscillospiraceae bacterium (assembly GCA_947626345.1). Taxonomy (GTDB): domain Bacteria; phylum Bacillota; class Clostridia; order Oscillospirales; family Oscillospiraceae; genus CAJOIG01. The sequence continues at coordinate 105,983 of CANQSF010000005.1, read as the reverse complement.
AGGCGGGCTCGTCCTCGTCCCGGCCGCAGGTCAGGCACACCGTCAGCTCCGCCCCCGCCCGGACCAGGCTGCGCAGCACGTTCTTTTCCAGGGCCGTGAAGTCGGAGAAGCCGTCCACGTAATAGACGCCCTCCGCCGCCCGGCTCTGGCCGATCAGCTCCGCCAGCCGCTCCAGCTGGCCCGCCGGGTCCGCGCCGCTGCGGGCCTGGACGGCGGTATAGGCCTCCGTCAGCCGGGCCAGATCGTCCAGCTTGTCCCGCAGAAGTGGCGACGCCCCCTCCGCCGCCCGGGCCAGATCCGCCGGGGCGATGCCGGCGGTGCGCATCTCCTCCGCCGCCCGGGTCAGGCTGTCCAGCACATGGGCGTTGGCCCGGTCCTGCCGGTAGGTCCGCAGCGGCCCCACGCTCTGGGCCGCCACCGCCATGCACAGCAGCCGGCCCGCCCCGTCCATCACCGGACGGGCGGCGCCCATCTGGCCCAGGACCTTCCTGGCCAGGCCGGTGAAGGACAGCACCTCCCCGAACCGGCTCAGGGTGTCCCCCGCCGCGGCGCACAGCTCCCGCTCCGCCTCATGACTGTACTGCTCCGGCACCAGCAGGACCACGTTCTCCCGCTCCCGGCGCACATATTCCGCTATCTCCCGGAACACCAGGGCCGTCTTGCCGGTCCCGGCCCGGCCCAATATCAGCCGTATCATACGCTCTCTCCCGGTCTGCCGATCCGCCGCGCCTCAGGGCAGCGGGGCCTCTCCCCCGTCCAGGGCGCGGAAACACATGTCCAGATAGATCTTGTGGGCCACGGTGATGATGGTGTTGCGCAGCATCAGCTTCTCGTCGGTGGCCTCCGTGCCCACCGTGTCCGGCGCGCTCTTCAGCCCGAACACATAATACAGCAGGTTCTCGAACTCCGCGCAGAAGTAGTCGTAGGCCACCTGCAGGTCATAGGTCCGCCGCTGCATCCGCATCAGCAGGTCGATGTCGTCCAGGCTCAGCACGTTCTTGGCCACGGCGATGTAGATGAGGCAGGCGATCTGGCCCCGGCCGTACTGCTTCTTCACCGGGTTGTCCACCAGCCCCCGCTTGACGTAGTTGCTGATCATGGAGCCGGTGATGGTCACGTCCCCCAGCGGCGCCAGGCAGTCGCAGACATACTTCGTCACCTGCTCCAGATAGAGCCCCACGTTCGGTATCTCCCCGTATCGGGGCAGGCGGAGATCCCTCACCGCCGCCGCCATCGCGTCCTTCATTTCCCGGGTCACAGCACATCCCCCTCTCCTTTATGGCTATTCTACCGTCCCGCCATGTGCAAGTCAAGAAAAACCGCAAGAGAACTTTGCATATCTCTTGACAGGGTTTTAAAAACCTGATATGATGGCATGAAAAGGTTTTTAATAAACTGATAAAAAGCTATCAAAAACGAGGTGATTTCCATGGACCGTGTGATCGCGGTGGATTCCGCCGCCAATCTCCTGTCGCTGCCGGGCGTGGGCTTTGCAAGCGTGCCGCTGAAGATCGTGACGGCGGAGGCGGAGTATGCGGACGACGGCGCGCTGGACGTGGACGACATGGTGGCGCGTCTGGCGGCGTACAAGGGCCGGTCCGGCTCCTCCTGCCCCAGCATCGGCGACTGGCTGGACGCCTTCGCCGGCGCGGAGGAGGTGTTCGCCGTGACCATCACCAGCGCCCTGTCCGGCTCCTGGGCCTCGGCGGTCCAGGCGGGGCAGGAGCATATGCGCCGGCGCCCCGGCGCTCGGGTGCATGTGCTGGACAGCCTGTCCGCCGGGCCGGAGATGCAGCTGATCGCGGAAAAGCTGCGGGAGCTGACCGTGCGGGGCGCAGGCTTTGACGACACCGTCGCCGCCATAGACGCCTACCGGCGGCGCACCCATCTGCTGTTCTGCCTGACGAGCATGAAGAACCTGGCCCGGAACGGCCGGGTCAGCCATCCGGCCGCGGCCCTGGCGGGTGTTCTGGGCATCCGGGTGGTAGGGACGGTCAGCCCGGAGGGGACGTTGGAGCTGCTGCACAAGTGCCGGGGACAGCGTTCCGCGCTGGATACCGTTCTGCGCAGCATGGCGGAGCGGGGCTATGCCGGCGGCCGCGTGCGCATCGCCCACTGCCAGGGCCGGGAGGGCGCGGACAGTCTCCGCGCCATGCTGCTGGACGCCTGGCGGCCGGCGGATGTGCAGATCCTTCCCGCCCGCGGTCTGTGCGCCTTTTACGCCGAATCCGGCGGTCTGATGATCGGCTTCGAGGGGTGAACAGCCCGCAACAGAAAAGACGTTCCGGAGAAAACCGGAACGTCTTTTCTGTTATGTCCGTTTGCTTCTTGTGGACTGGCGCTCGATGATGATGGAGGCGGTCACGTTCGTCTGCACCTGCAGCGTGGGGTGGCGGATGATCTCCACCAGATGCTTGCCCGCCCGGATGCCCAGATCCCGCACGTCGATGTCCACCACGGTCAGCTGGGGCTCCGTGAACCGGGAGAAGGGGTAATCGTCGAAGGTGAGCACGCCCACGTCCTCCGGTATCTTCATCCCCCGCTCCTGGATGGCCGCCACGCAGCCCAGGGCGATGTAGTTGTTGGCGCACACGATGGCGTCCGGCAGCTGCTTTTCGTCCAGGAGCCGGTCCGTCATGGCGTATCCGTCGGCCCGGGTGGACTGGCCCAGGCGGACGTACTGGTCGTCCAGGGTGCAGCCCCGGGCCTGCAGCCCCTCCTTCAAGCCCTGGAGCCGGTGGGCGGAGCCCAGGTCATAATACTGCCCGCCCAGAAAGGCGATGCGCCGGTAGCCCTGGGAGAGCAAAAACGACGCCGCCACCGTGCCGGAGTAGACGTTGTTGTTGTCGATCCAGCACAGCTGGCTGTCAAAAGTGGGCATCCCCAGCACGATGTGGGGGAACTGGGTCCTGGTCAGCAGCGCGGACAGGGGGTGGGTCAGCACGGACACGTGGATGGCCAGGCCGTCGGCGCTCTTGCGGGAGATGACGTCCTCCGCCGTCTCATAGGCGCTGGACGCGTCCACGCCCCGCAGGATGAGCCGGTAGCCCCGGGCGCGCAGCGTCTGCTCCAGGCCCGCGATGATCTCGAACATATGGGGGTTCTGAAAGGCGGCGTCCGGCCCCAGATCGGCCAGCACCGTCACGGCCCGGGTGGCGCCCCGGGCAAAGCTCTGGGCGCTGGCGCTGGGGACGTAATTCAGCTCCCGCATGACCTGCCGGACCCGGTCCGCCGTCTGCTGGGAGATGCTGTAATGGCCGTTGAGCACCTTGGACACCGTGGAAACGCTGGTCCCGGCAGCCTTCGCCACATCCTTGATGGTCACGCTCACAGCACACCCTCCCCTCACGCCTCTACTATAAGCCTTTCAGCCCGCCCCGTCAACGAATACGGCAAAGCCAAAGCCATCCAGCGTGCCGCCGTCCAGTCCCTCGCTCCAGGCAATGGCGCTGGCGCAGGACGGCAGCGCTGCGGGGGCCGCCCCGGCGTTGAGGCAGACTGTGACCGTCTGGCCCTCAACTGTACGGGCGAACACCAGCAGGGCGCTGTCCCGCTCCGCCTGCAGGACGCGGAAGCTTCCCCGGCGCAGGGCGATATGCTCCCGGCGCAGGGCGACGGCCCGCTTGAAGAAGGCGAGGAGCGCCCGGTCCCCCTCTTGCCAGGGCATGGGGCGGCGGTATTCCTCCTCCGTGACGCCCGTCACGCCCAGCTCGTCGCCGTAAAAGACCGTGGGCATGCCGGGGCAGCAGAACATGAACAGCACCGCCAGCCTATACCGGGCGGTGTCGCCCCCGCACAGGGACAAAAACCGGGGCACGTCGTGGCTGTCCAGCAGATTCAGTTGGGCCGGGACCATCTGGGCCCGGTAGCGCATGAGCATGTCCCCCACCCGCCCGGCGAACCCCGTCGCGTCGATGCTGCCCTCGGCGAAGAAAAGCTGGCTATGCTTGCGCAGGTCGTAGTTCATGGTGGAGTCGAACATGTCGCCGCCCAGCCAGTGGCCCGCGCTCTCCCACACCTCGCCGATGAGCAGCGCCTGGGGGTCCGCCGCCTTCACCGCCTGGCGAAAGGCCCGCCAGAAGCCGTCGTCCACCTCGCTGGCCACGTCCAGCCGCCAGCCGTCGATGTGGTAGTTCTCGATCCAGTACCGCCCCACCTGGCAGAAATAGTCCCGCACCTCCGGGTTGGCGGTGTCCAGCTTGGGCATGGTCCGCTCGTAGGCGTAGCAGGCGTAAGGCGGATACGCCTCCGGGTCGGCCGGCCGCCGGACGGGATAGTCCAGATGGTAGAACCAGTCCCGGTAGCGGCTTTTTTCCTGATTTCGCACCACGTCGTCAAAGGCGAACCAGTACCAGCCGCAGTGGTTGAACACCCCGTCGATGACGACGCGGATGCCCGCGCTGTGCAGCGCGTCCACCAGGGCCCGGAACGCCCCGTCGCCGCCGAAGCAGGGGTCGATGTGGTAGTAGTCCAAAAGGTCGTATTTGTGATAGGCCCCCGCGGCGAACAGGGGGTTGAAGTAGACGCAGCTGACGCCCAGGTCTTTTAAGTATCCGATGTTCTCCCGCACTCCGTCCAGGGTGCCGCCAAGCCGGCCCCGGACCGTATGGCCTTCATGCTCAGCCTGGCCCGGCCGGCAGCAGATGCTCTCCCGGCCGGAGGCGAAGCTGTCCGGGAAGATGTTGTAGACCACCGCGTCGTGGACCCAGTCCGGCACCTTCGCCACGTCCGCCCGGTGGTTGATGGGCAGCTTGAAATACTGGGAGCGGTCGTCCACCAGCCGGTCGGTGAACGCTCCGCCGTAATAGAGCGCCGTCCTCTCGCCGTCGTCCAGCTCAAAGTAGTAGTACACCCGATCGTAGGGGCTGTCCACGATCACCTGCCAGTAATCGTGCAGGGTGCCGGACGCCGCGAGATCCATCTGCGCGGGGGTGAACCGGATGGGGGTCACCCGGCAGGCGGTGTCGCCGTACCAGAGCGTCACCCGGCGCATGTCCCCCTTGGCGCACCGCAGCCGGTACACGATCCGCCGCCGGTCCAGGCCGTGGGCGTACTCACTCACGGGGATGTGCAGCACAGCGTCCAGCCTCATCCCTTCACGCCTCCCGCGGTCAGGCCGGAGGTCATGTGCTTCTGGCACAGGAAGAAGATCACCAGCACCGGCAGGCTCACCACGATGCTGGCCGCGGCGAACACCGGCCAGGAGCCGGTCATCTCCGTGGCCTGCAGGGCGTTGAGGCCCGCCGCCAGGGTGTAGTTGGCCTCGCCGGTCAGGAAGGTGGTGGCGTAGATGTACTCGTTCCACACGTAGATCAGCACCATCAGCGCCGTGACCACGATGCTGGGCTTGGCCAGGGGCATGACGATGCGCACCACCACCTGCATATCGCTGGCCCCGTCCATGCGGGCGGCCTCCTCGATCTCCACGGGGATGGTGTCGAAGTAGCCCTTGGTGTTCCACAGGCTGAACACCGCCATGGTGCCCGTGTACACCAGGATCAGCCCCACCCGGCTGTTCACCAGGCCCATGGGCCGCAGCAGCCGGTAGATGGCGAACATGGATAGCACCGCCGGGAAGGAGTTGAGCAGCACCAGGCACTTCAAGATCGCCCGCCGTCCCGGGAACCGCCGGCGGGAAAAGCAGTAGGCCGCCGGCACCGCCACCGCCAGGGACAGCGTCACCGTCACCGCCGCCAGGATGACGGTGTTCTTGAACCAGGTCATGATGTCCTCGCCGAACAGGACGGCCCTGTAGTTATCCAGGGTGAAGTTCTTGGGGATGAAGGAAAAATCGGAGCTGAGAAGGCTGTTCTGGCCGTTGAGGGACACGCTGACCGCGTAGAGGATGGGGATGAGCGTGGCGAAGCACAGCGCGATGAAAAACACGTTCAGCGCCGTGAGCGACAGCCGCTCCTTCCACTTCTTTTTGCTCATCGGTCCCCCTCCTCCCGGAGCTGATACCGCGCGGAGAACGCGATCAGCAGCACGAAAATGATGATGGAAATGGCGGAGCTGTAGCCGTAGTTGTTGGTGATGAAGGCGTTTTCATAGGCGTATGTGAGGATGGTGTGGAACCCGGAGCCTGTCTTGGCCCCCGCCTGCTGGGTCAGCAGATACACCACGTCGAACTGCTTGAAGGTGGTGAAGATGGTGATGATCACCGCCGGGGCGATGATGGGCCTGATGGCGGGCACGGTGATGGACCGGGTCCGCTCCAGCCAGTTGGCCCCGTCCAGAAGGGCGCTTTCATAGTAGCTGCGGTCGATGCTCTGCAGCGCTCCATCCATGATCATGATCATGAAGGGCAGCGCCAGCCACAGGTTCACGATGGAGCAGCAGATGAACGCGGACACATCGCTGGCCAGCCACCGGGCGGCGGCCAGGCCCAGCTTTTCCATCCACTGGTTCAAAAGGCCGAACTGGCTGTTGAAGATGCCCGTCTTCCACAGCAGGATGGACACATACCCCGGCATGGCCCAGGGGAACATGAGGACGGTCTTGTAGAGCTTGCGAAAGCGCAGCTTCTGGATGTTCAAAAGGCTCGCCAGCACGAAGGCGATGACCAGCTGGAAGAGCATGCTCATCGCCGTCCACAAAATGGTGGCCAGCAGCGCGGACAGAAATCCGGAGTCGAACACGAACAGCGCCCGGATGTAGTTGTCCAGCCCCACGATGGTGAAGTCGAACCAGTGGTACACGTTCATGTTGGTCAGGGAGATGTAGGCCGTGTACAGGATGGGAAAGACCACCATCAGCCCGATGAGCAGCAGCGACGGGCCGGACCAGGCGTAGGAGTACAGCGTCGCTCTCTTGCGGCTTTTCATGGGCCGGCCCTCACTTCATGGCGGAGATGAGGTCGTTCGCCTGGGCCAGGGCCGCGTCGAAGCTGGCGTCAATGTCCTTGCCGGACAGGTTCACGTCCGTCAGCAGATTGCCCGTCACCGTCCACATCACGTCCATCTCCGGGATGTTGGGCATGGGCACGGCGATCTCGGCGGTGGCGCGCATGGCCTGCACCAGCTCATCCTCCGCCACCTGGGGGTCGTCGTAGCACTTTTCGTTGGCCGGGGCGCAGCCGCTGGCCAGGGCCAGGCTCACGCCGATGGCGGGGTCCGCCAGTGCCGCCAGAAGCTCCTTCACCGCCTCGGTCTTGTTCTCCGCGGCGAACTTCAGCACATGGATGCCCTGCACCCCGGAATAGGGGGCCAGGGGCATGCCCGTTGCGTCCACGGTGGGCATGGGGGCGATGCCCAGCTTGATGCCCGCCTCCCGGGCGGAGGGGACCATCCAGGGCCCGCCGATGGTGGCATCCGCCTTGCCCTCCAAAAAGAGGGTGTTGACCGTGTTGTACTCCGTCTCGCCGGGCATGAGGCGCACGAACTTAAGATGATAGGCCAGCGCGTCCTTCACCGCACCGGCGTCGGGGAAGGGGGTGCCGTTCTCGTCGATGATGGACCCGCCGAAGCCGTGGATCCAGGCGGCGCTGTAGTAGGCGGTGCTGTGCTGCTCCACGAAGCCGTACCGCCCCCGGCCGGTGTTGGCCTGCATGTAGCTGAGCAGCTCGCCGGTGGTGGCGGGCACGCTGTCCGGCAGCATATAGCGCTGGTTGTACATGAACAGCAGCGTCTCAAAATACAGCGGCAGCTGATAGAGCGTGTCCTTGTAGGTGGCCGCGTCCAGGGTCATGGGGAGCATGTCCTCCAGGGCGGCGGCGTCCACCAGCCCGCCGATGGGGGACAGGATGCCCATCTCGGCGAACACGCCGATCTTGTCGTGGGCGAAGATGAACAGATCCGGCGCGGCGGAGGGATCGTTGCCCACCAGCTTCAGAGAGTCCGTCAGACTGGTCTTCTTCTCAAAGGTGATCTTCAGCTCCGGAGCCGCCTGGGCAAGATAGTCCTGCAGGGCCTGGATGACCGCGTCCTCCTTGTCGTGCCAGATCACCAGCTCGTCGGCGCCGGCGGCGTCCCCCCCGCTCTCTCCCCCGCAGGCGGCCAGGGCCAGGAGCATGGCCAGGGCCAGCAATATGGATAAGCATCGTTTCATCGCATGATCCTCCTTCATTGCCGATATGCGGGTACACGGCGTCCGTGTACCCGCATAATGGTCCGGTCTGTGCCGCTCAGGGCGCCTCGTAAGCGACCTGGGCGTTCTCCGCGTCGGTCACCGTGATCCACAGCTCGCTGCCCGGCTCCACGGCCAGGTCGCTGGTCTGCACGCTGCCCTCGTTGGCGTTGATGATGACGGAGTTGATCCAGCCGGGCACCTGGATGGTGTACCAGCCGCCGTCCTCCGCCGTGAGAGCCTCCCCGGGCCAGGCGTCAAAGGCGTTGGTGCCGTCCGGCGCGGACCAGGCCCAGCAGCAGGGGTCGGCCCAGTCCTCGGGGACCTGGGCGTGGACCGTCACGTCCTCCACGGCCTTGTCGGGGTCCTCATAGGCCACGTCGTAGGTCAGGTCGTTGTAGACGGTGATCCACAGCTCCTCCGGCTCGATGGTCACGTCCTCCGTCTTCTCGTCGTCCTCGCCCTCGTTGCCGCTGACGATGATGCGGTTGGCCCAGGCGGGGATCTTGCCTGTGAACCAGCCCCGGTCCTCCTCCTTCAGCGCCAGGCCGGGCCAGGTATCGAAGGCGTTGGTCCCGTCGGGGTCGGCCCAGGCCCAGAGGTTGACGCTCTCCCAGGCCAGGGGCACATAGGCGTGGACCTTGATCTTCTTCACATATTCAGGGATCTCTGTCTCCGTCAGCGCCTCGGCGGACGTCTCGGCGGTGATCGTCTGCTCCACGGTGATCCACGCGGTCTCGCCGGCTTCCACGGCAATAGCGTCGGTCTGCATGGTCCCCTTGTTGGCGTTGACGATCACGTTCTGGACGAAGGCGGGCACATAGCAATAATACAGGCCCTCCTCGCCCTCCATCGGGTCCATCTCCTCGCCGGGCCAGGCTTCAAAGGCGTTGGTCCCATCGTCGGCCCAGGCCCACAGGCAGGGGTCCTCCCACCCCGCCGGCACCTTGGCGACGATGGCGACCATTTCCACCTGTTCCGCTTCCTCCGCCTCCTCGGCGGGCGCCTCCGCCGCCAGGGCAGTCAGTGGGAGAAGGGTCAGGCACATGACAAGGGCAAGAAAAACTGCAACCGTCTTTTTCATGGGACTTCCTCCTAGTTTTGTTGATAGTCCCAAAATAACATCGTCCTTTTGCCCCGTCAACGACATTTTGCGAAAGCAATTTCCTATTAATTGTGGCTTGATTTACCAATCATCACGAAATAAACTTGTGCTTATTGCACATATAATCTCCCGCTTTTTCCCGGAAATCAAAAATCGTACTTCTTGTCAAAAAGAAAACAGTTTCTCAATTTCCGTATCGCCAACTCCCCCTCGCAAACCGGCGCGGCGTTTGCGAGGGGAAAGGAGAAAGACCTCTGGCAGGGGGAGATCCTGCGATCTTCCGTTATTTTAGATCCTATAACGCGGAGAGGGCGCCGAGGTCAAATGACCTCGGCGCCCTCATGCTCATGGATCGATCTCAAGGCCCATTCTCAACTGCTCTGACGGGCCTGCAGGAGGCTGTCAGTTTTTCCTTCTCCGCCCGTTCATTCCTTGGCGGCGCCGGCGGTCACGCCGGTGACCAGGAACCCGGACAGACAGAAGTACAGGATCACGATGGGCACCGCAATAAAGATGGACCCCGCGGCGAACCGGGTAAACTGCGTCTCGTCCAGGTGCATCAGCCCCACCGCCACCGTCCACAGGTCCTTGTTTTTCAGCAGCAGGTTGGGCAGGATGAAATCGCTCCACGGCCAGGCGAACTGGGTCAGCGCCGTGTAGACGATGATGGGCTTGGACAGGGGCAGGGCGATCGTCCGGAAGATGGTGAAGTTGCTGGCCCCGTCCAGCCGGGCCGCCTCAAAGACGGAGCTGCTGATGGAGTCAAAGTATCCCTTTTGCACCAGGTATCCCATGGGCGCGCCGGAGGCATAGATCAGCACCAGGCTCCACAGCTGATTGATCAGTCCGAAGTTCACCATCAGGAGGTAGACCGCCGTCATCCCCATGAAGGAGGGGAACATGCTCAGCACCAGGGTGGACTTCATCAGCACCTTCCGGGTGCGGAACTGGAACCGGCTGATGGTGTATGCGGTGAGGATCACCAGGATGGTGCCCAGCAGGCTGGAGAGCACCGCCACGAACAGGGTGTTTTTCAGCCAGTTCGGGTAGTCGTACATCTGGGTGTCCGTGAACAGGGTCTGGTAGCCGGACAGGCTGAACGCCTTGGGGAAGAAGCCGGACAGGTCGTAAATGGAGCCGGTGCGGGAGAAGCTGGCCAGCACCAGCCAGAGGATCGGGAAAAAGAAGATGAAGCACACCACGATGAGCACCGCGTGGGTGAGGATGAGATCGGTAAAGCGCTTCCATTTCATCGGAAGGTATCCTCCTTCCTGTAAGCGTTGCTCCGCACATAGACGGACAGGGAGATGATAGAGGTGATGATGAAGATGATCAGGCTCACGGCGGCGCCGATGCTGTAATAGTTGTTGTCGATGGACAGGTTATAGAGCCAGTTGATGAGCAGGTCCGTGTCGCTGGCCAGGAAATAGCCGTCCATGTACAGGCCGCCGCGCAGGAAATAGAAGACCCCAAAGTTGTTGAAGTTCCCGATGAAATTGGTGATCAGGACGGGGGTGGTGGAGAACACCACGAAGGGGAGGGTGATCTTCAGGAATTGCATCCACTTGCTGGCCCCGTCGATGCTGGCGGCCTCGTACAGGTCCTCTCTCATGTTGGACAGGATCCCGGTGGCCAGCAGCATGGACGTGGGGATGGAGGTCCAGGCGTTCACCCCCAGGCCGATCAGCCGGGCCTTGATGCCGGCGTCGATGTCCAAAAAGCCCACGGCGTTCCGCCCCGCCTGGGTGATGTAATAGTTGATGGGCCCGCCGTAGGAAAAGAGGAATTTGAAGGCCAGCAGGGTGATGAAGCCCGGCACCGCATAGGCCAGGATCGGGAACATCCTCCAGAACCTGCGGCCCTTGACGCATTTCTTGTTCAGCAGCAGGGCGAGCCCCAGTCCGCCGAAGTAGTTGAGGAAGGTGGAGCACAGCGCCCAGATCACGTTCCAGATCAGGATGCGGAAGAAGGTGTCCTTGATCTCCGTGAGGGCCAGGATCCGGCCGAAGTTCTCCAGTCCCACCCAGTCCACCAGAGCGGGCGGCACGTTGTTGCCGCCGTAGTTGGTGAACGCGATGAGGATCATGAACACGATGGGGACCACGTTGAACACGATCACGCCGGCGATGGGCAGGGCCAGCGCCGCCACATAGAACCTGCGGTCGAAAAAGCGGCGGAGCGACTTCACGAAGGGCGGCGGCGTCAGCCCCGCCTTGATGCTCCTGTCAAGCTCCAGGATGTCCCGCAGATTGGACCGGTACAGAAGGACCACGGCGATGATGATGCCGAAGGCCATCAGGCCCCGCAGGAGCATGAGGATGGAGTCGTCCCCCGCCGTGCCCAGCCAGGGGTCCGCCTCATGGGTCCCCAGGGTGAAGAAGCCGGCGATATCCGCTCCGCCCATGGCGATGAGATACGCCAGGAAGGCCCCCAGCGCCGACAGATACAGCAGCCCCTTGACCCACTGCCGGCACATCATCTGCCCCAGGCCCATCACGCAGAGCGACGCCCGCACCGGGGCCGATCTGGTCCGCGCCGCCCGAAGAACGAGAAGATCCATGACAGCGCCTCCTTATCCGGCCAGCGTGTGGATCGCGTCGTAAACGTTTTTGTCGATGGTCTCCAGCGCCGCCTGCAGCGCCTCGGTGGTGCCGTACTTCTGCGGCTCCCCCTGGGCTGCGCGGAAGGGGTCCTTCGCCACGTCGCCCATAACGGTCTGCGCGGGGGTCCAGATCTGATCCACCGCCTTGACCGAGGGCATCAGGCAGATGCGCCCGCCGGCCAGGCTGTCAAAGATCATATCCGCCGTGTCGCCGGACACCCGGGCCACATCCTGACGGGTGGGGGCGATCCCCAGCATCTGCACACGGGTCTGGATCATCTCATAGCCGGTGGCGAAATCGACGAACTCCATGCAGGCCTCCCGGTGCTTCGTATAGCTGCTGATGCCGTATCCGTTCACGCCGCCCATCACCACGGTGTCCACCCATTGGGCCGCCGCGCTGTCCTGGCTGAGGTCGCCGTCGGCGGGCATTTTGGCGGGCATCTCCACCATCTTCAGGTTGGCCTCCGCCTCGGCCTGGGCCTCGTCCTCGCCCATGCCCTCGCTCATATAATGGCTGGCCAGGTTGCGGACGAACAGCGAGTAGGTGTCCGGCGTGGACACGGTGCAGAAATAGGAGCCGTCCGCCAGCTTTTCATAGCGGTTGAGGGTGATGGTGTCGTCGATGCACCCCTCGTTCATCAGCGCCGCGAACTGCCGCAGGGCGCTCAGGCCGTTCACCGCGTTCCCGGCGGAGAAGCCGACATCGGAGGGGTCCACCGCGCCGTCCTTCTCCCCGAAGATATAGGAGCCGTAGGACAGCATGAAGGGGGATGCCAGATACAGATTGTTCAGCGAGGCCATGAAGCCGTACCGCGCCGGGTCGCTCTCCCGGATGGAGGCCGAGTAGGCATACAGGTCGCACCAGTTTTCAAAAAAGTCCGCCGTGCCGTTCTGATCGTCGTCCCACTCCTCCTGCCAGTTCTCCGGCATCATGTCCTCCCGGTAGAACAGCATGGGCTCCTGGATGTTCACCGGCACGCCGCAGAAGTAGACGCTGCCGTCCATTGACAGCCGGAAAGCGTCCCACGCGGCCTCGGGGGTGCTCTCATAACAGTCGAGCTCCTCGATGGCCAGGGGCAGGATGTGCCGGTCCTCGGCGTATTTCATCAGCTGGTCGTTGGCCTGATACAGCACGTCCGGGCCGTATCCGTAGGGGCCGTTCAAGGCCAGGTCGGTGTACTCGTCCATGTTGGCGTCCACCGCCTGGATGCCCTTGTCAGCGTAGGCCTCGTTGAAGGCCGCGATCAGCGCGTCCAGATACCCCTCGGACTTGGCGGTGTCGTTCTCGAGGATGTGGAGCACGATGGGCTCCGACGGGTCCCCGGAGGGCGCCGTCCCGGCCTCCGTGGGCGCGGAGCTTTCTTTCCCCCCGCAGCCGGCGCACAGGAGCAGCAGCGCGAGGGCCAGCGCCATCATGCGGATGATCTGTTTCAAATCGGTTCTCCTCCCTTCAGCAATAGGTGGCTGTTCTCCCGGATCTGCCGGCCCCGCACGAGGGCCGCCGTCTGTGTGCGGTTGATATACAGGGCGCACTCCCCCCGCTCCACGACCAGTACGCCGTTCTCTTCCCCGATGGCGATCTCCCCCTCCCGGGGGAGGGCGGCCAGCTTTGCCAGCAGCGGGGCGGCGGTGTCCTTCCGCGCCCAGTCCATGCACCGCCGGCAGTCGGGATCGTACCCGCCCGGGGTGTAAAACTCCGTTCCATAGAAGATGCAGGGCGCGCCGGGGAACAGATACAGCAGACAGAGGGCGGCGTGGAACGCCTCCCGATCCCCGCCCACCTCGGTAAAGAAACGGTTGGTGTCGTGGCTGTCCAGCAGATTCAGCATCATGCGGTCGGCCGTGTCGGTGTTGCGCATCAGGATCTCGTTGAGCCGCCAGGCCATATGCCGGGCGTCCAGGCGGCCCGCCGCGAAAAAGTCCAGGCATGCCTTGGTGAACGCGTAGTTCATGATGCTGTCATACTGGTCGCCCCGGAGGCTGGCGGAGGCGTCGTGCCAGTTTTCCCCGATGAGGACGGCCTGCGGGTCCTCCTCTTTGATGGCCTGGCGGAAGCGCCGCCAGAAGACGTGGCTCACCTCGTCGCACACGTCCAGCCGCCAGCCGTCGATGCCGTACTCCCGGATGTAGTGGCGGCCCACGCCGATCAAATAGTCCTGGGCCTCCCGGCAGGAGGTGTTCCATTTCGGCATGTACTCGCAGGAGGCGAACATCTCATAATTGCCCCTGGCCGGGTCGGGGAAGTCCCCGTCGATCAAAAACCAGGAGTAATAGGCGGAGTCCCGGCCCTTTTTTACCACGTCCTGGAACTGCCGCAGATACATGCTGCAGTGGTTGAACACCCCGTCCAGCACCACCCGCATCCCCCGGCTGTGGGCCGCCCGCACCAGCCGGCGCAGCGCCTCGTCCCCGCCGAAATGGGGGTCCACCCGGTAGTAGTCTACCACATCGTACTTGTGGTTGGTAGGGGACTGGAACACCGGCGTCAGATAGATGGCGCTGCAGCCCAGGGCCTGGATGTGGTCGAGCCGCTCCGTCACGCCGTCCAGGTCCCCGCCGGCAAAGCTGCCCGGGTGCGGGATGCCGCCCCAGTTCAGATTGATGTAGCTGGTGTCCTTGTCCCGGGCGCCCCGGCGGAAGCGGTCCACAAAGATCTGATAGAAGACCGCGTGTTCCATCCACTCCACCCGCTGGGGCACGTCACACCGGTTGATATAGGGGTACTGGAAGAAATTGTAGTAGCCCAGGGAGAAGTCGTAGCTGTCCGTGACCCCGTCCTCGGAGAAGTAGAAGCGGCTTTCCCCGTCGTCGAGATAGAAGACATAGGCCACCCGGGTGTCCTGCAGCCGTAATGTGACGGAATAGTAGTCGAAAAGCTCGCTGGAGCCGATCTTGCGCAGCGGGGTCCGCCGCTGGCTGGTCCCAAACACATATTTGCTCTCGTAGATGACCTCAGCGGCGGCCAGATCGTCTCTGGCCGCCCTGAGGCGCAGGGTGAGTTCGTGGGGAGATGCCGGGAAGCAATAGGTGGAATCAGCCGCATGAAAGACCGCGTACCGATTCATAGATCACTTGGAGACCGTCACCGTCATGGCGTCGGCGTCCACGGTGAAGGTGTAGGTCCCGGCCTCGGCGAGCTGGATGTTGTTGCCGTTTTCGGCAAGCAGCGCCAGGGAATCGGCGTCCTTCACGTTCTCCTCCTTCAGGACCAGGCCGGTGTCCTCGCCGCTGTCGAACACGCTGAAGCAGAGCTGGGTATCGGCCTCCAGCTCCATGGTGATGGTGAAGACGTTGCCGTCTCCCTCCACCCGGTCGAGCTCCCGCAGGTCGGACCAGTCCTCCACCCAGCTCCCCTTTACGAGGATGCCGGTGTTCTCGTTGGCCGCATAAGCGTTGGCCGCCGCCAGAGGATCGCCGTTGCGCACGATGGAGAGCTGATCCTGCTTGGGATCGTCCGGGTCGGTGGTGAGGGTGATGGTGTAATTGCCGTCCATGATGACGTTCACATTGGCGGTGTCGCTGGTGCCGCCCAGTCCGCCGCCGTTTGCCATCTGCGCGTCGTCGATCTGGGTGAACGTGCCGTAGCCCTTCTGCCCGTCCCAGGCCCAGTCATGGATGACCTGGAACTGGTCGCCGTTGAACAGGTCGATGGTGATGGAGAACTCGTTGACGGCGTTGCCGGTGGCGGCCAGGCGGTAGTCCTCCCGCACGGGCTCCTCCACGGAAGCGCCGGCCCATTGGCTCGCGGCCAGCGGCCCGCCGGCGGGAGAGGCTCCCACCACGTACCAGGCCCGGATGTCCTCGGCCACATTGGTGGACTTGAAGCTGCCGTAGAGGGTCATATCGCCGGTGATCGCCAGGGTCCCCAGGTCCTTTTTGCTGCTCTCCAGCAGGGAGGGAGTCTCATACCAGCCCAGGAATTCCGCGTCCTCCGCCGCCTCATAGGCCTCATAGGCGCTCCCGTCCAGGACGGCGCCCTCCTCGGCGACCGCGGTGCCCAGCACCTCGTCGCCGCGCATAAAGGTCACCGTATAGGTGGCCGCAGGCTCGGCCGTGGGCTCCTCTGTCTGAGACGCCGCAGGTCCTCCGCAGGCAGCCAGGGCCAGCAGCAGCGCCGCTGCACAGATCAGCGCGCTCCATCTCTTCGGGTCTTTCATGTCGGTTCCTCCTTATTATGCATACTTAATCGCTTAACTTAAGCGGTTAAGTTGATAATACCATCGTACGGCGCTCCTGTCAACCATATTGACAAAGATATTTTTTCAGGTAGAATGAAATATAGTAAAAATCCACAGGAATGAGAGGATCCCCATGCCGCAGAACGTGACGCTGAAGGATGTGGCCAGAGAGGCGCATGTGTCCGTAGCCACCGTCTCCTATATCATCAACAACCGCCCGGACCAGAAGATCAGCGACGCCACCCGGAAAAAGGTCCTGCAGATCGCCAATCTGCTGGGCTATACCCCCAACCCGGTGGCCAAGAGCCTTGCCACAGGGAAGAAAGATCTGGTGGGCATCGTATACCGCCTGCGGGAGAACACGCCCAGCCGCAATATGGAGATCCTCCACTTTATCGACCTGCTCGCCCAGCGGCTGAATCCCCACGGCTATGAGTGCCTCCTGCTTCCGGCGGACGTCACGGACATCACCCTCCACAGGGTGGACAGCGTCATCGTGATCGGGCTGTCCCAGGAGGAATTCTCCAGCCTGGCGGACAACTGCTTCGTTCCCATCCTCACCGTGGATATGCTGGTGAACGACCCGCTGTTTTCTCAGATCTATTCCGACCTTCCCAGCCTCATCGCCCGGGCCTCCGGCTCAGACCCTGTGCTGATCACGGAGCCGTATGGCAACCGCAATTACGGCAGCTTCGTGACGGAGGGTTTCTCCGCCGGCGGGATCCTCTCTCCCTCCCAGTGTTCCGCGGAGGCCCTGCAGGGCAGGGACGTGGTGATCATCGGCGCCCCTCTGGCGCTGATCGTCCGGCCGCTCCTCTCGGGCCAGCGGGTCACGGTCATCGCCTCCGACCCCATGGGAAAGCAGCTCCCGCCGGAGATGACCGTTTTGTGGAGCGATGTAGCGGAAAAGGCGGATGTGACCACGCGGTATCTGCTTGACGCCATGGAGAAAAAGTTCGACGCGGCCCACGACTGCAAGGTGTAGTCTGCCGCCGGCGGGGGAGCTTATCCCAGCGGTATTTCCGGATCACGATCGAACGATGCTCTGGATCATGCAGGCGCCCTTCCATCTCCGGGTGGAAGGGCGCCTGTTCGTTTTGCTGCTAGCCAATGGAAACCGCCATATAAGACGAAAACGGAAACTGGTAAGAAAGTCAATCGTAGATCGACAGCATCCCAAAGTATTTTGAAACGAATGAGGTATCTATCACATCTTCTCCGATGTCCTCAGGCCCATACCTCAGAAGATAATAGTCCATGTCATGGAGGGTCTTGAAGAGATCGTCAGCGGCATGCATGTCGTGGGTATCCCGCGCCAAAGCTGTTTTGTCGATCAAAGTCTGGAGATC
Source organism: uncultured Oscillospiraceae bacterium (assembly GCA_947626345.1). Classification (GTDB taxonomy): domain Bacteria; phylum Bacillota; class Clostridia; order Oscillospirales; family Oscillospiraceae; genus CAJOIG01. The sequence goes on along the minus strand of CANQSF010000005.1, from coordinate 88,682 downwards.
ATTCTTTAGATCAACATTTTGAACGCCGTTTTGTATGTCCGCAAGTATTTCAATAAAGTCGTCGGCGTCATATTCGTTGTTTACGATCAGTTCAGAAAGTGTTTCGGTCGTTCCGTACTTCTCACAGAATGCAGTCCATGAGAGCCCCTCTCGCTCCATGATCTCTGAGATCGCATCTTTATCATACTCATCCCCCGTATACGACCACTGGCCGTTGATCTGCCCTGTTTGATCAAAGTAGTTCCATGCCGGGTCGTTGGGATCTTCAAGAAAATCAAAAATGTCGTTCCATAAGTATTGCCGTTCCCACCAGCCATTTGCGCCTTGAATGACCGTATAGAGCCGATCTATCTGCTCCTCTGTCATGCCCGCGAGCGCCTGTTCCCGCGCTGCAAGGACCTGCTCCTTCGTGGGGGCAGTGATCTCTTTTTCCGGAGGTTCTGTCGCTTCTGCATTCGGCGTGGCGGTGGGCGTGATATCCGACGGGGAAACTTCGATGATATGCTTTTCGGCTTGCGCCGGCGTGGCTGTGGGCGTCACATCCCGCTGGTTGGCGGCGTCCTTCAATCCAGAACATCCACACAGAATAAAAGTCAATAACAAAGCTGCATATATGGATCTCTTTTTCAATTCTATATTACTCCCAAGCAAAGCATTCAAAATGTGTCTGCGGACAATGGCCATCATAGCATAGCCGGCTGCCGATATCAACCGCCCGGCTTTTATGCTTTCTCGAACACCGCGCACCATGCGGGGCGCAGCCACGGCCCCCGTCGTCACGCTCCGCTGCTCCTTGCGTTTGCCTGGCAGGAATGATAAAATGGCCTTGTAAGCGCCGGGAGAGGAGGAATGGCCGGACAAGTCCCTGCATGCGGTGGACTGCCGGAGCCGGAGCGGACCAGGCTCTCCCTTCTCCGGGAGCTGACGACGGAGGCCGTCATCGCGGCCGAGGGCGAGAATAGCGGCTGAGAACGCGAAGAACAGAGAGGACAGGTGGGACCATGTTTTGGAAAAAGAAAGGGCCCCGGTACGACAGGACCGGCAAGGAGCCGGTCATCCGTTCCAGCATTTGCACCGGCGAGAAGGTGGCCGGGTACCGGGAGACCGCCACGGGCCGCTTCGTAGAGGTCATGCTGATCCGCGGCGACGCCGATCTGGAGCAGTTTTTGCGGGACTATGGCTTCGACAAGAGCGAGATCAAATACGAGTGGTGAAGACAGGACAAGGGCCGGCGCTGTCGCGCCGGCCATTTGCTGAATAGGACTGAAGTCAAGACCACCCGCTATGCGGGTGGTCCTGACTATATGGGGTCGACCATGAGAACACTGCAGAACGCACTCCAAGGATCAAGACCCTCTTGGGGTCACGAGCCATGGGCGCCGCGGCGTCCATCGCGGCACACTTTGGAACACGCGTCTTTCACAGACAGGACCTGCGATAAGAAATCGACACACGGCGTTCCGGCTAAAACCTGGATGCTTTTTTCTTCCTCAAACACTCCATTTTGCATACGGCTCAAACCAAAACACAAATCCGAACCCATCGCCCACGGGATACGGTCCCACAGGTCTTGGGTCCGGATCATTTTCAGGGCTCCCATCGCAAACCAGCGAAGCGTCTGCAACGGATCAAGTGTTCGCGCGCAGTCGCGCGTCAATTCGGAGCGAAGCGAAGAATTGGTTTAGGCGGGATTCACTCCCGCCGTTAAGAACTAGATCGGTACGAGGCCCGCTCCGCCGGGCCGAAGTCCAAACGAAAGGACACGCTCTCGCGTGTCCCTCCCAGGGCTCCCATCGCAAACCAGCGCAGCGTTTGCGATGGGAAAAGGAGAAATGTCCCTGGCCGATGCGCGGGGCCCTGTAAACAGGGTCCCTGCATCTCCAGGGACATTTCGACGTGGTGCCGGTGGCGGGGGTCGAACCCGCACGGTGTTGCCACCGCCGGATTTTGAGTCCGGTACGTCTGCCAATTCCATCACACCGGCGTTACCGGAACATTATACATGGTTACCGATCGGAAATCAAGTCCCTCAGCCCGCCTTCATGGCCAGGAAGGCGTTGATGAACCCGTCGATATCCCCGTCCATCACCGCCTGGATGTTGCTGTTTTCAAAACCGGTGCGGGTGTCCTTGGCCAGGGTGTAGGGCATGAACACATACGAGCGGATCTGGCTGCCCCACTCGATCTTCATCTGCACGCCCTTGATGTCCTCGATCTTCTCCAGGTGCTCCCGCTCCTTGATCTCCGCCAGCTTGGCCCGGAGCATCTCCTTGCAGTTCTCCAGGTTCTGGAAGTGGCTGCGCTCCACCTGGCTGCTGACCACGATGCCCGTGGGCAGGTGGGTCAGGCGGACGGCGGAGCTGGTCTTGTTGACCTTCTGGCCGCCGGCGCCGGAGGAGCGGTACACGTCCATCTTGATGTCCTCGTCCCGCAGCTCGATCTCCCCGGCGTCGCCGATCTCCGGCATGACCTCCACGGCGGCGAAGCTGGTCTGGCGGCGGCCGGAGGCGTCGAAGGGGCTGATGCGCACCAGCCGGTGCACCCCGTGCTCGCTCTTGAGGAAGCCGTAGGCGTTCTCGCCCTCGATCTTGATGGTAGCGGACTTGATGCCCGCCTGGTCCCCGTCCTGCCAGTCCATGAGGGTATATTTGTACCCATGCCGGTCGGTCCACATAGTATACATACGGTACAGCATCTGGGCCCAGTCCTGGGCCTCGGTGCCGCCGGCGCCGGCGTGGAAGGTGACGATGGCGTTGTTGGCGTCGTACTCCCCGGTGAGCAGGGTGGAAAGGCGGGTCTGCTCCAGATCCGCGGCGAACTGCCGATAGCTCTCCGCCAGCTCGGGCAGGAAGCTGTCGTCGTCCTCCTCCTGGGCCATCTCGCACATGGTCATCATGTCCTCCCAGGCGGCGGACAGCCGGGCGTGGCGCTCGCACTTGCCCTGGAGAGACTTGAGCCGCTGCTGGGCCTTCTGGCTCCGCTCCAGGTCGGACCAGTAGCCCGGCTCCTCCGCCTCGGCGTGGAGCTTCTCGATCTCCTGCCGGGCGTCGGTCAGATGCATCGCCTCGGCCAGGCGGTCCAGCTCGGGCCTGGCGGCGTTCAGTTTCGTCTTATACTCGTCAAATTCCAGCCTTGCCATGAAAATCCAGTCCTCTCAAAAAATCGCCTAGAAATTATACAATAAATTATTCGTTTTGTAAATCACGGGACGAAAAAAACGCCCATTCGCCCCGGATTTGCAAAATCCGCGCCAATGTGGTATTGTTATAGCGCTATGAAAAAACGACTTTCTGCCATTTTCGCCGCGGCGCTGCTGCTGGCCGCGCTGCTGGCCGGATGCCTCGGCCGCGAGCCCGAGCCCTCCCCCACGCCGCCGCCCACCCCCGATCCCCACGCGGGAGAGGTGGAGGTGCTGGACCCCGCCGGGGGGACCATGTGGGTGCCGGAGGCGTCCAGCCTCACCCCCTTCGGCCGCACCGCCACGGACTTCACCGTAGTGGACCAGATCCCCTACTATGCCCAGACGGACCTGACCATGATCCGGGGCATCGACGTGTCCGACCACCAGGAGGACATCGACTGGCAGCAGGTGGCCGATTACGGCATCGAGTTCGCCATCATCCGCTGCGGCTACCGCTCCTATGGCGAGGGGGAGCTGCACGAGGACGCCCGCTTCCGGGACAACATCCAGGGTGCTCTGGACGCCGGGCTGCGGGTGGGGGTGTACTTCTTCTCCCAAGCCGTGAACATCGTGGAGGCCGCCGAGGAGGCCCTGTTCACCCTGGATGTGATCGAGGGATTCGACGTGGCCCTGCCGGTGTTCTTCGACTGGGAGACCATCGACGTGGCCCCCGCCCGGACGGACGGCCTGTCCGGCCCGGACATGACCGCCTGCGCGGTGGAGTTCTGCCGGCTGATCGACGCGGCGGGCTATGAGGCCGGCGTGTACGCCTATCTGAACCTGGCCTATTACCGCTATCAGCTGGACGCGCTGAAGGACTACACCATCTGGATGGGCGACCCGGGCACCAAGCCCATCTTCTACTACGACCACGATTACTGGCAGTACTCCTATACCGCCCGGATCCCGGGCATCGGCGTGGACGTGGATCTGGACGCCATGTATCTGAAGGATCCCCACTACGTGCCCCCCACCGCCACCATGACGCCGGCCGGCGGCGCCAGCGCGGAGCCCGTGGGTTGACCGGACATCAAGGAGAGGAAAAAACGGTCCGTATCTCGTACGGACCGTTTTCCTGTTTCCTTTTTCGCAAAAACATGGTATGATTTTATCACCAACGGACAGGGGGCGGAACATGAGCGAGCAGGCGAAAAAGATCATGGTGCTGGACGGCAACTCCATCGTCAACCGGGCCTATTTCGGCATCCGGATGCTGAACGCCCCGGACGGCACCCCCACCAACGGCGTGTACGGCTTCGTTGCCATCCTCCAGCGGCTGCTGGATCAGGAGCGGCCGGAGGCGGTGGCGGTGACCTTCGACGTGCACGCGCCCACCTTCCGCCACCAGATGAGCGATGCCTATAAGGCCACCCGCAAGCCCATGCCCGAGGACCTGCGAGTCCAGATCCCCCTGCTGAAGCAGCTGCTGGACGCCATGGGCATCCGCCGGTACGAGCTGGCGGGCTGGGAGGCGGACGACCTGATGGGCACCATGGCCGCCCGGTGCGAGGCGGCGGGCTGGGCCTGCCGGCTGGTCACCGGGGACAAGGACTCCTTCCAGCTCATCACCGACGCCACCCACGTCATCCACATCAAGACCCGCATGGGCCAGACCGAGACCATCGAGTACGACCCCGCCCGGTTCCGGGAGGAGTACGGCCTGGAGCCGGCGGGCATGGTGGACCTGAAGGCCCTGATGGGGGACAGCTCCGACAACATCCCCGGCGTGCCGGGCATCGGCGAGAAATCCGCCCTGGACCTTCTGCACCGGTTCGGCACCCTGGACGGGGTGTATGAAAACCTGGCCGACGCCTCCGTCAAGGCCGGACAGCGGACCAAGCTGGAGGCCGGCGCGGACAGCGCCCGGCTCTCCTATACCCTGGCCACCATCCGGCGGGACGCCCCCATCGACTTCGACCCGGAGGAGGACCTGTGGTCCCTGCGGCCCAGCGGGGCGCTGTATGAGCTGTGCCGGCGGCTGGGCTTCGGCCGGTTCATCGAGCGCTGGCGCCTGGCCCCGGATGAGGACGCGCCGGCGGCGGAGACGGCCGCTCTGCCCCATGTGGCGGGGGACGCGGAGGCGGCCCTGGCCGCGGCGGAGGCGGCGGATACCCTGGCCGTACTGCCCCTGGACGGGCTGGACGGGCTGAGCCTGTGCGACGGCAAGAACGTATACGACCTGACATGGTCCGACGGCGGGGAGACATACACCCGGCTGCTGCGGACGGTGTTCTCCCCGGACAAGACGAAGCTGGGCCACAACGTCAAGGACCTGATGGCCCTGCTGCTGGCGGAGGGCCTCCCCACCGGCGGGCCCTGGTTCGACACGGCCCTGGCGGGGTATCTGGCGGACGCCCTCGCCTCCGATTACGCCCTGCCCCGGCTGAGCCAGCGGTATCTGGGCCGGGAGCTGGACGGGGCGGAGGCCGTATGGGCCCTGCACCAGGCGCTGCCGGCAAAGCTGGAGGAGCTGGGCATGAGCCGGCTCTATCAGGACATCGAACTGCCCCTGTGCGCCGTGCTGGCGGACATGGAGCGGGCGGGCTTTCTGGTGGACCGGAAGGCCCTTTACGACTTCGGTCAGGATCTGAGCGCCGGCATCGCCGCCCTGCAGGAGGACATCTGGGCCCAGGCGGGGGGCCAGTTCAACATCAATTCCCCCAAGCAGCTGGGCGAGGTGCTGTTCGACCGGCTGGGCCTGCCCGCCGGGAAGAAGACCCGCACCGGCTGGAGCACCAACGCGGACGTGCTGGACCGGCTGAAGGACCGGCACCCCATCGTGGGCCAGGTGCTGGAATACCGGGAGCTGGCCAAGCTGAAGAGCACCTATACCGACGGCCTGCAAAAGGCCATCGGCCCCGACGGGCGCATCCACACCTCCTTCCAGATGACCGCCACGGACACGGGGCGGCTGTCCAGCCGGGACCCCAATCTGCAGAACATCCCCGTCCGGCGGCGGCTGGGCGCCGGCATCCGGCGCATGTTCGTGGCCGGGCCGGGCAACGTGCTGGTGGACGCGGACTACAGCCAGATCGAGCTGCGGCTGCTGGCCCACATCTCCGGCGACGAGGCCATGCAGGAGGCCTTCCTCAGCGGCGAGGACATCCACGCCGTCACCGCCGGGCAGGTGTTCGGCCTGCCTCTGGCGGAGGTCACCCATGAGCTGCGCAGCCGGGCCAAGGCGGTGAACTTCGGCATCGTGTACGGCATCTCCGCCTTCTCCCTGGCCCAGGACATCGGCGTGCCCCAGGCGGAGGCCAAGCTCTATATCGACACCTACCTCGCCAAATACCACGGCGTGCGGGAGTACATGGAGCGCACCATCGCCCAGGCCCGGGAGACCGGGTACGTGTCCACCCTGTTCGGCCGGAGGCGGGCGCTGCCGGAGCTGCACAGCTCCAACTTCAACCTCCGCTCCTTCGGCGAGCGGGTGGCCCGGAACATGCCCATCCAGGGCACCGCCGCGGACATCATCAAGCTGGCCATGATCCGGGTCCACCACCGGCTGGGCCGGGAGCTGCCCCAGGCGAAGCTGCTGCTGCAGGTCCACGACGAGCTGATCGTGGAGTGCCCCGCCGCCTTGGGCGAGCGGGCCGCCGCCATCCTGAAGGAGGAGATGGAGCACGCCGCCCAGCTGTCCGTGCCCCTCACCGCCGACGCCCATGTGGGCCACAGCTGGGCCGACGCCCACTGAGAAGATGGGATTCATCTCTTTCAACCTGGCCTATTACCGGCAGGAGCTGGACGCGCTGGAGGCCCAGCCGGCCACGGAGGCGTCCATATACCGGGCCAGGCGGCTGGTGAAGATGCTGGACGACCTGGCGGACGAGGGCTATACGGCCCTGGGCACGGCCATGGAGACGGCCTATCAGGGCCCGACCCGGCTGCGGGCCTATCTGCGCCGGGCCCATGCCGCCCCCTTTCCCGTGGCGGACCCGGCGTCCGCCGCCGCCTGCCCCGTCTGGACAGAGGACACATGGGAGCTGGGGCAGGCCCTGGACGACGCCCGGCGGGCCGCCGCCGGCGTGCCGGTCAGCGGCGAGCCCTTTTTGGCCGAGCTTCTTCGGTTCTGCCGGTGGATCGGCTGTGAGGAGGACACGGCCTACGTCTTTCTGCTGCGGGACACGCTGCTGCCCTGCGTCTATTTTCAGGCGGCCTATGGCCGGGAGCGGGTCCACCCCTGGCTGCTGAGCCGGCGGGCGCTGGAGGGCCTGCTGGGAAAGCCGGGTGTGGACGACGAGCTGCGCGCGGCCATCTTTCAGGCGCTGGAGCAGCCGGGCGCAAAGGACTTCGGCCGCTTCTGCGGCGCCGTGCTGCCCCAAATGCGCCGGACGCTGGACCGGTATCCGCCGCTGCGGGACGCGCTGACGGCGCTGCTGCGCTCCGTCCCGGAAAAGCGCATCCTGGTAGTGGAATCCGGCTGCTCGGGCACCTTCCCCCTGCTGCTGAAAAGCCTGGACCCCCGGGTGGAGCTGCGGATGTACACCACATACCCCTATTTGACGGACGTCTATGGGGAGAGGATATACACGGACCGGTACGAGCACATCCGCCTGTTCGAGACCCTGGCCGCCCAGAGAGCGTATCTTCGCTTCGCCGCCTGGCGTGACGGCCGCTTTTTCGTCCGCCGCTGCGCCGACCCGGCGATGGAGGCCCGGGCGCTGGGGGAGATCGGGACCATGCTGACGGGAGGGAGGACGCCATGACGATACGGTGCGCGGACCGTCAGGACGTGGCCGCCATCGCCATGCTGGAGGGCGCCTGCTTTCCCGATCCCTGGCCGGAGGATTTCATCATCCGGCGGCTGGACCGGATCCTGGTGGCGGAGCAAAAGGGCTTTTTCCTGGGCTACGCGGCGCTGGACGCGGTGCTGGACGAGGGCAATCTGGACAGCATCGCCGTCACGCCGGAGCACCGCCGCCACGGCGTGGCCGACGCGCTGCTCACCGCCGCGGAGGCGTGGGGCCGGGCCCGGGCCCTCCGCTTCATCACCCTGGAGGTGCGCGCCTCCAACGGTCCCGCCATCGCCCTGTATGAAAAGCACGGCTACGCCCCGGTGGGCCGCCGGAAGAACTATTACGAAAAACCAAGAGAGGACGCCATATTGATGACGCTGGTGCTGCAATGAGAATACTGGCCTTTGAATCCTCCTGCGACGAGACCGCCGCGGCGGTGGTCGAGGACGGCCGGACCATCCTTTCCAACGAGATCTTCTCCCAGGTGGCCCTGCACGAGATATACGGCGGGGTGGTGCCGGAGATCGCCGCCCGCAGCCATTTGGAGGTGATCTCCCTGCTGGCGGACCGGGCGCTGGAAAAGGCGGGCCTGGGCCGCGGGGACATCGACGCGGTGGCCTGCACCTACGCCCCCGGGCTCATCGGCGCGGTGCTGGTGGGGGTGAACTTCGCCAAGAGCGCCGCCCTGGCGCTGGATAAGCCCCTCATCCCGGTGCACCACATCCGGGGCCACATCGCCGCCAACTATCTGGCCTATCCCGACCTGGAGCCGCCGTTTCTGTGCCTGGCCATCTCCGGTGGCAACACCATGCTGGTGGACGTGAGGGGCTATACGGACATGCGCATCCTGGGCCAGACCCGGGACGACGCCGCCGGGGAGTGCTTTGACAAGTCCGCCCGGGTGCTGGGCCTGGGCTACCCCGGGGGCAAGCCCATCGACGACCTCAGCAAACAGGGGGACGATCGGGCCTACGACCTGCCCCGGCCGGCGGTGAACGACGGCAACCCCTACGACATGAGCTTTTCCGGCCTAAAGACCGCGGTGGTGAACATCGTCCACCATGCCCAGCAGACCGGCGCGGCCCTGGATGAGCCGGGGCTGGCCGCCAGCCTGTGCCGGGCGGTGAGCGAGATGCTGGTGGGCCGGACCATGGACGCGGCGAAGGCCCTGGGCTATGAGCGCATCGCCGTGGCCGGGGGCGTGGCCGCCAACTCCCGCATCCGGGCGGACTTCGAGGCCGCCTGCAACAAGGCGGGAAAGGCCCTCTATGTGCCGCCGCTGCGGCTGTGCGGCGACAACGCCGCCATGATCGGCGCCCAGGCCTATTACGAGTTCCTGGCCGGCCACACCGCCGACAGCAGTCTGAACGCCTACGCCACGATGGAGCTTTGAGATGACATATACCACCCATTCCGAAAAAGAGACCGAGGCCCTTGGGGCCGAATTCGCCAAGACGCTGCCCGCCGGGGCGGTGGCGGCGCTGTACGGGGAGCTGGGCTGCGGCAAGACCGCCTTCGTCCGGGGCATGGCCCGGGGCATGGGCCTGGACGCCACGGTCACCAGCCCCACCTTCACTATCGTCAACGAGTACCTGGGCCGGCGGCCCCTGTTCCACTTCGACATGTACCGCCTGGGGGGCGCGGATGAGCTTTACGACATCGGCTGGGAGGACTACCTGGGCCGGGGCGGCGTGTGCGCCGTGGAGTGGAGCGAGAACGTGCCCGGGGCCTTCGAGGGGGACGAGTACGTCGTCCGCTTTGAAAAGACCGGCGAGAACGACCGGCAGATCACCATCGAGGGAGGGTGCGCATCATGCTGACACTGGCGCTGGAGAGCTCCGCCAAGGCCGCCTCCGCGGCCGTATTCGAGGACGGGAAGATGCTGGCCTTCTCCTTCCAGAACGCGGGCCTCACCCACAGCCGGACCCTGCTGCCCATGGCGGAGGGGATGATGAAGAACCTGGACCGGCCCCTGTCCGCCCTGGACCGGGTGGCGGTGAGCCGGGGGCCCGGGTCCTTCACGGGCCTGCGCATCGGCATGGCAGAGGCAAAGGGCCTTTGCTGGGCGCTGGACATCCCCGCGGTGGGGGTGTCCACCCTGGAGGCCATGGCCTTCGGCGGTCCGGTGCTGGACGGGCAGATGCTGTGCTGCTGCATGGACGCCCGCCGGGGCCAGGTCTACAACGCCCTGTTCACCGTGGAGGGGGGCCGGCCGGTGCGGCTGACGCCGGACCGGGCCATATCCGTGAGCGAGCTGCAGAGCGAGCTCATCGCCCGGCAGGAGCCGTGGATTTTGCTTGGCGACGGGGCCGAGCTGTGTTATAATACCATGGACCGGGACGAGGTGACCCTCTTCATGGCCCCGGAGCCCCTGCGGCTGCAGAACGCCCGGGGCGTGGCCCTGGCGGCCGAGGGAAAGCCCGCCGTCCCCGCCGGGGAGCTGATGCCCGCCTATCTGCGCCTGAGCCAGGCGGAGCGGGAGCGGCTGGCCCGCATGAGCGAGTGAAAAATCTTCCCACAAAGGAGAACTGATATGAGCAACGTCATGGTTTTCGACCACCCCCTGATCCAGCACAAGCTGTCCGTCCTGCGCGACGAAAAGACCAGCGTGAAGGAATTCCGGGAGCTGATCAGCGAGATCGCCAAGCTGATGTGCTACGAGGCCACCCGGGACCTGCCTCTGGAGGAGGTCAAGGTCCAGACCCCCGTGGCGGAGGCCACCTGCCGCCGCATCGCCGGCAAGAAGCTGGCCATCGTGCCCATCCTCCGCGCCGGCCTGGGCATGGTGGACGGCATGGTGGACATGATCCCCAACGCCAAGGTGGGTCACATCGGCCTGTTCCGGGACCCGGAGACCCTGGAGCCGGTGAAGTATTACTTCAAGATGCCCCCCGACATCGCCGAGCGTGACGTGATCATCGTCGATCCCATGCTGGCCACCGGCGGCAGCGCCGTGGCGGCCGCCACCTTCATCAAGCAGACCGGCGTCAAGCACATCAAGCTCATGAGCATCATCGGCGCGCCGGAGGGCGTGCAGGCCATGCAGAAGGCCCACCCGGATGTGGACATCTTTGTGGCGGCGCTGGACGACCATCTCAACGACCACGGCTACATCGTCCCCGGCCTGGGCGACGCCGGCGACCGGATCTTCGGCACAAAATAAGTCATACCGCTTTGAAAGGCTCCCTTGTGCAAAGGGAGCTGGCTCCGGCGATAGCCGGAGACTGAGGGATTGTTACCGGGCTGGGATATCCTCCAAGACTGGTAACAACCCCTCCGCTTCGTCGTCGCCCGCGCAGCCAGGTCTCCCCATGCCGCAAACGGCATGGCTCGAGTGGCTCGCGGCTCCTCCTCTCCCCAAAAGGCAGGCGTGCCTTTTGGGGGCCCCATGGAACGGCGGCCACCTCCCCACAGGGGAGGCTTTTTTGTGTTAAAATCGCTGTGCAACCATTGGTTGACACATTTCCGGGTCGGATTGGTTGTGAAAATGGGCTGCAACCGGTATAATCAAGGTCAGGTGGACCACCCAAAAACCAAAAAGGAGGGTTTCCCCCATGCCTTTGGCCGATAAGATCATCGAGCTGCGGAAAAAGCAGGGCTGGAGCCAGATCGACCTGGCCGACCGGCTGGACGTGTCCCGCCAGTCGGTCTCCAAGTGGGAGATGGCCCAGGCCGTGCCCGAGCTGGACAAGATCATCAAGATGAGCGAGCTGTTCGCCGTCACCACCGACTATCTGTTGAAGGACGACGCCCCCGTCCCGGACGATGCCGGGGCCGCGCCGCCCCCTCCCCCGCCGGAGGAGCCGCCCCGGCCCGCTCCAGAGCCGGAGACGCCGCCGGGCCCCGCTCCTGCGGCCCCGAAAAAGCGCCGCCGGCGGTGGATATTGGCGGCGGTGTTTCTGTTTTCAATCTTTGCTGTCTGCATCTATACGGTACTGTCCGCCACAGGGGCGGTGACCTATACGTCCCTGCGGGCGAAGTCTAACTCCGCGCCGCTGGCGGAGAGCGTGGCGGAGGGCGCCGCCGGCTCGACCATAGAGCAGCAAGCGGTGTCCGATCCGGACGCCGTGGAGGACGGCATGACGGAGTACGTCTACGAGGGCGAATCGGTCACCGCCGGCGGCTTCGACGAGGCGACGCTTCGGGCCATAGCCGCGGAGTACGCTCCCTACGGCCTCACCTGCGACGGGGAGCGCCACTGGTATCTGGACGGCGAGCGCATCCGCACCTTCACGGACGTGCTGACCACGAACGGGGAGAGCCTCACGGGCGGGGATTTCCACGGCACCCTGCGGACTTTCAGCGGGGACGGCTGCATCGACGTGCGCGCGGTGCGGGACTACGACCACTGCGACGACGAGGGCCATGGCACGCTGCTGTACCTGGAGAGCTGCGACATCCGGCTGGAGAGCGAACACTGGGTGGAGCACCACGCGGAAGACCACCACAAGGAGGACCATCTCGAATAAGCACGGCAGGCCATAGAAAGGGCCCCGACGCCGCTTTTCGGCATCGGGGCCCTCGTCTATCCCCCCCGGCGGCGCTTTCCCACCGTTTGCAACCGCTGGTTGCGGTTTTTTCAAGTCTTCTTTCTTGCCCGCAACGGGAAAAACAGGTATGATAGCCCCAGAAAAGAAAGGAGCTGAGCGCCATGACCATGGGAGAAAAGCTGGTGGAGCTGCGGAAGAAAGCGGGCTGGAGCCAGGAGGAGCTGTCGGAGCGGCTGGACGTGAGCCGTCAATCCATATCCAAGTGGGAGGGAGACCTGGCCTTCCCCACGGTGGACAAGCTGCTGGAGCTGAGCCGGCTGTTCGACGTGAGCACGGACTATCTATTGAAGGACGATCTGGCCCTCCCGCCGGAGGGGACGCCGGAGCCGGTCGGCCCCGCTCTGCGGCAGGTATCCCGGGAGGAGGCGGAGGCGTTCCTGGCCCTGAAGGAGGCCAGCGCAAGGCCCACCGCCCTGGCGGTGGCGCTGTGCATCCTCTCGCCGGTGTGCCTCATCCTGCTGGGCGGCCTGTCCGCGCTCCGCCCCGTGCGGGAGCAGATCGCCGTGGCGGCGGGTCTGGTGGTGCTGTTCGCCTTCGTGGCGCCGGCGGTGGCCATTTTCGTCCGGTGGAGCATGCGGCTGGATAAATACGAGTATCTGGAAAAGGAGATATTCGCCGCCGCGCCCGGGGTGACGGCTCTGGCCCGGGAGGCCATGGACCGGGCCCGGGAGAGCCACAGCCGCCGGATGGTGACGGGTATATGCCTGTGCGTGGCGTCGGCGGTGCCCCTGCTGGCGTGCATGGCGGCCCCGGAGCACGAACTTTTGATCGCCTGCGGCGTGGGGCTGCTGCTGATCCTGGTGGCGGCGGGGGTGTATCTCATCGTCAGCGCGTCCATCCCCTGGGACGCCTGCCAGATGCTGCTGCAGGAGGGGGACTACGCCCCGGAGGAGAAGTCGCCCCTGCTCCGGACGGTCTGGGTCATATACTGGTGTACAGTCACGGCGATATACCTGGGCTGGAGCTTTGCCACCCGGCGGTGGGGCGATACCTGGATCGTATGGCCGGTGGCGGGGGTGCTGTTCGGGGCGGTCTCCGCCGCCCTTCACCTGGTGCACCGGCGGAAAAAGTGACATCGTTCATGAAAGCGCCTGGCGGCCATAAAACATAATATCCGACAGACAAAAAAGACCGTTGGCTCTTCCCGGGGGACCGGTGAGCCGACGGTCTTATCTGATTTGCGGCGTCCCAACGGGGACCGTTCAAAACAGGCGCCTTGAACTAGATAGATACCGATCCATCGGATATCCATCTTCTTCCCTTTTCGCCGAAGTCATCCTCTGTCTTTTCAAAATCATAGATCAGCAGTTCCGGTCTGTTTCTGGTGCACTCTTTTATGCACTGGCCCGATCGGCCAAAAACCGCGGTCGGAGCCGTTTGAAATGGCGAGACGGCGTTTACAGAAATGGTGGTGGTAACATTTTCGGCTGCCCGCGTCTGTAAATGTCCTTTGATCAGGTCATATCTTTCTTTATCGTCTGTATCTGCCACATCGTAAAACAGGACCAGATTTATGTCCGTCTTTCTTTTGTACAGTTCGCGAAAGAATTCAGGGAATCTTATCTCAAAGCAGATCCTTATCCCAAATCGGATCCCTTCCATTTCAAAGATCCCATCATGGCTGCCTTTTGCGAAATTGTCCCTGTCCCATCCCCACAGGGCCCGCTTGTCATAGACCCTGATCTGACCATCAGGCTGGAACAACATCGCTCGGTTGTATATCTCTTTTTCTTTGAATACAGTCCCGATAACAAAGGAAATGCCGTTTTCGTCCGCGATCGATCGGAGCTTTTCACACATCGTATGAACGAGCCCGAAATCAACGCATGACGGATCGGCTATATCTCTCGGCGGATACCCTGTCAAGGAACACTCGGGAAATACGATCAACTGGACATCTTCCTTTTTCGCCAGGTATATCGCTTTTTCTATTTCTCTATAGTTCTCATTGATATCACCGGATACCACAAATTGATAGGCAGCGATCCTCATTTCACCATCATCTTCCTTTATATGAACAGCTCCAAAAGGAACACCACCGCGCAGCAGGCCACGGCGGTCTTGAAAAGGTCGGCCCCCAGCCAGGCCACCGCCAGCCCCACCGCCAGCGCCGCCGCCCCGGACAGGGGGCTCTGGGTAGCGTGCAGGATGGCCGGGAAGGTCATCACCGCCAGGGTGGCGTAAGGCACGTAATAGAGGAACGACCGGACGAACCGGCTCTTGATGGGCTTGCGGAACACCGTCACCGGCAGCGCCCGGATCAGATAGGACACCCCCGCCATCACCAGTATGTAGAGATAGATCTTCATCCCTGCGCCTCCTCCTCTTCCTTCCGGGGGAACAGCGCCGCCGCGCCGCCGGCCAGCAGCACCGTCAGGATGATGGTCCGGGTGCCGTCAGACAGGGCGGACACCATCGGCAGCCAGGAGAAGGCCCAGCTGGACAGGAAGGCCAGCGCCACCAGTCCCGCGATCACCCGGTCCTTCCGGGCAGGGGGGATGAAGATGGCGATGAACATGCCATACAGGGCCACGCTGAAGGCGCTGACCACCCGGGCCGGCAGCAGGCTCCCCGCCAGGGTGCCCAGGGCGGTGCCGATCATCCAGCCGGGGATGGCGGGGACCATGGCCCCGTACATATACCAGGGCTCCAGATACCCGGGCCGGGCGATGGTGATGCCGAACAGCTCGTCGGTGATGTCGAAGGCCATGAAAAACCGGTGGTGCAGGCCCATGGCCGGGTCCATCCGCTGGCTCATGGCGCAGCTCATCAGCAGGTATCGGGCGTTGGTGACGAGGGTGGCGAAGGCCATCTCCCAATAGCTGGCGCCGGCGGCGATCATGGTCAGGCCCATATACTCCCCGGCGGAGGCGTTGTTGAGCAGGCTCATCACCGCCGCCTGCAGGGGCGTCAGGCCGATGTTTTTGGCCAGGATGCCCAGGGAGAAGGACACGGCGAAATAGCCCAGGCCGATGGGCACGCCGTCCCGCACCCCCTGGATGAAAACTTTCCTCTTGTCTGTCACTGGCGTCTCCTTATCCTCTCCGCCGCCCCGGGTGCCGCCGGGGCGCGCCGTTCGTCCGGCCGTAGCAGGCATTGCACAGCCGGCCCCGGGCGTGCAGGGGCAGCGCCCGGCCGCATCTGGCGCAGAAGCGGATGTTGTTTTTCAGGTTATAGAGAAGGATCTGGTTGATCTCGTCCGCTGTCTTCGCCCGCTCGTCGTCCAGTCCGTCCCGGTCGATGGGGCAGCCGAAGGCCTTGGCGAAGGAGAAGAAAAGGTCCAGCTTCCGGTAGTGGCTCTCCAGCTCCGGCAGGGTATAGGCCGTCTGCTTCTCCCCCAGGGCCGGCCGGGTCAGCTCCTCCCCGGCGGACCAGGTCCGCAGGAACCGGAAGAACAGCTCGTTCAGCGCCGGGTCCGTCTCGTCGAAGGGGATGTTGGCCGCCCGCAGCTCCTGCTCCCGGGTCAGGGTGAAGCCCACCTCCCGGACCCGGGAGATGATGGTGATATACCGGCTGATATCCAGCTTCACATAGGGGTCCGCCGTGGGCATCCGGTTCCAGACCTCCAGCACCTCCAAGAGGTCGAAGTCCACCGAGGCGATCAGGTCGGAGAAGCCCGCCACCGCCGTCTGCAGCGGCGGCACCACCGTCTCCAGGCCCGCCCGGATCAGGCTCAGGTCCTCCATGGCCCCCACATAGCCCCGGTCATACATGCCGTAGCGCCCGGCCCGGCCGGCGATCTGCTGGATCTCCTCCGGCTTCAGCTGCCGGCGCTCGTGGCCGTCGAACTTCTCCGCCTCCATGAAGATGATCCGCCGGATGGGCAGGTTCAGGCCCATGCCGATGGCGTCGGTGCTGACCACATACTGCATCCGCCGGTCCAGGAACCCCTCCACCTGCTTGCGGCGGGTGGCGTAGGGCAGGGCCCCGTAGATGATGGCCGGCTCCTTGCCCCGGGCCCGCAGGTCCTCCGCCACGGACAGCACCCCCACCTTGGAGAAGGTGATCAGCGCGTCCCCGGGGCGGATATCGGAGTAATCCACCGTCCGGGTCATGCAGATCAGGGGCGTCTTGCGCTTGTGCTCGATGACCTCGAAGGTGTCCCCGCAGCTCTTTATGATCCGCAGCAGCAGGTTTTTCGCCTCCGGCGCGGCGCACAGATGCACCTCCGGCGCCCGCACCCCCAATATCGCCCGGGTCCAGGCGTAGCCCCGCTCGGTGTCCGCGATCATCTGGCACTCGTCGATCACCGCCACCTCGTATTCCCGGTCCAGCTCCAGCTTTTCCGCCGTGGCGGCCACGTGGGTGTCCCCTTCCTGCCGGTCCTCCTCCTCGCCGGTGGTCAGCGAGCAGAGCACGCCCTCGTCCAGCAGCAGCTCCTGGGCCTCCAGGGCCAGCAGCCGCAGCGGGGCCAGATACACCCCCGTCCGGGCCTTGATCAGCCGCTGGAAGCCGGCGTAGGTCTTGCCGGTGTTGGTGCCGCCGATGTGCACCACGAAGTGCCGGGCCATGGCCCGGGCCTGGGGATATTCGTCCTTGGGATTGAGCGCCACCAGCACGTCCAGGCTGGTGCGGATGGCCCGGGGCACGTAGAACACGGAGTAGACATAGCCCAGGCCGTTGCCCAAAAGCTCCTGGACGGGGAAGTCCTTCATCTGCGCCAGCGCGGTCACGTCCGCCTCCGGCTGGGCGGCGGTGAATGCCGCCAGCTCCCGCTCCGCCACCGCCAGCAGCACGGGGCCGTACCGCTCCCGCAGCTTTTTGGCGATGTTGGCGTCGGGGTTCATCCCCAGCCAGGGCGCGGCGGTGATGAAGTTTTTCAGCACCCGCCGCACGTTCACGTCCCCCCTGGGGGCCCCCAGGGCCAGGAAGCTCTCCGCCCGGCCGGCAGCCTGTCCGGGACTGAGCGCCACCGCCCAGCCCACGCCGGGGATCTGGCGCAGCAGGGCCTCATGGTAGCGCCTTGCCAGCAGCGCCGCCGGGCCCTGGGGCTTTTCCCAGCTCTCCCACGCCTGGTCCAGCAGCGCCGCGGCCCCCTCCAGGGCCGGGCCGATGTCCTCGCCGGTGACGCCAGTCTTCGCCCGGGTCTGCTGGGCGGCCTTGTTGCTGGCAGCCACCCGCTTGAACCGCTCGCTCTCCTCGGCGGTGAGCACCGTGTCCGCCTGCCAGCTCTTCACCGTACCGCCGTCCTGGTGGCGATAGCGGGGCCGGGGCAGCAGCTCCCGGATGAGACCGTTGGTCCAGCCCCGGCTCTTCAGCGTGCCCAGCGTCCAGTATTTGCTGTTTTTCCCGGCCATGGGCCCGCCTCCTCTCAGATAGTCTTATACCACGTCGCGCCAGGGCGCGGCGGCTTTCACCGCTTGCCGTTGAGCAGGTCGTTTTTGATGTCCCACAGCTTCTGGCTCAGGTCCACATAGTACCGGTGGGGGTTCTCAAAGCGCTTGACCTCATCCCAGAGCGTGTCCACCTGGGCGGCGCAATATGCCTTGATCTGGCCCAGCGAGGGCTTTTCATAGACCTGCCTGCCCCCCTGGAAGATGGGCACCAGCAGCTCTTTTGCCTCGAAGTCGTAGACCTCCTTCCGCTTCCAGGTGACCTCCGGGTCGAAGATCTCCAGGTTCCGGCTGTCGTCCACCGTCTCGTCGTGCAGGCACATATAATCCGCCACGGCCTTGCCGGTGTCCCGGCCATAGAAGCGATAGAGCTTTTTGAAGTGGGGGTTGGTGATCTTTCCCACGTTTTCGCTGATCTTGATCTTGGGTATGATAGTACCGCTGTCATCCTCCACGGCGGCCAGCTTATACACCCCGCCGAACACCGGCTCGCTGCGGGCGGTGATCAGCCGCTCGCCCACGCCGAAGCAGTCGATGCAGGCCCCCTGGGCGATCAGGTCCTGGATCAGATACTCGTCCAAGGCGTTGGAGCAGGTGATGGTGCACTCGGTCCACCCAGCGTCGTCCAGCATCTTCCGGGCCTTCCTGGTCAGATAGGCCAGGTCGCCGGAGTCCAGACGGATGCCGCATTTTTTGATGCCCATGGGCTTGAGGACCTCGTCGAAGGCCCGGATGGCGTTGGGCACGCCGCTCTGCAGGGTGTTATAGGTGTCCACCAGCAGGGTGGCGCCGGTGGGATAGGTCCGGCAGTAGGCCCGGAAGGCGTCCAGCTCCGTGTCGAACATCTGCACCCAGGCGTGGGCCATGGTGCCGCCGGCGGGCACGCCGTACAGCTGGTCGCTGAGGGCGCAGGCCGTGCCCGCACAGCCGCCGATATAGGCCGCCCGGGCGCCCACCACCGCCGCGTCGCCGCCCTGGGCCCGGCGGGAGCCGAACTCCAGCACCGTCCGCCCCTGGGCGGCCCGCACGATGCGGTTGGCCTTGGTGGCGATCAGGCTCTGGTGGTTGATCATGCACAGCATATACGTCTCCAGCAGCTGGGCCTGGATGGACGGCGCCCGGACCACCAGCAGCGGCTCCCGGGGGAACACCGGCGTGCCCTCCGGCACGGCCCAGATGTCGCCGGTGAACTGAAAATGCTCCAGGTACTGCAAAAACCGCTCGGAGAAGATGCCCCGGCCCCGGAGATAGGCGATGTCCTCGGGGCTGAAGTGCAGGTCGTTGATATAGTCTATGATCTGTTCCAGGCCCGCGGCGATGGCGAAGCCGCCGCCGTCCGGCACCGAGCGGAAGAACAGGTCAAAGTAGCAGATCCGGTCCTCCATGCCCGCGTCCAGGTACCCGTTCCCCATGGTCAGCTCATAGAAGTCGCAGAGCATGGTCAGGTTGACGCCTTTGTCGTTGATCATATTTTTGCCTCGCTTTCGCAGGTTTTTGTTTTTTGTAACTTTAATTTCATATTATAGCGTTGAATCGGCAGGAAATCAAATATATAATAGGGTAGTATTGTGGATTGAATAATGGCAGTGTATCGACTTTTTGTCTGGTCTTTCCGGACCGACACTGTTGCTGATCGCTCGCTCCCCCGCCGCAGGCGGCCGGGAGCCGGAATATGAGGCTGCGGAAAAGAGAATGACACGATTTTTCTGTCCCGGCCGCGTGGAGCTGGCCGGGAACCATACCGACCAGCAGCGGGGCCGGGTCATGGCTGCCGCTATGGATCGGGGCATCACGGCGGAGGCCGAGCCCAACGATGACGGCGTGATAAGAGTATTCTGCCGGGACTTTGAGCCGGTGGAGGTGGATCTGAGCCGGCTCTGGCCCGACGAAAAGGAAAAAGGCCGTCCCAGCGCCCTGGTCCGGGGCATCGCCGGGAGCCTGTCGGAGATCATCCCCCGGCTGCAGGGCTTCGACGCGTACCTGTTCAGCGATCTGCCTCCCCGCCGGGGACTGGCGGCGTCGGCCACGCTGTGCGTGCTGGTGGGCTTCATCCTCGCCACCTTCTCCCAGGCGGAGGTGCCGCCGGAGGAGCTGGCGCGGGCCGCCCAGAAGGCGGAGACCCGCTGGTTCGGCAAGCCCTGCGCCCTGGTGGACACCCTGACCTGCGCCATGGGCGGCGGCGTCTATATGGACGTGCTGGAGAACAAGATCCTGCCCATCGACTGCTGCTTTGACAGCCTGGGGCTGGCCGTGTGCCTGACGGACACCGGCGAGACCCCGCCGCCCGCCCGGGCGGCCTTCACCCAGATCGCGGCGGATATGTCCGCGGTGGCCCAGCAGTTCGGCGAGCCGGTGCTGGCCCGGGTGCGTGGGCCCGTGTTCGACGAGCAGTGGCCCGCCCACCAGACCGCCCGGCAGTGGATGCGCGCCCGGCATTTCTTCGACGAGACCTGGCGTGTCTCCTCCATGGCGGACGCCCTGGGCCTGCGGGACGGACAGCGGTATATGGAGCTGATGAACCAGTCCGGCCGCAGCTCGGAAAAGCTGCTGCGCAACATCACTGCCGACGGCTGCGGCGACGGCCTGGCCCGGTGCCTGGAGGCGTCGGGCAACCTGCTGGCCGGCCGTGGCGCCTGGCGGGTCCACAGCGGCGGCTTCGGCGGGTTCGTGCTGGCGCTGATGCCCGAGATGCACTTCGAGCTCTACCGGGCCGGCATGGACAAACTGTTCGGCGACGGCGCCTGCCAGCGCATCCACATCAGCGACCGGGGCGTGTGCCTGGCCCAGGAGGACAAGGCCCTCTTCAACGGCGGCGGTTTCCCCGAGGAGGCCGCCCCCCTGCTGGGCTGACCTGCCCGCACAGCTTCAAACGATCCAGCCTCTCCCCTCTCGGGAGAGGCTTTTTTTCGTCTCTCCCGGGGGACACGACGCCCCCTGCGGTGATAATGCCGCAGGGGGCGCGCTCATGCATCTGTGTGGTTTACTTCTCCCGTTTTCTGCGCCGCAGCGTTGCGCCGCCTATGAGGCCGAGGCCCATGAGGGACACGGTCAGCAGCGCCAGCCACAGGCCGGGACGGCTGCTGTCCCCGGTGTCGGGGATGCCGCTGGAGGGCGTGGGACTGGGCGCCACCGGGCTGGGCGAGGGCGGCGTCAGGGGGTTCTCCGGGATCTCCGTGTCCTGCGCCGGGTCGTCGCCCACCTGCACGTGGGCCTGGTTCCGGATGATGCCGGCCTGCACGGCGGAGGGCAGCACCCGCACCGTCACCGTCACGGAGCCGGTGGAGCCGCCCGCACGGTCGGGCAGCACCCAGGTCACCGTGTGGGTGGCCGGGTCGTAGGTATAGCCCTCGCTGGCGGAGACGAACTCCACGTTGGGGTCCAGGGTGTCCCAGATGGTCACCGTGGCCGACTCGGCGTGGGTGTTCTCCCAGGTGATCTCGTAGGTGACCCACTGGTCGGGCACCACCATCTGGCCGTCGCCGGGGTCGGTCTCCACCTTGTGGGGCTGGCCGTCGGGCGTGGGGCTGGGAGACGGGGAGGTGCTGGGCGTGGGCGTCGTCGAGGGCTCGGGCGTGCCGTCGGGTCCGGGAGGCGGCGTGTACACGTCCTTGGTGTTGGTGAATACGGCGTGAGGCGTGGAATCGCCCGATCCGATGGTGCCCGTTGCTCTTTCGTAGGTGGTGGTATAGCCGTCGGTATTGGCCTCCGTCTCGGTCACGGTGTATCCCGCGCCCACCGGCAGGCCGTTGATGCTGGCGGTCTGGTTATGGCGCAGTGTGAACGTGGCGCTATAGGAGCCGTCATCGTTCTCGGTGAAGGCGAAATCCTCCACAGGCTCGCCGTCCAGGATGCAGACGCAGCTGCCGTCCCAACTATCCCAAAGCGCTTGATCGCCCGTCGGGGGCGTCAGGGTGACGGTGAAGTGGAAGTCCCTGGTCGTCTCGCCGCTGTTGCCGGAGACGTACTTCGTGACCAGCAGCCGGCCGTCCACGTAGTGCTCCACCTCATTGGTCTGGAAGCTGTGCTCGCCCACCTTCACGGTGGCGTCGTTCTTCACGGTAGCGTCGTCCTGCAGGGCGTCGTTGTTGACCTCGGCCTCGAACATCACGTAACCGAATTTGTTCGGATCCTGCGTTCCCAGCTTCCACTCGATGGTGCGGGTATAGGGGTCGTATATGCCGCGTATTTGGTTGCCGTTGGTGTCGTTGAGAGGCTTTCCTCCTGCCCCGTGCTCGCCCTCATAGGCCATGGCGGTGCCTTCCACATAGGTCAGACCCGGGTCCAGCACGTCGGTGATGGTGATCTCGGCCGCTTGCGCCAGATAGTTCTGCCAGGTGATCCAATAGAAGATGTGCTCTCCCACATGCACCGTGGTCCCGCTTTTCGGCTCGGAATCTTTCTCCGGCTCCCAGGTGGGGTTGGGGATCTTCTCCGTCCACTGCCAGTTTTCATCGCCGATCTTCAGCGCGGCCCGGTTGACGATCCGGAAGTCCTCGGTTGTATCGTCAACAGTATTGGGCCCGGTGGGGGGAGCGCTGGTGTCTTCTTCCTCCTGACTATAATCCCACTTGTACTTGGCATTCTCGTTGACGGTGACCTTAAACTCCACGTAGCCGGTGGCCATCGACGGCTGCTTTTCCAGCACCCACGTGATGGCGTGATCATCGCTGCTATAGGTCCCGGTGCCGATCTGCAACTCGGTGACGTTGCCGGCATCGTCCACCACGTAGCGGTAGGCCACGGCGGTGCCGGCGTTGTAGGTGACGCCGCGGTCCAGCTTATCCACCACGGTGACCTTGGCCTCCTCGGCCTCGTTGTTGTACCAGGTGACCCGATAGGTGACGACGTCGCCCACCTGCACCGGCATATCCGGGCCGGGGTCGGGCTCGGTCTTCACCGGCTTCGTGTTGATGTTGGTGAACTGAGGCGTGCCGGTCATGGGCACATCCGCCTCACCGGGATTCGTCTCATCCATGGAGGACAGATATACCACCGACGCGGTCAGCTCCGCAGGAACATCGCCCTCGGCAGGGGTCTTCACTTTAACGGTCACCTTGGCGTAGAACGGCCGCAAGTCATATTTGATGTCCCCGCCATCGGGCTGTTCGGTTATCTTGTAGTAGTAGACGCCAGCCTGTTTGAACTTGATGCTGCCGAAGACCACGTTGCCGAATTTGTCGTTTTGGACCTTCAACTCACTCACGGTCGCGCCAGTGCCGCCCGGCATGGGCATATCTGCCGGTGCCCAAATCGCCATGGGCATGATCTCGTTGTCGTCCGGGTCGCCCTCGGGCTCTCCCGCCGGGGCCTCGGTGGCCTCCGGGGTCTGGGTGGCCTCCGGGGTCTCGCTGGGCTCGGCGGTATCCGTGGGCTCCGGCGTGTCGCTGGGCGCGGGGGTATCCGTGGGCGCGGGGGTCTCGGTGGCCTCGCTCTCATCGGGGGCGGGCGTATCCTCCGGCGTGTCGCTGGGCTGGCCCTCGTAGCTGGGAGGCTCCTGGCCGCCCATCGCCGTGGTGTCAGGATCGTCCTGGGGCCCGTCGTCCTCGCCCTCGGGCGTGTCCTCGCCCTCCGGCGCAGCGGTGGCCTCGGGCGCGTCGCTGTTCTCCGGCTCCGCGGGCGTCACGGGCGTGGGCTCGGCGGTGGCGGAGGGCTCGGGGCTGGCGCTGGCCTCAGGGTCCGCCGGATCGCCGGCGCCGGGCTGCTCCTGCTGCTCCCCGCCGTTGGACGGCGGCGCGATCTCCAGGTCGGAGCCCTGCTCCTCATTCTCGGCGGGCTCAGGCGAGCTCTCCGGCTCTCCCACCTGGGCGGTGACAGGCGTCAGGGTGAAGGTGAACTCGTTCCCCTCCATCTCGCCGCCCAGATAGAGCTTCCGGGCCTGCAGCACGGCGGTGGCAATGCCGGGCTCATAGTTGTTGTCGAAGGTGATGATGGTCGCGGGCCCGAAGGTATAGTGCCCTCCCTCATCGGTCCCGGTGATAGGATCTTTGCCGTCTATCTCGAGCTTGGCCTGCAGGTGGGAGGTGTAGTGCTCGCCCTCTCCCTGCGGGTCGATTTTGACCGTGATCGTATGGATCTTGGTGTCGTAGGTGATGCCGGGCTCGGTGGGATCAGGGATGACCTCCCGCACGGTGTAGTTGTACTCGCCGAGCTGAGCGTATGGCTCGTTGCTGAACAGCTGCACCAGCCCGTCGGCGCCGTTAGTCACCGTCCTGGGCCCGGTGATGGGATCGCCCGCCGGGTTGCCCGCCACAGGGGCGAGCACGAAGGAGAACTCGTTTTCCTCGAGCGTCTTCCCGCTATCATGGGCATTCAGTGTCTTGGTCGCGGACAGGGACACATAGGCCGGGTCGATGGGCTGCTTGACGTTCTCAAAGGTGACGGTGGCCGCGGCCTCGCCCTCGACGCCAACGCTGCCGGAGACGGTATACTCTTTGACTTCATCCCCGCCGGTGATCGTGGGCACATAGCCGTTCACCTGATCCTCGGTGATGGTGAAGCTATAGCCGGTATCCACGGGCAGGCCATAGATGACCACCCGCTCCCCGGGCAGCAGCTCAAGCTTGCCGTCGGGCTCGTTGGGCACCCACTTGCCTTCCTTATATTGTCCGAACGTGGCTTTGCCACCGCTCTCCACCTGCACATAGCCGGTGATCACCTTGGGCAGATCGTTCTCGGACGCCCCGTCCTCCAGATCGATGGCGGCGGGCTGCGGCAGCACCTCCGTCTCGGGATAGGGCTCGCCGCTGGCCTTATACCGGGTCAGGGGGAAGGTCACCGGGTATTCAGCGGGGTCCTTGGTCAGCTTGATCTCTGCGGAGAAGTAGAACGGGGTGTTCAGGTCCTCGTCGGTGATCACCGCGCCGGGCGCGGCGGAGAGCTCCTTTGCGATGGTCAGGGTCTTGGGCGCGAAGGTATTGGTGAAGTGGGCCGCCGACTCCGCAGTACTGGTGTCCTTAAAGACGGAGTAGACATTGTGTTCAGCATCGAAATAGGCGCTGTTATCCAGCGTTTTTTGGGTATATGCGGGATTGGGGGTAGGCTCGCTGATCTTGCCCGTCACTCCCTCATCATCGTTTATAAAGTCATAGCCGCCCTCCAGCTTGGCATAGCCGGGGTCACGGGACTGCGGCGGGCTTGTTGGCCACTGGTCCTCGGGTATCTTCGTGTCGCTCAGTGAGAACTCGCGGGAGGTATTGAACAACACCTGCTCAACGCCCTTGAGGGTATAGCCCTTGCTGGCCTGCTCGCCGGTGAGCCTCTCGGTGACGCGGTAGTTGGTCTGGTACGGCAAACCGGTGAACAGCAGGCCCTCGCCGTCCCGGAGCTTGAACTGGGCGGTGTGCTCCTTAATATCATCCGTCGTAAACGGCTCCCTAAACGACGCGCCCTCTGCATGCCTGGCGCTCTGGAAGCCCTGATTATCGTAGAGTTCTGTCACACTGCCGAAGGTGATCTCCTTGATCATGTACCGCCAGGAGATGGCGAAGGGGGACTCGATACGGATGCCGCTGCGCAGGCCATGGTCCTCATCCAGATACAGGGTGGCGATGGGGAACCTATCCACCGGTGTGAAATATTGCTCAAGTTGCGGATCTGTTGGCGCCTCGCCGGAACCTCCCGTAGTGCTTTCATCGCCCACGTGCAGATAAGCCTTGCACCAGAAGACACGGGTGCCGGCGGGGTGATCATCGTCCTCGACGGCGTAATCGCTGGTGGGAGTGGTCAGCTTGTACGCATCGTTTATCTGCTCGGCGGTGACATAGGTGGTGAAGCCGCCCACCTGCGTCGCGTCCTCCTTCGAGGAGTACACCTGCACGGTGTTATCTGCCACCTCTGTATTATTGCCCAGATACACGACACATTCTTTGGTTTCGCCTTCGATCTCGTAGGGCACCAAGGCGGGGTTCAGGGGATCTTTGGCGCTCTGGGCATAGCCGGCATTGCCGGTGATCACGTCGATGGAGCCGATGCGCCGCCGCCACAGCTCGGCGAAGTCGTCCCACTGGACCACCACGGCGTTGACGGTGCCGCTGACGCCCTCCACGAACACCTGGAAATCGAAGGGCTCGTTGGGGTCCACGGGCTGGGACTCGGTGGGCAGGACGGTCTTGGTCACCAGCAGCTGGGTATCCTCCAGCCGCAGCCAGCCGTTGTTGCCCAGATAGTCGTTCACATAGGGGTCGGACCCGCTCCTGCCGATGGTGGGATAGATGTAGTCCCCGGCGGTCTGGGTCGTGTTCGGCGTCTTTGCGCCCGCCGCCTCGTTGATATTGCCGGTGCGCAGGCCGCCCACCTTGGTGGCGATGACCCACCTGTCGCCGGTGTCCCCTGAGGGTTTCGCCGTCACGTCGTCGGGACTGACGACATTGCCGTTCAGGTTCAGCCAGCACAGGAACTCGGCAGTGCCGAAGCCGACGCCGGAGCCGAAGTCGGAGCCCTTCCGGGGCACGGCCAGATGGACGACCTCGTTGCTGCCACGCTTATAAAAGTCGATCACGATGTAATAATCGCCGTTCGGGTCGAGCTCCCCTGTCTCGTCTACCAGCTCCAGCTCTTTTCCGTCCAGCGTGGCCGTGACGTCAGCTTTGCCGACGTTGGTCAGCTTTACCTCTCCGCCTGCACCGTTGTCGGGGTTCTTATACAGGGGCAGGTTTTTCTGGAACAGATAATAGCGGTTGGCGCTGCCGGGGGAGAAGCTGAGCACCGGGTTCCCCTGGGGGTAGCCCGCCTTGCCGGAGAAGTAGTTGGAGATGAAATAGACCGCGCCGTCGTAGGTGTGGCTCGTTATGTAGTCAGGGTCCACCTTGGTCATGTCGATGTCCCCGCTCGCATAGAGGATATCGTCCTCCACGCCCACGGAGTAGAACACACGCAGGGGGGTGGATTCCTGGTAGAGCTGGTCTGTGCTCTTCGTCACCCGCCAGAGGTCGCTCGACGCAGCATCATGGGCTCCGTCTCCGCCCAGGTTGGTGCCGTACTCGGCCACTTTGCCCTCGGCGTTAAGATTGATGGTCGCCAGCTGGACGGGCACGGCGTTGGCGGGGATGTTCAGCCACAGGGCCTCGCTGTAGCCGGCGCTGGAGGCCATGCCGGAGGTGTCCTGCCAGTTGCCGGTGTCCTCCACCCACATACGGATATCGCTGAGCCGGTAGGCCCCCACGGGGGCGGTCTCCTCCGTGAAGCCCTGGTTCGCCAGGATATAATTGCTGTCAAAGGCCTGGTTGGTGGAGTCTGCGTAGGCCGGGTTCAGCCGCCACAGACGGCGGGTATTTTCGTCATCCATGCCGCCGCCGGACAGGCGGTACATGGTATAGACCGTGTGCTGCTGCTTGGCATCCATGTCGTCCACACTGTTCTTCTCTACCAATGTGGGCACGAACTGCTGGGTGGTCTTGAAGTCCAGGCGGTAGACTGCGCCGGGGGTCCCTGCCTCGCAAGGCGCGCCCTTGTCGCCGGTCTCGCCGGAATACCAGCCGGGCGTGAATGGCGTACCATGGCTTTGGCCTAGTTTTTTGGTTATGTAGTCCTCGTTCCACTGGAAGTCGTACACGGCGGTCTTCACCACGCCGTACATATTGCCGAACAGGAGGAGGCTGTCGATGCTCTTGACCTCCATGTAATCGCCGATGGGGTCCATGTAGGTGAGGGCGTTGGAGGCGGTAGAGGCGTTCTGGCCCTCCACGATGGTGAAGGCCGTGCCGGTGACGATGTTGAAGATCTGGTCGAAGATGTCGTCCATCTCGTCCGCATTTTCGGCGGTAAAGTATTGGTCGATGTAATAGACATCCTCGAACTTGTCTACATCATACTGGGCCTCGTCGCCTCCCGGATGGCGCCAAGTGAAATTGGCGTATTGACCATTGTCGGTCAAATTACCAGTAAACAGATGCTTCTCGTTAGCGTTACGGGGAAAGCGCATTTCTGGCTCTTGATCGGCCACATAAGCTTTCAGCGCGGTTTCGACATCATTTTGCTGCGCATCAGCCAGGTCCCTTTGCCTGGCATTGAGGCTACTATTCCAGGTGCCTCGGTCAGTGGTGAAGTATGCCTGGGGGTTTAGGGTGGCATACAGCTGCTCCAAGCCGAACACACCCACACTTAGTGTGCCGACATTATATCCCAGGGAGTAGCCCTGCATATCCATGTCGTAGTGGGCCTCGATTTTGTTCTTCATGTAGCCCGCCAGCAACAGGTTGGACACCGACCGGGGGGCAATGGCCTCCACCTCCAGAGCACGGTTCTTTACAGAGTTGCGCACTGTATCTGCAAGGGCAGCGTCGCCAACACCAGTGGCCGCGTTGCAGTCCGCATAGAGCGGATTTGCGCCTGCTGCGGCGTACTCAGCACCGCTACCTGCAGTGGGAATGATTTCGTTGTGGAGAGGGTTAAACCAGTCATAGGAAGTCCCACCGCCGCCGTTCGTGCTGGTGGCACTGATCATATTGGTGGCGCCGTCGGTCATGACGATGAGGATGGGGGTGCGCTTCTCCCCCTTGTGCTCACCGTCCGGGACGGTGGTATCCTTCGCCTCCGCCAGCATCGTCATGCCGTCATAGAGGGCGCCCTGCAGATAGGTGGAGTCGGCGAGCATAATGCTGCTTGTTTTGTTCGCCTCTTTTACATTTGTCTTGATTATAGAAAAATAACCTGAAGGGACATCCGTATTTGGATGGTCAACAGCTTTATGTCGGCAACTCCCGTCATCTATGGACAAATACACCCCTTCACTATTTGGGGTATATTGACCCAAGTCCAGCAACGTCTGGCTGCCGCCGCCGTAGACCACCACGCCCACCCGGTTTTCCGGGTGAACGGGGTGGTTGGGGTCTGGTTTTTCATTCATCAGTCGGCTGATGAAGCTGTTTGTGGTATTTATTAGTTGATGCAACGCGTCATTGTTGTCAGGATGACCTGCATTAGCGGTACCTGTCCAATCCGTCATGGACGTGGAGATGTCCAGCACCAGCACCACGTCCAGGGGGGACGTGGTCTCGCCGTTCACCACCTGGTTGGAACCGAGCACTGAAAACACATGCAGGAAATCCTCGTCGGTGGTGACGCCGCCGGCATAGCCGTCAGAGGCCATGTCCAGGGAGATGGACGCGCCCTTGCTTTCTTCATCATAGGCGATGACGGTCTTGTCCGACCAGATGCGCCCTGCGTACCGGGAACCGCTGCCGTTGGGGCCGTCCTTGCCGCCCAGCAGGTACTGGTCATACGTATCCGTGGTAGGCGGGTCCGCGTCCCGGCCGGTCACGCCGGTGGTGGCCCCGGTGTGCCCGCTGGCCGCCGCCAGCCCCGTGACCGGCAGGAGGCTCAGCACCATCACCGCGCATAGGAGCGCCGCCAGCATCCTCTTCGTCCGCGTTCTCGTTGTCATCGCTTTCTCCCCTCATGCCAAGAAGTCGGGCCCGCGCCGCCTGCCGCGCTCGCCGCGGAAAACGCCGCCCGGGCTATATTGTGGGACTGCCCATGGGCAGACTGGTAAACATAACTGCACCCATATTCTAATAATATCTGCCAATTGGCAATAAATGTCACGCGATTGACATAATATGCGCTCAATCAACGCCGCCCCGCTCCGCCAGATAGGCCGCCGCCCGGCGCTTCGCCTCCGCGTACTTGCGGGTCACCACGTACTGCGTGCCGTCCGCCATGCCCAGCCCCGCCGCCGTGACGGTGCGGACGTTCTCCATGTTCACCACGTAGCCCTCCGCGCAGCGGATGAAGCGGCCGGTGTCCACCAGCTGGCCCGCCAGCTGCCCGAAGGGCTCCCGCCGGTATAGGCTCTGGACGCTGCCGCCCCCCGCCAGCCGGAAGACGAAACGGTGGCCGCTGTACTCCACGGCGTTGATCCGCTCCGGCTCCAGAAAGATCTCCCCGTCGGCGGTCTTCACCGCGATCCGCCGCGCCGGCGGCTTCAACAGCGCCAGGCATTCGTCCAGGGACCGGAACAGCGCGTGCCGCTCCGCCGGCTTGGCCAGATAGTCGAAGGCGTGCACGGAAAATGCCTGGGCGCGGCCGTCCTCCGCCCAGGTCAGGAATATCACGGCCGCCCGGGGCCGCCGGGCCCGGATGCGCCGGACCAGCTCCGCGCCGTCCATGTCCGGCAGGCGCAGCTCCGTCAGGTACAGCTCCCCCGCACCCCGGCTCTGCTCCCAGGCCAGCAGCTCCCCGGCGGAGGCGAAGCATACCAGGTCCATGTCCAGCCCCCGGCGGCGGATGTACTCCTCCGCCAGCGCCCGGGCCGCCTGCCGCTCCTCCGGCGCGCCGTCGCAGATCGTCAGTCTCATGTGTGCCTCCCGCCTTTGCCGCGTTCGTCAGACCACCCCATGTCAGCGCAGGTGGTGAAAAAGTATAGGTTTTTCACCACCTCGAAACGTGGGGAGGCCTGTCGCAATTACAATTTAATTATATCAAAAACTATCGCTGAAAGCAATATCCCGCGGCGCTGCCAAAATCATACAATTTTCGACGGTCCTTCGCGGGGTGCGTGTATCAAAAAAGGACACGCTCACGCGTGTCCTTCTTGATGCATTCACAGGCGGATCAGCCCACCACGACGTAGTAGGTGGCGCTCTCCGCGGAGGTGTCGATGGTGTCCACGGCCTCGGTCAGGTCCTCGTCGGCATAGATGGCGACGTCCTCCAGGGCGGTGAACTGCACCTCCAGGTCCAGGGCCACGTTGAGCTGCTGGGTCTCCTCGTTGTCCTGGCCGGGGTTGATGACCAGCGTCAGGGCGCAGAAGCTCTCCGCGCCGCCCTCGTTGACCGTCTCATCGAACTCGGGATCGTAGGGCATGCCGTACTGGTACACGTAGTGGGAGCAGCCGTCCTCCACCTCGCCGTCGTCGGAGGGGACGTAGGTCACGGCGTTCTTGCTGATGAGCAGGCCGCTCTCCTCCTCGGCGAACATGTCGGTCACGGTGCGGGCGTTCTCATCCGCCGGGTCGGGGGTGGACACCACCAGGATGACCGAGCCGTTGTATACGCCGTAATCGACCACGGTCTGCTCGCCCCGCTCCAGGCCCAGGGGATCGAGGGCGAACTGCTCATACTCCCAGGAGGGCATGCAGTACAGGACCTGGCCGTTGTTGCCGCTCCAGAACATGCTGCCGGGCATATCGTCGGCCACGGAGAAGTTGGCGAAGACCTCGATGTCGCCCTCCCGCAGGTGGACGTTGGACAGCACCTGGCCGTCCTCCGTCAGGGAGAACTGGTAGTGGGCGAAGCCGAACGGCTCGCCATCGGCGGTCATCATCTGCTCGTCGATGCGCAGCGTGCCGTACTTCTCCAGGACGGCGCGGGGATCGTTGATCTCGGTGATCTCCTCCATGGTGAACGGGGCGTCCTCCAGCTCGGGCTCGGCCGCGGCGAACGCCGGCGTGCACATGGCGATGAGCATGAGCGCGCTCAGAAACAGGGCAGTCAGTTTTCTCATTACAAAAAACCTCCAAAAATGTAGGATAGGGCAGAAATAGCACTTTTTCCCGCCGGTGTCAATGCTCTGTGCATGGAACGCCCCCCTGGGAGCATCAGTGACCGCAAATGCCGCTCCCGCGGCCTCGTTCATCCGCGGTGGCATTTGCCGCGGCGGTGTGTTATAATACATGCGGCAGCAGGATTTTCTTGATTTTTGGAAAGGGGCGTTGGGATATGGGCCTACGAGATAAATACGCAAAAAAGATTGCAGAGCAAGGGTTTAAGCCTTTGGACTTAACCGAGGAAAATGTTCAGGCAATCTTTGAGAGGTGCTTGGCGAAAAAAGACTGTAAAAATAGAACAACAGCCAGACTGTTTTTTGAGAGGTTAGGGTATAGCGAAAAAGATTCTATAGTGATTGATTTTGATGGCGACGTAGTCGCTCAAAACAAAAAGTCAATTATGTACCTATACGGCCAGTTGGATTGTGTCCATTCAGAAAAACATTTGAGTGAACGACAATCCATGAGCGATTTTGCTAAAACTTACGCTGGAAAAACATGGGCGCAGAGCAAAGCGGTTTTACTTGAATTGTTATATTTGGGTGGCAGTCATGAAGCGCCTTATGTTACGCCGTTTGATAAAAGGTTGAATGATACAGTTCGTATTGCCTCTGAAATCAAGCCCACCCTCTCCCCGAAAGACCCGGCGTTCCCGGCGTGGTGGGAACAGCACAAAGCCGAGTGGGAGGACTGACCGGCCCCGTCGGCCATGAAAAAAGGGCGTCCCGAATGGAACGCCCTTTTTCTCATATTTTCCAGCAGCAAATGCGTTTCGCCCCCATAGCCGTCAGCCCTGGGAGCGTAAAGTGTTTCGCATGGCGCTTTCCACGAAGCTGTTGAGAGTCATCTGATGGGCGGCGGCATAGGTCACGGCCTGCCGGTGCAGTTCCGGCGACACCCGCACGTTGAAGCTGCCTTTATATGCCTTTTCCGGCTCGACGCCGTTTTCCTCGCACAGCGCCAGGTAGTCGTCCACGGCGCCGTGGAAGTCGTCGATCAGTTCCTTCGCGGTGGTCCCTTCGTAAGAGATCAGCGCCCGGATGCCCAGCACCTTCCCGAAGAAGACGCCGTCCGCTTCCGAAAACTCAACGCTGCCCGTATAGCCCTTGTATTCCATCGTATTGCTCATATCAGACCCTCCTCGTCCAAAATCTCTATGAGCTGTTTGACCTGATACTCCAAAAGCTCCTTCCGGGGGTGGGGCTTGTGGAGCAAGATCGGGGCGTATGTGTCGCTGACGAACATGACCCGCGAGCCGCTGTGCGGCCCTTGTTGGAGCGCTTGTAGGAAAAATACCGCAAAAGCGCCTCCGCGTCGTCAAAGGTGAACGTCTTGGGTTTGGCCTTCAGCTTCTCTATCAGCTTTTCCTTTTGTCCCATGGGTATACCCCCTACTATATTAGCTCGATGACTGGCAATCGTGTTGCAACTAAATTTAGTTGCAAAAATCCACCTAAAAAGAAAGCACGCTCTCGCGTGTCTTTCTTTTCTTGGTGGAGATAAGCGGGATCGAACCGCTGACCTCTTGAATGCCATTCAAGCGCTCTCCCAGCTGAGCTATACCCCCATCTCGGAACGGGTAATATCATACCAGATTGCCGGGTGATTGTCAACGGTTTTTTTGCCCGCGGGGACAAATTCACCGGCGCATGGACTCCACCATGTCCTCCACCATCCGCTCCAGCAGGGCCAGCTCCTCCGGGGAATACTTCTTCTGCAGCTGCTCCACGCTCTCGGCGATGAAGGGATACTCCGTGTCATAATAGGAGTAGAACCGCTCCCCCACCGACACCCGGCACTCCCGCCGGTCCGTGTCGGAGGCGCCGCGCACCGCGTAGCCCTTGGCGGCCAGGTTGTTGATCTTGTAGGTGGCGTTGGGCTGGGAGATGCCCAGGGTCTCGGCAAAGGCGCTGACCGTGGGGCTGCCCAGCAGATAGATCACGTCGGCGGCGTAGGCCTCCGTGGCGCTCAGCGAGCCGTCCCGCTCCTTTACCCGGCTGAACAGTTCCCGGTAGTTCTTCAGCCGTGCCGCCTCGTACAGCTCCTTCAGCTTCTGATAGAGCATGATATCACCTCCATTATAACTCTTTGTAATTTCAGTTTATCGCATCCGCTGGAAATTGTCAATCCCATCCAGTTGGCGGCGGGGTGCAAAACAAGGAAAGATATGCTATACTGATATCGGTTAGAGAACTGCCTGCCCCGCGGGGCGGGAAATACATGTTTAGGAGCGACAGCAGATGGTACAGCTTCGATTCAACGTGAGCGACGTGGATTTTGACGCGGTGATCGCCGCCCTGGCCGGGGACATGGCCGGTCCCGCGGCCATGATGGCCCGGGCGCTGCCGGACAGCGCCAAGGAGGAGCTGGCGGTGAAGTACATCAACGCCAACGCCTCCCGCCTGGAGAGCTGGCTGGAGAGCGCCCTGGCCTCCAAGGGCGTGCGGATGAAGATCTCCCAGGCCCAGGCCGAGAAGCTCTCCTGAAAAGCGGAAAAGCGCCCCCGTCCGACGGACGGGGGCGCGGTCTATGTGGGTGGTCTTTACGTCTCGAAGAACTTCCGGTGGATGGCGGCCACGGCCCGGTCGGCGCTGGCCGCGTCGATGACGCAGGAGATCTTCACCTCGCTGGAGTTGATCATCTGGATGTTGATGTGCTCGTCGTTGAGGGCCTCGAACACCAGCGACGCGATGCCCACGGAGCTCATCATGCCCGCGCCCACCACGCTGACCTTGGCGATGCTCTTGTCCACGGTCACGTGGTCGAAGCCGATGGCCGCCTGCCGGTCGGTCAGGGCCTTATAGGCCGCGTCCGCGTCCGCCTCGGCCACGGTGAAGCTCATGTCGTTGGTGGAGGCGGTGGTGTCGGCCTGGATGATCATATCCACGTTGATGCCGGCGCGGGAGACGGCGTTGAGGACCTTGAAGGCGGAGCCGGGCCGGTCGGGCACGCCCACGGCGGTCAGCCGGGCCACCTTGTCATCCTTGGCGATGCCGGTCACTTTCATCTCTTCCATGTTCTTGGTAACCTCCTTGACCTTTGTACCGGGCGCTCTCACCAGGGAGGAGAGCACCTCCAATTCCACGCCGTACCGCTTGGCAAGCTGTACGGAGCGGTTCATCAGCACCTGGGCGCCCATGCTGGCCAGCTCCAGCATCTCGTCGTAGGTGATCTCTTCCAGCTTCCGCGCCCCGGGCACCTTCCGGGGATCGGCGGTATACACGCCCTCCACGTCGGTGAAGATCTGGCACCGGTCCGCGTGCAGCGCCGCGGCCAGGGCCACGGCGGTGGTGTCGCTGCCGCCCCGGCCCAGGGTGGTGTAGTCGTCGAACTTATTGACCCCCTGGAACCCTGCCACCAGCACGATCCGCTTTTTGTCCAGCTCCCGGCGCAGCCGCTCGGTGTCCACCCGGCGGATGCGGGCGGTGCCGTAGTTGGCGTCGGTGCGCACGCCCACCTGCCAGCCGGTGAGGGATACCACCGGCAGGCCCATGCCCTCCAGGCACATGGCCATCAGGGCGATGGACTGCTGCTCGCCGGTGGCCAGCAGCATATCCAGCTCCCGCTTGGAGGGAGCGGGGTTGATCTCGGCGGCCTTCTCCAGCAGCTCGTCGGTGGTATCGCCCTGGGCGGACAGGACCACCACGGTCTCGTTGCCCAGCAGGTAGCTCTCGGCGATGATCCCCGCCACGTTGCGGATACGCCCCACGTCGGCCACGGAGGAGCCGCCGAATTTTTGTACGATCAGCATATATATCCAGTCTCCTTAATTTTCAGGTACGGGCTCGCGCCCCTCCATTCTATGCCAGTACCCGGTAAGCGGCCCGTCCGTTCACCGCGGCCAGCTTCTTTTCCAGCTGCCGCCGGTCCAGCATAGCGGCGGTGACGAAGCCGCACTCCCCCGTGGAGCCGTACACGGGCTCCGCGCCGGGAAAGGCGGCGGATACTGCCTCCGGGCCGCACTGGGCCCGCACATACCACCGGGAGCACAGCTCGTCCGCCGGGAGCAGCCTGCCCCCCGGCGCGCCCAGGTCGGGGATCATGGGATCGGCCCTGTGGCGCACCGCGTCGGCGACGTCCGCCGCCACGGCGCTGGCGGTGGGATGGGACCCCGCCCCGGGGCCGCACAGCACCACCTCGCCCACGGCGCTGCCCCGGATGGCGCAGCCGTTCATCACCCCGTTCACCGACGCCAGGATGTGACCCTGGGGGATGAAATGGGGCTCCACGAAGGCGCAGACCGCCTCCCCGGCGCGGGCCGCCCGGCCCAGCAGCTTCACCGCGCCGTCCAGCGCCTGGGCCAGCTCCAGATCCGCCGGCGCCACGGCGGTGATGCCCCGGGTGGGGATGTCCGCCGGATCCACGTTCACGCCGAAGGCCAGATCCGCCAGGATGGCGGTCTTGCGGCAGGCGTCGATGCCCTCCACGTCGGCGGTGGGGTCCGCCTCTGCATAGCCCAGCTGCTGGGCCGTCTTCAGCGCGTCGGCATAGGCCTGGCCCTTCTGAGCCATGGCGGTGAGGATGTAGTTGGTGGTGCCGTTGAGGATGCCACAGATCTCGTCGATCCGGTTGGCAGCCAGGCACCGGCAAAGGGGCCGCAGCAGGGGGATGCCCCCGCCCACGCTGCCCTCGAACAGGTAGCTCACGCCGTGCTCCCGGGCCAGCGCTGCCAGCTCCGCCCCGTGCTCGGCCACCAGCTGTTTGTTGCTGGAGACCACGCTCTTGCCGGCCATAAGCGCCCGGCGGGAGTACTCGTATGCCGCGTCCGTGCCGCCGATGACCTCCGCCACCACGGCCACGGACGGGTCGTTCTCGATCAGGGAAAAATCCCGGATCAGCTTGTCCTGAAAAGGACCTGCCGGATAGTCGTGCCGGACCAGGATATAGCCCAGCTCCATGTCCTCGCCGGCGGCCGCGGCCAGCTTTTCCCGCTGGTCGGCCATGACCTCGGCCAGGCCGCGGCCCACCACGCCGAAGCCCAGGATCGCGTATTTTACCATATCCGCTCCTCTCAGCCCGCCGCGATGGCGGCCTTGATGACCCCGTCGATGGCGGACAGCATGGTCAGGAACGTCTCCGCAGAGGTGTCCAGGGCGGTCAGATCCGCCGTGATGGTCACCGGGGCAGCGCCGTTGGTTGGGATCCCCTGGTTGATGGTGAGGATGTTGGCGCCGGTGTCGGCGAACACCGCCAGCACCTCGCTGAGGATGCCCATCTGATGGCGAAGCATGATCTGGAAGGTGACGATGTGTCCCCCCGCCACGTTCTGGAAGGGCATGATGGCGTTCTTATATTTGTAATAGGCGGAGCGGGAGATGCCCACCATCTCGGCGGCCTCCGCCACGGTCTGGGCCCGGCCGGTGTCCAGGAGCTCCCGGGCCTGGGTGACCCGGATGAAGACCTCCGGCAGGGCGCTCCCCTCCACGAGATAGAACTGTCCCCGATCGTTGCTTGCCATGCGAAAACGTCCCCCTTACGCGGGCATTTGTCCGCGTGCCGTGTATGTTACCACCTTTCTTCATGATATGCAAGGGGATTTTATAAATTGACATTTTTCCTGTCAGGACGCACAAAACGTCCCGCCCCGACGGCCGCCGGGGCGGGATATTTTGCCGTTTGCCGCCCCTCACCGGCGCGGGATCTCTCCCCCATGAAAAGAGGGCGGCACGCCTTTCGGCGCACCGCCCGGGGAGGGAAAAGAGAGATGAGACCTTACTGGATCTGGATCTGATACTGCTGGGGCACCACCTCGGGCAGCTTGGGCAGCGTCAGCCGCAGCACGCCGTTGACGTACTGGGCGCTGATGGCCCCGGCGTCCACGCCGGAGACCTCGAACCGCCGCTCCACGGTGGAGAAGGTCCGCTCCCGGCGGATATAGCTTTTCTCGTCGGCCTTGCTGTCGGCTTTGTGCTCGGCCTTGACGGTGAGCACGCCCTCCTTCATGCTGACGGCGATCTCGTCCTTATCGTAGCCGGGCAGCTCAGTCTCGATGACGAAGGCGTCGTCGCTCTCCCGGATGTCGGTGGCGGCGGCGTGGGCCACCGTGCCGAAAAACTCCTGGAACGGGTCCCAGCTCTTGGCGGGGGTATAAGCGCGGCTGGTGAAAGGGATCATATCAAACATTGTGAAAGTCCTCCTGTTTCTTTGATTTGTCTGTATCATACACATAAATTGTGAATAAATTTATATGTTGATATGAATGAATTATGAATTTTTAGCACTTTCATGTTGAGAGTGCTAAAAATTCATCTCCCCTCTCTTCCCAGTATGCCCGCCGGAGCGGTCCCGCGGTTGTAAAATCCCGGCGGTCATGGTAAAATAGCGCCGAAGCAGCTATTTTACCTCAAAATACCGGTCGCGCTCCCGGCCAACGCCGGGACCGCGCGACATGGCAAATGGGCGATCCTTGCGGGAGGTGGATGGGATGAGACCGATGCTGGTGATCATGGCCGCCGGGATGGGCAGCCGGTTCGGCGGGCTGAAGCAGATGACCGCCGTGGACGGGGCCGGCCAAGTGATCCTGGATTACTCCGTGTACGACGCCGTCCGGGCGGGCTTTGAGACCGTGGTGTGCGTGATCAAAAAGGAGATCGAGGCGGATTTTCGCGCCGCCGTGGGGGACCGGATCGGCAAAGGCTGCGAGCTGCGCTATGCCTTTCAGGACCTGAACGACCTGCCGGCGGGCTTCTCCGCGCCACCGGAGCGAGTCAAGCCCTGGGGCACCGGCCACGCGGTATACGCCGCCCGGCGGCTCATCCACCAGCCCTTCGCCGTCATCAACGCCGACGACTTTTACGGCCCGGGGGCCTTCCGGGCCCTGGCGGGGTTTCTGTCCCGGGACGGCGGGGCCCGCGAGCAGGCCCTGGTGACCTATAAGCTGCGCAACACCCTGACGGAGAACGGCACCGTGGCCCGGGGCATCTGCACCGTGGACGGGGACAGCTGGCTGCAGACGGTGACGGAGCGCACCGCCATCCGCGGCCCGGCGGACAGCCCCGCCTATACCCTGGACGGGGGCGCCAGCTGGACGGCCCTGGACCCGGACGCGCCGGTGAGCCTGAACACCTGGGGCTTCCAGCCCGGGTTCATGGACGCCGTGGCGGAGGGCCTGGAGCGGTTCCTGGCCGCGGACATGCCGAAGGACCCCGCCCGGGCGGAGTTCTTCCTGCCCGCTGTGGTGAACGGCTGTCTGGCCGCCGGGACGGACCGGGTCAGGGCCCTGCCCACGGAGGAGGTCTGGCACGGTGTCACCTACCGGGAGGACCTGCCCGCCCTGCAGAGCGCCCTGGCGGCGATGCGGGCCGCCGGGACGTACCCGGAGCGCCTGTGGGCGTGACATATCCCCCGCCCATGGCGGGGGCATTTTCATAAAAGGAGCGCTGGAGCGGAGCAAATGCTGACCTACGATCTCACCAAACAGGGCAAGACGCCCCTGTATCACGCCCTGTACCGTGCCATCCGGGAGGACATCGCCGCTGGGGCGCTGGCGGCGGGAGAGCGGCTGCCCTCCAAGCGGGCGCTGGCGGAGCATCTGGGCGTCAGCGTGGTGACGGTGGAGGCCGCCTATCGCCTGCTGGTGGACGAGGGCTACGCCGCCGCCCGGGAGCGGAGCGGCTATTACGTCTTGGCGGAGGGCGTGCCGGCCCCGGCCCCGGCGGCCGGACGGGAGCCGCTGCGGCTGCTGGAGGAGGAGCGGGCCCAGACGCAAACGGACTTCCCCTATTCCCTGTGGTTCCGGACGCTGCGCAAGGTCATCACCGACCAGGGCAGCCGCCTGGTGGCCCGGTCCCCCAACGAGGGCTGCGCCGTGCTGCGCAACGCCATCGCCCGGTATCTGCTGCGCTGCCGGGGCATGCACGCCCAGCCGGAGCAGATCGTGGTGGGTTCCGGCTCGGAGCAGCTGTACGGCGCGGTGGCGCGGACGCTGGGCCGGGAGAAGCTGTACGCCATCGAGTGGCCCTCCTACGGCCAGATCGAGGCGGTGTACCGGGGCATGGGCGCCCGGGTGGAGCGGCTGCCCATCGGCCCGGACGGGGTGGACAGCGCCGCCCTGGCCGCCACGGAGGCGGAGGTGCTGCATGTGACCCCTTTCCACAGCTGGCCTACCGGCGCCACCGCCCCCGCCGCCAAGCGGTATGAATACCTGCAGTGGGCCGCCCGGCGGCCCGGACGGTACCTGGTGGAGGACGACTTCGACAGCGAGTTCTACCAGGCCGGCCGCCCCCTGGAGAGCCTTTACAGCATGGACGAGCGGGGCTCGGTGATCTATCTGAACACCTTCTCCCGGAGCCTGGCGCCATCCATGCGCATGGGATACATGATCCTGCCGCCGGCGCTGATCCCCCTCTACCGGCAGCGGGTGGGGATGTACTCCTGCTCCGTGCCGGTGTTGGAGCAGTACACCCTGGCCGCGTTCATGGACCAGGGCCACTTCGAGCGCCACCTGAACCGGGTCCGCCGCCGGGCCCGGGAGCGGGGCGGCTGAGCATGCAAAAAACGGCATATCCTCCCCGCGGGGGCCGCTGTCCGGCCTCCGCCTTTTTTCGTCCTCCGCCGACAGACATCGACGCGGCGGTGTCGAAAATCGTCGAATGCTGTAATATTATGTCAACAAAAAATGCCGCTATTTTCCTGGTTTTCTGTTGCAATAGAGAAGTCATTATGGTAAATTGTAAACGCTGACACAACGGAGATTCGCGACAGAGAGACACGGCGGCCCCGTAATTTGATACTGGGAGGAAACTTTCATGGAAACTACGACGCGCATTCTCATTGCCGATCCCGGCGAGGACTTTCGGAAGATGCTCTCGGATGTGATCAACGCCGAGGGGGATCTTCTGGTGGTCGGAACGGCGGGCGACGGTCAGGAGGCGCTGGCGATGACACAGGCGCTGCGGCCTGACGTGTTGGTGACGGATCTGGTCCTGTCCCGGCTGGACGGCATGGGCCTGCTGGCGGCGCTACGGGACCAGGACGACGGTCCGGCGGCCATCGTCCTGTCCGGCTTTTTCAACGACCAGGTGGTCACTGCCTGCTCGGAGCTGGGCGCATATTACTTCATCCCCAAGCCCTGCGACGTGCCCGCGCTGCTGACCCACATCCGCCAGGTGGCCGCCGAGCGCCGCCGCCCCGGAAAGCCCGTCTCCCAGGGCGTGGCCATCGCGGCGCTGCCCAAGGAGCCCACCCTGGAGGCCGTAGTCACCGACATCATCCATGAGATCGGCGTGCCCGCCCACATCAAGGGCTACCAGTACCTGCGGGAGGCCATCATCCTCACCGTCAACGACATGGAGGTCATCAACGCCGTCACCAAGGTCCTCTACCCCGCCGTGGCGAAGAAGTTCGCCACCACCCCCAGCCGGGTGGAGCGGGCCATCCGCCACGCCATCGAGGTGGCCTGGGACCGGGGCGACCTGGAGACGCTGCAAAAGTTCTTCGGCTACACCGTGTCCAACATCAAGGGTAAGCCCACCAATTCGGAGTTCATCGCCATGATTGCCGACTCCCTCACCCTGGGCCGCAAATCTGGCCAGGCGTAAGGGCATAGCGATATATCCCCCGGCCCGGCGCGCGCATGCATCGGGCCGGGGCTCATCATGCCGCGAGCGCCCTTGTAAAACTAAAGCGGGCGTAATATACTGGCCTGGCCAGCACGGCGATAAAGAAGGAACGGACCGTGAGCGAAGAAAATAAGCCGGACGAGACGGCCATGGAGGGCGTCAGCGGCGGGGTGCTCAGCCAATTTGAAATGGGCAATTGTTCCCATTGCAGCCACTTTCGCAACAATACCTGTCCCTATGGGAGCACGGATAATGCCATCGGTGAATTGGGCCGCTATGCGCGATGCCCCGAGAAGGTAGATATGTGAGCAAGGAAACACAGTAAAGACCGCCCCCGGACCTCCCGGTCCGGGGGCTTCCTCATGCCCAAAACGCCCTTGTAAAGCGGCATTGTCCGTGGTATACTAAGGTTGCGACACAAACCGAATAACAATGCGTGAGGTGGATACGTTTTACCTTTGGTAAAAACGCGTCTCCTTCTCGTATCCGCTTTGCGCGTTGAATGAGGTTTGTGTCGCAGCAAACGGAGACTGCGTTTTTCGTGCGCAGCTCCGGCTGCGCACTTTTTATTTTATATGGGAGGGATGCTTATGAGTGAAACAATAGGGACAAAGGAAGCCTCTAAACGATGGGGATACACTCAGGACACAATAAGAAAATGGTGTCAAACAGGCCTCATCCCTGGGGCTGACCACGATGGGCCAGGAAGCCCGTGGCATATTCCAAAAGACGCAGAATGTCCAAAGCAATTAAAAACTGATGAAAATCACACAACAGGATAAAAAGGAGGAAATGCTTATGTTTAAAAACACCAACTGGATTCAGGTGTATAGAAAAGCAGTTACCATTATAGCGATTCTACACGTAGTGTTTGGGATATTGGCAGGCATATCAGATTGGATGGCCTGGATTATAGATGTTGATATATTTGGCGATACGTTTTTCGACTTCTTAATTTGGGTGATTCCTTCTTGTATAGCTGGATTCCTCGAATACATGAGCGGTATGCTGATTGCTGATTATCTTGAAAACGTAGAAAAAATAGCAAAGAACACAGATAGAATACCTGCGAACGATTTACATTGATGCCATGCTGTTTCAGGGGGTATTTATGAAAAGAACACTTACGCACACAACGGCTCTAATTCTTATCCTTTCCCTGTGCTTCTCTCTTGCCGCATGTGCTACAGAGGAAAACGTCGTCGGGACTTGGGAAGGCGAATGGTCATATATGGGTGTGGACAGACGCGAGATTTTGGACATTTACGAGGATGGTACATATTTTGAAGTAATCTACAGAAACGGGGTGTATAGCAGTGATGAAGCCGGAACGTGGGCGTTGGACGGGCGCGAGTTGGAGCTTTACCATGATGGTTTTATTACGCCCTTTGACATTAAAGGCAACTCGTTGATTCAAGACGAAATTAAGCTAAAAAAGAAATAAATGAGATAACGACCGGGGCGCTTTCGCGCCCCGGTCTTTTATCGTTCCAAAAGAGGTGGTCGTTATCCCTTGAAGTAGCTGTCGAAGTAATCCTCGTCGGCGGAGTGGGCGCCGCGGGGGGCGGGGCCGTCGTCGTAACCGTCCTCGTCCTGCGGGCCGTCCTCCGGCCGGTCGATGTAACCGGCGGGGCCGTCATAGTCGTCCTCGTCGTCCGGGTCGTCGATCCACTGGGCCTCCCGCTGGGCCTGGGCGATGGCCCGGTCCTTTTTGGCCACCCGCAGGCTGTGCAGATGGCGGGACCGCTGGACGAAGTAGAACACCATCAGCAGCAGATAGATGGCCAGCAGGATGATGAGCACGGTGACGATCTGGCGGATGGCGGGGGTCTGGAACATCCCCTTCAGCTGGGTGCGCATGTACTCCACCCGGGAGATCTCCACCGAGGTGGCGGCCACCAGGCGGGAGGTGCCGTAGCTCTCCCCGTCCAGGAACACCTCCACCGTCCCCAGGTATTCCCCGGCGTTGATGGGGGCCTCCAGCTTCCGCCCCTCCTGCTCGTGGGCGTACTGGACCTCATAGCGGACGTCGCCCAGCTGCTGGTCGTTGGGCAGGATCAGGGACATGCCGCTCTCCGCCCGCACGCCCACGCTGCCGGGGCTGCCCAGCTCCACCTCGATGGTGTCCAGCACCTGGGTGGTGGACAGCAGGGGACGGTAGCTGAAGTTGGCGAACACCCAGTCGAACAGGCTCCGGGCGGCCCGGAACTGGTCGCCCACCTCCGGACAGCCGATGACCACGG
The DNA here is from genome assembly GCA_947626345.1 of uncultured Oscillospiraceae bacterium. GTDB lineage: Bacteria > Bacillota > Clostridia > Oscillospirales > Oscillospiraceae > CAJOIG01. The sequence goes on along the minus strand of CANQSF010000005.1, from coordinate 45,597 downwards.
CGATCACGTTCACCTCGTTCCACTCGGCGGCGGCCACCATGCACCGGCCATAGCCCTCGTCATAGCCGTTTTTGATGCCGTAGGCCCGGTCGAAGTACAGGTCGCTGGCGGGGGTGACCATCTCGTTGCGGTTGGTCATCACTCGCTCGTTGGCCTGGTCCGTGGCCTCCACGGTATGGGTCGCGGCGCCGCTGATGCCCAGGATCTGGGCGTTGCCCACCAGCTGGCGGGCGATCACGGCCATGTCCATGGCGGTGGTGTACTGATCCTCCGCCGGCCGGCCGTTGGCGTTGACGAAGTGGGTGTTCCGGCAGCCCAGCTCCTGGGCCCGCCGGTTCATCCCCGCCACGAAGGTGTTCACCGAGCCGGCCACGTGCTCCGCCAGGGCGTTGCATGCCTCCGTGGCGGACTGCAGAAACAGCGCGTACAGCAGATCCTCCACCGACAGGGTCTCCCCCGGCTTCATGGCCGGGTCCATGGTGACGGAATTGTCGGTGACGTTGTAATAGATCTCCTCCGAGGCGGTGACCTGGTCGGACAGGGCCACGGTCCGCTCCTGGATGGCGTCCGCCGTCATCAGCGCCGTCATCACCATGGTCATCTCCGCCGGGGAGAAGCGCTGGTCGGCGTTGAGCTGATACATCACGTCCCCGGTGTCCGCGTCTATGACCACGGCGGACTGAGCGTTCACGGTGGGCTCCGGCACGGCGGCCGCCGGCACGGCCAGGAGGGTGACGAACAGCGATATGATCAGAAGAAAGGACAACAGCTTGAATTTTTTCATGTCATTCTCCGGGAAAGTATGGTATGATAGAGGTGGATCGTTTTGCTCTATTATAGAAAAAATCCTTCGGAAAAGCAACCTTTAACTTTCTTAAACTTTCATGCAAAAAATGGCGAGGCGAAAACGGAGCGCCCTTCGGCCGGCGCTGTGGGCCGTGACCGCGCTGCTGGCGGCGGGCACGGCGGTCTGGTACGCTCTGGACGGCGGCGCTGTGCCCATGGCCCTGACCGCCCCGGACCGGGCGGCCCTGGCGGAGCGGGCCGGCGGGCTGGACCTGAACGCCGCCTCGGCAGAGCAGCTGCAGGAGCTGCCCGGGGTGGGGCCCGTGCTGGCGGAGCGGATCGTCGCCTGGCGGCAGGCCAACGGCCCCTTCACCGGTCCCGAGGACGTGATGGCCGTGCAGGGCATCGGCCCGGCCACCTATGAGGCCATCGCCCCATACATCGAATTCTGAGCGAGGAGCGCAGTCATGAAGATCCTGGTAGTGGACGACGAGGAGCTGCTGGTCAAGGGCATCAAGTTCAATCTGGAGAGCGAGGGCTACGGGGTGGACGCCTGCTACGACGGGCTGACGGCCGTGGAGATGGCCCGCTCAGGGGACTATGGGCTCATCATCCTGGACCTGATGATGCCGAAGATGGACGGGCTGGCGGCTTGCATGAAGATCCGGGAGTTCTCCACCGTGCCCATCATCATGCTCACCGCCAAGAGCGAGGACACCGACAAGCTCATCGGCTTTGAGTACGGCGCGGACGATTACATCACCAAGCCCTTCAACATCCTGGAGCTGAAGGCCCGGGTGCGGGCGCTGCTGCGCCGGGCCGGCCTCCAGGCCGCCGCCGGCGGACAGGAGGGCAGGCTGGCCCGGGGCTCCATCGTCATCGACACCGAGCGCCGCTCCGCCCAGGTGGACGGCCGGGCCGTGGACCTGACGGTGAAGGAGTTCGACCTGGTGGAGCTGCTCATGCGCTCCCCCGGGAAGGTCTTCTCCCGGGAGAGCCTGCTGGACCTGATATGGGGCTACGACTACCAGGGCGACATCCGCACCGTGGACGTGCACATCCGCCGGCTGCGGGAGAAGCTGGAGCCCAACCCGGCGGAGCCGGCGTATATCATCACCAAGTGGGGCGTGGGGTACTATTTCAAGGACTGAGAAAAAACCGAAGAAACGGGGCATGTCCGTCCGCACGAAGCTGTCCGCCGCCTTCTCCCTGTTCACGGCGGCGCTGCTGGTGTTCGTGAACATCTACCCGATCCTGGTGAGCCGGGACATGGTGATCGACGCCAAGCGCAGCGCCCTCCAGTCCCAGGGCTCCGTGATCTCCAGCTCCCTGGCGGCGCTGGAGGTGCTGACCCCGGAATCGGTGGAGCAGGTGGTCCGGCTGCTGGACGTGGCGCCGGTCACCCGGATGCTGGTCGCCGACCAGTCCGGCCGCATCCTCTACGACACCGACCAGGACGACAGCGCCGTGGGCCGCTACGGCCTTTTGAGCGAGCTGGCGGGCGCCCTGGACGGGTACGCCTGGTTCTCCTGCTCCTACTCCCATACCGAGGGGGCCTTCACCAGCCGATGCGCCACGCCGGTGGCCGCCGGCGGCTCCGTCATGGGCGCGGTGTTCCTCTATGAATACGACCAGTCCCAGGGGGAGCTGATCGCGGGGCTGCAGCGGAACCTTCTGAACATGTCCGCCCTGTTCGGCGGGGCGGGGCTCGTCATCATCTTCGTGCTGGCCTCCACCCTCACCCGCCGCATCAAGCGGCTCAGCGCCGCCATGGACGCGGTCCGGGGCGGGGATTACGCCACCCGTGTCCGGGTCCGGGGCCGGGATGAGCTGGCGGAGCTGTCCGACGAGTTCAACGTGCTCACCGGCCGGCTGGAGAGCACCGAGGAGGTGCGCCGCCGGTTCGTGTCCGACGCCTCCCACGAGCTGCGGACCCCCCTGGCCGCCATCCGGCTGCTCAGCGACAGCATCGCCCAGTCCGACACCATGGACGGCCCCACCACCCGGGAGTTCGCCCGGGACATCGGCAGCGAGGCCGACCGGCTCCAGCGCATCACGGAAAAGCTCATGAGCCTGACGAAGCTGGACGCCGGCGTGTCCGTCCGCCAGCGGGAGCCGGTGGACATGCGCTCCGTGGCGGAGCGCACGCTCCAGCTGCTGCAGCCCCTGGCCGCGTCTCAGAACGTGACAATCCGGCACGACCTGGCGGAGGACTGCGTGGTGCTGGCCTCCGCGGACGATATGTACCAGATCATCTTCAACCTGGCGGAGAACGGCGTGAAGTACAACGTCCCCGGCGGCGCGGTCTCCATCCGCCTGCGCCCGGAGGGGACGGCGGCGGTGCTCACCGTGTCCGACACGGGCATCGGCATCCCGGAGGCGGACGTGGACCACATCTTCGACCGGTTCTACCGGGTGGATAAGGCCCGCTCCCGGGCCAGCGGCGGCAGCGGTCTGGGCCTGGCCATCGTCCACGACGCGGTCCAGGCCAACGGCGGCGCCATCCGGGTGGACCGGCGGCCGGAGGGCGGCACCGTGTTCACCGTCACCTTCCCCCTGTACACACCGAAGGGAGGCGCGTCATGAGAGCGCGGCTTTTCGCCCTGGCGCTGGTGCTGGCGCTGCTGCTGAGCGGCTGCGCCTTCGATCCCGCCTCCCTGCAGCTGCCCTTCGAGCTGCCCTTTGACCTTCCCTGGGAACAGCCCGAGGACGGCGCGGCGGAGGGCTCGCTGGCCATCTGCCGGCTCACGCCGGTGGACCCCGGCGCGACGGAGCGGGCGGACCCGGACGGCTCCCTCACCGGCTGGGAGCATCTTCTCCCGCCGGAGGGCGTCACGGACGAGCTGGCCGCGGCCATCGATCTGTTCGCCTCCCCCAGCCAGACGGAGGACCTGCGCTGCGCCCTGCCAGCGGGGGTGACCGTGGAGGACTGGTCCCTGGAGCGGGGCATCGTGACCGTGCGTCTGAGCGAGAGCTTCCTGGACGCGGACGGGATGGACCGCTCCGCCGCCGCTCTGGCCCTGGCCCTGACCCTGTGCCAGCTGGACGGGGCGGACGCCGTCACCGTGACGGCGGGCGGGCAGACCCTCTTCTCCGGCCTGGTGCCGGAGGACGCGCTGCTGCTGGCGTCGGACACCGACCCCTATGTGCGGCAGCTGCGGCTGTATTTTGCCGACGGCGAGGGCCGGTACCTGGTCAGCGAGTACCACAGCCTGACCCTGGACGAGGACGTGGCCGCGGACCGGTACGTGATGGAGGAGCTGCTGCGGGGGCCCAACAGCGGGGAGCTGCGCAGCGCCATCCCGGCGGGGACCCGGCTGCTCTCCTGCCAGACGGATGAGGGCGTGTGCACGGTGGACCTGTCCGAGGCGTTCATCACCGGCCGTCCCGATACCGCCGCGGGAGAGCGGCTGGCCCTGTGCTCCATCGCCGACTCCCTCACCGCCCTTCCCCAGGTGGACAGCGTCCGGATCCTGGTGGAGGGCCAGAGCGTGGACCGGTACGTCTACCGCTCCCTGGCGGAGCCCCTGCTCCGGTACGAGGAGGCCATCGCCCCGTCGGCGGAGGACCAGGGGGAGCTGGACGTGGACCTGTATCTGCCCCTGCCGGGCCTGGAGGCGGTGGAGCCTCTGCCCTGGCGGGTGAGCGTGGGCGAGCACGACTCCGTGCCGGAGGCGGTGCTGGCGGCGCTGCTCACCGCGGCGGAGCCGGGATATCCGGCCCTGTTCTCCGGCAGCGGCACCGTGGGCAGCGTCACCGCCCGGGGCTCCTCCTGCACGGTGGACCTGTCGGAGAGCTTCTTCGCCTCCCTCCCGGCGGAGCACCGGGCCATCGCGGTCCGGTCCATGACCGCCTCCCTCACCGCCCTGGACCAGGTGGACCGGGTGTTCTTCACCATCGGCGGCCAGCCGGCCCTGTTCGACGGGGTGGACTGGTCCGGCCCCTGGACCGAGTGAGCGCGGCCGCCCTGTACCATTCGTTTTCAATATCTTTCAACATAAAAGGAGAACATCCATGTCACACGTATCCAACATCCGCGAGGCCCTGGGCTCCCATCAGGCGCTGGTGATGACCGATGCGGTCAGCATCCGCTACGCCACGGGCTTTCACATCGACGACGGCGCCGCCGTCATCACCCATGACGGCGCCTGGGTGATCACCGACTCCCGCTATGTGGAGGCGGCCACCGCCGCCATCCGGGACATGGAGGTGCTGTGCACCTCCACCGGCCACTCCCTCAGCGCCATGCTGGGCGAGCTGGCCGCCAGTCAGGGTCTGACCCGGGCCGCCGCGTCCCCCTCCCGGCTCAGCCACGCCCAGTGGGCCTGGCTGGAAAAGGCCCTGGGCGTTCCCCTGGAGGAGGACGGGAACATCGTGGCCGGCCTGCGCGCCTGCAAGGACCGGGACGAGGTGGACGCCATCGTGGCCGCCCAGCGCATCGCGGAGAAGGCCCTGGACGAGGTGCTGGGCATCATCAAGCCCGGCATGACAGAGCAGCAGATCGCCGCGGAGCTGGTCTACCGGATGTATAAATTCGGCGGCGAGGGCAACTCCTTCGACCCCATCGTGGTCACCGGCGCCAAGAGCAGCATGCCCCACGGCGTGCCCGGGGACAACGTGGTGAAGGACGGGGATTTCATCACCATGGACTTCGGCACCCTCTACCACGGCTACTGCTCCGACATGACCCGCACCGTGGCGGTGGGCCACGTCACCGACGAGATGCGCCGGGTCTATGACACGGTGCTGCAGGCCCAGCTGGCGGGCATCGCCGCCGCCGCCCCCGGCGTGCCCGGGAAGGACGTGCACGAGGCGGGCCGGAAGGTCATCGCCGACGCGGGCTACGGGGCGTATTTCGGCCACGGCTTCGGCCACAGCCTGGGTCTGGAGATCCACGAGGACCCCGGCGCACGGCCGGGCAACGAGGGCCCTCTGCCCGAGGGCGCGGTCATCTCCGCGGAGCCGGGCATCTACCTGCCCGGGCGGTTCGGCGTGCGCATCGAGGACATGCTCTGGCTCCACGACGGCGGCGCGGAAAACCTGACGAAGGCCCCCAAGGAGCTGATAATCCTGTAAAAGAGGGTTGTCAAAGCGAAAAATCTATAGTAGAATGAATCGTTAACACACAAACCACTCATACGGAGGATAGTTATATGATTTCAGCAGGCGAATTCCGCAACGGCGTGACCTTCGAGATGGACGGTCAGGTCATGCAGGTCATCGAATTCCAGCACGTCAAGCCCGGCAAGGGCTCCCCCTTCGTGCGCACCAAGATGAAGAACGTCATCACCGGCGCCGTGGTGGAGACCTCCTTCAACCCCACCGCCAAGTTCGAGAGCGCCTACGTGGAGCGCAAGAACATGGAGTACAGCTACGCCGACGGCGACATCTACTACTTCATGGACGGCGAGACCTATGAGCTGATCCCCATCGACAAGTCGAAGCTGTCCGACGGCTTCCGCTTCGTCAAGGAGAACGAGGTCTGCACCATCAGCTCCTACAAGGGCGTGGTGTTCGCCGTGGACGCGCCCAACTTCGTGACCCTGACCATCACCGAGACCGACCCCGGCTTTGCCGGCAACACCGCCACCAACGCCACCAAGCCCGCCACCCTGGAGACCGGCGCGGAGATCAAGGTCCCCCTGTTCATCGAGCCGGGCGAGCGCATCGAGATCGACACCCGCACCGGCGAGTATCTGGGCCGGGCCAAGGGCTGATCCCACAGGGAGAGCGGCGCTATGACCACTGCCGAAAAAGTCGCGTATCTGCGGGGCCTGGCCGAGGGCTACGGCACCGATCCCGCCACCAAGGAGGGAAAGCTGCTGACCACCATCGTGGACATCCTGGAGGATCTGGCCCTGGACCAGGAGGATCTGAACGGCGCGCTCGCCGAGCTGGGCGAGGGACTGGACGCCGTCAGCGACGACCTGGAGGACGTGGAGGAGCTCCTGTTCGGCGACGAAGAGGAGGATGACGGCGAGGACGAGGACGACGAGGGCGAGCCCTGGGACGGCGAGACCGTGTTTTACGAGTGCCAGTGCCCCAATTGCGGCGAGACCGTCACCTTCGAGGAGAGCGTCCTGGCCGGCGGCTCCATCCAGTGCCCCGCCTGCGGCGAGACGCTGGAGTTCGACACGGAAGAGGAGACCCCCAAAGAGGAATGATCGCAGCCAAAAGCGGCGCCTTTGCAAAGGCGCCGCTTGAGCTTGTCAAAAAACGAGTTTTTTGACCGCTCGATATGATCTGCTCGGCGGAAATGAATCCCGCCGGCATAATCCAAAAGCCTGACGTACTGCGGCTTTTGGATTGACGCGCGGCCCGCCGCGCGGCTCGGCCTGACCGGCCTTCGCTCCCTTTTAGACATTCTCTGACAGCCAAAAGCGGCGCCTTTGCAAAGGCGCCGCTTTCCTTTTAGTCTTTTGGGGTGAGGATATGCCAGATATCCGTTCCGACGAAGCCGCATTTCCGGTATAGGCGTTCCGCGGACGGATCACGGATCTTTCCCGAGACCGTTGCGAACTTCGCCTCCTGCACCGTCATCTGCCTGACATTTTTCAAATCGTGATACAGCCGAAAGTATGGTTCATCCCTGTGATCCAGGAGCAACTCGTCCGTCAACTCTCTTTGATGGACGATCATCATATTTTGAGGCACAGCGATGCTTTTATACTTCCAATACGGGATGCTCGCGGTCCCACAGGGGTCAAGCAAATACTGTTGTAATGAGATCATTCTCCTACCTATAAAAGACAAGCTCAAAAGGACCGGCTCCCAAAGGCGCCGCTTCTTTTTTTATCCCTCGCCGCCGGTCCCGGTCCGGTCGGCACCGAACACATAGCCCAGCACCGTCACGGCGATGAGCTTGAACGCCTCGAAGGCATCGCCGATGAGCGTGCCCCGCTCCGCCGGAAGCACCGCCTCCAGTACCGCCAGCGCGCCCATGGCCCCCATGGCCGTGAACAGCACCGCCATGCCGTTATACAGCCGCAGCCGCCGCATGGACCGGCGGCCCGGCGTCTCCTCCCGGTCGGACGAGGGTCTCTGCTCCTGCATCTTTCACTCCCCCGGGCCAGTATATGACGCCGGGACGGCGGCAGACACAGCGGCCGCCCGGAGCAGACGTCTGCCCCGGGCGGTCCTTTCCGCTCAGTAGCCCCGGGCCAGGTCCACCCGATGGGCCAGCGGCCGGCCGGCGATGTAATTTTCCAGGTCGCCGCAGAAGCTCTCCACGTTCCGGTCCCGGGTGTAGGCCAGGGTGAAGTTGCCGGACACATGGGGTGTGAGGATCAGGTTCTTCGCCGTCCACAGCGGATCGTCCGCCGGCAGTGGCTCCGGCACGGCCACGTCCAGGGCCGCCCCGGCGATCCGCCCATCGTTCAGCGCCTCCGTCAGGGCCGTCTGGTCGATGGCGGTGCCCCGGCCCACGTTGATCACCAGCGCGTCGCGCCGGAGAAGGGCGATCCGCTCCCGGCTGAGGAGCCGGACGGTCCGGTCCGTGCCGGGCACCGCCAGGATCACCATTTCCGCCCCGGGCAGGACCTGGTCGATCCGGTCCACGGGCACGATCTCGTCAAAAGCCTCCACGCTCCGGCCGGACCGGTTCACGCCGGTGACCTTCGCCGCTCCCAGGGCGTGGAACCGGTCGGCGATGCACCGGCCGATCTGGCCCGTGCCCACCATCACCGCCTCCAGCCCGTGGATGGACCGGATGGGCAGGCCCCCCTGCCAGCGCTTCTCCCGCACCCGGGCCTCATACGCCGGCATCCGCCGCAGCAGCATCAGCGCCACCATCACCGTGTGCTCGGCAATGGTCAGGCCGTAGACGTTGGAGTTGGTCACCACGCACCCCGCGGGCACCATCTCCGGCCGGGCGCTCAGATCGTCCACCCCCGCGCTGGCGCTGCAGTACCACTTCAAATCCTCCGCCCAGGCCAGCGGCTTGCGGGACATGGAGTAGAGCACCTCCGCGCCCCGGGCGCAGGCACGGGCCGCGTCCTCCTCCCCCGTCCGGAAGAACCGGGCGGTCATGCCACCGGCGGCCGCGACGGCGGCGATCTTGTCCAGATGATGGGGCTCCAGTTCGTCCATGTAAACGCAGATCTCCCTGCTCATGTTCCCTCTCCTTTTCATTATATGATCCCCCGCCCGGCCCGGGCGGGAACTTTTCCGGCGGACAGCCGTCCTTCCGTCAGCGGTTCTCGAACAGCTTCACGCAGGTCTCGCCGTCCGTCTCCTCCAGCCGCACGCTGATCACCTCGCTGCGGGCGGTGGGCACGTTCTTGCCCACGAAATCCGGCCGGATGGGCAGCTCCCGGTGGCCCCGGTCCACCAGGCAGAACAGCTGGATCCGGGCGGGCCGGCCCAGCCGCATGGTGGCGTCCATGGCGGCCCGGGCGGTGCGGCCGGTGAAGATCACGTCGTCGCACAGCAGCACGGTCTTCCCCTCCAGGGAGAAGGGCACCCGCGTGCCGTTCACCACCGGCGCCTCCGACACCCGGGACAGATCGTCCCGGTACAGGGTGATGTCCAGCTCCCCCACCGGCGGCAGGGACCCCTCCAGGGCCTGTATGTTGGCGGCCAGCCGCCTGGCCAGGGGCACGCCCCGGGTCCGGATGCCCAGCAGGCACAGCCCCTCGGCGGACCGGTCCGCCTCCAGCACCTGGTGGGCGATGCGCACCAGCGCCCGCTCCAGGGCAGCTCTATCCATCAGTTCGGCGCGAAAATCCATGCATAGCACCTCCGATCCCGGCAAAAAAATAATACCGCCGGGCCGGGCTTTTGTCAATCATTCCCGCCCCTGTCAGGGCGGACCGGCCCTTGACCGGGACGGGCAGGTGTGCTTTAATAGCCGCAGAACAATTGCTGTAGCAAAAGGGGGCGGGAGACGTGGATAAGCTGCCGGAGGGCCTGGTGGAGGCGCTGCTCGCCTGGTACGCCGCCAACGCCCGGGACCTGCCCTGGCGGCGGGACGCCGACCCCTACCGGGTGTGGATCTCAGAGATCATGCTCCAGCAGACCCGCATCGAGGCAGCCCGGGGCTATTACGAGCGGTTCCTCGCCGCGCTGCCCACCGTGGAGGACCTGGCCGCCGCCCCGGAGGAGCAGGTGCTGAAGCTGTGGGAGGGGCTGGGCTATTACTCCCGGGCCCGGAACCTGCACAGAGCGGCCCGGCTCATCGTGGAAAAGCACGGCGGACGCCTTCCCGCCGACCTCGCGGCCCTGCGGGCCCTGCCCGGGGTGGGGGATTATACCGCCGGGGCCATCGCCTCCATCGCCTTCGGTCTGCCGGAGCCCGCCGTGGACGGGAACGTGCTGCGGGTCTGCGCCCGGCTCACCTGCTGCCCGGACAGCATTGGCGAGCCCCGGGTGAAGGCCGCCTGCCGCCAGGCGCTGCGGGAGCAGTATCCCCCCGGCCGATGCGGCGCGTTCACCTCCGCGCTCATGGAGCTGGGGGAGACCGTCTGCCTGCCGGGCACCCCGGACTGCCCGGTCTGCCCCCTGGCGGGGATGTGCGCCGCCCACCGGACCGGCCGGGAGGCGGACTGGCCGGTAATGCCCGAAAAAAAGCCCCGGCGCATCCAGGCGCGGACCGTGTTCCTGCTGGAGCACGAGGGCCGCGTCGCCCTGGCGAAGCGGCCGGACAAGGGACTGCTGGCGGGGCTGTGGGAATTTCCCAACGTGGAGGGTGCTCTGGACGAGGACGCCGTCCTGGCCCTGGCCCGGGCCTGGGGCTGCCAGCCGGAGGCCGCCGTCCCCTGCGGGGACGCCCGGCACATCTTCACCCACCTGGAATGGCACATGACCGGCTGGCGCGTCCGGTGCGCCGCCGCGCCGGAGCTGTTCGCCTGGACCACGGCCCGGGAGCGGGAGGAGGGCTATTCCACCCCCTCCGCCTTCCGGTTTTACAAGGATCTGTTGGAAAGGAGCTCATCATGAAACGCTTTCTTCTGTTTTTTCTGACCGTATGCTTTCTCCTCGCCGCCGGCTGCGCCCCCGCCCAGGAGGCGGACAGCCCCGCCGGCGAGACGGAGCCCACCGTAGAACCAGCCATCGAGCCCACTGAGGAGACGGCTGTGGAGCCCGCCTCCGGCTCTGACGCGGACCTTGCCCCGGCGCCGGACGCCGGGCCGGCGATGGAGGCCTCCGCCTCCGACATCCCCGATACGCCGGACACGGACTTCACCGCCCTGGCCCTGGAGGACATCGTGACGGACGCCGTGGAGGAGCCGGGCGTCCTGCCCCGGATCGCCCTGGACTGCCCCGGCGCGCAGGCCATCAACGGCGACGTGACCGCCCAGTTCTCTCAGGACGCCGCCGACCCGGAATACACCGTGTACTATGAGGCCAGCCGCACCGGGGATGTGGTGAGCATCCTGCTGGTGGACCGGACCCCCATGAACGACGTGATCCTGTACGGCGTGTACAACCTGGACCTGACCACCGGCCTGGCCCTGACCGGCGAGGAGCTGCTGGATCAGCTGGACCTGACGGAGGAGTACGTGGCCGGCCTGGAGTGCGAGAAGATGGGCAAGCTGTACACCGAGCTGTATTTCCAGCTGGCCGGGCAGATGGGGGACTTTTACCAGCAGATGTACGACCAGACGGTTGCCCCGGACAACGCCGATACCGGCCGCGTCTGGATCGGCCCCGACGGCCAGCTGCGGTCCATCGGCCGGATCTACGCCCTCGCCGGCGCGGAGTATTACGAATACCCCATCTCCCTGGGGCTGTATTTCTGACAGAAGACTGTTGCATATGACAGTCCGGTGTGCTAGTATAGCGATGAAAGGCGGAAGGACATGAAGCTCAACCCCTATTACACCCGAAAAGAGCTGGCGGAGATCGGCTTCCGCTCCCTGGGCAGACAGGTCCTGGTGAGCCGCACCTGCCGGATCTATACCCCGGACCAGATCTCCCTGGGCAGCCATGTGCTCATCGACGACTTCACCATCCTCAACGGGGACATCACCATCGGCGACCACGTGCACATCAGCTCCAACTGCGAGCTGTACGCCGGGGAGTCCAGCATCACCATCCGGGACTTCTGCGGCATCTCCTCCCGCAACGCCTTTTACGCCACCAGCGACGACTTTTCCGGCGCCAGCCTCAACAACCCCACCGTCCCCCGGGCCTTCCGGTTTGAAAAGAACCTGCCCGTGGTGCTGGAAAAGCACGTGCTCACCGGCACCGGCTGCTCCTTCATGCCCGGCGTGCACATCGGCGAGGGCTGCTCCTTCGGCTCCATGACCCTCATCAACCGGTCCACCGAGCCCTGGGGCATCTACGTGGGCATCCCCGCCCGGCGGATCAAGGAGCGGGAAAAGGGTCTGCTGGAATTTGAGAAAAAGCTGACGGGCGAGACGCACGTCTGATCATAACAGGAGGGATATCAATGGAAGATCTGATGGAAATTCTGCAGGACCTGCGGCCGGATGTGGACTTTGAGACCGAAACGGCCCTGATCGACGACGGCATTCTGGGTTCCTTCGATATCACGGCCCTGGTGAACGAGATCATGGACGTTTTCGACGTGGAGATCTCCATGGCCGATCTGGAGCCGGAGAATTTCAATTCCGCCCAGGCCATCTGGGAATTCATCCAGTCCCTGCAGGAAAAATGAGCGCAGGCGGACCGTCCTCCGGGACGGTCCGTCTTTTTCCCCTTTTCGACGGCAAACAATCCTTGACAAGGAACCGTTTTCATGGTATTATGATGGTCCCCCATATCGCGGGATAGAGCAGTCTGGTAGCTCGTCGGGCTCATAACCCGGAGGTCGGAGGTTCAAATCCTCCTCCCGCCACCAAGATTCCGCACGACCGTTTTTAACGTCGATTCGATGTTGAAAGCGGTCGTGTCTTTTTGTACCTCAATTCGCTCGATCAGCAGCTTCACGGCGGTATCAGTCGGGGCCTCTTTGATAGAATTGAGCCACGCCCTGATTTGGTCCGTCGTGTAGTCTTTGGGCGGCTCCTGGGTCTCCAGGGCGGCGATGGCGTCCTTTAGGTCTTTCATCCTCTGGCCCACATCGGAAATGACCTCCGGCGGCAGCGCGCCGCTGGATAGGTTTTTCAGCAAGGCGTCATATTCTGCCTGCTTCTCCCTGATACGCTTCTTCTTGGCAGCTTGGAAGCCCTCCAGCCGGTCCGCCTCGCTTCCGTCGTATTCCCGTAGAGCGGCAGCTATGCGCTCCTGGTTTTCGTCGCTGAGGATCTCACGCAGATAGGCAAGGGCAGCAGCGTCGACCGCGTCCATCTTCACGACGGGCGCACCGCAGCTCTTTGAGCATTTGTAGTATGGGTATTCGTGTCCCTTCCTCTTGCTGATACTCGCGTGCATCTTCGCACCGCATGAACAATATACAAGGCCTGAACACAGATAATTACGCTTCCCAGCGTGTTTCCTTGAAGTCATTATCTCTTGCACTTTCGCAAAATCCTCCTTGCTGATGATGGCGGCGTGGTTATTCTCTATGCGGATGGCGTCGGGCTTTGTCCTGCGGTCAGCGCGGGCGCTGGCCTCTGTGGGTGAGAATAGGTAAACCCCGGCGTATTTCTCGTTGCGTAGCATTTCATAGATCTGCGGGTACCTGATTGGCCGGCCACGCTTGCCGGTTATGCCGGCGGCGTCCAGGTCCTTGATGATCTCCCCGTACCCGGTCCCGGCGATGCAGGCCGCGAAGATCCGCCGGACATATTCAGCTTCCAGCGGATTGATGACAAGCTGCTGATCTACCACATCATATCCGAATGGAGGCACACCGCCGTTGTGCTTCCCCTGCAGGGCTATCTCCTTCTGGCCCTTGCGAACTTCCCCGGCCAAATTGTCCAGGTAATACTCCGACAGCGACCACATCAGGGCTTTCATTATCTTTGCCTCTGCCCCGCCGCCGAAATCCTGGGCGACAGCGACCAACTCCACATTCCACTTGTTCAACCGGGCCTGCAGGTTGACGTGCTCATTCAGTGAGCGGGCCACACGGTCAAATTTGTGTACCAAAATCACGTCGAACTCGCCGCGGCCGGCGGCTTTCAGCATTTCTTGATACTGTACGCGGCTGGATGTCTTGCTTTCCTTTCCGCTGATAGCTTCATCTGCATAGACCTTTATGACGTCCAGGCCGCGCTTCTCTGCATATTCACGACAGGCCCGAACCTGGGCGGCTATGCTCTCCTCTGTTTGCCGGTCAGATGAAAACCTGGCATAGATAACAGCACGCATAATACCCCTTCTCTTTTGCCTCAGTGCAGACAGCACTGGGGCTGTTTTTATATATTGACCTGAGTCCCATCCTCTGCAGCAGCATTTAGAACAGCCAGTGCTGCGCGCCGTATCTCTGGCGATGCGCTATTGATCAGTTTTGCAAGAGGGATACGCTGCGGCAAAATTCCGGGACATCTGCGTGTTCTTCCCGCCGTCGGCGCCGGCCGCACGTTCCTCCATGCCCTCAATGACATACCCAAGTATCGTGATCTGCGCGTCCAGCTTCGTGTGCCTCGTCTCCATCTCAAGGCCCACGTTCCACATCAGATCGCTTCCGTCAGTCTTGTTGTGTTCGTCCATTGTGAAACCTCCTTGTTTTTCCCCGCTGATGTCGGGGCGTCTTATGTGTCCAATTATATACCCAATTTGAGTGTATGTCTACCATCAATATGTACATATTTTGGGTGCATATTTTAGCGATTTAGTACACTTGAAATGTGTGCATATAAGGGTTATAATATTATCCGCAGGAGGTGGTGTGATGCCATTGCGGTACAAGATTGATGTCCTGGAAGCTTTAAAGAATGCCGGATATAGTAGCTACCGACTCAGAAAAGAAAATATCTTTGGGCAGCGAGTCATCCAACAGTTGCGGCATGGCGAGATTGTTTCTCTTGGAACGATTGATACCCTGTGTGAATTGCTCAACTGTCAGATAGGAGACATCATAGAACACAAAAGCGAAGGAGCCGGGGAATAACCCCGGCTCCCATTTGCAAAAAAGCGCGTGCGAGGCTTGACAGGCAAGCCCGGCCCGGTCTATAATGAGCATATAAAAGGGCGCTGTGACAGCGGTTAGCCCTAGCTGTGAATCAGTTTCGTATGGAAACCGTCACCGTGCCGGGTGGCGGTTTCTGCTTCTCACGACTATGATCGTGACCCGGTAAGGCCCGATATGTAGCGTAATACGCATAAGCCTCACCCCCTTTCGGGGATTGTGGCCAACCGCCGCCGTTGTTCAGCGCCCTGGTGCCGAAGCACCATCGACAGAATAACATATGATCTGCAGGAAAACAAGCCCAAACGCCGGGACCGCTGGTGATTACACTCTATTTCCAAATAGTATCGGGGGAAATGTAGCAATCCCTCTCCCGCCACCATACAGAAAACGGTTCTGAGGATCCTGAGGGCTGGCGCCCTCGTCATCAGGACCGTTTTTCTTCGTATTTCGCACACATAGAGATAAGGAGAGGCCACGATGAAACACAGCTTGAAGCGATGGATAGCCCTGGCGCTGGCGGCGGCGCTGTGCCTGGGACTGAGCGCGCCGGCACTGGCGGCGGAGGACGACGCGGACGGCGTCGACGCCTGGGCGCTCTACGACCAGGCGTGGGAGGCCCTGGACGAGGGCGACACCGACAGGGCCGTCGAGCAGTTCAACGCGGCCGCGGAGGCGGGCCTGGCCGAGGCCCAGTATACCATGGGCGTTTTTTACAACTACGGCCAGGGCGTGGAGCAGGATTACGGCCGGGCGATGGAGATGTTCCTGCTGGCAGCAGAGCAGGGCTTTGCCGACGCCCAGTACGCCGTGGGCTATCTGTACATCAACGGGCTGGGCGTGGAGCAGGACTATGCCCAGGCGCTGGAATGGATACAGCGGGCGGCGGAGCAGGGCTTTGCCGACGCCCAGCTGTCCATGTCCATCATCTATTTCAACGGCCAGGGCGTGGACCCGGATTTCGCCCAGTCGATGAAGTGGGCCCTTCTAGCGGCGGAGCAGGGCCTGTCCAACGCCCAGGAGATCGCAGGCCAGATCTATGAATACGGTTACGGCGCGGTGGATATAGACTACGCCCAGGCGGCTTCCTGGTACGAAAAGGCCGCCGAGCAGGGCCAGATCGAGGCGACATACCGCCTTGCGCTGCTCTACAGCTACGGCGACGGCGTGGAGCAGGACCCCGCCCGGGCCGACGAGCTCTACACCCAGGCCTATGAGGCCATCGCGGCGCTGGGCGACGGGCTGGATACCGTCTCCATGTGGATCCTGGGAGATATGTACCGCGCGGGCAAGTGCGTGGAGAGAGACCCGGACAAGGCCGTCGAGCTGCTCACCGCCGCCGTGGAGGCCAACAGCATGGACGCGCCCTGCCTGCTGGGGACGATGTACGCCACCGGCGACGGCGTGGAGCAGGACATGGAGAAGGCGTTCGCCTACTTCAGTATGAGCGCGGAGCGCAGCGTCCCCTATGCCCAGGCGTGGGTGGGGTACCTGTACGACACCGGCAGCGGCGTGGAGCAAAACGATGATCTGGCCCGCCAGTGGTACGAGCGGGCCGCCGCTCTGGGCAACGCCCGGGCCATGTGCAACCTGGCGATGATGTACCTGAACGGCCAGGGCGTGGAGAAGGACCCGGACAAGGCCGTCCAGCTGCTCACCGCCGCCGCAGAGACGGGCAGCCGGGACGCGAGCCGGGACGCATACGGCCTGCTGGGGACGATGTACGCCACCGGCGACGGCGTAGAGCAGGACCTGGACATGGCCCGCCAGCTCTATGAAGAGGCCGCCGCCCTGGGCAGCCAGGCCTCCCAGGAGCGGCTGGACGCCATGGCGGAGACGCCCGCCGCATGAGCGGCCCGCGCCGATAAAACCGGCCCCGTCCGGCCTTCCGCCGGTCAAAACGTTCCAAAAAGAGACGGCCCCTGTCCAGGGGCCGTCTCTTTTTTTGCCCAAATGCCGCCTTACGGGGCGTCCGCCCGGGGCGTCTTCCCCTTCTTTTTCGGCTCCCCGATGGGCCCGCAGGACTCCCGCAGGACCAGCTCCGCCGGGAGGATCACCTTGGCCGGCAGCCTGTGGCCGCCCTCGATCCGGTCGATGAGCAGCCGCGCCGCGTGGCGGCCCATCTCCTCCAGGGGCACGTGCACCGTGGTGAGCATGGGGTCCAGATAGCGCACCGTCTCCATGTCGTTGATGCCCACCAGGGACACGTCCCGGGGGATGCGCAGGCCGTGCTCCCGCAGGGCCTTCATGGCGCCCATGGCCAGCATATCGTTGGCGCACAAAATGGCCGTGAAGGGCCGCTCGCCCTCCAGCAGCCGGTTGACCGCCTCGAACCCGCCGGCGGGAGAGAAGGGCGCCTCGGCCACATAGGGCAGATTATCCTCCACACCGTGGGCGCGCATGGCGTCGGCATAGCCCTGGTACCGCTGCTCGTTGATGGTCTCCCCCAGATAGCAGATGTCCCGGTGCCCCAGGGCGATCAGGTACTCCACGCAGCTGTAGGCTGCCCGGTAGCCGCTGGCGATCACCTGGTCCACGGGAAAGTCCGTCTCCTGCAACCCCGTGCACACCAGGTGCCGGTAATACTTGCGCAGGCTCTTCAGCGCGCGCTCGTCGATGCGGCCCAGCACGATGGCCGCCTCCACGTTGGAGAAGGGGCTGGAGAACTTCTCCGGCTCCAGGTCGGCGATGGAGAACTGGTAGCGAAGGTTATAGCCCTGGGCCATGGCCTCCACCTCCACGTGGTGCATGAGGGTGGTGAAGAAGGGGTCGATCAGGGAGCCCGCGGTGCGGGCGTAGACGCAGTCGATCTCCCGGATGGTCCGCTTGGACTGGCTCTGGGGCTGGCGGAGGCTGCGGGCGGTCTGGTTGGGGATGTATCCCTCCATGCGCACCACGGACCATATCTTCTCCTGGGTCTCCCGGCTGGCGGCGGAGGTGTCGCCGCCGTTGACCACACGGGAGACGGTGGAGGCGGATACGCCCGCCAGCTTTGCTATATCCTTCAGATTCATAAGGGGGAAGCTCCTTTCGTCCCGCTGGGCTGCCAAAACGCGCCCGGGACTGGCACAGTGGAGTGTATCATACCATATCGAACGGGGGAAAACAACAAAAAGTCGGTTTTTCTCCGTTTTTTACGAAACGCAACGCAAACGATTGGGCAAATAGCTGTTGACAGATGATTGTGCTATCTGTACAATTTTAAGTGAAATTATACTGTAACGAGTTGTCATTTTAAAGACTAAAATCCCTTTTTATGGAAGGAAAATTCCGTAAATCATTAGTTTTCGTAAATTTAGGAGGCATGAAATGGACAAAAAAATACTATTTTTGGGCCTGGACGCCGCCATGCCCGACCTGGTGCAGAAGTTCGTGGAGGAGGGCGCCATGCCCAACACCGCCAAGCTGATGCAGCGGGGCGTATTCTCCCGGCTGGAGACCGTCTTCCCGCCTCTGACCGCGGCGGCGTGGACGGCCATCGTCAGCGGCGCCGGCTCGGGCACCAACGGCGTGCCCAGTCTGATGGTCAAGCACCAGGGCGAGGAGCTGGACCACTGGCACACCTCCTTTGACCGCAACGAGGTGCTGTGCGAGACCCTGTGGGACGTGGGCAAGCGCCTGGGCAAGAAGACCGCCCTCATCAACTGGCCGGTGACCTTCCCCATGGGGGCCATTACCGAGGAGGACGGCTGCCAGCTGGCCGGGTCTTTGAACCCGCCGTTCCGGTATTTCTACATGCCCCTGTGGGACGTGGCCTCCAGCGCCTGCTTCTCCAACAAGCTGCTGCACTGCAACCAGATCCCCGGCCGGGCCGTCCAGGTCCAGACCGAGCCGGCGGAGGGCTGGAGCAACATGCCGGAGAGCAAAAAGCCCCATCTGCAGTTCGAGATCACCGTGCCGCCCACCTACGTGGAGGGCTATAAGATGTACGTGCTGGTCTACGCCAGCACCGACGCCGGCTACGACCGGATGCTCATCTCCGAGAGCAAGGACGCCTCCCAGGCCGTCACCGACATCGCCATGGGCGATTACGGCCCCTGGATCACCAAGAACTTCCACGCCCGGGACTACCAGCGGGACGGCCGTTTCCGCTTCCAGATCCTGGAGCTGAGCCCCGACGGTAAGGACTTCAAGCTCTACCAGAGCTCCATCAACATGGCCGAGCCCTACTCCGTGCCCGCCAGTCTGAGCAAGGAGGTGGAGGCGGTCGCCGGCGCCTACATGGAGGTGGACGACCCCTGGGCCTTCATGGACGGATGGATGAACTCCGACCTGTATCTGGAGCAGCTGAGCCTGCACGCCAACTGGTGGGGCAACGCCACCCGCTACGTGCTGGAGCACCAGCAGTGGGACATGGCCTTCTCCTGGGTGGGCACCATCGACCACATCGAGCACGCCCTGTACGCCGGCATCGAGCCCACCGCCCGCGTCTACAGCGAGCGCACCGCCCCCTTCTGCTGGCACATGATCCGGGAGGTCTACCGCCAGGTGGACGAGAACATCGGCAAGATCATGGAGGCCGTGGATCTGGATGATACATACGTGGTGCTCATCTCCGACCACGGCATGACCCATCTGGACTGGAACCCCTTCGTGAAGGAGCATCTGGCCCGGGCGGGGCTTCTCAAGTACAACCTGGACCTGTCCACGGACGACCCCTCCAACCTGACCATCGACTGGGACAAGACCATGTGCCATCCCCTGGAGCCCTGCCACGCCCATATCTTCATCAACCTGAAGGGCCGCGACCCCCACGGCATCGTGGAGCCGGAGGATTACGAGAAGGTGCAGGAGAAGATCATCAACACCCTGCTGGCCATGCGCAACCCGGAGACCGGCGAGAACGTGGTGGCCTACGCCCTGAAGAAGAAGGAGGCCGGCCGGCTGGGCATCTACGAGGGGCCCGGCTACGACCGGGTGGGCGACGTGCTGTACGCCTGGAAGCCGGGCTACATGTCCCACCCGTTCATCTACCGCTCCGCCATCAAATACCGGGACGGCTCCGAGCGGATGATCGCCAACCGGGAGCTGTACGAGGAGGCCCGGCTGTGCAAGAACTTCCCCGACCTGATCCAGGACATCGTCCAGGAGAACGACGGCGACTACTCCGCCGTGTGCGGCAACTTCACCGGCGTCCATCTGGCGGAGCCCACCCTCCACGACATGCACGCCTGCATGCTGATGGTGGGCCCGGGGGTGCCCAAGTATGAGCGCAAGTACCCCGCCCGGATCATCGACGTGGCGCCGACCCTGGCAAAGCTTTTGAACGTGGACGTCCCCAAGGATGCTGAAGGAGGTGTTTTGTATGACGTCCTGGACCGCATTGAGCGATAAGATCGAAAAAGTCGGCCTGGTGGGCTGCGGCCGCATGGGCTGCTGCATGCTGGAGAGCATGCTGAACGCCGGCTATGAGGTGGTGGCCTGCGACGCGTTCCCCGCCGCCGCCGAGCGCGCCGGAAAGATGGGCGCCCAGGTGGCCGCCGATCCCGCCGGCGTGGCGGAGAAGGCCAGTATCATCATCATGTCCCTGCCCGGCCCCGCCCAGCTGGACGAGGTGCTGTTCGGCGAGACCGGCATGGTGAAGGTCCTCGGCCCCGGCCAGGTGGTCATCGACACCAGCACCGTGGACCCGGACACCACCCGCCGCAACGCCGAGGGCGTGGAGGCCACCGGCGCGGCCTATCTGGACTGCCCCATCCTGGGCCGTCCCTCTGCCACAGGCAAGTGGATGCTGCCCACCGGCGGCGACCCCAACGCCCTGGAATACGCCAAGCCCGTCCTGCTCACCTTCGCCGCCAACGCCATCCATGTGGGCGGCCACGGCGCGGGCAACG
Source organism: uncultured Oscillospiraceae bacterium (assembly GCA_947626345.1). GTDB lineage: Bacteria > Bacillota > Clostridia > Oscillospirales > Oscillospiraceae > CAJOIG01. The sequence goes on along the minus strand of CANQSF010000005.1, from coordinate 24,999 downwards.
CCCTGAAGCTGCTCAACCAGATGATGTTCTCCTGCATCAACGCCATCAGCAGCGAGGTCATGGCCATCTGCGACCACGTGGGCATCGACAAGAAGGTGTTTTACGACACGGTGGCCTCCAGCAGCGCCGCCACGGTCAGCGGCCTGTTCCGGGAGGTGGGCAAGTGCATCCTGGACGACGCCTTCGAGACGCCGGCCTTCACCGTGGATCTGCTGCTGAAGGACACGAAGCTGGCCCTGCAGATGGCCAAGGACGCCAAGGCCCCCTCCTTCATCGCCGGCACTGTGCAGATGTACAACGAGCTGGCCAGCGCCGACGGCCTGGGCGGCCAGGACAGCAGCGCCGTATATAAAGTCTTCCAGCGGCACTACGACAGCTTTCAGTAAGAACATCACAACAAAGGAGAGCGACACATGAAACTGGATTTTGAGTACGGCCACGGCATGATGAGCGCGGAGCTGCCGGAGTGGACCGACGTGTTCATCCCCGGCGAGACGGTGCCCGATCCGCCCTGCCTGCCCCAGGATTGGGACAGCCTTTACGCCGCCACCCTGGACTCCATCCGCCACCCCATCGGCATGCCCCCCCTGAAGGAGCTGGCCGGCCCGGGCAAGACGGTGGTGTTCGTCATCCCCGACATCGTCAAGGGGGGCGTGCAGCCCACCAGCCACCGGAAGGTGTCCATCCGGGCCTGCCTGGACGAGCTCTACGCCGCGGGCGTGGAGAAAAAGGACATCCTGCTGCTGATCTCCAACGGCCTGCATCCCCGGGCCACCGTGCCCGAGATGCGCACCATCCTGGGCGAGCAGCTGTTCAACGAGTTCTATCCCACCGGCCAGATCACCAGCCACGACAGCGAGGACTACGACCACATGGTGGACCTGGGCTTCACCGCCTCCGGCGACCATGTGCTCATGAACAAGTACGTCTTCGACGCGGACATCCCCATCCTCATCGGCCACACCCAGGGCAACCCCTACGGCGGCTACTCCGGCGGATACAAGCACTGCGCCACCGGCATCACCCACTGGCGCTCCATCGCCGGCCACCATATCCCCCGGGTGATGCACGCGCCCGATTTCGTGCCCGTGTCCACCCACAGCGTCATGCGCTCGAAGTTCGACGAGCAGGGGATGCTGATGGAGGAGAAGATGGGCCACAAGTTCTTCTGCTGCGACGCGGTGCTGGACACCAAGAGCCGCCAGATCGAGATCAACTCCGGCTGGGCCAAGGAGATGCAGCCCGTCAGCTGGAAGATGGCCGACAAGCGCACCTACGTCCACTGGGCGGAGAAGAAGTACGACGTGATGGTGTTCGGCATGCCCACCAACTTCCACTACGGCCCCGGCATGGGCACCAACCCCATCCAGATGATGCAGGCCCTGTCGGCCCAGGTCATCCGCCACAAGCGGGTGATGGCCGACCACTGCGTGTTCATCGTGCCCAGCATCTGCGATGGGTGGTTCCACGACGAGCGCTGGCCCTACCTGCGGGAGCTGTATGAGATGTTCCAGCACGATTACATGCAGATCCTGCCGGATATGGACCGGTACGGGGAGTATTTCGCCACCCGCAAGGAATACACGGACAAGTACCGCTTCGCCAACGCCTTCCACCCCTTCCACGGCTTCAGCATGATGAGCTGCGGCCACCTGGCCGAGGAGCACACCAGCGCCATCTACATCGTGGGCGCCCGGGAGCCGGGCATCGCCCGGGGCATGGGCCTGAAGACCCGGGCCACCGTGGAGGAGGCCCTGGCCGACGCCATGAAGAAGTACGTGGGGCCCCACCCCAACATCCTGGCCCTGCCCCATGCGTTCACCACGGGGGCCGTGCACCTTTGCATGAAGGACCCTGCGGAGAACAGCCACAGCCGGGACGGCGCAGGCCACTGCTGCTGCGGCTGAGACGTGATCCCGGCGGACCGGGACAGACGGCGGGCCGGCCCGGACAGGCGGACCGGCCGGCCGGACATCCCGGCGAGCCATCGAACATACGCTGACCGATCAAACAATCAAAAATCATGAAGGAGGCCACCATGAAAAAAGCGACCGACCGCCGTCCCCCGCGCCATGGGTGAGCCCGCGACCCGGGAGGAGCTGTACCGCTCCATCTACACCCACGACACCATCTATATCCCGCCCCACGAGGAGACCAGCGGGGCGCTGGAGGTGGCGCTGGGCTGCTCCTGGCGCCGGTGCGCCTTCTGCGACTTCGCCAAGGACGACTTCCGCCTCATCCCCCTGGAGGAGGTGGAGCGGCGGCTGACGGTGCTGGCCCGGCTCCAGCCGGCGCAGACCCGGCTGTTCCTGCTGGGGGAGAATCCCTTCTGCATGGACACGGACCGGCTGCTGGCCATCCGGACGCTGGTGGCCCGGCATATGCCTCGGGTGGAGGCCCTGGCCATGTACGCCCGGGCGGACGACGTGCTGCGAAAGACCCCCGGCGAGCTGGCGGCCCTGTCCGCCGCGGGGGTCCGGGCGCTGCACATCGGCGTGGAGAGCGGCTGCGACGGCATCCTCCTCCGGTGTGAAAAGGGCGTCACCGCCGACCAGACGGTGGAGGCCCTGCGGCGGCTGGACGCGGCGGGGATCGACTATTTCGTCACCGTCATCCCCGGGCTGGGCGGCCGGGAGTACTCCCGCCTGCACGCGGTGGAGACCGCCCGCATGCTCAACCGCACCCACCCGAAAAACATCTGGTGCCTGAAGTTGCACCTGTACCCGGGCACGCCCCTTTACCGCCAGGCCCAGGCCGGCCATTTCACCCAGATGGGCCCCTGGGAGGTGCTGGCGGAGGAGGAGCTGATGCTCCGGGAGCTGGCAGTGACGGACTGCCTGTTCGAGGACACCACCGTCCTGGACCAGTACACCATCCGGGGGATGCTCCCGGACCAGAAGCAGCAGCTTCTCAGCGCCATCGACCTGCTGCTCCGGGCCCACGCCGCCCCCGGCTGACCGGCGGCGCGGCGGGACCGCAAAAGCCTCACGACCGCACCTGGCCATCAACGACCCGGGCCGGGGGAGACAAGCTCCCCCGGCCCGGGTCTGCGTTCGGTTTTCCCCGGCAGGGGGTTGACGGCGGGCCGTCCGGCGTTATAATAAGGGGTGTGTCTGTCCGACGGACAGAATAAAGCAAGGAGCGTAACGGACATATGCTGGTACCTGTACTGCTGTTTATCCTGGGGCTGCTGTGCCTGATCAAGGGCGGCGACTGGTTCGTGGACGGCGCCACGGGCATCGCCCGGCGGTTCCATCTGCCGGAGCTGCTCATCGGCGCCACGGTGGTGTCCATCGGCACCACCCTGCCGGAGGTGATGGTGTCCACCACCTCGGCCCTCATCGGCCACGGGGAGATCGCCTACGGCAACGCCATCGGCTCGGTGATCTGCAACACCTCCCTCATCGCCGCCATCACCATCGCCGCCCGGCCCGGCCCCGTGGACCGGAGCGCCCTGCGGCTGCCGGTGCTGTTTTTCTTCATCGCCGCGCTGTTCTACGCCGGCGTGGCCTACTCCACCCAATACTTCAGCCGGTTCGTGGGCATCGTGCTGCTGGTCATGTTCGTGGCCTACATGATCCTCACCGTCCGGCAGATGACCGGCAAGGGGGGCGGAAAGCCGACGGCGGAGACCCCGGAGGAGGACGCCCCCGCGGAGGAGCTGCCGCTGGGCAAGAGCATCCTGCTGCTGGTGGTGGGCGCTGCCCTCATCGCCGTGGGGGCGGATCTGCTGGTGGATAACGGCACCCTCATCGCCCAGGCCATGGGCGTGCCCGAATCCGTCATCGCCCTGACCTTCGTGGCCCTGGGCACCTCCCTGCCGGAGCTGGTCACCGCCATCACCTCCCTTGCCAAGGGCCACGGGGCCCTCAGCCTGGGCAACGTGATCGGGGCGAACCTGTTCAACCTGGTGCTGGTCAGCGGCGTGTCCGTGACCCTGGCCCCCTTCAGCATCCCCCAGGGGTCCATGATCGCCGGCATGAACGCCTCGCTGGTGCTGGATATCCCGGTGATGTTCGCGGTGATGCTGCTGCTCACCGTCCCCGCCCTGGCGAAGGGGAAGCTGTACCGGTCCCAGGGCGTCGCCCTGCTGGCCATCTACGCGGCCTTCTGCGTGATCCAGTTCGTCATGTGATCCCGGACGAAATAAGGCCCCCGGACTTGTGTCCGGGGGCCTTTTCCTGTTCACTTCTCGCCCCGGAGCTTCACCAGCCGGTCGCGGATGACGGCGGCCACCTCGAACTCCAGCATCTGGGCGGCCTTGCGCATCTGCTTTTCCAGCTTCTCGATCTCCGCCTTCCGCTCGGCGGAGGTCATCTTGATGCCCGCGGCGGTGACGGCCTCGGCCTCCTCGGCCCCGGCGGAGAGCTCCATCATGTCCTTCACGTCCTTGATGATGGTCCGGGGCACGATGCCGTGGGCCCGGTTGAAGGCGTCCTGCTTGGCCCGGCGGCGCTCCGTCTCCTTGATGCAGGCGTCCATGGAGGGGGTGATCTCGTCGGCATACATGATGACCGTGCCCTCCGCGTTCCGGGCGGCCCGGCCCACGGTCTGGATGAGGCTGGTCTCGGACCGGAGAAAGCCCTCCTTGTCCGCGTCCAGGATGGCCACCAGGGACACCTCCGGCAGGTCCAGGCCCTCCCGGAGAAGGTTGATGCCCACCAGCACGTCGAACCGGCCCAGGCGCATGTCCCGGATGATCTCCATCCGCTCGATGGAGCCGATGTTGTGGTGCAGATACCGGCTGCGGATGCCCGCGTCGGTGAGATAGGCGGTCAGGTCCTCCGCCATCTTCACGGTGAGGGTAGTGACCAGGGTGCGCTGGTTTTTCTCCACACGGGCGTTGATCTCGCCGATGAGGTCGTCGATCTGGCCCTCCACCGGCCGGACGATGATCCGGGGGTCCAGCAGGCCCGTGGGCCGGATCACCTGCTCGGCGATCTGGCCGGCCCGGCTGCGCTCATACTCCGCCGGGGTGGCGGACACGTAAATGGCCTGGTGGATGCGCTGGGTGAACTCGTCGAACTTCAGCGGCCGGTTGTCGAAGGCCGAGGGCAGGCGGAAGCCGTACTCCACCAGGGTCTGCTTGCGGCTGAAGTCCCCCTTGAACATGGCCCGCACCTGGGGCAGGGTCACGTGGCTCTCGTCCACGAACAGCACGAAATCCTTGGGGAAATAGTCCAGCAGGGTCATGGGGGCGCTGCCCGGGGCCCGGCCGGAGATGATGCGGGAGTAGTTCTCGATGCCGGAGCAGTAGCCCAGCTCCTGCATCATCTCGATGTCGTACTCGGTGCGCTGGCGGATGCGCTGGGCCTCCAGGAGCCGGCCGTTTTGCTCGAACCAGGCCACCCGCTCTTCCAGCTCCTTGCGTATCTCCACGATGGCGGCCTCCATCTTCTCCTTGGTGGTCACGTAGTGGTTGGCGGGCCAGACGGGGATGTTATTGAGCCGCCGGATGGGCGCGCCGGTGACGGCGTTTACTTCGCTGATGCGGTCGATCTCGTCGCCGAAAAACTCCACCCGGATGGCGGTGTCCTTCCAGTAGGCGGGCCAGATCTCCACCGTGTCCCCCCGGACACGGAACTTGTTGCGCTCGAAGGCGATGTCGTTGCGCTCGTAGCGGATGTCCACCAGCCGCCGGGAAAGGTCCTCGATCTTCATGGTGAGGCCCACCCGCAGGGTGACCATCATGGCGGCGAAGTCGTCCGGCTCCCCCAGGCCGTAGATGCAGGAGACGGAGCTGACCACGATCACGTCCCGCCGCTCTAAGAGCGACGCGGTGGCGGAAAGGCGCAGCCGGTCGATCTCGTCGTTGATGGAGGCGTCCTTTTCGATGAAGGTGTCCGTGTGGGGGATGTAGGCCTCCGGCTGATAATAGTCGTAGTAGCTGACAAAATACTCCACCGCGTTGTCCGGGAAGAACTCCCGGAACTCGGCGCACAGCTGGGCGGCCAGGGTCTTGTTGTGGGCCAGCACCAGGGTGGGCCGCTGGACCCGCTCGATCACCTTGGCCATGGTATAGGTCTTGCCGGAGCCGGTGACGCCCAGGAGCACCTGCTCGTCGATGCCGTTTTCCAGCCCCGACGCCAGCGCGTCGATGGCCTCGGGCTGGTCGCCCGCGGGCTCATAGGGGGATACGACTTTGAAGGGCTTGGATTCCATGGCTCGGCCTCCTTGGATGTGCATTGGGTATGCGGTGAATTTACATTATAGCATACTTTCGGGAAAGTACAAGCAAACGGACCGCATCGGCTGTCCCCATCCTTGCGCGATATAGGCCCGCCGGGGTATAATGGCCGGGAGGGGCCCTGCGCGCCGCGTCTTGACGGCCGGGGCCGGTCCATGTAAAATATTCCCAGAAAGGCGGGAGGATATGGAAAAGGCCATCGTCACCCTGAAGGAGGGGGAGGGCCGGGCGCTGAAGGCCGGCGGCCCCTGGATATACGACAACGAGATCGCCTCCATCCGGGGCGACGTGCAGGACGGGGACATCGTCGCCGTGGCGGACCACCAGGGCCGGTTCCTCTGTCAGGGCTTTCTCAACCGGAACAGCAAGCTCACCGTGCGGGTGATGAGCCGGGAGGAAAACGCCCTCATCGACCGGGCGTTTCTCCAAAAGCGGGTCCGCGCCGCCTGGGAGTACCGGAAAAGGACGGTGGACACTGCCGCCTGCCGGCTCATCTTCGGGGAGGCGGACTTCCTGCCGGGGCTGGTGGTAGACAAGTTCGCCGATGTGCTGGTGGTCCAGTCCCTGGCCCTGGGCATCGACCGGATGAAGGGGACCATCCTGGAGCTGCTGACGGAAACTCTGGCGGCGGACGGGGTGACCGTCCGGGGCATATACGAGCGCAGCGACGCCCCCGTCCGGGAGCGGGAGGGCCTTGCGCGGGTAAAGGGCTTCATCGGCCCGGCCTTCGACACCAAGGTAGAGATCTGCGAAAACGGCGTGCGGTACCTGGTGGACGTGGCGGAGGGGCAGAAGACCGGCTTTTTCCTGGACCAGAAATATAACCGCCGGGCCATCCGGCCCCTGTGCCCCGGCGCGAGGGTGCTGGACTGCTTCACCCACACCGGCTCCTTCGCCCTGAACGCGGCCCAGGCCGGGGCGGAGAGCGTTCTGGCGGTGGACGCCTCGGAGCTGGCGGTCGCTCAGGCCCGGGAGAACGCGGCCCTCAACGGGCTGGCCGATCGGGTGACCGTTCAGTGCGCGGACGTATTTGCATTTCTGCCGGAGCTCATCAAAAAGCGCCAGCAGTTCGACGTGGTGATCCTGGACCCGCCGGCCTTCGCCAAGAGCCGTGGCGCGGTGAAAAACGCGGTGAAGGGCTACCGGGAGGTGAACCTCCGGGCCCTGCAGCTGGTGAAGGACGGGGGGTATCTGGCCACCTGCTCCTGCTCCCACTTCGTGGACGCGGCCCTGCTGGCCGAGACGGTCCGCCAGGCGGCCAACAACGTGCGCAAGCGGCTGCGGCTGGTGGAATTTCGCACCCAGGCCCCGGACCACCCCATCCTCTTCGGCGCGGAGGACTCCAGCTATCTGAAGTTCTTCATCTTCCAGGTCCTCCGTGAGCGCTGACGCCGGCCCGCGCCGATTGACAGCCACTGATCTCCAGTGGTATTATAATGGTACAAAATCCGATCAGGAGGGACACGATCATGACGACGCGCAGACGGCTCCTGGCCCTGGCCCTGGCAGCGATGATGCTGGCGGCGATGGCACTGGGCAGCGGCTTCCTCTCCCCTGCGGACAGGACGATCCTCTCGTCCCGCTCCTCGGGGAATGGCTACGAACAGTATGAAAACGACACGGTGAAGTTCACCATGGACGTGCCGGCGGGGTACAACGTGACGGAGCCCTACCCGAACGGGGTCATGATCTCCGACGGCGACGACTTCGTGGTGGCGGCGGAGTACGCCTTCACCACCGCCGACAACACCCAGTTCATCCAGAGCGCGGACGACTTCGCCGCCTTCATCGAGGCGGACGAGTCGGTGCTGGCCGACTGGGCCGGCACGTCCGATCTGGAGATCGTGGACTCCGGCTGGGGCGAAGTGGACGGCAAGCGCTGCTACGTGTGCGCCTACTCCACCCAGCGCAAGGGCGAGTCCTACTCCGGCGCGCTCTATCTCTTCGACGGCAAGGGGGACTTCGGCTGCTACTGCCTGCAGGTCCTGCTGCGGGACGCGGCCAGCAACGCGGAGACCTACGTGGAGCAGCTGGAGCACATGCTCGGCAGCTTCACCGTCACCGGCGCCTATCAGCAGGACGGGTACACGCTCTATAACGAGCAGTGCGAGGATCTGCCGGTGCAGTTCTTCGCCCGGGACACCGCCGAGGTGAAGGCATACAGCAGCAGCATCTCCATCTATCCGGTGGACGGTGTGTTCGTCGAGGCCAACATCTCCGTCCGCCAGTGCGCCTGGGAGTCCACCTACGATCTGGAGACGGTCATGGACAGCTGCGGCGGCTATTACTTCAAATACCGGGACGACGCCCGGCTCACGGCCCAGCCCTCTCACTTCGACCTGGGGCGGTACAGCTATGACATGCTCTCCCTGGAGTGCTATAAGGACGGCGAGCACTATGCCGTGAACGTGGTGCTGTTCGTCTCCGGCGACTACTACTGGGAGGTGTCCTCCGAGGCCACCGACGAGTACGTCGATCAGGTGACCGCCGCCCTCAGCGACACCCTGTTCTCCCTGCGGGTGAACAACGACGGCGCCTCCGGCGCATCCGCCGGCGGGATGACGACCATCCCCGGCGGCGTGGACGCGGTGCTGGACGCCACCGAGAAGCTGGAGGGCTTCAACGACGGCGACTCCGGCTGGATGGAGCCGCTGGGCTTCGTGGCGGAGCTGGACGACGGCATGCTGCTGCTGACGGAGTATGAGACGGTCATCGGCAACAACTACTCGGTGATGACCGACGCCTGGCTGATCCGGGACGGCGGGGCCACCCTGCTGGCCCGCAACGAGCTCTATAAAGAGGTGGGTGGCAACAGCGGCAGCGTGTCCCTGCTCCGCCGGAACGGCACCGTCGTCATGATGCTGGAGTTCCACATGTGGGAGGGCGACCAGTTCAACAACTACTACGCCTATTTCCCCCTGGACGAAGGGATGGGCGCCTTCGGCGAGGGCTTGGCCATGGAGTCCCACGGCCAGGTGGGCGCGGAGAAGGACGGCCAGTATATCGTGGCCGGCACCGAGGTGTCCCAGTCCGCCTTTGAGGACGCCCAGGATTCCTTCTCCCTCTGGATCGGGCCCATGAACATCCAGCAGGGCCACGGCAACGGCGACGTGATGGACTTTTCCGCCCTGCGCCGCTTCTATCCGGACTGAACCAGCCGCGAGAGGAAACGGCCATGTATGAACTGATCCGGCTCACCGACCGCTGCGGGTACATCCAGAGCCCCGCCAAGATCGGCCTGGTCCGGCTGGCGGAGGACCGGGTCTGCCTCATCGACAGCGGCAACGACAAGGACGCCGGCCGGAAGGTCCGCCAGCTGCTGGACGCCAACGGCTGGCGGCTGGACGCCATATACGACACCCACTCCCACGCCGACCACATCGGCGGCGGCCAGTACCTGCAAAAGCAGACCGGCTGCCGCATCTATGCCCCCGGCATCGAGTGCGCCTTCACCCGCCATCCCGTGCTGGAGCCCTCGCTGCTGTATGGCGGCTTCCCCGGCCGGGACCTGCGGCACAAATTCCTCATGGCCCAGCCCAGCGACGCCCTGCCCCTGACGGAGGACGTCCTGCCGGAGGGCTGGCAGCTCATCCCCCTGCCCGGCCACAGCTTCGACATGGTGGGTTTCCGCACGGCGGACGGCGTGGTGTATCTGGCCGACTGTCTGTCCAGCCGGGAGACGCTGGAGAAATACCGCATCGGCTTTCTCTGGGACGTGGCCGCCTATCTGGACACCTTGGAGCGGGTCAAGACCATGGAGGGGACCATGTTCGTGCCCGCCCACGCCCCGGCGGCGGAGAGCGTGGCGGAACTGGCCCAGGTCAACATCGACGCGGTGATGGAGGTGGCCCAGGCCATCCTGGACATCTGCCGGGAGCCGGTGTGCTTCGAGCGGGTCCTGCAGGGGCTGTTCCGGAAATATGCGCTGGTCATGACCTTCGAGCAGCACGCCTTGGTGGGCAGCACGGTCCGCTCCTATCTCAGCTGGCTGCGGGACGCCGGCCGCCTGACCGCCCGGTTCGAGGACGATATGCTCCTATGGGAGCGGGCATAAAAACCGCATAGACCGGGACGGTATGGCGTTTGCCATACCGTCCTTTTTCTGCTTATTCAGGCCCGCCCGTCACGCCTCCGGGTCGATGCCGTGGCCGGGCAGGGCCTGGGTGCGCCGCCGGCGGAGGATGGACAGGGCCGGCGCGGGTACCGGCAGCGTCATGCGCAGCGCCATCTTGGCGTGGCTGGCCGCCGGGATGGGCGCGCCCTCGCCGTCCCGTATCTCTCCGGCGGTGAAGGCGATGGGCTCCCGCCCGGGCATGACCAGCTCCAGCTCGTCCCCGGGGAAGAACCGGTTGCGCTGGGTCAGCCGGGCGTTCCCGGCGCCGTCGCACGCCTCCACCACCGCCGCCACGTCATAGCGGGAGAAATAGGCCGCCTCGGCGGTATACTGCCCCGGCGCGCCGAAGTAAAACCCCGTGCAGTAGGGCCGGTGGCTCACGGCATGGACCTCCTCTTTCCACGCGTCCGCCAGCGGCTCGCCCCGCGCAGCCGCGTCCGCGGCGTGGCGGTAGGCGCGGGTCACCACGGCGGCGTAATAGGCGGACTTGGTCCGCCCCTCGATCTTCATGCTGCTCACCCCCGCCGCCAGCAGCGCCGGCACGTGCTCGATCATGCACATGTCCCGGGAGTTGAAAAGATAGGTCCCCCCGTCCTCGGTGATCTCCATGTACTCCCCCGGCCGCTTCTCCTCCACCAGGCGGTACTTCCAGCGGCAGGGCTGGGCGCACTCGCCCCGGTTGGCGTCCCGGCCGGTCAGGTAGTTGGACAGCACGCACCGCCCGGAGAAGGACACGCACATGGCCCCGTGGACGAAGGCCTCCAGCTCCATCTCCGCCGGTACCCGGGCGCGCAGCTCGGCGATGGCGTCCAGGCTCATCTCCCGGGCCAGCACCGCCCGCTTCGCCCCCAGATCGTAAAACATCCTTGCAGCGGCGGCGTTCATCACCCCCGCCTGGGTGCTGATGTGGACGGCGGCGTGGGGCGCGTACTTTTTCGCCAGGGCCAGCACCCCCAGGTCGGAGACGATGAGCCCGTCCGCGCCGGCGTCCTCCAGGCTCTCCAAATAGGCCGGCAGGGCGTCCATCTCCCGGTCGGTGGGGATGGTGTTCACGGTCACATACATCTTCACGCCCCGCCCGTGGCAGTACTGCGCCGCCCAGACCATGTCCGCCGGGCCGAAGACGCCGGCGGCGGAACGCATGCCGTAGCCCGGCCCGGCCAGATACACCGCGTCCGCGCCGAAGGCCACGGCGGCCATCAGCTTTTCCCTGTCCCCCGCCGGAGCGAGCACCTCCAGCCCCTTGGCTTGTTCCATGGGCCGCACCCTCCCGTCCTGTGATCGAGTCATGTTCGTGGCTATTATAGCATAACGCCACAGGCGGGATGCTATAATGGGGCATGTTTTGCGGTTCCGGCGAAGCCGGGAGCAAAACCGCCTGAGATCATATATAATAGCCGCTCTGCGGCTATTATAGCATAACGCAGCATGATATGCACCCGCGGGGAACGTTGACTTTTGGGGAAAGATACGCTAATCTTATGGGAAAGATCCTGTGGAAAAGGAGAGATCGCCGGTGAAAGATCTGACCCGCGCCGCCATCAAGGCGGCGATGGAAACGCTCCTGGACCAGCGGCCGCTGTCCCAGATCACCGTGAAGGACATCGTCTCGGCCTGCGGCATCAACCGGAATACGTTTTATTACCACTACCAGGGCATCCCGGAGCTCATCGCCGAGATTGTGAACGACGACGCGGACGCCGTCATAAAAAGCTACCCGACCCTGGAGAGTCTGGAGGACTGCCTGGAGACCGTCATCCGGTCCGCCATGGACAAAAAGAGGGCCATTTTCCACATCTACAACTCCGCCAGCCGGGACGTGTATGAGCGGTACCTCTGGTCCACCTGCGGCCATGTGGTGGGGGCGTATCTGGACACGGTGCTGAACGGCCGGCGGCTGCCGGCGACCGACCGGGACCTGATCCACCGGTATTATACCTGCATCGCCTATGGGTGCATCTCCTACTGGCTGGACTCCAACATGCGGGACGAGGTCCTGGAGGACATCCACCGGATCACCGAGCTGCGCCGGGGCTCCATGGAGGAGATGATCGCCCGCTCCCTGGGGGGAGAAATGACGCCCCCCAAAACCGGATAGCGCAAGCTCCATGCCGCGCGGCATGGAGCTTTTTCGCGGCCGCGGGGGCTGGACAAAATCGGTCATATGTCCAATTTTTGAGCACATGCCTGATTTTGCCCGTTTGCGGCCAGGGCGGAGGGGCCTATGATGGGGAAAAAGAGAAAAGGAGAGAACATCATGGACCCATCCACCACCATGAAAAAGCTGGGCATCGAACAGGCCATCAAGTACCTTTACAAGGACCCGGAGAAGAACGCCGCCAAGATCATGGACTGGGCGGACAAATTCTGCGGGGACAGCTTCGGCCCCCAGCGGGCGGTCATCCGCCGGGCCATCGAGGACCCGTCCGACCCCTATCACCGGTTCGTCATGCACATGATAAAGGACGTGGACCGGGAGGTGCTCACGGCGGTGGCCGTGAACTTTTTCATCAACGCCACCCTGACCGGCTGGCCCCGCCAGGAGGAGCTGCGCAAGAAGTACAACTGCAACATCCCCTGGGCGATCCTGCTGGACCCCACCTCCGCCTGCAACCTGCACTGCACCGGCTGCTGGGCGGCGGAGTACGGCAACCGGCTGAACCTGACCTATGACGAGATCGACGACATCATCCGCCAGGGCAAGGATATGGGGGTGTATTTCTACATCTACACCGGCGGGGAGCCCATGGTCCGCCGGGACGACCTCATCCGCCTGTGCGAGGCGCACGACGACTGCGTCTTTCTCGCCTTCACCAACGGCACCCTCATCGACGAGGCCTTCGCCGACGAGATGCTGCGGGTGAAGAATTTCGTCCCCGCCATCTCCCTGGAGGGGTTCGAGGAGGCCACCGACGGCCGCCGGGGCCAGGGCGTGTATCAAAAGGCCCGGGCCGCCATGGACCTGCTGCACCGGAAAAAGCTGCCCTACGGCATCTCCTCCTGCTACACCAGCGCCAACTACGACTCCATCACCTCCGAGGAATACTACGACAGCCTCATCGACATGGGGGCCTATTTCATCTGGTATTTCCACTACATGCCCGTGGGCAACGACGCCTCCCCGGAGCTGCTGCCCACCCCGGAGCAGCGGCAGATCGTCTACCGCCGCATCCGGGACTACCGATCCCGCAAGCCCCTGTTCGCCATGGACTTTCAAAACGACGCGGAGTTCGTGGGCGGGTGTATCGCCGGCGGCCGCCGGTACCTGCACATCAACGCCAACGGGGACGTGGACCCCTGCGTGTTCGTCCACTACTCCGACGGCAACATCCGCCAGAAGAGCCTGCTGGACATCCTGCGGGGGCCGCTGTTCATGGCCTACCACGACTGCCAGCCCTTCAACGAGAACATGCTCCGGCCCTGCCCCATGCTGGAGAACCCCCAGATGCTCCGGGCCATGGTGGACGCCACCGGCGCCAAGAGCACGGACCTGCAGTCGCCGGAGAGCGTGGAGCACCTGTGCGCCAAGTGCGACGGCTACGCCGCCCGCTGGGCCCCCGCCGCCGATTTCCTCTGGCGGGAGCGGACATAAGCGGAGACAAAAAGAAAAGAGCCCCCAACGGGGCTCTTTTCTTTTTTGCGGCGTTACCGCTGTCCCTTGTCGTAGGGGATGCCCTCGGCCTTGGGGGCCCGGGAGCTCTTGGAGGTGAACGCCAGCACCAGCAGCGTCACCAGATAGGGCAGCAGCCGGTAGAAGTTGGCGTTCAGGCCGATGTTGGCCAGCAGGAACACCCCGTCGCCGTTGATGTCCAGGCTGGCATAGGCGGCGGCGATGCACTTGAACAGGCCGAACAGCAGCGCCGCGCCGGCGATGTTCAGGGGCTTCCAGTTGCCGAAGATCATCACGGCCAGGGCCAGGAAGCCGAAGCCGGCCACGTCGCCGGTGGAGGCGCAGTTGGCGGTGGTGAGGGCATACACGAATCCGCCCATGCCCGCCAGAGCGCCGGAGATGGTGACGCCGGCGTAGCGCATCTTCACCACGTTGATGCCCAGGGAGTCGGCGGCCTGGGGATTCTCGCCGCAGGAGCGCAGCCGCAGGCCGAACCGGGTCTTGTAGAGGATGATGGACAGCACGATGAACACAATGATGCAGACATAGGTGGTCAGATACACCTTGTCCAAAAACGTGCTGGCGAAGAAACCCAGCTTGGCCTTTTTGTCGAAGCCAAACATGGTCTTTTTTAGCATGAACCAGCTGGCGGCGTCGCCGGTGGCCATCTGCAGGGTGTTCTGGTTGGCGATGAGCCGGATGAGGAACAGCACCAGCGCCGGGGCCATCAGGTTCAGGGCCGTGCCGCCGATGGTCTGGTCCGCCCGCAGGTTGATGGCCGCGAAGGCCAGCAGCAGCGAGAACACCGCTCCCAGTATGGCGGCCACCGCCATGGTCATGAGCACGAAGCCCTGCAGGGCGACCCAGTTGTCCATCTGCTTGGCCACGTCGAACCAGCCCCACTGCTGGACCAGACGCACGAACAGCACGCCCACGAACGCGCCGAAGATCATGATGCCTTCCAGCGCCAGGTTGATGATACCGCTGCGCTCGGCGAACACGCCGGCCAGGGCCACGATCATCAGCGGCACCGCGTAGATCAAAGTCTGACGGATCAAAAAGGACATTACTTCTCGGCCTCCTTTCCCTCCTCCGCCGCGCTCACGGCGGCGGCAGGCGCCTTTTCTGCATTGGCGTCCGGCTTGGGGCCGGCGGACTTCTTCTTTCTGCCGCCCAGCCACAGCTTGATCACCAGGGAGAAGGCGGACAGGTACACGATCACGGAGATGATCACGTCGGTGATGTACTCGTTATAGGCCGTCAGCGCCGTGAGCTGCTGGCCGGCGATGTCCAGCATGGACATGAACATGCCGGTGAAGATGACGGCGACGGGGTTGCACACCGCCAGCAGGGCCACGGGGATGCCGTTGAAGCCGGTGGCGGGCAGGGACTGATAGGTGCTCCAGTAAAACTCCGTGTTGCCGGCCAGATAATACAGCGCCGCGCCCGCGCCGGACATGGCGCCGGCGATGGCCATGCTCATCACGATGCTCCGCCGGTCCTTGATGCCCGCGTACTTGGCCGCGTGGCGGTTGGCGCCGCAGGCCTTCAGCTCATAGCCGAAGGTGGTCTTGGTGAAGATGATGTACATCAGCACCGCCAGCAATACGGCGATGAGGATGCCGCCGTTGACCTGGGAGCCGGGGAAGATCTTGTCCAAAAACAGCTTGGGGGTCTGCACGCCGTTGAAGCTGGTCTTGTAGATGTAAGCGGTCTTGGTGTTCTCCACGGTGTTTTTCAGGTTGGATACGTCGAAGGCCCAGGTGGTCAGGTTGGCGGCGATCCAGTTGGTCATGATGCAGGCCAGCACCTCGTTGATGTTGAGGAACGCCTTCATCATGCCGGGGATGGCGCCCCAGAGGGCGCCGGCGGCCATGCCGCCCAGGAAGGCCAGGATCCACACCAGCCAGGCAGGCACCACGGTGGTGGGGATCTCCAGGGCGATGAACAGCGTGGCGGTGGTGCCGGCCAGATACTGGCCCGGCGCGCCGATGTTGAACAGTCCCGTCTTATAGGCCACGGCCACGGACAGGCCCGTGAGGATCAGGGGGGTGGCCCGGAAGAGCATGTTGCCGAAGGTCACCGGGTTGAAGCCGAAGCTCAGCTCGCCGGCGGCGTTGCGGCCGGTGCTGACGATGCCCAGGAAGATGAGGCGGATGCCCTCCCAGGCGGTCTTCAGGTTCAGGCTCTTGTTGAACGCGCTGGCCAGCAGCACCACCAGGGCGCCCGCCGCCAGGCCGATGAGGATGCTGATCAGGGAGGCGAGCACGGAGCGCGTGCCCTCCCGCTGCATCAGGGGAGTCTTCTCTTTCATGCGCTCTCACGCTCCTTTCCCTGGCGCTTTGCGCCGGCCATGTAAAGGCCCAGCTCCTCCACGGTGGTCTTCTTCGGGTCCAGCTCGCCCACGATCTCGCCCTCGTACATCACCAGGATGCGGTCGGACAGGTTCATCACCTCGTCCAGCTCCAGGCTCACCAGCAGCACCGCCTTGCCGGCGTCCCGCTGGGCCACCAGCTGGCTGTGGATGTACTCGATGGCGCCCACGTCCAGGCCGCGGGTGGGCTGCACCGCCACGATCAGGGGCAGGTCCCGGTCGATCTCCCGGGCCACGATGGCCTTCTGCTGGTTGCCGCCGGACATGCTCCGGGCGATGGTCACAGGGCCCTGGCCGGAGCGGACGTCGTACTGCTCGATGAGGCCCTCCGCATAGGTGCGGACCTCGCCGAAGCGGATGAAGCCGTGGTTCTGGAACCGGGGCTCATAATACCGCTGGAGCACCATGTTCTGCTCCAGGGTGAAATCCAGCACCAGGCCGTGCTTGTGCCGGTCCTCGGGGATGTGGCTCATGCCGGTCTGGCTGCGGGAACGGATGGAGGCGTGGGTGATGTCGTGGCCGCACAGAGTGATCTTGCCGGCGCTGGCCTTTTCCAGGCCGGTGAGGGCATGGACGAACTCGGTCTGGCCGTTGCCGTCGATGCCGGCGATGCACACGATCTCCCCGGCGTGGGCGGTGAAGGAGACGTCCTTCACGGCATCGTTTTTGTGGACCTTGGAGGGAACGGTGAGCCCCTCCACGGTGAGGATCGCCTCGCCGGGCTTGGCCTCGTCCTTGTCCACCACCAGCTGCACCGGGCGGCCCACCATCATGCGGCTCAGCTCCTCCTTGGTGGTGCCGGCAGTGTCGATGGTGCCCACATATTTGCCCTTGCGCAGCACCGTCACCCGGTCGGAGACCTCCATGATCTCGTTGAGCTTGTGGGAGATGAAGAGGATGCTCTTGCCCTCGGCGGCCAGGTTCTTCATGATCTGCATCAGCTCCTCGATCTCCTGGGGGGTGAGCACCGCGGTGGGCTCGTCGAAGATCAGGATCTCGTTGTCCCGGTAGAGCATCTTCAGGATCTCCGTGCGCTGCTGCATGCCCACGGTGATGTCCTCTACCTTGGCGTCCAGGTTCACGTGCAGGCCGTACTGCTCGGACAGGGCCTCCACCTTTTTCCGGGCGTCCTTTTTCTGCAAAAAGCCCAGCTTCGTGTCCTCGGCGCCCAGGATGATGTTGTCCAGGACCGTGAACACGTCCACCAGCTTGAAGTGCTGGTGCACCATGCCGATGTGCAGGGCGGTGGCGTCGTTGGGGCTCTCGATCTTCACCGGCTGGCCGTTTTTGCGGATCTCTCCCTTCTCCGGCTGATACAGGCCGAACAGCACGCTCATCAGCGTGCTCTTGCCGGCGCCGTTCTCCCCCAGCAGGGCGTGGATCTCGCCCTTGCGCAGCTGGAGGGTGATGTCGTCGTTGGCCTTGATGCCGGGAAATTCCTTGGTGATGTGAAGCATTTCGATGACATATTCCGGGTTCTGCTCCATGCTTCCTCCTCCTTCTTGTGGATTTGCCGGAAAATTAACTATGTGCTTTTACAAAGAAGAGGAAGAGTAGAGCGCTCTTCCCCTTCTTTTATGTGTCCGGATATCAGCCGACGTAGTTGATGGTCACGTGGTCGGTCGCGGCCTGGACGATGTCGCCGCCGGCCAGGACGCTGTTGTCCACCTTCAGGGTGCCGTCCTTCAGGGAGGACACCAGGGTGTTGTACTCATCCACGGAGAAGTTCTCCAGGCTCCAGGTCGCGGTGGGCAGGCCCACGGAGTCGTCGTTGATGCCGCGGATGGTGTTGACGCCGCCGATGTCGGCCCACTCGTCATTATAGAACTTGCCGATGGCCCAGGTGGTGGCCGCGGTCAGGCCCTTCAGGGCGGAGGTGACGACGGTGTCGGACTCGAAGGACTGGTCCACGTCCACGCCGATGACGTCGCCGTCGTTCTCGGCGGCCGCCGCGGTGATGGACTGGAAGATGGAGCCGCCGCAGGAGAAGACGATCTCGGTGCCGTTCTCATACCAGCCGCTGATCATGGTCTGCAGCTCGGGGGAGGCGGAGAAGGTGTCGCCGTACTGCCAGGTGTAGTTGATGGTCACGTCCACGCCCATCTCATCGGCAGCCGCAGCGGCGCCCTGGACGTAGCCGTAGCCGTAACGGCAGCAGGCCGGGTTGGTGCCGCCGCCGCCGCCGGCGAAGCCCAGCTGGGTGTAGCCTTCCTTCACAACGGCATAGCCGGCCAGATAGCCGCTCTGCTCTTCCTGGAAGGAGATGGCCGCCACGTTGTCGAGCACGGCGCCGTTGGCGTCAGACACGGGGTGGTCGCAGTCGATGAACACGAACTTCACATCCGGGTTGGCGGCGGCCACGCTCATCATAGCGGTCTCCTGCATGAAGCCGGCGGCCACGATGATCTCAGCGCCGCCGTCCACGGCGTCCTGCATGGCCTTGACGCGGTCGTCGTCAGTGGCCTGATCGCCGTTGGCAGGCTGATAGTACTTGTAATCCTTGCCGTTGGCGGCAGCATACAGCTTCACGCCGTCGTAGGTGCCCTGGTTGAAGCTCTTGTCCTTCAGCTGGCCCACGTCGGTGATGAAAGCCACCTCATAGGTGTTGTCGGACGCGGTGACGGAATCCTCGATGGAATCGGGATCGGACGCGTCGGTGGTCTTGTCCTCCTCAGCGGCGGGCTCAGAGCTGCCGCTGCTGCTGCCGCCGCCGCAGGCGGCCAGAGACAGCACCATTACCAGAGCCAGAAGCAGTGCCAGAAACTTTTTCATGTTATCCTCCTTAAAAAATTTCGTGGATGAACGACAGAATTTGTCCAGTTCCGAACAGTAAAATTATAGCATGTCCGCCTCACAGATTCAATGGACAGGTCCGTAAAAAAACGGAAACAGAAATCACAATTTAGTTGCAGTCTGCCCGCTCGCCGCCGCCACTTGCAAGCGAGACTTATTTATGATATCATATTTTCTATATCAGAGGACCGAAGGGAGGCTCGCCTATGGGCCGGATCCTGACCATCGGCATCGCCGGCGGCACCGGCAGCGGCAAGACCACCATCACCCGCCGGCTGCAGCGGCAGTTTGAAAACCGGGTCTGCACCCTGTATCACGACAACTACTACCGCGCCCATGACAGTCTGACCATGGAGGAGCGCTCCAAGCTCAACTACGACGAGCCTGCCGCTTTCGAGACGGACCTGCTCATCCGCCATCTGGCGGCGCTGCGCCGGGGCGAGCCGGTGGACGAGCCGGTCTACGACTACACCGTCCACAACCGCTCCCGCCAGACCCAGCGGATGTTCCCCGCACCGGTGGTGCTGGTGGAGGGCATCCTGATCCTGGCGGACGACGCCCTGTGCCGGAGCCTGGACATCAAGGTGTTCGTGGACGCGGACGCGGACGTGCGCATCCTGCGGCGGATCCTGCGGGACGTACGGGACCGGGGCCGGAGCCTGGAGAGCGTGGTGAACCAGTATCTCACCACCGTCAAGCCCATGCACGAGCTGTACGTGGAGCCCTCCCGGCGGAGGGCGGACATCATCATCCCCGAGGGGGGACAGAACGACGTGGCCGTGGAGCTGCTGATCCGGCGCATCCAGGCCCATCTGGAGGAGGAAGACAATGGCTAAACTTTACTTCAAATACGGCGCCATGGGCTCGTCCAAATCCGCCCAGGCGCTGATCGCCAAATTCAACTATGAGGAGCAGGGCATGCGCTGCTGGCTCATCAAGCCCGCCACCGACACCCGGGACGGGGTGGCCACGGTGCGCTCCCGCATCGGCCTGGAGGCCGAGGGGGACGTGATCGCCCCGGAGGACAACATCGGCGACCTGTATCAGTCCGCCGGCTGGTGCGACGTGATCATCGCCGACGAGGCGCAGTTTTTCACCCCCGCCCAGATCGACCAGCTGCGGGCCATCGTGGACACGGCGGACGTGCCGGTGATGTGCTTCGGCCTGCGCACGGACTTTCTCACCCACCTGTTCCCCGGGGCCCGGCGGCTGATGGAGGTGGCCGACTCCATCACGGAGATCAAGACCATCTGCACCTGCGGCCGCAAGGCGGTGGTGAACGCCCGTCTGGACGCCGAGGGCAACATCGTCACCCAGGGCCAGCAGGTGATGCTGGGCGGCAACGACACCTACACCGCCATGTGCCACCGGTGCTGGAAAAAGAAGATCGCCGAGCAGGAGGCGGCAAAAAAGGCCGCCCTCCCCCAATAAGCCACATACGCACAGCGCAGGGACGCGGGCCTCAGCCCGCGTCCTTTTCTTCCCACCGGGCCCGCAGCGCCGCCCAGCGGGGATCGTCCCGGAGGACGGCGGCCTCCTGGCCCACGTCCAGCACCGCCCGGCGCGCCATCCCGGCCATGGACGGGTCCCGGGGCTTGAAGGTCATGTGGGCGTACAGCGGCGAGCC
Organism: uncultured Oscillospiraceae bacterium; assembly: GCA_947626345.1. Classification (GTDB taxonomy): domain Bacteria; phylum Bacillota; class Clostridia; order Oscillospirales; family Oscillospiraceae; genus CAJOIG01. Next base: position 4,294 of record CANQSF010000005.1, on the reverse strand, counting down.
GGCGAAAGCCCCCAGGGTGTCCGCCCTCTCCAGCAGCTCCCCCAGCAGGGCCAGCAGCCCGTCCGCGTCCCCCTCCGCCAGGGTCGGCTCCAGCAGCGGCGATAACTCTGCGTATTTCCCCATGTCGAAGGCGGCCGCCACCGCCCCCTGCTTTTCCGCCAGCATCCGGGCCCGCTCCCGGTCCCCGGACCGGAGGGCCGACGCCTGCATCTCCTGCAGGACCATGGTCAGACAGCTGCCGCCCTGGAACAGCAGCTCCTCATAGGTCCGCAGCGCCTCCTCCGTCCGGCCGGACTCGTCCTGCACCCGGCCCCGGAGCAGCTTTCCCAAAGGATCGTACTTGGAGAAGTGCTTCAAAAACGCCTCCGCGCCCTCATACTGCTTCCACCACAGGTGCAGCGACACCAGCGCCTCCGCCGCGCTCCGGCGCAGGTCCTCGTCGCCGCTCTCCAGCAGGCGGATGTACCGGTCCGTGATGAATCTGTCCCGCTCCCTGTCCGGGGGCAGCTCCTCCAGCCGCGCCCAGGAATCCAGCATTTGCACCAGGTGCATCGTCAGCTTCCCGCAGTTGGGCCACTGGGCCAGGGTGTCCCGGACCCAGGCGAAGGCCTCCTCGTAGGGGCCGTCGGAGAACAGCTGGTCCCCCTGCCCGATCAGGTCCGCCAGCTCCTCCTCCGTCAGGTCCTCCCGGAAGGACAGCAGCTCCTCCAGGCTCACCCCCAGCAGCCGGGCGATGGGCCCCAGCAGGGCGATGTCCGGCAGGGCCGCGCCACGCTCCCACTTGTTCACCGCCGGGGCCGTCACCCCCAGCCGGGAAGCCATCTGCTCCTGGGTCAGGCCCAGCTTTTTCCGGTTGGTCCGGATCACCGCGCCGATGTCCATGTCCACGCCTCCTTCAAGATCATTCACGGACCCATCTTACCAGACGGGTCCGTGTTTGACAACTGAATGTAATTTAATTTTCCGGAAAATTTTATGAGCGCCGCTCATGTCCCGGCGATGACCGCCCGCACCTGCTCCGGCGGCAGCTTCACCGCCTTCCGGTCGTAGGTGACGAAGCCGTTCAGCTCGTCCTCCACGTCGGTGAGCTGGGTGTAGATGGCGGCGGCCAGGCCCCGCTCCCGGGCGGGGGCGATCTGTTCGCCGTAGAGCTTTCTCAGCTTTTCCAGAAGCTCGCCGGCGTCCCGGCACCGGGAATAGCCGAAGTCCCGGTCGTTGAAGGTGTGGCCCTCCACCCGCAGGTTGTACCCGCCGAACTCGCTCAGCAGCACCGCCCGGCCCTCCCGGTCCGGCTTATAGCGGTAGGGCCGGAAGTACACGTGCAGGCTCTGGGTCTCCCCGCCCCCCTGGTCCTGCCAGCCGCTGGCGTGGTCCACGGTGCGGGTGGGGTCCAGCGTTTTCACATGCTCCCGGACCTTGGCCGCGTCGAACTGGCCCCAGCCCTCGTTGAAGGGCACCCACAGGGCGATGCAGGGGCAGTTATACAGCGTGTCGATCATCTCGTCCAGCTCCCGGAGAAACTGCTCCCGGCCGGCGGCGTCGGCCCGGGCGAAGCGGCCGTAGCGGTCGTCCTTCATCCGGCCGCCGATGCCCACGGCGGGGGCCTGGATCACCAGGGGGTCATACCGCCGGCCGCCGCCGTTGGGCATGTCCTGCCACACCAGCATCCCCAGCCGGTCGCAGTGGTGATACCAGCGCAGGGGCTCCACCTTGATGTGCTTGCGGATGGTGTTGAAGCCCAGGGACTTGGCCAGCCGGATGTCGTCGATCATGGCCTGGTCCGACGGCCAGGTGTACAGCCCCTCCGGGTTGTAGCCCTGATCCAGCACCCCGTTGTGGAAATAGGGCTTGCCGTTCAGGCACAGCCTGCCCCCCTCCACGGAGAATTTCCGCATGGCGAAATAGCTTTTCACCTCGTCCTGGCCCAGGGTGACGGTGAAGTCATACAGCTTCGGCTCCTCCGGGCTCCAGGGCTGAAAGTCCGGCACCGGCACGCGGGCGGGGCAGGGATAGTCCGCGCCCCCGAAGTGGACCACCGCGCCGGCGGGCTCCGCCTCCACGGTCACCGCGGCCCCGTCGTAATCCGGGGTGATGCGCAGCTTTTTGATATACGTCTCCGGCACCGCCTCCGCCCACACCGGCTGCCAGATGCCGCTCTGGGGGGTGTACCAGATGCCGCCCCGGGCGGTCTTCTGCTTGCCCCGGGCCATGCCGCTGTCATCCGTGCCGTCCCGGCACAGCACCAGGATCTCCGCCTGCCGGTCCGGTCCCAGGGCGGCGGTGATATCCAGGCTGAAGGGGGTATAGCCCCCGGCGTGGGCCCCCGCCTCTGTCCCGTTCACCCAGACACGGGCAGTCTGGTCCACGGCGCCGAAGTGGAGCAGCACCCGGCCCGGCGCATCGGAAAAATCCGCCTGCCGCCGGTACCACAGCCGGTCCTCCGGCCCCACGGACCGGCCCACGCCGGAGGCGGGCGCCTCCGGGGAGAAGGGCACCGGGATGGTCCCGTCCCAGGCGGCGGGCGGCTCGTCGGAGCCGTTTATGGCGTACTGCCAGGGCCCGCACAGGTCCCACCACTGGGCCCGCTCCATCTGGGGGCGGGGGTATTCGTCGAACATGGAAAAGGCACCTCCTCACAGGCTGAAAAGGAAAAAGTTTATCTCTATCTTTTTGGTCCTCTTCATATTATAGTACAGCTTGGTCCCCCGCCGCAACGGCAGGTGGAAAAAACACGCGATTTTTTGCGATCGGAACGCGTGTTTTGGCGAATTCAGTTATAGACAGCCGAAGGGAGTTGTGCTATTATATCAAAGTATAAAACTAGGCAAGAGGTGATGCTCATGCTCTTTAAGTCCCATGGCGGCGTGCACCCCAACGATATGAAGGCGCCCGCCAACGAAGCGGCGATAACCACCATCCCCCAGCCGGCCCAGGTGGTCATCCCCATGTCCCAGCACATCGGCGCTCCCTGTTCGCCTTTGGTGGCGGTGGGCGACGAGGTGAAGCTGGGCCAGAAGATCGGCGAGGCAAGCGCGCCCGTGTCCGCGCCCATCCACGCCTCGGTGTCCGGCAAGGTGGTGGCCATCGCGCCCCATCTGAACAACCTCGGCAACATGGTGAACTCCGTGGTCATCGAGAATGACTTCAAGGACACCCCCGCCGAGACCATGGTCCCCGCCCCGTCGGAGGCCCTGGAAAGCCCCGAGCAGATCGCGGCCATCATCCGCGAGGCCGGCATCGTCGGCATGGGCGGCGCCACGTTCCCCACCGCGTTCAAGATCACCAGCGGCTGGGGCAAGGTGGACACCGTCATCATCAACGGCGCCGAGTGCGAGCCGTACATAAACAGCGACTACCGCACCATGGTGGAGCACCCCGAGGAGCTTCTCAAGGGCATCGCCCTCATCATGAAGGCCTGCAAGGTGGACAAGGCCTACTTCGGCATCGAGCTGAACAAGAAGTTCGCCATCGACCTGCTCAACTTCAAGGGCGCCAAGCAGATGGGCATCGAGATCGTGCCCCTGAAGTGCCAGTACCCCCAGGGCGCTGAGAAGACGCTGATCAAGACCATCACCGGCCGCGAGGTGCCCCCCGGAGGGCTGCCGGCCGCGGTGGGCTGCAACGTGTTCAACACCTTCACCGCCTACAGCGTCTACCGCGCCTGCTACGAGGGCTGGCCCGCCATCGAGCGGGTGGTCACCGTCGCCGGCTCCGCCATCGCCGACCCGAAGAACGTGAAGGTCCGGGTGGGCACCAGCATGGAGTGGGTGTTCGAGCAGACCGGCGGCTTCGCCAAGGAGCCCTGGAAGATCATCATGGGCGGCCCGATGATGGGCATGGCCCAGTACGACCTGGAGGTCCCCTGCGGCAAGGGCACCGCGTCCCTGCTGGCCTTCTCCGACGATGAGGACAGGACCGTCGCCGACCCCGTGTGCATCCGCTGCGGCCAGTGCATCGACGGCTGCCCCATGAACCTGCAGCCCATCTACATGTACATGTACCAGCAGAAGGGCGACGTGGAGATGCTCCAGAAGCTGAACATCATGGACTGCGTGGAGTGCGGCTCCTGCTCCTACATCTGCCCGGGCCGGCTGCACCTGACCCACGCCTTCAAGACCGGCAAAGCCATGGTCCAGGCCCATCAGGCCGCCCTGAAGGCCAAGGAAGAGGCGGAAAAGGCCAAAGCGGCCGAGGCCGCCGAGAAGAAGGAGGACAAATAAGATGAACGAAGAACGGAAACTTATCGTATCCTCCTCCCCCCATATCCGCACGCCCCGGGGCACCCAGCAGATCA